>NZ_JAXCWT010000009.1:0-76776 GCF_034044835.1 Stenotrophomonas sp. CFBP8994 | reverse complement strand
GTCTCTCATACCTTGGGTTATCTGTCTTGCCACGGGTCACCTCGATGCTTGGATTGATCCTATCGAGTGTCCAACCGGATTAGACCACCTCAACCCTTCCATGGGGGCTCTTACCAAACATCCATGTTTGGTAAAGCCCCCGCAAACCCACCCCGGCCGGGACCCCCGACACGTGGTCGGGGGCCAAAGGGCCAATCGGCCGGGCGTGGGAGGCTGGCGCCTGACATAGCCGGGCACGCCCGGCCCGGCTTCGCCAACGGTAGAGCCGGGCCTTCACCGGCTGCTGTTGTTCCCATGCGCACCGACCCACCGTCGGGGTCGCGACGGGGGCGGGTTTGCGGGGGCTTTGCGAAACATGGATGTTTCGCAAGAGCCCCCAAGGACGGGTTCACGGCGCCCCCCGCAAACCCGCACCCGGCGCGGCCGGGCAGTGGACCTCTCAGCCGTGCAGCTGTTAGCGCAAACCCTGAAACACACCATATGGCCTACTAAGCCGATGTACGGCAAACGGCCGCAGCCTACACCGCACAGCTCCCTGTTAATCTTGGCGTCTGGACTAACAAGAGTGTTGGCAATGAATCCATTGCGCTGGAATTACCGCGCCCAGTTCCTTCTGGGGTTCCTGGTGTGTGCTGGCCTGCTGGGCTATGCGATCTTCCTGCAGCTGAAGATGGGGCTGGAGCCGTGCCCGCTGTGCATCTTCCAGCGCATCGCCTTCGCCGCGCTTGGGTTGTTGTTCCTGATCGGCGCGCTGCATGGCCCGCGGGATCGGCCCGGGCGCATCACCTATGGCGTGCTGGCCTTCATTGCCGCCGCCGTGGGCATCGGAATTGCCGGGCGCCATGTGTACGTGCAGCTGCTGCCCCAGGACATGGGCTCGAGCTGTGGGCCGCCGCTGTCGTTCCTGAGCGAGACCATGGGGCCGTTTGAAGTGTTCCGTACCGTGCTTACCGGTACCGGCAACTGCGGCAACATCGACTGGCAGTTCCTGGGGCTGACCATGCCCATGTGGAGCCTGGTGTGGTTCACCGTGCTGGGCCTGTGGGCGCTGGTGGTGTCGTTCCGCCGTCCTGCCCGTCGCTACTGATCTTTCTTCTGCTGGTTTACTGGATATTCCGATGACTGCCTCCGACCGTGCCACCCCTTCCGCTTCGCTGCCGACCGACTGGTCGCCGGAGAGCTGGCGCGGCCGGCCCGCGCTGCAGATGCCGACGTATCCCGATCCGGTGGCGCTGGACGCGTCCTTGCACGAGCTCAAGCGGCTGCCGCCGCTGGTGACCTCCTGGGAGATCCTCTCGCTCAAGCAGCAGCTCGCCGAGGCGCAGGAAGGCAAGCGTTTCCTGCTGCAGGGCGGCGATTGCGCGGAGAACTTCAGCGACTGCGAGTCCACTACCATCTCCAACCGGCTCAAGGTGCTCCTGCAGATGAGCCTGGTGCTCGTGCACGGCATGCGCAAGCCGGTGATCCGCGTCGGCCGGTTCGCCGGGCAATATGCCAAGCCGCGTTCGGCCGATACTGAAACCCGCGATGGCGTGACCCTGCCCAGCTACCGTGGCGACGTGATCAACGCGCCCGAGTTCACCGAAGCCGCGCGCCTGCCCGATCCGCGCAGGATGCTGCAGGCCCACGCGCATTCGGCCATGACCATGAACTTCGTGCGTGCGCTGATCGATGGTGGCTTCGCCGACCTGCACCATCCCGAGTACTGGAACCTGGAGTGGGTGCGGCATTCGCCGCTGGCCACCGACTACCAGAAGATGGTCTCCTCCATCGGCGATGCCGTGCGCTTCATGGAGACCCTGTCCGGCGCGCAGGTGTACAACCTCAACCGGATCGACTTCTATACCTCGCACGAAGCGCTGCTGCTGCCGTATGAGCAGGCGCTCACCCGCCAGGTGCCGCGCCAGCATGGCTGGCTCAACCTGAGCACGCATTACCCGTGGATCGGCATGCGCACCGCCGCCCTCGATGGCGCCCACGTGGAGTACCTGCGCGGCGTGCGCAACCCCATTGCCATCAAGGTCGGCCCGTCCGTGCAGCCCGACCAGCTGCTGCGCCTGATCGACGTGCTCAATCCCGAAGACGAACCCGGCCGCCTGAGTTTCATCCATCGCATGGGGGCGGCACAGATCGCCCAGAAGCTGCCGCCGCTGCTGGAGGCGGTCAAGCGCGATGGTCGCCGCGTGCTGTGGGTGTGCGATGCCATGCACGGCAACACCGAGAGCACCAGCAACGGCTACAAGACCCGTCGCTTCGACAACGTGCGCAGTGAAGTGGAGCTGTCCTTCGACCTGCACGCAGCCGCCGGTACGCGGCTGGGCGGCGTGCACCTGGAGCTGACCGGGGAGGATGTCACCGAGTGCACCGGGGGCGCGCGCGAGCTCACCGAGCGCGACCTGGAGCGTGCCTACCGGTCCTCGGTGGATCCGCGCCTGAACTACGAGCAGTCGCTCGAGATTGCCATGGCCATCGTGCGCAAGCAGGGCGGCTGACCGGGTACGTCTTCGTGCCCTGCGTGGCTGGACCTCGTTCGGGCATCCTGAGGACACGCATGGCGTGTCACTACATGACGGTCATGTCGTGTTTGGCACGCTAGGGCTCCTTTGTGATCAACACGGGAGCGTGCATGCACGTGGATTGGCAGACGGCCGCCGCTTATCTCTGGCCGATCGGGATCGCGCTGGCGATCGGTCTCACCGGATGGTGGGCGCTGATGTTGCTGACCCGCCGCCTCAAGGGGCGCGACTACCGCCGTGCGCGCATCGCGCGCGTGATCAGCCGGCCGCTGGCGTTCGCGCTGCCGATGCTGGTGCTGATTCCCGCACTGGAAGCCACCCCGCTGGACGGGCGCTGGCTGGATCAGTCGCTGCGGCTGCTGCATATCGGGTTGACGGCGTGCTTCATCTGGCTGCTGGTGCGCGCGGTGGCTGCCGGCGAGCAGGCGATCCTGCGTGACCACCCGATGGAAGTGGCCGACAACCTGGCCGCCCGCCGCATCCAGACCCAGACCCGCGTGCTCAGCCGCGTGCTGATGGGCGCCATCATCCTGGTCGGCGCCTCGATGGTGCTGCTGACCTTCCCGATGGTGCGCCAGATCGGCACCGCACTGCTGGCCTCGGCCGGCATCATCGGCCTGGTCGCCGGCATCGCCGCCAAGCCGGTGTTCGGCAACCTGATCGCCGGCCTGCAGATCGCGCTGACCCAGCCGATCCGGCTCGATGACGTGGTGATCGTCGAAGGCGAATGGGGCCGGGTGGAAGAGATCGGCAGCAGTTACGTGGTGGTGCGGATCTGGGACGAGCGGCGCATGGTGGTGCCGTTGACCTGGTTCATCGAGAATCCATTCCAGAACTGGACCCGGCGCAGCGCCGACCTGCTGGGCACCGCGTTCCTGTGGCTGGACTATCGGGCGCCGATCGCGGCGATCCGCACCGAGCTCGAGCGCATCTGCAAGGGCGAAGCGTTGTGGGATGGCCGCGTCTGCGTCACCCAGGTGACGGAAACCACCGATCACACCCTGCAGGTGCGCCTGCTGGTCAGTGCGCGCAATTCCGGCGACGCCTTCGACCTGCGCTGCATCGTGCGCGAACGCATGCTCGACTTCCTCGCCCGTGAACATCCGCAGGCGCTGCCCCGCACGCGCGCCGAACTCCTCGAGCGCCCCGATCCGCCCACGCGCACCCCGCGCTCGCAGCCCGCCGACGACGTGCGCTCACCCGGCGCCGAAGACGGCCCCCCGGCGGTGGTCCCGGTCGAAGACCCCACGGTGGGTTGATCCCGATCCCAATGCGCCCGTAAAAATTCGTAGCCCCGGCCGTTGGCCGGACCGCAGCCAACCTACGGCAACAACGCCTGCGTCCCGAACCGCGGCGGACGCCGGGCCCGGGTGCGCTGCTCATAGTCGTACGCCAGCTCGATCAGCTTCGGCTCGCTCCAGGCCGTGCCCATGAACAACAGCCCCAAGGGCAGTCCGTTCACGTGCGCCATCGGCACGGTCAGGCTCGGGTAGCCGGCCACGGCGGCGGCGCTGTAGCTGCCGCCGGGGAAGTCATCGCCGTGGCCGGTACGGATCGGCCATGCGGTGCCCGTGGTGGGCGCCACCAGGGCGTCCAGGCGCTCGGCCTTGAGCACCGCGTCGATCCCCTCGGGGCCGGCCAGGCGGCGCGCCTGGGTGCGTGCAGCGATGTACTCGGGGCTGCCCAGGCCGCCGGCCTGCGCGGCCGTCTCCATCAGATCCTGCCCGAACAGCACCAGCTCCTTGTCGGCATGGGTACGGTTGAAGGCGATGATCGCGTCCAGGTCGCGCACCGGGGCCTGGTGGCGGGTGAGGTAGCGCTGCATGCCGGCTTTGAACTCGTGCAGCAGCACCAGGCGTTCGGCGTCTTCCCACTGCCCCTCGGTAGGCAGCTGCACCGGTACCACCACGGCGCCGGCATCGCGCAGCACGCCGATCGCGTGCTGCAGGGCGGGGGCGACCCCGGGCTGCTGGTCCAGCGCGCCGTGCAGGACGCCGATCCGGGCGCCGCGCAGGCCGTCCGGATTCAGCCGCGCGGTGTAGTCATACACCGCCCGCCCGGGCATGGTCGCCGTGGCCGGGTCGGCGTCGTCGCGGCCGGCCATCGCCGTCAACAGGGCGGCGGCATCGGCCACGCTGCGGGTGATCGGGCCGGCGGTGTCCTGGCTGAAGGAAATCGGCACGATGCCATCGCGGCTGACCAGCCCGACCGTGGGCTTGAGCCCGACCACGCCGTTCACCGCAGCCGGGCAGACGATGCTGCCGTCGGTCTCGGTACCCACCGCGGCGGCTGCCAGGTTGGCCGCCACCGCCACCGCGCTTCCACTGCTGGAGCCGCACGGGTTGTGGCTGAGCCGGTAGGGATTCCGGGTCTGGCCGCCACGCGCGCTCCAGCCGGAAATCGACTGGCTGGAACGGAAGTTCGCCCATTCGCTGAGATTGGTCTTGCCCAGGATCAGCGCGCCGGCCGCGCGCAGCCGGGTGACCAGGAACGCATCGTCGGGGCGGAACCCGGCCAGTGCCAGCGAACCGGCGCTGGTGCCCATCGGGCGTGCCCCGATGTTGTCCTTGAGCAGCAGCGGAATGCCGTGCAGGGGGCCGCGCAGCTGCCCGCGGCGGCGTTCGGCATCCAGTGCCGCCGCTTCCTTCAGGGCATCCGGATTGAGCTCCAGCACGGCGTTGAGGCGCGGGCCGGCGCGGTCGAGCCGGGCGATCCGTTCCAGGTAGGCGCGGGTCAGGGTGACGCTGTCCAGCTCGCCAGCGGCCATCGCCGCCTGCAGCTGGACGATATCGGTTTCGGCGTAGGCGAACGGCGTATCGCGTGGGGCCGCGGACGCGGCGGCATGTGCCTGGTTGAACAAGGGCACGGGCGAGGGCGAGCAGCCTGCCAGCAGTGCGATGGCCAACACGAGCGATGTCAGTGGCGCGCGCATCTGTGTATCCCCGGAACCAGCGCTCAGGCTAACCAGCGCTCCGCACGCTTGGCAACTCACGCCGGCGGTTGGGCCGGGCCGTGACGCTTGCGGATGTCGCGGGCGAGGACGCCGACCACGATGAGGTTGATCACCAGCACCGACCACGAGGCCCAGCCCGGGTGGCGGATGATCGCGAAAATGTCGAACGGCAGGTAGATGCCGGCGGTGACGCAGCCCAGCCAGGATGCCCAGGCTTTGGCGCGCCAGAGGCCCCAGGCCTCGAAGAGATGCAGGATGCCGTAGGCAACCATGGCCGCAGCGGCCAGATGGACGGCATCGGGGCTGATCATGTTGAGCAGCGAGGGCAGGGTGCCGTGATCCGGGTCCAGGCTGAAACGCCGGATCAGGGCATTGACCCCATCACGCAGTGGCTGCGGGCCGAGCACTTCCAGCCCGGTAGCCGCCAACAGCGCCAGGACCGCCTTGCTGGCTTCCAGCAAGGCGATCATGTGAAGTCCCGGATGCTTGTGAGGATCCGGGTTGTAGGCCGTGTCGGTCACAAGGGTCCGATCAGCCGCCGCGCGAGGCCTTCTTGCGGTCGCTTTCGGTCAGGAACTTCTTGCGCAGACGGATTTCCTTGGGCGTGATTTCGACCAGTTCGTCGTCTTCGATGAAGTCCAGGGCCTGCTCCAGCGAGTACTTGATCGCCGGGGTCAGCTGGATCGCGTCGTCCTTGCCCGAAGCGCGCATGTTGGTCAGCGGCTTGGTCTTGATCGCGTTGACGGTCAGGTCGTTGTCCTTGGAGTGGATACCGATCAGCTGGCCTTCGTACACGTTGTCGCCTTCAGCAGCGAACAGCTTGCCGCGTTCCTGCAGCGGCCCCAGCGAGTACGCGGGGGTGGCGCCCGGGGCGTTGGCGATCATCACGCCGTTCTGGCGCTTGGCGATGGCGCCCTGTTCCTTCGGGCCGTAATGGTCGAACACGTGGAACAGCAGGCCCGAACCCTGGGTCAGGGTCTTGAACTCGTTCTGGAAGCCGATCAGGCCACGGGCCGGGATCATGTATTCCAGGCGCACACGGCCCTTGCCGTCCGGCTCCATGTTCTTCAGCTGGCCCTTGCGGGTGCCCAGCTTTTCCATCACGCCGCCCTGGTGCACTTCTTCAACGTCCACCACCAGCTGCTCGATCGGCTCCATGGCCTGGCCGTCGATCTGCTTGATGATCACTTCCGGGCGCGACACGGCCAGCTCGTAGCCTTCGCGACGCATGTTCTCGATCAGCACCGACAGGTGCAGTTCGCCACGGCCGGAGACCAGGAACTTGTCGGCGTCTTCCAGCTGTTCCACCTTCAGGGCCACGTTGTGGACCTGTTCGCGGTCCAGGCGGTCCTTGATCTGGCGGCTGGTCAGGAACTTGCCACCGGACAGGTCCTTGTTGCCGGCAAACGGCGAGTTGTTGACCTGGAAGGTCATCGAGATGGTCGGCTCGTCGACGGTCAGCGCCGGCAGTGCTTCCGGGGTGTCCGGGTGGCACAGGGTGTCGGAGATGGTCAGCTCCGGAATGCCCGAGATGGCGACGATGTCGCCGGCTTCGGCCGTTTCCTGCTCGATGCGCTCCAAGCCCAGGAAGCCCAGCACCTGGGCGACCTTGCCGTTGCGCTTCTTGCCTTCACGGTCGATCACCGCGACCTGCATGTTCTTCTTCAGGGTGCCGCGCTGGATGCGGCCGATGCCGATCACGCCCACGAAGTTGTTGTAGTCCAGCTGGCTGATGCGCATCTGGAACGGACCTTCCGGGTCCACTTCCGGCTTCGGCGCGTGCTGCATGATCGCTTCGTACAGCGGGGTCATGTCGCCATCGCGCACGCTGTCTTCCAGACCGGCGTAGCCGTTCAGGGCCGAGGCGTAGACGATCGGGAAGTCGAGCTGTTCATTGGTGGCGCCGAGCTTGTCGAACAGGTCGAAGACCTGGTCGATCACCCAATCCGGACGCGAGCCCGGGCGGTCGACCTTGTTGACCACCACGATCGGCTTGAAGCCCATCGCGAAGGCCTTCTGGGTGACGAAGCGGGTCTGCGGCATCGGGCCGTCCATCGCGTCGACCAGGATCAGCACGGTGTCCACCATCGACAGCACGCGCTCCACTTCACCGCCGAAGTCGGCGTGTCCGGGGGTGTCGACGATGTTGATGCGGTTCTTGACGCCGGTGCGCTTGTCTTCCCAGGTGATGGCCGTGTTCTTGGCCAGGATCGTGATGCCACGCTCCTTTTCCTGGTCGTTGCTGTCCATCACGCGCTCGGCGAGCACGGTGCGCTCGGAGAGGGTGCCGGACTGCTTCAGCAGCTGGTCCACAAGGGTGGTCTTACCGTGGTCGACGTGGGCGACGATGGCGATGTTGCGAAGATTTTCGATAGACATGCGAAAGGGGGCCAGTCGGCGCCGGATTTGGAAAAAGAAGTCCATCATTATACGGCTTTGATGGCCAAACGCGAAAACAACCTTTGGCCTATTCAGGATGCCCCTGCCTGCGTGGCCTTCGCGCGTTCAGGAAAAGCGTCTCCCGGCTGGCGCGGTGAAGACCGGGCGCGTGGCGACGCGTTCGTCAAACTGGCGCACGCGGGTCAGGGGGCGCGGTGTATCCTTACGGGCTGACGACAACCCCCGAATATCAAGGATCCTCATGTCCCTCATCGCCACTTTCGACACCACCCAGGGCCCGATCAAGGTCGAGCTGTTCGCCGACAAGGCGCCGCTGACCGTCGCCAACTTCGTGAACCTGGTCCAGAAGGGCTTCTATGACGGCCTGATCTTCCACCGCGTGATCCCCGATTTCATGATCCAGGGCGGTTGCCCCAAGGGCCAGGGCACCGGCGGCCCGGGCTACAAGTTCGAAGACGAGAAGAACGGCGTGAAGCACCAGGTCGGTTCGCTGTCCATGGCCAATGCCGGCCCGAACACCAACGGCAGCCAGTTCTTCATCACCCACATCAAGACCGACTGGCTGGACGGCAAGCACACCGTGTTCGGCCAGGTGCTGGATGGCCAGGCCATCGTGGACTCGGTCAAGCAGGGCGACGTGATCCATTCGATCACCCTGGAAGGCGACACCGACGCCGTGCTGGCCGCCCAGGCCGACCGCGTGGCCGAGTGGAACAAGCTGATCCCGGCCAGGTAATTCCCTTTCAACGGCCTCCCTCGCGGGAGGCCGTTGCGCATTTCCGGCCGCCCCGCCAGGTTTCTCCCCGCCCGGTGGCCACTCCCACACAGCTTCTTAGCAGAGGAAATCCCCATGAAAGCACCTGTTCGTGTTGCCGTGACCGGCGCCGCCGGCCAGATCGGCTACGCCCTGCTGTTCCGCATCGCCTCCGGCGAAATGCTGGGCAAGGACCAGCCGGTCATCCTGCAGCTGCTCGAGCTGCCGGTCGACAAGGCCCAGGCCGCCCTGCGCGGCGTGATGATGGAACTGGAAGACTGCGCGTTCCCGCTGCTGGCCGGCATGGTCGGCACCGATGACGCCGAAGTGGCGTTCAAGGATGCCGACATCGCCCTGCTGGTCGGCGCGCGTCCGCGCGGCCCTGGCATGGAGCGCAAGGACCTGCTGCTGGAAAACGCCAAGATCTTCACCGCGCAGGGCGCGGCGCTGAACAAGGTCGCCAGCCGCAACGTGAAGGTGCTGGTGGTCGGCAACCCGGCCAACACCAATGCCTACATCGCCATGAAGTCGGCGCCGGACCTGAACCCGCGCAACTTCACCGCCATGCTGCGCCTGGATCACAACCGTGCGCTGAGCCAGCTGTCGTCCAAGTTGGGCAAGTCGGTGGGTGGCATCGAAAAGCTGGTCGTGTGGGGCAACCACAGCCCGACCATGTACCCGGACTACCGTTTCGCCACCGCCGACGGTGCCTCCGTCGCCGATGCGATCAACGACCAGGAATGGAATGCCGGTACCTTCATTCCGACCGTGGGCAAGCGCGGCGCGGCGATCATCGAAGCCCGTGGCTCGTCCTCGGCGGCCTCGGCCGCCAATGCCGCCATCGACCACGTGCGCGACTGGGTGCTGGGCAGCAACGGCAAGTGGGTGACCATGGGCGTGCCGTCCGACGGTTCCTACGGCATCCCGGAAGGCGTGATCTTCGGCTTTGCGGTGACCACCGAAAACGGTGAGTACACCCTGGTCAAGGACCTGCCGGTCGACGACTTCAGCCAGAAGTACATCGACAAGACCCTGGCCGAGCTGGAAGAAGAGCGCGCCGGCGTCGCCCACCTGCTGGGTTGATCGCTTGGGTGCCAACCGATGGTTGGCACCCGGTCAGAAAAAACGCCGGGCTTGCCCGGCGTTTTTTTTCTCTTCGATCACCTTCATCGTGCGCGTTGAGGGCCCCGCCGCGGCCGGCAGGCCCCTGTGCAAATGTCCCCCGGCCGACGCCCTTCGGCGACGACCTCCTCCTTTACTTTACCAGGAGCCTGCCGGCCGCGACGGGGCTCGGCTTGCGGTACGCGCGAGTAAAAGCCGAAGTCATGGTGCAACGCCGGTGGATCGAGTGCCGGGGTGGCATACCCTTGGAGGCGAAGTAAAGGAGGAGGTGTCGGCCTCCGGCCGACGCCGGGGGACATTCGCCGGAAAGGGTATGCCGCCCCGGCGCTCGATTCACCGGCAACCGCGTCTGCTCAATAACGCGCACGCGTACCGTACGACCAAGGTCGGGCAGTTCAGTCGCCGCCATCGGACTATGCTCGATCCCATGACTTTGTCTGGGAGGGCTGTCATGCGTTACGAAGAGGTTTACCGTCGGTCGGTGGAAGAACCCGAAGCGTTCTGGGCCGAGGAAGCGCACCGGATCTACTGGCATGTACCGCCGCAGCAGATCCTGGATTACAGCAACCCGCCATTCCGGCGCTGGTACGTGGGTGGCCAGACCAACCTCTGCTACAACGCGGTGGACCGGCACCTGGCCGAGCGCCCCGACCAGCTGGCGCTGGTGGCCATTTCCACCGAGACCAACGTCACCCGCGAGATCACCTACCGCGAGCTGTACCGCGAAGTGAATGCGTTCGCCGCCGTGCTGCAGCGGCTGGATGTGCAGCGCGGCGACCGCGTGGTGATCTACATGCCGAACATGGCCGAGGCGGTCTTCGCCATGCTGGCCTGCGCCCGCATCGGCGCCATCCACTCGGTGGTGTTCGGTGGGTTTGCCGCGCACAACCTGGCGCTGCGCATCGACGATGCCGCGCCCAAGCTGCTGATCGCCGCCGATGCCGGCAAGCGCGGCGGCAAGGTGATTCCATACAAGGCGATGGTGGATGCGGCCTGCGCCGAAGCGCAGTCGCCGCCGCCGCACGTGCTGATCGTCTCGCGCGGGCTGGACCCGGCCGAGCCGAAGGTGCCGGGCCGCGACGTCGACTACGCGACCCTGCGCGACGAAGTCGGCGACCAGGACGTGCCGGTGGTGTGGCTGGAATCGAGCGAGCCCAGCTACCTGCTGTACACCTCCGGCACCACCGGCAAGCCCAAGGGTGTGCAGCGCGACGTGGGCGGCTATGCGGTGGCGATGGCGCAGTCCATGGAAACCGTGTTCGACTGCAAGCCGGGCCAGGTGATGTTCTCCACCTCGGACGTCGGCTGGGCGGTGGGGCATTCCTATAACGTCTACGGCCCTCTGATCGGCGGCTGCACCTCGCTGTTGTACGAAGGGCTGCCCACCAACCCGGATCCGGGCATCTGGTGGGCGCTGTGCGAGCAGTACGGCGTGCGCACGTTGTTCTCGTCGCCGACCGCGATCCGTGTACTGAAGAAGCACGATGCCGACTTCATCCGTCGCCACGACCTGGACGCGTTGAAGTATGTATTCCTGGCCGGCGAGCCACTGGACGAACCCACCGCGCACTGGATCAACGATGCGCTGGGCAAGCCGATCATCGACAACTACTGGCAGACCGAAACCGGCTGGCCGGCGCTGACCCTGCTGCCGGGCGTGGACCTCAAGCCGGTGCGTTTCGGTTCGCCGGGCTTCCCCAACCTCGGTTACCGCATGAAGGTGATCGATGAGAACACCGGCGCCGAAGTGCAGGCCGGGCAGAAGGGCGTGCTGGTGATGGTGCCGCCGCTGCCGCCGGGCTGCATGAGCACGGTCTGGAACGACGACGACCGTTTCATCCAGAGCTATTTCAGCCACTTCAAGGAACTGCTGTACAGCTCGCTGGACTGGGCGATCCGCGACGAAGACGGCTACACCTTCATCCTTGGGCGCACCGACGATGTGATCAACGTGGCCGGGCACCGGCTGGGCACGCGGGAGATCGAGGAATGCATCTCCGGTCACCCGCTGGTGGCCGAAGCGGCGGTGATCGGGGTCAAGGACGAACTCAAGGGCCAGGTGCCGCTGGTGTTCGTCACCCTCAAGCAGGCAGTGGACGGCGACGGCAGCGCGGTGGTGGCCGAGATGATGAAGCGCGTGACCGAAACCTTGGGCGCGGTCGCGCGCCCGGCGCACATCCACCTGGTCAACGCCTTGCCCAAGACCCGCTCGGGCAAGCTGCTGCGCCGTTCACTGCAGGCCCTGGCCGAACACCGCGACCCGGGCGACCTGTCCACCCTGGACGACCCCGGCGCGCTGGACGAGATCCGCCGGGCGCTGGGGCGGTAACTCCCTCCGACGTCCAGCGACCGTGTCCCGTGCTGCGGTGCATTATCCGCCGCGCGGGACCTCGGTTAAGCTGCGGGGGTGATCGTTGTGGGTCCGATGCGCGACACGCCGGGGATGGCGTGCGCGGCCCGGGCTGCTGTCTGGACGACCGCAAGGGGGCGTATGGGTTCCGGTAACCGCCGGGGAGCGTGCGTGCAGGGGGACCAGGTAACAGGGGGAACACATGGCGTACATCCATGCCAAGACGGCCGCTGGCCGTCAGGAAATCGAAGACCGCGCGCGCCGGCTGGTGCCGGGGTTGCGCTCCATTCTGCTGATGGTTGATGGTCAGCGCGATGACAACGAATTGACCGCGATGTTGCCCGGGCTGCGCGCGCCGGACGATGCGCTGGCCCAGCTGGCGGAGATGGGCCTGATCGAAGTGGTCGGTGGTGCGCTGGCGCCAGCCGCGCCACGGGCGCTGACCTCCGGTCGCGAACAGGACCCGGTGCTGTACAAGCAGCTGTATGACTGGATGAGCGAATCGGTCCGCAGACATCTCGGCCTGAAGGGCTACTTCATGCAGCTCAAGATCGAGCGTTGTACCGATGCGGCCAGCCTGGAAAAACTGTGGCCGGAGATGGCCGCCGCCGTGTCCAAGGCGAAGAGTCCCGCGTTGGCCAACCGCTGGCTGGAGGAAACCCGCGCGCTGCTGCACAGCGATGCGCAGCCCGCCTGACGACGGCGGCGCGGCGCAGCGTTGATGGCGTACATTGGCGTCTTTCCGGGGCGCCAGGAGCAGCGCGTGGACGAACAACACATCGACAACAGCCTCGACACCGGCAACGACGACGGTACCCCGGGCTGGGACGCCATCAACGCGGCCCTGGCCGCGCTGTACCCCGGGCAGGCGCCGCGCCATTACGGCACCGCGCTGCCGTACACGCTGGGTGGGCGCGACCCGCTCGATGGCATCAGCGTGTACCGCGCCGAGCTGCCGCGCCCGCACTGGCATTTCGTCACCTACGGTTTCTCCGAGCTGTACGACAAGCAGAGCGATGACGCTGACAGCAGCGGCTTCGGCTTCGAGCTCACCTTCCGCCTGGCCATCGACAGCGGCGATGACACCCCGCCGGCATGGCCGATGAACCTGCTGCAGAACCTGGCGCGCTACGTGTTCGGCAGCGGCAACGTGTTCGAGGCCGGGCACCACATGAATGCCAACGGTCCGATCGCGCTGGATACCGATACCTGCCTGCGCCACCTGGCCTTCATGCCCGATCCGCAGCTGCCGGCGCGGGCCACGCCCAATGGTGAACTGGCGTTCCTGCAGGTGATCGGGCTGAGCGACGACGAGATGGCGGCGATCAAGCGCTGGTCGACCGACGGGGTGCTGCAGGCATTGGCGCCGCGCATGCCGCTGTGGATCACCGACCTGCACCGTGCCAGCCTGCTGGATGACCCGGCGCTGGTAAGGCAACTGCAGGAAGGCAGCGAACGCGAAGGGTCCAGTACCGCGGTCCTGTTCGTGGAGACCCTGGCGTGGCGCGAAGAAGGCAACCAGGTCGTGCTGGTACTGGGTGCGGGGCAGGTGCCCAATGTGCTTGAACTGCTGCCGCTGCGCTTGCGCCATGGCAATCCGTTGACCATCGTCAGCCGCGAACACGAGTGGGTGTTCGCCCCCGGTGACCGCGATGCTGTCGCCAAGGACGGGGAGGGCATGCGCTGCACGCTGACTGCGCAGGGCCTGGATGCGCTGGAGCAGCAGGTGCAGGCTGGGCGCGGGCGCTATCCCGTACCGGGGACGGCGCTGGTGGTGGAAGTGGTGCCGACCGCACTGCGCGATGCGCAGGGCAACGTGGTGCGCGAGATCGGCTGATCGCGCGCACCACATTCGTTTATTGCAGGCCTTCGGCCTTCAGCGCGGCCTGCACGCCGGTGTCGGCGTCCATCCGGGTCTTGAACGCAGCCAGGTTGTCCAGGCCGGTGAGGTCGACCTTGGCACCGGCTGCCCAGCGCAGGGTGATGTAGAAGTAGGCGTCGGCGTAGCTGCGGAAGCCGGCCAGCCAGGGCTTGTCGGCCAGCTGGCGGTTGGCGGTCTCGAACAGGCCGCGCAGGCGCTTGCGGGCGGCGTCGCGGATCGCGTCGTACTGGCTGTCATCGGCGATGAACTTGGCCGGTGCGAACAGCGGCGAGAACGCCGGGTGCACGTCCGAGTTGACGAAGGCCAGCCAGCGGTTGGCTTCAGCGCGCTGCTGCGGGCTGCCGTCGCCGCCCAGGCCGGCCTGCGGGTAGCTGTCGGCGATGTAGCCCATGATGGCCGCGTTCTGGGTCAGCACGAAGCTGCCGTCCACGATGGTCGGCACCGAGCCGGCCGGATTGATCGCAAGATAGGCCGGGGCCTTCAGGGTGTCCTTGTCGAGCAGTTCCACCTCGAACGGCTGGCCGGTCCACTGCAGGGCGATGTGGTCGGCGGTGGAGCAGGCACCGGGCTTGCTGTACAGCTTCATGGGGAACTCCGTCGGGATGCAGGAAAGGTAAGCGGCCCACTATTCCAGAGCCGGCCCCGCATCCTCAACGGTATGGCCGTAACAGATCGTTACGACGCGCGTGGCTTGAGTTTCTGCACGCGATAGAACGTATGGTCGCCGATGGTGGCCACCTGGTAGGCATTGCGCCAGCTGGGGCTGGCGATGGACAGCGCGGCGAAGTGGCTGGCACCGGGCACGATCTCCTTGCGCTCGCCTTCCGGCAGCGCCCAGTTGCGCTCGGCATCAAAAGCCACGGTCATGGCTTCTTCCCACGCATCGGTGTTGCCCAGCTGGGTGCCCGGCGCCACGATGGTCGGAGCGAACTGCTTGCGCGCGGTGACCACCTTGCACATCGAATCGCCCCACAGCCCGCTGTCCAGCCGGCGCAGCGCCACTTCCGCAACGGCTTGCTGGCCGCGCAGGGTCTGGTCACGCGCTTCGAGGTAGACGGTCGTGCTCAAGCACAGCGAATCGGCGGCCGGCTGGGGCAACAACTGCGACAGCCAGAGAATCCAGGCCAGTTTCATAAATCTCCTTGCTCCGTATGGGCCGCACCTGGCTGTCCATCCGATCAACGGGATGGGGCGGGGTGTACGACTTGGCGTCATGGGGAGGCGGCCATCGGGGCCGCCCGGGAGCGGCACCCGAAAGACGTGGGGGCCGCGCGCTCACTCGAACTGGGTGGTGAGCGGGAAAGTTGGCGCACGATAGGGGGGGATTTCGCAACGCATCCTGAACCGAAAGGCTTGACATTCAGGTTCGGAAGGGGGCCATTTTCGCCCATTCAGGCAGTGCCGGCCGGTGGCCGGCACTCCGGTTACAGGCCTGCCGCCAGGCGGCTGCCCTGGTTGATCGCGCGCTTTGCATCCAGTTCCGCGGCCACATCGGCGCCGCCGATCAGGTGCGCATCCACGCCTGCGGCCAGCAGTGCGGCATGCAGGTCGCGGCGCGGTTCCTGGCCGGCGCAGACCACCACGTGGCTCACCGGCAGGGTCTGTTCCTGGCCATCGATGCGGATGCGCAGGCCGTCGTCGTCCACGCCCAGGTATTCCACGCCGCCCAGCATCTTCACGCCCTTGGCCTTGAGCGTGGCGCGGTGGATCCAGCCGGTGGTCTTGCCCAGCCGTGCGCCGGGCTTGCCCGGGCTGCGCTGCAGCAGCCAGACCTTGCGTGCGGGTGCCTCGGGCTGCGGCCGGGCCAGCGCGCCACGTGCCTCGAAAGTCGGGTCAACGCCCCATTCGGCCATCCAGCGGGCCGGATCCAGCGCGGGGGAGGGGCCCTCGTGGACCAGGAACTCGCCCACGTCGAAGCCGATGCCACCGGCACCGATGATCGCCGCTTCCGCGCCAACCTCCACCCGGCCCAGCAGCACATCGAGATAGCTGACCACCTTGGGATGGTCGGCGCCGGGGAAGTCGACCTGGCGCGGGGTGATGCCGGTGGCGACCACCACCGCATCGAAGCCGGCCAGCGTGGCGACGTCGGCCACGGTATCGAGCTTCACGTTCACGCCGGTTTCGTCCAGCTTGTGCCGGAAGTAGCGCAGCGTTTCGTGGAATTCTTCCTTGCCGGGAATGCGCTTGGCCACGTTGAACTGGCCGCCGATCTCGCTGCCGGCGTCGAACAGGGTGACCACATGCCCGCGTTCGGCGGCCACCGTGGCGCAGGCAAGGCCCGCCGGACCGGCACCGACCACCGCGACCTTCTTCGGGGCCGTGGTGGGGCGGTAGACCAGTTCGGTTTCGTGCACCGCGCGCGGGTTGACCAGGCAGCTGGCGGTCTTGTTCTCGAACACGTGGTCCAGGCACGCCTGGTTGCAGGCAATGCAGGTATTGATCGCGTGCGCACGGCCGGCGCGCGCCTTGTTGGCCCATTCCGGGTCGGCCAGCAGCGGCCGTGCCAGCGACACCATGTCCGCGCCGCCGCCGGCCAGGATGTGTTCGGCCACGTCGGGCATGTTGATGCGGTTGGTGGCGATCACCGGCACGCGCACATGCGGCTTGAGCTTGGCGGTGACCCCGGCAAACGCCGCGCGCGGCACCGAGGTGGCGATGGTGGGCACGCGTGCTTCATGCCAGCCGATGCCGGAATTGATCAGGGTGGCGCCGGCCGCTTCAATGGCCTTGGCCTGCTGCACGATCTCATCCCAGTTGCTGCCGTCCTCCACCAGGTCCACCAATGACAACCGGTAGATGATGATGAAATCCGGGCCGCACGCTTCGCGGATGCGGCGCACGATCTCCACCGCGAACTGCATGCGCCGGGTAGCGTCGCCGCCCCAGCGATCGCCGCGCAGGTTGGTGCGCGGGGCGATGAACTCGTTGATCAGGTAGCCCTCCGAGCCCATCACCTCCACACCGTCGTAGCCGGCTTCGCGGGCCAGCCGCGCGCTGCGCGCGTAATCGGCGATATGCCGTTCCACGCCACGTGCCGACAGCGCGCGCGGGGTAAACGGATTGATCGGCGCCTTCTTCTTCGACGGCGCCACCGACAGGGGGTGGTAGGCGTAACGGCCGGCGTGCAGCAGCTGCAGGCAGATCTTGCCGTCATGGCCGTGCACCGCCGCGGTGAGCTGGCGGTGCGGACCCACTTCCCACGGCCAGGACAGCTTGCCGCCGAACGGCTTGAGCCAGCCCACCACGTTGGGCGCATAGCCGCCGGTGACGATCAGCCCGACCCCACCCGCCGCGCGCTCGGCGAAGTACGCGGCCAGCCGCGGGAAGTCGCGCGCGCGGTCTTCCAGCCCGGTGTGCATGGACCCCATCAGGATGCGGTTGCGCAGGGTGGTGAAGCCCAGGTCGAGCGGGGCGAACAGGTGGGGGTAGGCGGGAGTTTCGGCGGCTGGCGACATGAAGATACGCTTGCGTACGGTAGGTGCGAAGGGTGCCGCGTATCGCCATTGCACGCAAGGGTCAGCGCAGGGCGGGCGCCGGCTCCGGTCTGCGCACACCGAACAGGGGCAGCGTGTAGCCGCACAGGGGGCCGATCAGCAGCGCGAAGGCAAGGGTGCCCAGGCCGACGTTGCCGCCCAGGTACCAGCCGATGACCAGTACGGTGCCCTCGATCAGGCTGCGTACCAGCCAGATCGGCCAGCCGGTGCGGGCATGCAGGCCGGTCATCAGGCCATCGCGCGGGCCCGGTCCGAAACGGGCACCGATGTAGAGGCCGGTGGCGACCGCCACCAGCAGCAGCCCCAGGGCAAACATCGGCACCTGCCACACCAGCCCGTGCACTTCCGGCAGCAGCCACAGGCCGAACTGCGCGCTGGGGCCGATCAGCAGCACGTTCAGCACCGTGCCCAGTCCCGGCTTCTGCCGGATCGGCCACCACAGCAGCAGTACCAGCGCTCCGATCACGTTGGTGGCCACGCCGAACGACAGCGGCGTCTGCAGCGCGATGCCCTGGGAGAGCACATCCCAGGGGGCCACGCCGATCGCGGCGCGGATCATCACCGCCGCGCCCATCCCGTACAGGAACAGGCCGATCAGCAGTTGCAGCAGGCGCAGGGGCAGTGAGGTAGGCATGGCGGTGTCATCGACAGGGCGTTTGACTGTAGGGCGCGCGCTGTCGCGCCGACAGATACAGATGCAGGCGAAAGCGTGCACACACCGCGCGCGCCGACGCTCACTCCCAGCCGGACAGCACCAGCTTGCCGGTAACCCCGCCGCCTTCCAGCAGGCGATGGGCTTCGCGCAGGTTGGCCGCATTGATGCTGCCCAACGAGGTATGCGCGGTGCTGCGCAGTTCACCGGCATCGACCAGGCTGGCCACCCGGCTGAGGATGCGTGCTGTTCCACCATGTCGGCGGTCTGGAATCGCGATCGGGCGAACATGAATTCCCAATGGATGCCGATGCACTTGGCCTTGTAGGGATCGCCGATGCGGAGCGGGCCACGCGGTTCCACGATGAGGCCGACATGCCCCTGCGGTGCCAGCAGCTCGCCCAGCACCTCCCAGTAGTGGTCGGTGTCGGCCAGGTTCAGCGCCACCTCCACCTGTGCAATGCCCAGCGCCTGCAGCTGCGCCGGCAGCGGCTGGCGGTGATCGACCACATGGTCGGCGCCCATCCGGCGACACCATTCGGCCGAGTCGTCGCGCGATGCGGTGGCCACCACGGTGAAGCCGGCATGGCGTGCCAGTTGAATCGCGATGGAACCGACACCGCCTGCACCACCGATGACCAGCAGGGTCTGGCCAACGTGGCGGCGATCATCGAAATGCAGCGGCATGCGCTCGAACAGCAGTTCCCATGCGGTCAGCACGGTCAGTGGCAGCGCTGCGGCTTCAGCAAAATCCAGCGTGGTCGGCTTGCGTCCCACCAGGCGTTCATCCACCCACTGCCACTGCGCATTGCTGCCGGGTCGCGTCACGTCGCCGGCGTAATACACCTCGTCGCCCGGGGCGAACGCGGTCACGTGCGCACCCACGGCTTCGATGATGCCAGAGGCGTCAAAGCCCAGGACGCGCGGTGGCGACACGTCACCGTCGCGCGGCGCGCGCTGCTTGGTATCGACCGGATTCACCGAGACGGCGTGAACGCGCACCAGAACGTCATGCCCCTGGGGCGCGCCGGGTTCAGGTAACGCGAGGTCAAGAAGCGAATCGACGTGCTCGATGGGCAGGTACCGAGAGAGGCCTACGGCTTTCATGGCAGCTCCTGTGGAGATGAACAACGTCATCATAAGGTCGCTTTTGAACCTGTTTGCGAGCTGAATCGCCGGCCTGCGACAAACTGCATCAAATACTGTGGCGAGCCTTTGAAAACTCTGGGAAAGTCCTGAAAAGCCTTGCCATTGTTGGGTCTTGCGGAAGTTCACCAACCTGTATAGGGTGCCACCAGCTGGACCCGGAGGAGGTCTGGTCGCTGATTTCACATGTTACGTGACCGTTAACATCGCCTTCACTCCCCTGAGCATAATGTTCGCGGCGGTGGCGTGCTGAATCGGCAGTCTTAAACGACGCAGTAGTGCTGGCCCATGCCTCTACCGGTTTCATACCCCCGAAATAGGAGCTGTATTACATGAACAAGAAGATCCTCACTGCCGCGCTGCTGGGCGGCCTGGCGTTTGCCCAGGCAGCCTCCGCGCAGGATTTTGATGACCGCTGGTACCTGACCGGTTCGGCCGGCTTCAACTTCCAGGATAGCGACCGTACGACCAACGACGCTCCGTTCGTTACCCTGGGTCTTGGCAAGTTCATCAGCCCCAACTGGTCGCTGGACGGCGAGCTGAACTATCAGAACCCGAACTTCGACGACAACCAGGACCTGAACTGGAGCCAGTACGGCGCCTCGATCGACCTGCGCCGCCACTTCATCTCGGAAGGCCGTGGCTGGAACCCGTACCTGCTGATGGGCCTGGGCTACCAGAAGTCGGAAGAGGAATACAACAACTTCCCGTCGCCGGACAGCCCGGGTGAGCGCAAGGACGGCAACTTCGCCGCCAAGCTCGGCGTCGGCCTGCAGACCACCTTCGACAAGCGCGTTGCAGTCCGCGCCGAAGTGGCCTACCGCGGTGACTTCGACGACAAGAGCGTTGCCGCTGCAGACGAAAGCTGGTTTGGCGACGTGCTGGCCTCGGTCGGCGTCGTGATCCCGCTGGGCCCGCCGCCGGCTGCCGCGGTTGTTGCCCCGCCGCCGGTTGCCCCGAGCTGCGCAGACCTGGATGACGACGGTGACGGCGTCAACAACTGCGACGACAAGTGCCCGAACTCGCAGCCGGGTCAGACCATCGGTCCGGACGGTTGCCCGGTGCCGGTCTCCATCGACCTGAAGGGCGTCAACTTCGACTTCGACAAGTCGAACCTGCGTCCGGACGCCGTGGCGATCCTGTCCGAAGCTACCCAGATCCTGGTGCGTTACCCGGACATCCGCGTCGAAGTGGCTGGCCACACCGACCTGTGCGGCAAGGATGACTACAACCAGAAGCTGTCCGAGCGTCGTGCGACCGCCGTGTACAACTATCTGACCCAGAACGGCGTGGCTGCCAGCCGTCTGGCCGGTCCGATCGGTTATGGCGAGAGCCGTCCGCTGGAGCAGACCCCGCAGACCTTCCCGGCCTGCAAGAGCGAGAAGAACCGTCGTACCGAGCTGAACGTCCAGAACTAATTGTTCGGGAACATCAGCTTCAGGAAAGGGCCCGGCATTGCCGGGCCCTTTTTTTTGCCTTGTTTGCCAGGAATCAACAATAAATCCAACAAGTTGCCGTATTCATTGAATGTGGGATCTTGAAAGGCGTTGTGGCGCTGTTAAACTCGGTGCGTCACCCTCTTTCCTGGATGCATCCCATGCTGCGTATCGCACTGGCCGCCGCACTCGGCCTGGCCCTGGTTCCCACCGCTTACGCAGCCGTGGATTGCTCCGCTTCGGCCACCAGCGTCAAGCCGCTGCCGTTGCCGGCCACCGCGATCGCCCCGGTGGCGTCCGAGCTGTACATCCGCAACGTGCAGCTGGGCATGCCCGCCGGCGTGCTGACCTCCAACTTCGACCAGCAGCAGTCGCTCGACCGCGTGCTGCAGCGCCTTCGCATCGATGGCTGCCAGAACATCGCCAAGGCGATGCCGGGCGCGCCTGCCATCAAGCCGAACGATCCGGCCGCCTACAAGCCGCAGACCGAGTTCGACAACACGCCGTGGCGCTTCGACATGAGCCAGAACGGCAAGCGCATGACCGCCGATGAGTTCGACGCCTGGATGAAGTCGCGCGGCGTGCGCGTGGTCAAGCCGCGTGCGGCCGCCGCCGCTGCACCCGCGCCCGCGCCGGCCGCCGAAGCACCGGCTGAGACCAAGCCGGGCGGCAAGAAGTAAGCAACGCGCGCGGCGCCCGATGCGTAACCGTCGCCCCCCCGCCGCGCCCACCGATCGACCACGCCGCGATCCGCGGCGTGCGTCCGCTCCCGCCAGACCTGCAGCCCAGCCCAGCGATGCGCCACGCCACGGGCTGGCGCGCGTGCTGTCCAAGGCCGGGCTGTGCTCGCGCACCGAAGCGGCGCGCTGGATCGGCGAGGGCCGGGTGACGGTCGATGGGCGCACCATCAACAACCCCGAATTCCCGATCATCGACGGCCGTCACGTGGTGCGTGTCGATGGCCAGCCGTTGGATGCACCGCGCCGCCTGCACATCGTGCTCAACAAGCCGCGCGGCCTGGTCACCACCGCGCAGGACGAGCAGGGCCGCGACACCGTGTACCGCTGCTTCGACGGGGCGGGGCTGCCGTGGCTGGCGCCGGTCGGGCGGCTGGACAAGGCCAGTGAAGGCCTGCTGCTGTTCAGCAACGACCCGCAGTGGGCTGCGCGGCTGACCGACCCCAGCACCGGGCCGGACAAGACCTACCACGTCCAGATCGATGCCATTCCCGATGCCGCGCAGCTGGCTGCGCTGTGCAGCGGCGTGGACGACGACGGCGAATTCCTGCGCGCCCGCCAGGCACGCCTGCTGCGCAGTGGCGACAAGACCGCCTGGCTGGAAGTGGTACTGGAAGAAGGCCGCAACCGCCATATCCGCCGCCTGCTGGCGGCCTTCGACATCAACGTGCTGCGGCTGGTGCGCGTAGGCATCGGCCGGCTGCCGCTGGGCACGCTGGCCAAGGGTGCCTGGCGCGAACTGGAGCCGCACGAGCTGGACCTGCTGACCGCCACGGCCGATGTTGCCGTGGCCGATACCTGAGATTGGGCAAGGGATGGCCTGCGACCGAGATTTCGTCACCTACCGGGAGAATGCCATGTACGCCCACCCCCTGACCCGTTCCCTGCTGCGCAGCGCCTGGCTGCTGCTGCCTGCCGCGCTGCTCAGCGCCTGCGGCGGCCATAAGGAGGTGGCCAAGGCCACGCCGCCGCCGGTGACCGACAAGATCGTGGAGATCCAGCCCACCGAACGCGATGGGCGGGGCGCCTATCGCTTCCACATGAGCAACGGCGAAAAGCGCATGAGCGCCGACGAGTTCGATGCGTGGATGAAGGCCAACGGCATCCGGGTCGCCAAGGGCAACCCGAATGCAACGCCGGCGGCCAAGCCGGTGGTGGTGGCCAGCAAGGAAGACGCGAAGGGCAAGAAGAAAAAGAAATGACGCGCGATGCGCGTCAGCCCTTGATCACGCCCAGCTCCAGGCCGATCCGGGTGAACGCATCAATCGCCCGGTCCAGGTGTGCGCGGGTGTGCGCGGCGCTGATCTGGGTGCGGATGCGGGCCTGGCCCTTGGGCACGACCGGGAAGAAGAAACCGATCGCATAGATGCCTTCCTCGAGCAGGCGTTCGGCGAACTTCTGCGCCAGCGGCGCGTCATACAGCATCACCGGGCTGATCGGGTGCACGCCGGGCTTCACGTCGAAGCCGGCGGCGGTCATCTTCTGGCGGAAGTAGGCGGTGTTGTCGGCCAGCGTGGTGCGCAGGTCGTCGGCAGCGGCCAGCATGTCGAACGCCTTGATCCCGGCGGCGACCACGTGCGGCGGCAGCGAGTTGGAGAACAGGTACGGGCGCGAACGCTGGCGCAGGAGCTCGATCACTTCGGCGCTGGCGGTGGTGAAGCCGCCCAGCGCGCCGCCCATGGCCTTGCCCAGGGTGCCGGTGATGATGTCGATCTTCTCCAGCACGCCCTTGACCTCGGCCGAGCCGCGGCCGGTAGCGCCCAGGAAGCCGGTGGCGTGGCACTCGTCGATGTGCACCAGCGCGTTGTACTTCTTCGCCAGCGCGGTGATCTCATCGAGCGGGGCAATGAAGCCGTCCATCGAGAACACGCCGTCGGTGGTGATCAGCTTGGTGCGGCAGCCAGCCGCATCGGCCGCCTGCAGCTGGGCTTCCAGGTCGGCCATGTCGCAGTTGGCATAGCGGAAGCGCTTGGCCTTGCACAGGCGCACGCCGTCGATGATCGAGGCGTGGTTGAGCGCGTCGGAGATGATCGCGTCGTTCTCGCCCAGCAGCGGCTCGAACAGGCCGCCGTTGGCGTCGAAGCAGGCCGCGTACAGGATGGTGTCCTGCTTGCCGAAGAAGCCGGCGATCTGCTGCTCCAGCTGCTTGTGCAGGTCCTGGGTGCCGCAGATGAAGCGCACCGAGGCCATGCCGAAGCCGTGGCTGTCCAGCGCGTCCTTGGCCGCCTGGATCAGGTCCGGGTGGTCGGCCAGGCCCAGATAGTTGTTGGCGCAGAAGTTCAGCACCGTGCGGCCGTCGTCCAAGGTGATCTCGGCCGACTGGGGGCTGGTGATGACGCGCTCGGACTTGAACAGGCCCTGGGCGCGGATCGCCTCCAGTTCTTCAACATAGTGCTGGGTGAGCGGGGCGGTCGGGGCGTCGGTCATGGCAGGCGGTCATCGGCACGGGGAAAACCGGGATTTTACAGCCCACCGCAGGAAACGGTTGCAGATGGGATTGTTGCATCGCAATATCAATCAGGTTAAGAATCCGTAAACACGCGCTGCATCCACCCCCACGTCCCGGAGAGACCCCGCATGAACCACGCCACGCGCTGTACTGCCGCCGCTGTGCTCTGCGCCGCCTTGCTTGCCCCGTTAGCCGCCAGTGCCCAGGACGAGGCCGAATCGCCGTTCAGCTGGAACGTGACCGGCGTGTCCGATTACGTGTTCCGCGGTGTCTCCCAGACCGACGAAGACCCGACCGTGCAGGCCGGCTTCACCTACACCTCGCCGGTCGGCCTGTACGCCGGTGTGTGGGGTTCGGGCGTGGACTTCGGCGACGGCGGCCCGGATGCCGAAGTCGATTACTTCATTGGCTACGGCGTGGACGTCACCGACAGCGTCAACTTCGACGTGATGCTCAACCACTACAGCTACCCCGGCTCCAGCGAACTGGCGTACACCGAGCTGATCACCAAGACCAGCTTCGCCGAGCACTACAACGTGACCGTGGCCTACACCAACGATGTCTGGAACACCGACACCGATGGCTGGTACTTCGCCGCAGGCACCGAATGGGCGCTGCCCAATGAGTTCAACCTGACCGCCAACGTCGGCCGCAGCACGTTCGAAGACGGTGTTGCCAAGGACTACACCGACTGGAACATCGGCGTGAACCGCACCTGGGGCCTGTTCACCCTGGGCCTGGGCTACTACGGCACGGACGGCAACGGGCGCGACAACAGCGGCAAGCTCGCCGACAACCGCGTGGTGTTCACGGTCGCCATCGGGCAATAACGCGCGTTTGGCCGGCAAAGAAAAAGGCACCCGATGGGTGCCTTTTTCGTACCGACCAACGGTCGGCACCTACCGCAATTTTCGTACCGACCAACGGTCGGCACCTACCGCAATTTTCGTACCGACCAACGGTCGGCACCTACCGCGATCTGGTAGGTCACGACCGTTGGTCGTGACCTCCCGGCATCAGTTCCAGCTCAGGACCACCTTGCCGGCCTTGCCCTGTTCCATCAGGTCAAAACCCTTCTGGAATTCGTCGATCGGCAGCTGGTGGGTCATCACCTTGCCGAGCGGGAAGCCGGACAGCACCAGCTGGGTCATCTTGTACCAGGTCTCGTACATCTTGCGGCCGTAGATGCCCTGCACGGTCAGGCCCTTGAAGATGATCTTGTCCCAGTCGCAGCCGGCGCCCTTGGGCATGATGCCGAGCATGGCGATCTTGCCGCCGTGGTACATGCAGTCGAGCATGTCGTTGAACGCACGCGGGTTGCCGCTCATTTCCAGGCCCACGTCGAAGCCCTCCATGTGCAGTTCCTTCATCACGTCCTTCAGCGAGGTGTTGGCCACGTTGACCACGCGGGTGGCGCCCATGTCGGCGGCCAGCTTCAGGCGGAAGTCGTTGACGTCGGTCACCACCACGTTGCGGGCACCGATGTGCTTGCAGATGCCGGCGGCGATGATCCCGATCGGGCCCGCACCGGTGATCAGCACGTCTTCGCCGATCACGTCGAACTCCAGCGCGCAGTGCGCGGCATTGCCGTACGGGTCGAAGAAGGCGGCCAGCTCGGACGGGATCTGGTCGGGGATCGGCCACAGGTTGCTGGCCGGCATCACCATGTATTCGGCAAAGGCGCCGTTGACGTTCACGCCGATGCCCACGGTATTCGGGCACAGGTGCGGGCGGCCGCCGCGGCAGTTGCGGCAGTGGCCGCACACGATGTGGCCTTCGGCCGACACGCGCTGGCCGATCTCGTAGCCGGTCACGCCCGGGCCGATCTCGGCGATCCGCCCGACGAACTCATGGCCGATGGTCAGGCCCGGCTTGATCGTGCGCTGGCTCCACTCGTCCCACAGGTAGATGTGCAGGTCGGTACCGCAGATGGCGGTCTTCTCCAGCTTGATCAGGACCTCGTTCGGGCCCGGCACCGGCACCGGCACTTCTTCGAGCCAGATGCCCTTGGCGGCTTCACGCTTGACCAGGGCCTTCATTGTTTGCTGCGCCATCGGGGTGGAACTCGTCTGGGGGGAAAGGAGGAATTATAGGGCGGGGCGGGGGATTCACATGTTGCGCTGCCGTACCTGCCGGTAGCGCCGGCCGTTGGCCGGCTGCTCTTCATTCAGGCGCCATGAACGCCTGACGGGTGGCTTCGGTGGGTCTAAACGTCGGACGGATGGCATTGATCAGGTGGGCAACCGGGTCCGGACGCTTGCGCCGCGCTGCGCGCGGTGTCCGGCCAACGGCCGGACCTACGAAATGTTACGGGCACACCGGGATCCAGATAAATCAACCATTGGCCCGGCTACAATCGGCGGTTCTTTCACCAGGGGCCGCCCATGCGCTCGAACCTGCTTGCCTTCTCCGTCGTCGCCAGCCTTGCGCTGGTCCAGGCCGCCCATGCCGCTGAGGGCATGTGGGTGCCGCAACAGCTGCCGGAAATCGCCGGGCCGCTCAAGCAGGCGGGCCTTAAGCTGTCCCCGGAACAGATTTCCGACCTGACCGGCGACCCGATGGGCGCGGTGGTCGCGCTGGGCGGCTGCACCGCCAGCTTCGTGTCCCCGCAGGGCCTGGTGGTGACCAACCACCATTGCGCCTACGGTGCGATCCAGCTCAATTCCACCGCCGAGAAGAACCTGATCAAGGACGGCTTCAACGCGCCGACCCTGAAGGATGAGCTGAGCGCCGGCCCGAACGCGCGCGTGTTCGTGCTCGACCAGATCACCGATGTCACCGACCAGGCCAAGGCCGCCATCGCCGCCGCCGGCAAGGACCCGCTGGCCCGCACCCGCGCGCTGGAAGCCTTCGACAAGGCGCAGACCGCCGCGTGCGAAGCCGATGCCGGCTTCCGCTGCCGCCTGTACAGCTTCTCCGGCGGCAACACCTACCGCCTGTTCCGCAACATGGAAATCAAGGACGTGCGCCTGGTCTACGCACCCCCGGGCAGCGTCGGCAAGTTCGGCGGCGACGTCGACAACTGGATGTGGCCGCGCCACACCGGTGACTTCTCCTTCTATCGCGCCTACGTGGGCAAGGACGGCAAGCCGGCCGCGTTCTCGGCCGACAACGTGCCGTACCAGCCGAAGCACTTCCTGAAATTCGCCGACCAGCCGCTGGGCGCCGACGACTTCGTGATGGTGGCCGGCTACCCGGGCCGCACCAACCGCTACGCACTGGCTGCGGAATTCAACGAAACCGCCAGCTTCACCTACCCGACCATCGCCCGCCACTACAACGCGGTGCTGGACCTGATCGCCAAGGCCGGCAAGGCCGATCCGGACGTGAAGGTGAAATACGCCGCCACCGCCGCCAGCATGAACAACGTGGCCAAGAACTACGTGGGCCAGCTGGAAGGCTTCAAGCGCATCGACGCGGCGGGCCAGAAGCAGGCCGAAGAGGCTGCGGTGCTGGCCTGGTTGAAGAAGCAGGGCGCTGCCGGCAAGCCGGCGCTGGCCGCGCACGCGCAGCTGGTCAAGCACCTCGATACCAGCAAGAGCACCCGCGAGCGCGATCTGTTCGTGGGCCAGTTCAACAACACCTCCGCTGTCGGCGCCGCGCTGGCCCTGTACCGCCTGTCGATCGAGCGCGCCAAGCCCGACGCGCAGCGCGAAGCCGGTTACCAGGAACGCGACCTGCCGACCATCGAAGGCAGCCTGCGCCAGATGGACCGCCGTTACGTGGCGGGCATGGACCAGCAGCTGCAGCAGTACTGGCTGAACCAGTACGTGGCCCTGCCGCCGGCGCAGCGCACCAATGAGGTGCTGAACCAGTGGCTGGCCGGCAGTGATGCCGCCGCCGTGGACGGCCTGGTCAGGAAACTGTCCGGCACGAAGCTGGGCAGCCTCGACGAGCGCCTGACCTGGTTCAAGGCCGACCGCGCCGCCTTCGAAGCCAGCACCGACCCGGTCATCCAGTACGCCGTGGCGACCATGCCGGCCCTGCTGCAGCAGGAAGAGCAGAAGAAGACCCGCGAAGGCGAATCGCTGCTGGCCCGCCCGGCCTACCTGCAGGCCGTGGCCGACTACAAGAAGAGCAAGGGCGGATTCGTCTACCCGGACGCCAACCTGTCGCTGCGCATCACCTTCGGCAACGTCATGGGCTACGGCAAGGACGGGGTGAACTACACGCCGTTCACCACCCTGGAAGGCGTGGCGGCCAAGGAAACCGGCGAAGATCCGTTCGATTCGCCCAAGGCCCTGCTGGATGCGGTCAAGGCCAAGCGCTACGGCGGGCTGGAAGACAAGCGGATCGGCTCGGTGCCGGTCAATTTCCTCTCCAACCTGGACATCACCGGCGGCAACTCCGGTTCGCCGGTGCTGGATGCGCACGGCAAGCTGGTCGGCCTGGCCTTCGACGGCAACTGGGAATCGGTCAGCTCCAACTGGGTGTTCGACCCGGTGATGACCCGCATGATCGCGGTGGACAGCCGCTACATGCAGTGGATCATGCAGGAAGTGGCGCCCGCGCCGCAGCTCCTGAAGGAACTGAACCTCACTCCGTGAGGCGCGTTTCCTGATTGTCGGCCAACGTCCGGCGCTACAGTCAACGAACCCCGCGGCAATGCCGCGGGGTTTTTTGCGCGCTGGATCAAACGCGGCTGCCGGTGAATCGAGCGCCGGGGCGGCATACCCTTTCCGGCGAATGTCCCCCGGCGTCGGCCAGAGGCCGACACCTCCTCCTTTAATTCGCCTCCAAGGGTATGCCGCCCCGGCACCCGATCCACCGGCGTTGCACCGTGACGTCCGCTTTTCCCTGCCAACCGCAAGCCGAGCCCCGTCGCGACCGGTAGGTCCCTGGCAAATTAAAGGAGGAGGCCGTCGCCGCAGGGCGACCGCCGGGGGACATTTGCACAGGGGCCTACCGGTCGCGGCGGGGCCCCACACGCTCGCGATGAACCTGATCGAAGAAGGGAGAAGAACCGTTTGCTCGGCAAGGTATGATGGCCGCTCCCCCCGATCATTCACATCACGTGAACGATTGCGACTGTTCTCCTCTCCCCCAAGGACCTCTAGTTCGCATGCGCATCCTGCTTGCCCGCCACGGCGAAACCCCCTGGAATGCCGAAGGCCGTTACCAGGGCCAGATCGATATCCCGTTGTCGCCGATCGGCGAAGCCCAGGCCCAGGCCCTGGGTGAACGCCTGAAGTCGGTGGACATCACCCGTGCCGTCGCCTCGCCGCTGTCGCGGGCGCAGCGCACCGCGCAGCTGGCCCTCGGTGCCGAGCGCGCCGGCATGCTGCTGACCGAGCCGGAATTGCAGGAAATCG
This sequence comes from Stenotrophomonas sp. CFBP8994, assembly GCF_034044835.1. Classification (NCBI taxonomy): domain Bacteria; kingdom Pseudomonadati; phylum Pseudomonadota; class Gammaproteobacteria; order Lysobacterales; family Lysobacteraceae; genus Stenotrophomonas; species Stenotrophomonas sp. CFBP8994. The sequence goes on along the minus strand of NZ_JAXCWT010000009.1, from coordinate 47,570 downwards.
CCCACGGTGAGTGGGAAGGCCTGCTGGCCAGCGAAATCAATGAAAAAGACCCGTCGCGCCTGCAGGCCTGGCGCGACGAGCCCGATACGGTGCTCATGCCAGGCGGCGAATCGCTGCGGCTGGTGCTGGACCGCAGCTGGCGCGGCCTGGCCCGCGCCGCCGAAGGGCTGGGCGAGCACGACACGCTGTTGGTAGTGGCCCACGACGCGGTCAACCGGGTGATCCTGTGCCGGATCCTGGGCCTGCCGCTGTCGCGGCTGTGGACCTTCCGCCAGGCACCGACCACGCTCAACCTGCTCGAAGGCGCCGACCTGGACAGCCTGGAAGTCGTGCGCCTGAACGACTGCGCGCACCACACGCCATTCTTTGGTGAGGCGAAGCATCGGGCGTTGTGAGTTTTTTGAGTGGCCGACTAACAGTCGGCGCTACATTTGCCGACTGACAGTCGGCACTACATTTGCCGATACCACGATTTATTGCCATGACCAGTACCCGCCCGCATTCCCTCGCCGAATGGCTCAGCTACATCGAGCAGCAGCACCCGGCCACCATCGACATGGGGCTGGAGCGCGTGCGTGCAGTGGCCACGGCCATGGGCCTGGGCCAGCCGGCGCCGCACACCATCGTAGTGGGCGGCACCAACGGCAAGGGCTCCACCGTGGCCTTCATCGAGGCGATCGCGCGGGCGGCGGGCTGGAAGGTGGGCGCCTACACCTCGCCACACCTGCTGCGCTACAACGAGCGCGTGCGCATCGATGGCGAAGACGCCTCCGATGCGGCGCTCATTGCCGCCTTCAATGCCATTGAAGATGCGCGCGGCAGCACCACGCTGACCTACTTCGAGTACGGCACGCTGGCCGCATTGCACCTGTTCGCGCAGGCCGGGCTCGACCTGGCCGTGCTGGAAGTGGGGCTGGGCGGGCGCCTGGATGCGGTCAACATCGTCGATGCCGACGTTGCGGTGATCACCACCGTGGACATCGACCATGCAGACTGGCTGGGCGAGGACCGCGAAGCGATCGGTGTGGAAAAGGCCGGCATCATCCGCGGCTGGAAGCCGGTGATCCTGGGCGAGACCGATCCACCGTCCAGCGTGCTGGCGCGCGCCTACCTGCTGGGCGCCAACGCGATCCGTGGTGGCAGCGATTTCTTCGCCGATACCATCGACGGCCAGCACTGGTCCTGGCGTGACGTGGGCTTCCGCATCGAACTGCCGATGCCGGCGCTGCGCGGCCCGATCCAGCTGAGGAATGCCGCCTCGGCGATTGCCGCGCTGCGCGCGCTGGACAAACCCTTGCCGCGTGCGGCCATCGTCGAGGGCGTGGCCCAGGCCCGCATCCGCGGCCGCCTGCAGGCGTTCGAGCGTGATGGCGTGGAGGTGCTGGTCGACGTCGGCCACAACCCGCAGGCCGCGCGCGAGCTGGCGGCGGCCCTGAAGGCCGCAACGATCACCGGGCGTACCGTGGCCGTGTTCGCCGCATTGCAGGACAAGGATGCCGTCGGTGTGGTCGAGGCACTGGCCGACCGCGTCGATGGCTGGCACCTGGCCGGGCTGGAAGGTGCGCGCGCCCAGAGTGCGACGGCATTGCTTGCCCGCCTGGCGGGCACCGCCGCGGCTGCGGCTGCCACCCATGACGACGTGGACACTGCGTTGCAGCAGGCGCTGTCGGCGGCCCAGGCTGGTGACCGCGTGCTTGTCTTCGGTTCCTTCCACACTGCCGCGCAGGCCTTGCTGTGGCTCGAGAACGCCCGCTGAGGCGGGCAACAAGCGACAACGTTCAGCCGTCTTCGACGCCGCACACGCGCGCGCCCGTATAATCGCCGTGGCATTCCGCCGCGCCGCCCTGCCAGCCTTCCGTGGATACTCCTCTGAAACAGCGACTGATTGGTGCCATCGTCCTGGTGGCGTTGGCCGTGATTTTCCTGCCCATGCTGGTCAAGGGGCCTGCCCCTGACAGCGGCGTGGCCAACGTGCCGATCACCGCGCCGGACGCGCCGGCCGATGGCCAGTTCCAGACCCGCGAACTGCCGTTGGTGGCCCCCACCGGTGGCGCCACCGGCCTGCAGAGCGGGGTTTCCACCGCCCAGCCGCTGCAGCCCGACGCAACCGCACCGGCCGAGCCGGCGGCCGCCGATACCTCGCCGGCGGTGGCCGCAGGCAACTATGCGGTCAGCTTTGGCGCCTACGGCAGCCAGGCCGACGCCAACGCGGTGATCGCGTTCCTCAAGAAGGCCCAGCTGCCGGGCTTCAGCGAACCGGCCACGATCAACGGCCGCCAGGCCTGGCGGGTGCGCGTGGGGCCGTATGCCGATCGCGCGCAGGCCGAAGCGGCACGCCTGGAAGCGGTCAAGGTGCGCAATGACGTCAAGGCCGAAGTGGTGACGCTGGACGCGCGCGCCGATACCGCCGTGGCTGCGGCGCCGGCGCCGGCCACCGCAACGGCACCGGCTGCATCCAGCGCCGCTGCCGCGCCTGCTGCCGCCACGGTGAAGACCGAAACGCTGCCACCGGAACCGGTGGCGGCCGCCAAGCCGGCGCCGAAGCCGGAGGCCCCCAAGCCGGAGCCGAAGCCGGCGGCGGCCAAGCCCGAACCCGCCACCGCGGCCGCCAAGCCCGTGGCCGTGCCGACCGCACCGGCGGCCAGCAGCGTCGGCTTCGCCGTACAGCTGGGCGCGTTCGGCCAGGCGACCGAAGCCAACGCGCTGCGCGACAAAGTGCGCGCGGCCGGCTTCAGCGCCTTCGTGGAGCAGGTACGTACCGACAAGGGCACGCTCAACCGCGTGCGCGTCGGTCCCGTCGCCAACCGTGCCGAGGCGGAGAACCTCAAGGCCCAGGTTGCGTCGAAGGTCGGCGTGGCCGGCATGGTCCGGCCGCATCCCTGATGCGGCCCCCCGCACATGATTGATTTCGTGCTGCTGGCGGTGATCGGCATCTCGACCCTGCTCGGGGTCATGCGCGGTTTCGTCAGCATCGTCATCAGCACGTTCTCGTGGCTGCTGGGCGGTTGGGCCGCGCTGATGTTCGGGCGCAGCGCCGCCGCGTGGTGGTCCGCCCCGGCCGCGCCGGGCACCGGCCACTATTTCGCCGGCTACCTCACCGTATTCCTGCTGGTCATGGTCTCGGTCTGGGCGATCGGCCTGGTGATCCGCCAGGCGGTGCGCTCGACCAGCCTGAACGGCGCCGATCGCATGATGGGCGCCGGCCTGGGCCTGGCCCGGGGCGGCCTGATCGCCTGCGCGCTGCTGCTGCTGGGTTCGTACACCCCGCTGACCCGGGAAGCGACCTGGCGCGACTCGCACCTGCGCGCGATGCTCGACCCCGGAGTGGGCTGGATGCAGGCCAAGATGCCGCGCATGCCGGAGCTGCCGCAGATGCCCAACCTGAAGGACATGCAGGGCCTGCCGACGGCGCTGCCGGAGGTGAACATGGCGCAACTGCCCATCGGGGAGTTGGGCAAGCCGGGCGCGACAGGCGATAATGGCGTCCTTGGCCAGTTGCTGGGTGGGCGCGGATGGCCGCGACCGCTGGATGAGACCCCGCAGCAGGCGGTGGACCCCGCCGATGTGTGGGCCAACCAGGCACGGCCAGGCTCCCCCCAGAACATCGACCCGGCGCTCGTGCGCCCGGACGACACCGCTCCGGCACGGAACGGTTCCCCCGGCCAGGCACGGCCACCTTCACAGTAGATGGGCCCAGCCCAGCGGAGATTCGCACCATGTGTGGCATCGTCGGTATTGTCGGCAACCAGAACGTCGCCGGGCAGTTGTATGACGGCCTGACCGTCCTCCAGCATCGTGGCCAGGACGCGGCAGGCATCGCCACCGCCGATGGCACCCGGCTTCGCGTGCAGAAGGCCAACGGCCTGGTGCGCGATGTGTTCGACGCCAAGACCATGTCCACCCTGGAAGGCCGCGTCGGTATCGCCCATGTGCGCTACCCGACCGCCGGTTCGGAGGGCATGGACGAGGCGCAGCCGTTCTACGTCAATTCGCCGTACGGCATCGCGCTGGCCCACAACGGCAACCTGATCAACACCGAGGCGCTGCGCCAGCAGGTGTTCGAACAGGACCGCCGCAACGTGAACACCGATTCGGACAGCGAAGTGCTGTTGAACGTGTTCGCATTCGAGCTGGACGCGCAGCGCCAGCTGACCCCGGAAGCGGCGATCCGTGCGGTGGCTGGCGTGCACCGCCGCTGCAAGGGTGGCTATGCGGTGATCAGCGTGGTGCTGGGCCTGGGCCTGGTTGCGTTCCGCGACCCGCACGGGATCCGCCCGCTGGTGCTGGGCAAGCGCGCCCACGCCGAAGGTGATGAGTACATCGTGGCCTCCGAATCGTCGGCGCTGGACGTGCTGGGCTTCCAGCGCGTGCGCGATGTGCGCCCGGGCGAGGCGCTGGTGATCACCGCGCGTGGCGAGCTGTTCTCCGAAGTGTGTGCCGAGCCGGCCGAGCACAGCCCGTGCATCTTCGAGTACGTGTATTTCGCGCGCCCCGATTCGATGATCGACAACGTGTCGGTGCACAAGGCGCGCATGCGCATGGGCATCAAGCTGGGCGAGAAGATCCTGCGTCTGCGCCCGGACCACGATATCGACACCATCATTCCGATCCCGGATACCTCGCGCGATGCCGCGCTGGAAATCTCCAATGTGCTCGGGGTGAAGTACCGCGAGGGCTTCATCAAGAACCGTTACATCGGCCGCACGTTCATCATGCCAGGGCAGGGTGAGCGGGTGAAGTCGGTGCGCCGCAAGCTCAACCCGATCCACCTGGAGTTCCGCAACCGGGTGGTGCTGCTGGTGGACGATTCGATCGTGCGCGGCACCACCAGTCAGCAGATCGTGCAGATGGCGCGCGACGCCGGTGCGCGCAAGGTCTACCTGGCCAGCGCGGCACCGCCGGTGCGCTATCCGAACATCTACGGCATCGACATGCCGGCGGCCGAAGAGCTGGTGGCGCACAACCGCAGCGTGGAGGAAATCGAGGCGCACCTGGGCTGCGACTGGTTGATCTACCAGGACATCGAGGACATGGAAGCGGCGGTGCGCGAAGGCAACCCGGAGCTGAAGTCGTTCGATTCGTCGTGCTTCAACGGCGTGTACCCGACCGGTATCGAGCCGGGCTATTTCGAGCGCATCCAGCAGTTGCGTTCGGACGATGCCAAGCACAAGCGCCGCGCCTGAGGCCTGGCGGTGAGCGCAACGTTGCCGCGGGACGAGGCGGCCGGTGATCTGCTGCGCGCGGCGCAGCAGTGCATGGCCGAGGCGGACCCGCTGCGCAAGGTGGCGCTGACCCAGCAGTACGCGGCGCAGTTCCGCGCGGGGCAGTTGAAGGTGCGCGCGGATGCGCCGCCGCCGGAGCCGATCCGGATGCCGGGGCGGCCGTCGCAGTTGCAGCTGGTGCATCCGCGCGATGTACCGCGGCGGGGCTTGGGCAATGCGGAGGGGCGGGCGGCGTTCATCCATGCGATCGCGCATATCGAGCTCAATGCCATCGATCTGGCGTGGGATGCGGTGTATCGCTTCCGCGGGCTGCCGGGGTCGTTCCATGCGGACTGGGTGGGGGTGGCCGATGATGAGTCGCGGCACTTCCTGCTGTTGCATGGGCGGTTGCAGGCGCACGGCCACGATTACGGCGATTTCGCCGCGCACAACGGGCTGTGGGAGATGTGCGAGAAGACGGCGCACGATGGCCTGTCGCGGATGGCGCTGGTGCCGCGGGTGCTGGAGGCGCGCGGGCTGGATGTCACGCCGGGGATGATCACCAAGCTGCGTTCTGCCAATGACCATGCTACTGCCGATGTGCTGGAGATCATCCTGCGCGAGGAAGTGGCGCATGTGGCGGCGGGGACGCGCTGGTATCGCTGGTATTGCGAGCGTGCCGGTGTGGAGCCCCGGGCGCGTTTCATCGCGCTGTTGAAGGAATATGCCAACGGGTTTCTATATGGCCCGTTCAATCTTGAGGCGCGGCTGTTGGCTGGGTTCGAGCAGGACGAGCTGGCGGACCTGATCGAGCAGGCGGGTCGTACGCCTTCAAGATCGTAGTGCCACGCCATGCATGGCTGCTCTCCGTTCCGGCGTCATGAACGCGTAGTGCCACGCCATGCGTGGCTGCTCTCCGTTCCGGCGTCATGAACGCCTGAGACACGGCTCCGGACACTCCTGACGCCGGACAAAATGATCGACGCGGAAACGATTCGCCTTCGGATGCTTGTGCCGCGCGTTGCGCGGTTGCCACGCATGGCGTGGCACTACGAATTGCTACGTGCTTGCGGCGGCTTCATGCTGGGAATCCCGCCGCGCTAAACGTTCCGTAACACTACGCGTGTTCCGTCTTCTGTTGGCCGGTTGATGTAAAACAACCCTGGCCCGGGCCGGTACGGCAATTCGCGCGTTGCATCGTCGGCGGCATACAACAACGCGGTGTCGCCGAGCGCGTCGAAATTCCAGTGTGCTGATTGCATCAGGTAACGCTTTCGCAACAGCCGTTCCTGCGCTGCATCGAGTGCTTGGCCTGCCAGCAGGCGTGCGGCAATGGGCTTCAGCTCATCCGGCAGCGCCATCGCCGGATCCGCATCCGGGGTGCGTGCCCACATCACGCCGGCGGCTGCCGCGCGCTGGTGGATCAGCCTTAGGGCGACCAGCTGGTAGCGCCAGTCGATCTCGCGTTTGAGCACTACTGCGGCATGCGCGAACAGCACCCACTGCGGCAGCACGCTGTCGCTGCCGGCCACGCGCATCTGCTGCCAGCGATGCCATACGTCGACCCAGACGTTGTCTTCGCCCAGGCCCAGTGCGGCCTGCCATCGCCGGCAGGCGGCCTGCGCGCGTGCGTAGACCTGGGTGCTGCGCAGCAGGGCCAGCGGCGGGGTGGTGGTGTCGGGTACGTCGTGGGTGCGGATGCGCTGGCCCTGCGGGCGGGTGAGTAGTTTGGGCCCTTCGACGCGCTGGTCGTAGCCGCCGCCGATGTTGGCGTGCACGCCGGGCAACGCGATCTCTTCATGGTCGGGCGCGACGGAGGTCAGTGCGAAGTAGTGGCGGTGCTCGTCGCGCGCTGTGAGCTGGACCACCTTGTCGGCGCAGCCGGCGGGCAGGGTGACGTGGGGCAGTTGGTCGCGCTGGCGTGCGTCGATCGCGACCACGGTGTCGAACAGGCCGACGAAGCGTACGGGGCGGATCGCAGGGGCGGATGGCAGTGTCCAGCCGGTGCGGCGCAGCTGTTCCTGCAGCCAGAGGCGGCCGTCGGGGGCGTTGAGCCGGTTGATCGCGTCGCGCGCGGAGGCGGCGCCGCGCGAGAAGCCGAACAGGTCCAGGCGGACCGCGGTCAATGCGTGGGGCGGCAGGGTGCTGGCCAAGGCGCGCAGTGCTTCGGGCAGGCGTACGTCGAGGGCGCGGTGGACCTTGGCTATGACGCCGCTGGGGCCGATGCCGAACGCCAGCCCCATCAGGTCGTCGTCCTTGCCGGTGCGGGTGCCGGCGCCTTCGATGTAGATCGCCAGGGACAGCGTGCCCGGCAACGTGGGCGTAGTCCGCCGGTGGTCGGGGTAGAGCGCGTGCAGTCGCGCGATGTTGGTCAGTCCGTTGCTGAAACTGCTGGTCAGGCGGCTCTGGTAGGGCGAGGCGTCGTCGGCCAGGACGGCGGGGGCGGGTAGGCGCGGTGCGGGGGTGGTGCTCCCGGGGGGGCGCGAGGCGTGCAGCAGGTTGTCGGCGTTGTTGCGGGTGCCGTCGAAGAACAGGCCGATCTGCAGCGTGACCGGCACGGTGGTGGTCGGAGTGGGCTGCCCTGCCATGGCCTCGGTTCCCCTGTCGATGCGCGTTTAAGGTAGCGCGAAAGCGACACGGGCGCGACGTAACTGAACCGCTGTGGCCGCCGGTCACAGTTCGGAAATCTCATTGGTGCGCTCTATTGAATTCACGCGATCGATTGGCGCCAGATGGTGTGGCCTGCCGACAGGGGCGGTGGCGCGAACACGTTCACTTCCGAAGTTCACTCAACGAGAGAGGCGACATGATGTCCAGTTCGATGAGAAAGACCGCAGGTGCGATCACGTTGTTCCTGGCCGCCGTGGGTACGGCGGCGGCGGCTCCCCTGTTCCAGCCGGTGACGGTGTTGAGCCGGGCCGCTGCGGCCAGCCAGCCGGCCGCGCAGGCGGTGTTGTCGGCGCCCTCCAGCGCCGCCGTGCAGGAAGTCCGCGTTGAGGCCGGCGCGGTGGTGGCGGCGCAACGGCAGCTGGAGTTCGAGCTGCTCGGCACGCCCGTGCAGGCGCTGCAGCAGCGGGTGGAGAACCTGCCCGATGGCGGCAGCATCTGGTACGGCAGCCTGCAGAACGCGGGGTCGAAACTGACCCGCCAGGCCGGTACGCAGGATCCGGGCAACTCGGTGATCCTGGTGCGCAATGGCGATACCGTCACCGGTTCAATCCGCAAGGACGGCACGCTGTACCGGCTGCGTCCGCTCAGCGATGGCCGCCATGTGCTGGTGCAGGTGGATGAGTCGCGCATGCCGGCCGAACACCCGGCCGACTACAACACGCTGCCGAAGATCGAGATGCCGGCCAGTGATCGCGCCGGCATTGCGGCGGCCTCGTCGGGCACGCCGGCCACCATCCGGGTGCTGGTGGTGGCCACCAACGCGGCGGTGAACGCCTATGGCGGCAACATGCAGTCATTGGTGCAGCTGGCGGTGGCCGAGTCGAACCAGGGTTACACCAACAGCAACGTCGGCATCACCATGCAGCTGGCCGGGTACCAGGCCGTGGCGTACACCGAGACGGGGAACTTCAGCACCGACCTGGCACGCTTCCGCTCGACCAACGATGGCTACATGGATGCCATCCACGCCACCCGCAACAGCACCGCAGCCGACGTGGCAGTGCTGATCATCAACAACAGCAGCTACTGCGGGCTGGCATCCGGGATCGGCTCGACGGCATCGACCGCCTTCGCGGCCGTGTATTGGGACTGCGCTACCGGCTACTACTCGTTCGCGCATGAGATCGGCCACCTGCAGAGCGCGCGGCACGATATCGCCACCGACTCCAGTACCTCGCCCTATGCGTACGGCCATGGGTATCGCTACCAGCCGGCCACCGGCGCGCGCTGGCGCACGATCATGGCCTACGACTGCACTTCAGGCTGCCCGCGCCTGAACTTCTGGTCCAATCCCAACATCAGCTACAACGGGATTCCGATGGGCATCGCCTCCAGTGCCGACAACCAGCGCGTGCTGGTCAACACCAAGGCAGCGGTGGCTGCGTTCCGCTGATGGTTTCCGGAGCACACGACGGGAAGGGCTGTGCCCTTCCTTGCGTCTGCTACCGGGTAGGTATCGACCGTTGGTCGATACGCTCCTACGCCAATGAATCCAGCGTCCACCCCTGCGGGGTGACGCGCAGCACCGAGCCCTGTTCGTACCAGTCGCCCAGCACGATGCGCGTGCACGCGCGGCCGCCGGCCTGCAGGCTGTGGATGGCAGGGCGGTGCGTGTGGCCATGGATCATCGTGTCCACGCCATGGCGCACGAAGGTGGCGGTGACCTCATCGGGCGCGACGTCGGTGACGGTCTCGAAGGTGGCGCGGTCACCCTGTTTCATTTCCGATTGGCGCGCCTGGCTGGCATCGCGCGCTTTCTGCGCGAAGGTAATGCGGGCTGCCAGCGGCTGGGCCAGGAACTGGGCCTGGAACACCGGGTCGCGGGTCTGTGCGCGGAACTGCTGGTAGGCCACATCATCGGTGCACAGCAGGTCGCCGTGCTGCAGCAGCACCGGGGTGCCGTACAGGTCGATCACGCTCGGGTCGGGCAGGATGCGGAAGCCGGCGCGACGGGCGTAGTCTTCGCCCACCAGGAAATCGCGGTTGCCGCGGATGAAGTACACCGGCACCCCGGCGTCTGCGACCGCCTTGAGCGCGTCGGCCACCGCATCGGCGGCGGGGGAGGGGGTGTCATCGCCGATCCAGGCCTCGAACAGGTCGCCCAGGATGTACAGGGCATCGGCCTGCATCGCCTCGCGGCGCAGGAAGTCCAGGAACAGGTCGGTGATGGCTGGACGGCTCGGGTCCAGATGCAGATCGGAGATGAACAGCGTAGTCATGCCGCCATTGTATTAGGTTGTCCCGGCACCGCGCAGACACGCATGGCGTGTCCCTACAAGGCGCCCGATCCCCCGCCCGGGGCGACCACGGATCGGGCGACCCTGCGCACGTACACCCGCAATCAAACCGGCAACGGCAACCATTGCAGACTGGCGCCTGCCAACGCCGTGGCAATCGCCGTGGCGGCCAGCACGTCGCTGGGGTAATGCAGCCCCAGCACCACCCGCGACACCCCCACCGCCGCCGTGAACGGCACCAGCACCGGCGCCAGCCACGGGTAGTAGGCCAGCGCCACGATGGTGAACGACACCGCATGCAGGGTGTGCCCGGACGGGAAACTGAATTCGTCCAGCGGCGCCACCCAGGCACGGATGCGCAGGTCGGCCGCATAGGGGCGGGGGCGCCGGGTCCAGCGCTTCAGGCTCTTGTACAGCAGCAACGCCATCAGGCCGGTAGCGGCCATGTGCAGCGACGCGCGCAGGCCATCGAAGCCGTCCAGCAGCACCAGTGCGCCCATCAGCGCGTACCAGAACACCCCGTCGCCGAGGCGGCTGACCACCGAGAACGCGCGGCGCACGCGGCGGTGCCGGCAATAGTGGTTGGCGCGCCGGCACCAGCGGGTTTCGCGCCCGCGCAGTGCATCAAGCGGCGTGGTCCGCATGCGACCTCCGGGCACTGGCCAGTTCGGCAAGCAGGGCCTCGAACTCGGCCACGACCTGCTGCGGATGCAGCCGCGTCATCGCCACGGCCGCATTGCGGCCCAACCGGTCGCGCTCGGCGTCGTCGCCGGCCAGGCGCACGGCCGCATCGACGAAGGCGTTGTCATCGTCCACCGCTACCCCGTTCTCATGGGTGCGCAGGTGCTCGCGGGCCGCGCCGTAATCGAACGCCACCGTGGTCACGCCACTGGCCATCGCTTCCAGCGTGACGTTGCCGAACGTCTCGCTGCGGCTGGGGAACAGGAACAGGTCGCCGCTGGCGAAATGGCGCGCCAGCGCATCGCCGCGCTGCACCCCACAGAAGATGAAGTCCGGGTTTTCATGGGCCAGTTTCTCGCGGGCCGGGCCATCGCCCACCCACACGAAGCGGGCCTTCGGCCGCACCTGCTGCAGCCGGCGGAACGCTTTCACCGCCAGCGCCAGGTTCTTTTCCGCCGCGATGCGTCCTACGTAGATCGCCGCGAAGCCGCTGCCGTCGATGCCCCATTCCTCGCGCAGTGCCGGGTCGCGCCGCGTCGGCTCGAACTGGCTGCTGTCCACCGCGCGTGCCAGCAGGCGCACCCGGTCGAAGCCCTGGTCGCCGAGGAACTGCTGCAGCTCCTGGGTGGGCACCAGGGTGGCATCGGCCTGGTTGTGGAAGCGCCGCATCCAGCGCAGGGCGGCGGCCTGCAACCAGGCCACGCCGTAGTCGGGCAGGTATTCGTCGAAGCGGGTGTGGAAGCCGGTGGCGACCGGAATGCCCAGGCGCCGCGCGGTGCGCAGTGCCGACCAGCCCAGCGGGCCCTCGGTGGCGATGTAGATGGCGTCGGGGCGCTGCTGCTGCCACTGCCGGGCGAGCCGCTTGGGGGCCGGCAGGCCGAAGCGCAGGCCGGGGTAGCGGGGCAGCCCGGCGCCCTGCACCAGCAGCGCGCCGCCGGCATCGGTGTCGTCGGCCTGGCGCGGGCGCACCAGGTCCACCTCATGCCCGGCCGCGCGCAGTCCCTGTTCCAGTCCCTGCACGGTCAGGGCAACGCCGTTGACTTCGGGGGGATACGTTTCAGTGACGATGGCATAGCGCATGGCGGGCCTCCGGTTTGAAGGCATGCTCGGGGCTGGCGATGTAGCCGACATGACATCGACATGACCGGCACATGACGCCGCGCCGGGCACTGAAAAACCACGGCCCCGAAGGGCCGTGGTCATCGTGCATCAACCGCGCGGGGCGATCAGAAACGCTGCTGGTACTTCATGTAGATGAAGCGACCGATGTCGTAACCGCCGTAGTACGAGAAGGCCGAGTTCGGCTTGCTGTACATGATCGGGCCCAGCTTGTCGAAGACGTTGTTGGCGCCGACCGACACGGTGGCTTCCCACGGCAGGTTGTAGCGGAACTGCAGGTCGTGGAAGGTGACCGAACCACGCTCGTTGTAGTTGCGCGAGCCCTTGTACCACGGTGCGTACTGGTTCGGATCCGAGCACTCTTCCGGGTACAGCGCGATGTTGGCGCACTGTTCCTTCACCCCGGAGTAGTAGCGGGCGGTCCAGCTCATGCCGAAGTTTTCCAGGTCCCAGCCCAGCACCAGGTTGGAGCGGACGCGGAAGCCGCTGCCGATGCCGTTGGTGGGGGTCGGCACGACGCTGGCGTCATTGGTCGAACGGTAGATGTTGCTCGACACGTAGGTGGTGGCCGAGTTCAGCGAGAACTTGCCGAAGTCGGTGTCCATCCGGTAGTTCAGGTCCAGGTCGTAGCCTTCGGTTTCGAGGAAACCGGCGTTGCGGTTGCCGAACTTCAGGTTGGTCACGATGCCGGTGACCGGATCGCGTTCGAAGCGCGAGCAGCGCGCGTCGATGCCCTGCTCATAGCAGTCGATCAGGATCTGGGTGGGGGTGTCGGCAATGATGGTGTTGTCGATGCGGATCTTCCACCAGTCCAGCGAGGCGTTGAAGTTCTGGATGAAGCCGGGGCTCCACACCAGGCCCAGCGTCTTGCTCTTGGAGGTTTCCGGGGTCAGCGTCGGGTTGGAGCCGGAGGTGAACGGCACCGGGGTGGCATCGGTAGCCACGGTCACCGGCGTGCCGCCCTGGCGCAGCTGGCGGAACGTGGCGGCGCTTGCGATGTCACGCGAGCAGCGGGCGCGCACTTCGGCGCTGGTGCGCGAGGAGCCGAACACGGTGTCGCACGGATCGCTGAACTGCGCAAAGGTTTCCGAACCGCCACCGAACAGGTCGTTGATCGTGGGCGAACGGAAGCCTTCGGCCCAGGTACCGCGCACCATCAGCGAGTCGATCGGCTTCCACTTGAAGCCGAACTTGCTGTTGAGCGTGTTGCCGAAGGTGTCGTAGTCCGAGAAGCGGGTGGCGCCGTTGAAGGTCAGTTCCTTCGCACCGGGCAGGTCGGCCAGCACCGGGATGTTGAGCTCCAGGTAGGCTTCGTTGACGGTGTAGTCGCCACCGGTCGGGCCGGCGGCCAGGTTGGTGGTGGCACCGGTCTGGGCCAGCGCATCGGGGGTGTACTTGCCTTCTTCCTTGCGGCTTTCAACGCCGAAGGCGAAGCCCAGGTCGCCGGCCGGCAGGGTGAAGATGGAACCGGCGATGTTGGCGAAGAAGTTCTTCGAGGTGGTGCGGCCCTTGGTGGTTTCTTCCGGGAACAGCCAGGCCTGCAGCTCGTCATTGCCATACAGGCCGTTCGGCGCGGTCACGCCGTACGCCACCAGCGGGTTCCACGGCTTGCACACGTCGAACGAGATCGGGGCGGCGGCGGTACCGCACTGCACCTGGCCCTGCGCGTTGAGGAACGACGGACCCACGCCGCCGGCGACACGCGCCTTGTGCAGGTTGCCGGTGGCCACCGATTCCAGTTCATTGCGGTTGTACTGGTAGCCCGCTTCCCAGTCGAAGTAGCGCTCGCCGATGTCGAACGAACCGTCGAACGAGGCGACCGCGCGGTAGGTCTTCAGGCTGCTGGTGGTAACGCGCGGAATTTCCCAGGTACGACGGTTCCAGGCCACCGCGGTCGGCGTGGCATAGCCGTGCTGGTTGCCGAACGGATTGAAGTAGCTGTTGACCGACATCGAGCCGACCCCGGCGGTGCTGGACTGCAGCGGGTAACCGGCGATCTGGCGGCTCGACTCACGCTCGTTGTAACCCAGCTCGGTGCGGAAGTTGATGCTGTCGGTGATCGCAAAGCGCCCATCGAAGTACACCGAATCGCGCTTGAGCGGATACATCACGTGCATCTGGTCGTTGGCGTTGCTCACATCACCGGTGAACGGGGTGGTGTCGGTGCGGTGGTAGTTGCCCGGCAGGGTCGGGTCCGAACCGCGGTTGAGCGAGTAGCCGCAGCCGGCAGTGGCCGTGCAGCCCGGGCCGCGCAGACCGGTGATCTGGCCGTACTGGCTGATGGTGGTCCAGTTGCTGGAATCCAGCGGGTGGCGATCGGTCATGCCGTACTGGCTGAAGCCACGGTCGCGCGCCCACACGCCCTTCTCTTCAGCATGTTCGGCCGACAGGGTCAGCGAGATGCGGTCATTGCTCCAGCCGGCCACCACGTCGAAGCGGTCGCGGGCGCCGTCGCCTTCGCTGTACTGCCCGTGGTAGACGTTGGCGGTGACGCCGGTGACGTTGCCGCGGGTGATGATGTTGACCACGCCGGCCATCGCGTCGGAACCATAGATGGCCGAGGCGCCGTCCTTCAGCACTTCGATGCGCTCGACGGCGGAGACGGGCAGGGTCGACACGTCCTGGTAGCCGGAGGTGCTGATGCCGAGGCGCTTGCCATTGACCAGCACCAGCGTGCGCTGGGTGCCCAGGTTGCGCATGTCGATGTAGGTGCCGCCGGCGTTCTCACCGGCGGTCAGCGCGTTGGCGCGGCTGATCGTCGGGCTGCCCATGGCGGTCACGTTCTGCAGGATGTCGGCGACCGAGCTGAAGCCCTGGCGCTCGATGTCGGTGCGGCTGATCGCAAACACCGGCTGCGCGGTTTCCACGTCCACCGTACGGATGCGCGAACCGGTGATCTCGATGCGATCCAGGTTGGTGGGGTTCGGCGCGTCCTGTGCCATGGCCGGGGCGGCCACCAGGCCAGCGGTACCGGCGACCAGGGCATAGCGGATCGCCTGCCCGAGTACGTTGATGCGTGAAGTCATTTGGCTCTCTCTCTGGTTCAGAACTGAATCAAAAGAGGTCGGCGGGGTCCCAAGTGTCCCGCGTCCCTCGAAAACCAGCCCAAATGGGCCGGTGATTCGATCTTAGTCCCAGTCGTTAAGCCGGTGTAAAGCTTTTTGCCAAGAAAAATTCACCTCTTCGTAACCAAAGAGACAAATTTCCTTATGCATCAATGGATTGTGAAGTTTTGCTGAATCTGTCCGATGTATCTGAATATGTCGCAATGTATCCGGATGCTGCAACGCAGCACGTGGATCTGCGCACACCGTCACGTATGGTGGCGCAGTGTCTGTAGCGGCAGCGAGGCGGGTGCCGCGGACGCGGCTCAGGCCACGAACGGGCGGAACTGGACGCCGAGCCCGGCCATGCCATCGGTTTCGCCGATCAGGTCGGCGCGCAGCAGTGGGCGGGCATCGATGTAGGCCTGCGGCAGGATCAGCGACATCCGGCTGTCGTCCGCGCTGAGCTCCAGCGCCGGCACGGGGGTGTCTTCATGGGCACGGTTGAGCAGCACCGCCAGCCGGAGCAGGGCGGTCATGCGCCGGGCCGGCAGCAGCAGGCGTTCGGGCAGGGCATCGAACGCGGATTTGGAGACGTTGCGGCGGTGGCTGCGCACCAGCGCGGCCAACAGCTGCTGTTCCTGGCGCGAGAAGCCGGCGATGTCCGAGTTCTCCAGCACGTAGCTGCCATGCACGTGGTAGCCGCTGTGGGCGATCATCAGGCCCAGCTCGTGCAGGCGCGCTGCCCAGCCGAGCATGCGCGCGTCGTCCGGGTCCAGGTTCCAGCTGCCTTCGACCTGGGCGAACAGGTCCAGCGCGGTGCGCTGCACGCGATCGGCCTGCACGGTATCGATGCCGTAGCGCAGGGTCAGCGCGTCCACCGATTCGTCGCGCAGGTCGTTCTCGCTGGCGCGGCCGAGGATGTCGTACAGGATGCCTTCGCGCATCGCCGCCTTGCTGACCAGCAGCTTCTGCAGGCCCAGCGCCTGGAACGCCGCCTCCAGTACCAGGATGCCGCCGGCGATGATCGGCCTGCGGTCCGGCGACAGCCCGGGCAGGTTGATGTCCTCGATGCGCTTGGCCTTGAGCAGCTCATCGCGCAGCTGCGGCAGCGCTTCGGCGGTGATCGCGCCCTTGCTCAGCTTCATGGTGGCGCAGATTTCGCTGATCGCCTTGTGCGTGCCCGACGAGCCCAGCGCTTCGTGCCAGCCCAGCGCGCGGTACTTGGTGGCGAACTGCTGGAACTCGGCGCCGATCTCGGTCAGCGCATCCTTCCAGCGCCGTTTGCTCAGCTTGCCGCCCGGGAAGAAGCGCCGGGTGCTGGCGATGCAGCCGGCCTGCAGGCTTTCGCGCTCCAGGGTCTGCATGCCCTGGCCGATGATGAATTCGGTGGAGCCGCCGCCGATGTCGATCACCAGCCGGCGCTGGTCCGGCTTGGGCGGCTGCGCATGGGCCACGCCCAGGTAGATCAGGCGGGCCTCTTCGCGCCCGCTGACCACTTCGATGGCATGCCCCAGCGCGGTTTCGGCCGGCATCAGGAACGCCTGCGGCGAGCGCAGCTGGCGCACGGTGTTGGTAGCCAACGCGCGCACGCGTACCGAAGGAATGCCACGGATGCGCTGGCCGAACCGGGCCAGGCACTCCAGCGCGCGCTGGCGCGCGTCGGCCGACAGGCCGCCCTTGCCATCCAGGCCATCGGCCATGCGCACGGTCTCGCGCAAGCGGTCGACCACGCGCAGCTGCCCGAGCGTGTAGCGCGCGATGACCATGTGGAAACTGTTCGAACCGAGGTCGACGGCGGCGAGCAGGTCGCCATCCTGCAGGGCGGGCGGAGTCGTGGAGGTATGCGGCATTTGCGAATGGTAGCCGAAGGGTGGGTCGCGGCGTCACCGCACGGCCTTCACATTATGCGACCGGAGGTCGCACCGTACGAATCCCGACCAACGGTCGGGATCTACCCGGGTTGTAGATCTTCGATCTACAACCCTTGCATCAACGCCATCTGCGCCGAGTGCGGGGGCTGGTCGGGGCCGGGGCTGCATTTGCGGTACTCGCCGTCGGCGTGCAGTTCCCAGGCGTTGAGGTTGTCGTCCAGGTAGTTCTGCAGCACATCGCGGTACACCTTGCGGGCCAGCTCCGGGTCCAGGATCGGGAAGCAGGTCTCCACACGGCGCAGCAGGTTGCGCTCCAGCCAGTCGGCGCTGGCGCAGTACAGCTCGGACGCGCCGTCGTTGCCGAACCAGTAGACGCGGCTGTGTTCCAGGAAACGGCCGACGATGGAACGGACCCGGATGTTGTCCGAGACCCCCGGTACGCCCGGGCGCAGCGTGCACGCCCCGCGCACGATCAGGTCGATCTGCACCCCGGCCTGCGATGCGGCATACAGCGCACGCACCACCTGCGGTTCGTTGAGGGCATTCATCTTGGCGATGATCCGCCCCGGGCGGCCGTTCTGCGCCAGGTGCATCTCGCGCTCGATCCGCTGCAGCAGCCCGTCGTGCAGGGTGAACGGCGACTGCAGCAGGCGCTTCAGGCGCGTGCGCGGGGCCAGCCCGGACAGCTGCTGGAACAGCAGGTGCACGTCGTTGCCGATATCGGCATCGGCGGTGATCAGGCTCAGGTCGGTGTATGCCCGCGCGGTGCCGCTGTGGTAGTTGCCGGTGCCCAGGTGCACGTAACGGCGCAGCTTGCGGCCCTCGCGGCGCACGATCAGCAGCATCTTGGCGTGGGTCTTGTAGCCCACCACGCCGTACACCACCTGCACGCCGGCTTCCTGCAGGCGGTCGGCCAGGCCCAGGTTGGCTTCCTCGTCGAAGCGCGCGCGCAGCTCCACCACCACGGTGACGTCCTTGCCGTTGCGTGCGGCCTGGATCAGCGCATCGACGATCAGCGAATCCTTGCCGGTGCGGTACAGCGTCTGCTTGATCGCCAGCACGTTCGGGTCCACCGCGGCCTGCTTGATCAGGTCGAGCACGGCGGTGAAGGCGTCGAAGGGGTGGTGCAGCAGCACGTCCTTGCGTGCCACCACCTCGAAGATGCCGTCGCTGTCGCGCAGCGTGCGCGGGCTCATCGGCGGGTATTTGAGTTCCGGTCGGGCCAGCAGGTCGTACAGCTGGATGACACGGTTGAGGTTGACCGGGCCGTCGATGCGGTACACCGCGTTCTCGGTCAGGCCGAAGTTCTGCAGCAGCGTGCGCACGATGTCGCGCGGACAGTCCTGGGCGATTTCCAGCCGCACCGCCGGCCGGTAGCCGCGATCGACCAGCTCATCGCGCAGCGCCAGCGCCAGGTTCTCCACCTCTTCCTCGTCCACCACCAGCTCGGAATTACGGGTCACCCGGAACTGGTAGGCACCCTGGACTTCCATGCCCGGGAACAGCTCGCCGACGAAGGTGGACAGCACCGAGGACAGGAACACGAAGGTCTGCGGCCCGCCCAGGGTCTGCGGCAGCTGGATGATGCGCGGCAGCGAGCGCGGCGCGCGCACGATGGCCAGGTGGCCGGCGCGGCCGAACGCATCGGTGCCCTTGAGCACCACCACGATGTTCAGCGATTTGTTGAGGATCTTCGGGAACGGGTGCGACGGATCCAGGCCCAGCGGCGACAGCACCGGCATGATCTCGTTGCGGAAGTAGGCGCGCAGCCAGCGCTTCTGGCGGTGGTTCCAGGAGTGCCGGCCCAGCACGTCGATGCCGGCCTCGTGCAGCGCCGGGCGCAGCGTGTCGTTCCAGCAGCGGTACTGCTGGTCCACCAGCTCCGCGGCGCGGTCATGGATGGCGTTGAGGATGGTCTGCGGCGCCATGCCATCCGGCGCCGGCGGCAGGCCGAATTCCTGCGCGTGGCGCACCGCGGCGGCGCGGATCTCGAAGAACTCGTCCAGGTTGGTGCAGGAGATGCACATGAAGCGCAGCCGCTCCAGCACCGGCACCTGCGGGTCCATCGCCTGGGCCAGCACGCGGAAGTTGAAATCCAGCTGCGACAGCTCGCGGTTGATGTACAGGGCCGGGTCGCGCAGTGGATCGGTTTCCGCCGGCATGGCGATGGGAACGAGGGTGCTCATGCGGAGGAGTCTTCTGCAGAGGAAAGGGTGGCCACGTCGGTGCGCTCGCGCACGTGGTCGGCATCGAAGTGGCACGAGAACACGCTGCCCTTGCCGACCTCGCTCTGGATCTCCAGGCGCGCGTGGTGCAGGCCCAGGATGTGCTTGACGATCGACAGGCCCAGCCCGGTGCCACCGCTTTCGCGCGAGCGGCTGCTGGAAACGCGGTAGAAGCGCTCGGTCAGGCGCGGCAGGTGGGTGGCGGGAATACCATAGCCGGTATCGCGTACCGCCAGCACCACGCCGTGGCCTTCGCGGGCCAGCTCCACCTCGACCCGGCCGCCGGCCGGGGTGTAGCGCACCGCGTTGGTGACCAGGTTGGAGAAGGCGCTGTGCAGTTCCTTGTTGGAGCCCTGCAGGTCCACCCCGGCGCTGTCGATCACGCTGATCTGGTGGCGGCCCTGGCTGTGCGCCTCGGCTTCGCGGCGCAGCGTGGCCAGCATCGGCGCCATCGCCACGGTTTCTTCTTCGGTGTGTTCCTGCGATTCCAGCCGCGACAGGGTCAGCAGGTCCTCGACCAGCTGGGCCATGCGCTGCGACTGCCTGCGCATTTCCTCCAGCATCGGCCCGGTGCCGGGGAAATCCTCCGGCTCCATCATGTCCAGGTAGCCGTGCACCACCGTCAGCGGCGTGCGCAGCTCATGCGAGACGTTGGCCACGAAATCGCGGCGCACCTGCTCCAGCCGCAGCAGCTTGCTCACATCGCGCGCGATCAGCAGCCAGTAGTCCGGCGAATAGGGAATCAGGCGCAGGTTGAGCCGGATCGCCGGATCGACCGGGGAGGGTACGTCCAGGATCGGTTCGGCATTGCGGCCGCCGGCCAGCCAGTGCGCCAGCGGCATCGGCTGCAGGCGCGCGACCAGGGCCTCGCCCAGGTCACCGGGATGGTGCAGGCCGAGCAGCGTGGTGGCCGATTCGTTGAACCACTGCACGCGCTGGCTGTTGCGGTCCACCACCACCACCGCATCCGGCAACGCGGCGGCAGCCGCGCGGTAGCTGCGCAGCATGTCCAGCAGGCGCCGCTTGCGCGTGCGCATTTCCAGCTGGTTGCGGTACAGCAGCCGGTCCAGTTCGTTCCAGACCCCGTTGCCGCCGCTCATGTCCCAGCGCTGGCGCGCGGTGAGCCGGCGCAGCACCTTGCGCAGCCGCCAGTAGTGCCAGGCCAGCGCACCAATGGAGGCCAGTGCGATGCACATCCACACATGCCCGGTGGCGAGGCCCACCAGGCCGGCGGCAAGCAGCAGCACGGCGAGGGTGGCAAGGGTTTTCAACCAGGCGGAGCGGATGTGGCGCGGCATTGCGGTCCCAGGAAAAAATCAGGTCGAGGTCGAGAACCGGTAGCCTGCACCGCGCACGGTCTGCACCATGTTTTCAGCGCCGAACGGTTCCAGCGTCTTGCGCAGCCGGCGGATGTGCACATCGATGGTGCGCTCCTCCACATATACGCTGCCGCCCCACACATGGTCCAGCAACTGGGCACGGGTGTATACGCGCTCGGGGTGGGTCATGAAGAAGTGCAGCAGGCGGTACTCGGTCGGGCCGATCGGCACCGGCTGGTCGCCGGCGAACACCCGGTGCGCGGCACCGTCGATGCGGATGCTGCCCACCGCCACGCTGCCGTCCTCGTCGTCGTCGCGCGCCCGCCGCATCACGGCGCGGATTCGGGCCAGCAGTTCGCGGGCCGAGAACGGTTTGACCACGTAGTCATCCACCCCGGCTTCGAGCCCGCCGACGCGGTCGTTCTCTTCGCCGCGCGCGGTGAGCATGATGATCGGCACCTCGCGGGTGAGGGCCTCCTTGCGCCAGCGCCGGGCCAGGTCCAGCCCGCTGGTGCCCGGCAACATCCAATCCAGCAGGATCAGGTCCGGTACGCGGTCGGCGATGGCCGTCTGCGCTTCGCGGGCGTCACCGGCGTGGATCGGGTCGTAATCACCCTTGCGCAGGGCAAAGGCGACCATTTCGCGGATCGCGGGTTCGTCATCGACGATCAGGATGCGTTTCTGCACGTGCCCACCGTATTGCTCATCAGACCGGGATTGAGCCCAGTAGACTACGGTTTCATGACATGTTTGTGACGGCCATGAGGGCATTGCCATCCCACGGTCATCCGGGCGCGGTTCAGCGCCGTTCCAGCTCCGGGTCGTTGATGCCCTGTCGGCGCATCTCCAGCACGGTGGGGGTGATGCTTTCGATCCGCGCATCCACCCGGGCCCGGCCCACGTAATCCAGTGCGGGCTGCTTCTTGAGCGCCTGCAGCTGCATCAACGCCTGCTCCGGCCGGCCGTTCAGGAACGCGGCCTCGGCGTAGGCCTCGCTGGCGCGCAGGGTGTCGCCGGCCAGCTCGCTGGCGCGGGCATAGCGCTGCTGGAACACCGGATCGTTGCCGCTTTGCGACAACAGCGGGCGCAGCATCGCCTGCGCGCGCTGGCCGGCTTCGCGCCCGCCCTGTTCGTTCAGGATCTCGGCGTAGGTCAGCGCCACCGGGCGGCTGCCGGGGTGCTGGCGCAGCAGCGCGTCGAAGCGGGCGTTGGCCTGGGCCGGCTGGCCCGAGCGCGACTCGGACTCGGCCAGCGCCAGTGCCACCCACAGGTTGTCCGGGTGGTCCTTGAGCAGTTCGGTGAGGTCGCGCCGGGCCTCGGCCGCACCGCTGTTGCGCAGGCGTGCCAGGGCCAGCCCATAGCGCTGGGCGTCGTTGAGGCCGCTCTTCTGCGCGCGCTGCAGGTTCTGGTACTCGGTGGCCAGCTCGCCAGGGGTATCGGCGCTGAGCACGCGCAGGCGCTCGCGCGCCCACTCGAACTGGCCGGTGCCGCCGCGGCTCAGCGAATTCACCGAGATCTGCATCGAGGAAGGCAGCAGCGGGTTGGTGCGCCGGACCAGCGGGTCGGACAGCGCCGGGTCGGCCGGGTCCACCCGTTCCTGGCGCACGCCGCCGGGCACTTCGGTAGTGAGCAGCACGGTGTCCTTCTTCATCTGCTCGGCGCGGGCCTTGGCTTCGCTGATGCGGGTGGTGTTGACCGGGTGGGTCTGCAGGAAATCCGGTACCGAATAGCCGCCGGCATTGCCGCGCATCGAGGCGGACATGCGTTCGAAGAAGCCGGCCATCGCATCCACGTCGTAGCCGCTGCGGGCCAGGGTGCGGATGCCCAGGCGGTCGGCCTCCGATTCGTTGCTGCGGGTGTAGTTGATCTGGCGTTGCTGCATCAGCCCCATGCCGGAGGTGATCGCGGCCATGGTGGCATCGCCGGAGGAGTTGCCGCCAGCCTGCTGCGCAGCCACCACCGCCGCCAGCATGCCCAGCAGGATCGGGATCTGGTCGCGCTGGGCCCGTTCCACCCCGCGCAGCACGTGCTGCTGGGTGACGTGGGCGATTTCGTGGGACAGCACCGCAGCCACCTCGTCCTCGCGTTCTGCGGTCAGCACCATTCCGGCGTTGACCCCCACGTAGCCGCCCAGGGTGGCGAAGGCGTTGATCTGCCGGTCCCGGAGCATGAAGAACGTGTAGGACTGGCGCGGCTGGGCGCTGTTGGAGCCCAGCCGCGCGCCCATGGTCTGCAGCCAGTCGTCCACCAGCGGGTCATCCAGCAGGAAGCCGTAGTTGCGCAGCTCGCGCAGCATCATCCCGCCGTACTCGGCCTGGCGCGCCGGGGTCAGCAGTTCACCGGCCGACGAGCCGATGTCCGGCAGCTTGCTGTCCTGGGCCGACGCCAAGGGGGCGGCCAAGGCCAGGGTCAACGCGGCAGAGAGCAGCAAAGGGCGCAAACAGGAACTCCTGGGGCTGCGGGTGATCCGCAGTGTTGCGGTGATGACATGGAAAATCCAGCGCAGGGCTACCATATACAGACACTCGTTCTGCCGTGGAGTTTCCCGTGAGCCAAGATGTCGCTTCCAACCCGGGTGGGACGCCGCCCATCACCATCTATTCGACTGCCGTCTGTCCGTACTGCGTGGCGGCCAAAAACTTCCTGAAGAGCAAGGGCCAGAGCTGGACCGAGGTCCGCATTGACCTGGACCCGGTCGAGCGCGAGAAGATGATGGCCAAGACCCGCCGCACCAGCGTGCCGCAGATCTTCGTCGGTGAAGTCCATGTGGGCGGGTACGACGACATGATGGCCCTGCACCGCGAAGGAAAGCTTGAGCCGCTGCTGAACGGGGAAGGCGCATGAGCGCTGCGGACGACGGCAGCAAGGACCGGATCGCCGAGTTCACCGAGTTCCGCCAGCGCATGAACCAGCGCATCCTGGGCGAACCCAACCAGGTGGTGCGGCGCTTCTTCGCGCTCGACACCCAGACCTACCAGGCCGGCGCGCTGGATGTGAAGACCAAGGAGCTGCTGGGCCTGGTCGCCTCGATGGTGCTGCGCTGCGACGACTGCATCAGCTACCACGTGGCCCAGTGCAAGGACGCCGGGGTGACCCGCGAAGAGTTCTTCGAAACCTTCTCGGTCGGTTTGGTGGTGGGCGGTTCGATCGTGATCCCGCATCTGCGCCGGGCCGTGGACTTTTTGGACCAGCTGGAAGGCGGCGCTGCAGCCCCGGCCGTCCACGAACATTGATGCATGGCGCCGCCCGACCAACGGTCGGGCGCTACCCCGGCGCGTCACGGCGCGGTAGGTACCGACCGTTGGTCGGTACGGATCGCCCGCGTGGCCATGGGGCCGCAGGCCCGGTAGCTACCGACCGTTGGTCGGTACGGGCCCAGGCGATCGGTGGGCTGGCCAACGCCGGCGCTACCTTGGTCTATTTGGGGTCCGGGGGCTGGCTGGGGCATAATTGCGGGTGAAACTTCCCTTGCGCCGACGCTCCGGACCCCGGACCCACGGCGCTCCCCCTCGGTTCGGAAACAGATCAAATGACGCAGAAAATCACGGTCATCCGCGGTGACGGCATCGGCCCGGAGATCATGGACGCCACCCTGTTCGTGCTCGGCAAGCTGGACACCGGCTTTGAGTACGAAGATGCCGACGCTGGCCTGGTCGCACTGGAAAAGCACGGCGACCTGATGCCGGCCTCCACCCTGGAATCGATCGCACGCAACAAGATCGCCCTGAAGAGCCCGCTGACCACGCCGGTCGGTGGTGGCTTCACCTCGATCAACGTCAGCCTGCGTCGCCACTTCGACCTGTACGCCAACGTGCGTCCGGCGGTGTCGTTCCCGAACACCAAGTCACGCTTCGGCGACGGCGTGGACCTGGTCACCGTGCGTGAGAACACCGAAGGCGCCTACCTGGCCGAAGGCCAGGAAGTCTCGGCCGACGGTGAAACCGCGTTCTCCGGCACCCGCATCACCCGCAAGGGCTCCGAGCGCATCGTGCGCTACGCCTTCGAGCTGGCCCGCAGCACCGGCCGCAAGAAGGTCACCGCCGTGCACAAGGCCAACATCATCAAGTCGACCTCGGGCCTGTTCCTGGCCGTGGCGCGCGAAGTGGCGGCCAAGTACCCGGACATCGAGTTCCAGGAAATGATCGTCGACAACTGCTGCATGCAGCTGGTGATGCGTCCGGAGCAGTTCGACGTGATCGTCACCACCAACCTGTTCGGCGACATCATCTCCGACCTGTGCGCCGGCCTCGTCGGCGGCCTGGGCCTGGCCCCGGGTGCCAACATCGGTGAGAACGCGGCGATCTTCGAAGCCGTGCACGGCACCGCCCCGGACATCGCCGGCCAGGGCAAGGCCAATCCGTGCGCGCTGCTGCTGGCGGCCGCGCAGATGCTGGACCATGTCGGCCAGACTGAAAACGCCGAGCGCCTGCGCAAGGCCATCGTGGCCACGCTGGAAGCCAAGGACTCGCTGACCGGCGACCTCGGCGGCACCGGCAACACCATGGGCTTCGCCCAGGCCATCGCCAGCCGCCTGTAACCGGGCAGCGGTAGAGCCGACGGTAGAGCCGACGGTAGAGCCGACGGTAGAGCCGACTGTTAGTCGGCTGCACTGTCAGTCGGCTGCTCCAAAAAAAAGGGCACCCCATCGGGTGCCCTTTTTCGTTGCGTTTACGTGCGGTCGAACAGCAGCCGACTAACAGTCGGCTCTACCCGCGTTGATGCTACGCCTCAACGCTGCTGCAACTTCGACAGCAACCGCAGGAATTCCACATACAGCCACACCAGGGTGACCATCAGCCCGAACGCGCCGTACCACTCCATGTACTTCGGCGCGCGCGCGGCGGCGCCGGTTTCGATGAAGTCGAAGTCCAGCACCAGGTTCAGCGCAGCCACCACCACCACGAACAGGCTGAAGGCGATGCCCAGCCAGCTGGCTTCATGGATCACCGGCACGTTGATGTTGAAGAAGCTGAGCACGAACGAGGCCAGGTACAGCAGCGCGATGCCGCCAGTGGCTGCGACCACGCCCAGCTTGAAGTTCTCGGTGACCTTGATCAGGCCGCTGCGGTAGGCCGCCAGCAGGGCAAACAGGGTGCCGAAGGTGAGCAGCACGGCCTGGAACACGATGCCCGGGAAGCGCGCTTCGAACACCGCCGAGATCGCGCCCAGGAAGAAGCCTTCCACCAGCGCGTACATGGGCGCGGTGACCGGTGACCATTCCTTCTTGAACACCGTCACCAGGGCCAGGATCAGCCCACCGATGGCGCCGCCGATGGCATAGATCATCGCGCCCGGGGCGATCTGGCCGTCGGCGCCGATGGTCTGGCTCCAGGCGAAGGCAGCAGTGAGCACGGTCAGCAACAGCAGGATGCCGGTCTTGTTGACCGTGCCGTTGATGGTCATCACCTGGTCGGGCGAGGTCACCACCGAGCCGCTGGCCAGGTCGAGGAACGTCGACTCCGAAAGTGCGGGGTTGCCGCTGCGCATTGCCAATCTCCTTGAAGGGTAGGGGTAGGGCCGTCCGGCCGCTGCAGAAAGCATAGCGCCCGATCACGAATGTGAAAAACCTTGTGAAAACCGTTGACAGATGCCTCGCAGATTCCCACAATAGCCGACTCTTTCGGGGGGAACCTCGAGGGATCAAACCACCGGGGTATAGCGCAGTCTGGTAGCGCGCCTGCTTTGGGAGCAGGATGTCGGGGGTTCGAATCCCTCTACCCCGACCACATCCCGCTGCTCAAAACGGGATGGGAATGCGACAATCCGGTCCGGGCGCCCGTAGCTCAACTGGATAGAGCACCGGCCTTCTAAGCCGGCGGTTACAGGTTCGATTCCTGTCGGGCGCACCATCGGTGCAAGCGTCAGGATGTTTCAAACGAATAAACAGGTTTCAGTGGTGGCTGTAGCTCAGTTGGTTAGAGTACCGGATTGTGATTCCGGTGGTCGGGGGTTCGAATCCCCTCAGCCACCCCACTGATTTGAAAGACCCGTTTCACCAGAAGTGGATCGGGGTTGCAAAAAAAGGCGCAAACGCTACACTATGCGCCTGGGATTTCAGGGCTGTTAGCTCAGTTGGTAGAGCAGTTGACTCTTAATCAATAGGTCCAAGGTTCGAATCCTTGACAGCCCACCAAGACAGAAGCCATCCGGTCCGCCGGGTGGCTTTTTTCTTGCCTGCGATCCGGTATCGCGCGGACACGCATGGCGTGTCCCTACGCGGTGCCCGCCCCGGTCGTCCGCGTCTGAACGATTTCCGCAGAAACCCCTTGCAACCCCGTGCGGCATTGCGTCATAATTCGCCTCCCGATTTTCGGGCTGTTAGCTCAGTTGGTAGAGCAGTTGACTCTTAATCAATAGGTCCAAGGTTCGAATCCTTGACAGCCCACCAAGACGAAAGCCATCCGGTCCGCCGGGTGGCTTTTTTCTTGCGCGCGATCCGGTATCGCGCGAACACGCATGGCGTGTCCCTACCGGCGACCTGCTTCCGGTCTTCACGTACAATGCGCACCAGCGCGAAAGTGGCGGAATTGGTAGACGCCCTGGATTTAGGTTCCAGTGTCTGAAAAGACGTGGGGGTTCGAGTCCCCCCTTTCGCACCAGCTGACAGGGCAGGGGACTCCCCTGAACACGCCCCGGAATGACGTTCCCGGCACCCTGCTGGCGGCGCTGGCCGTTATCGGCCAAACTACAGGGCTGCGGCGGGCAGGCGCGTCCACGACCCCGCGTTCTCAACCCGTTTCATCCAATCACATCGTGCCGGGGGCGTCGCCACCGGTTGGCAGGAGTCAACATGCAAGCTTCGATCGAATCCACCGGCAATCTGGAACGCCGCCTGACCTTCTCGCTGCCGGAAGACCGCCTGCAGACCCACATCAGCGGCCGCCTGGGCGAAATCGCCCGCACCGCGCGCATCAAGGGCTTCCGCCCGGGCAAGGTGCCGGCCAAGGTGATCGAGCAGCGCTTCGGCCAGCAGGTTCGCAGCGAAGCCGTTGACGGCCTGCTGCGTGAGACC
The DNA here is from genome assembly GCF_034044835.1 of Stenotrophomonas sp. CFBP8994. NCBI lineage: Bacteria > Pseudomonadati > Pseudomonadota > Gammaproteobacteria > Lysobacterales > Lysobacteraceae > Stenotrophomonas > Stenotrophomonas sp. CFBP8994. Next base: position 20,188 of record NZ_JAXCWT010000009.1, on the reverse strand, counting down.
TTCGATGCCGCCATCCGCGAGCACGAACTGCGCATTGCCGGCGCGCCGCGCATCGACAAGGGCGACGCAGGTGAGTTCTCCTTCGTGGCCACCGTCGAGCTGGTACCGGACTTCGGCGACGTCGACGTCAGCAAGCTGACCGTCGTGCGCCACACCGCCGAGATCAACGACGCCGACATCGACCAGATGATCACCAACCTGCGCGAACAGCGCCGCAGCTGGAGCCCGGTGGACCGTGGCGCCCAGGAGGGCGATCTGGTGGCGCTGGAAACCTGGTCGCAGGCCGGCGATGAGCGCCTGCCGGCCGAAGGCACCGAAAAGGGCAGCGTGGTGGTGGGCCAGGGCATGATGTTCGAGCAGATCGAACAGGGCCTGGTCGGCCTGGCCAAGGGTGAAGAAAAGACCCTGGACGTCGAGTTCCCGGCCGACTGGCGCGTGCCGGCGCTGGCTGGCAAGCAGGTCAAGGTCACCGTCAAGGCGGTGGACGTGTCCGCACCGGTGCTGCCGGAGGTGGATGCCGAGTTCATCAAGAGCTTCGGCGTGAAGGGCGGTGACGTGGAGCAGTTCCGCAAGGACATCCGCGCCAACCTGGAGCGCGAGCTCAAGGGTGCCCTGATGAACCGCCTGCGCCGTGAAGTGGGCGAGCAGCTGATCGCCGCCTACGCCTCGGTCGAAATGCCGCCGCGCCTGGTCGACAACGAAGCCCGCGCCATGCTGGCCCAGCAGGTCGAGCAGATCCGCCGCAGCGGCCGCAACCCGGGCGAAATCCCGGCCGACGCCCATGAAGGCTTCAAGGACGCGGCCGCCAAGCGCGTGCTGGTCGGCCTGCTGGTCGGTGAAGTGGCCCGCCGCAACGACCTGCGCCTGGACCCCAAGCGCCTGAACGAAACCATGCGCCTGATCGCCTCGACCTATGAAGAGCCGGAGCAGGTCATTGAGATGTACCGCAACGACCCCCAGCTGATGAGTGGGCTGCAGAACCGCGTGATGGAAGAGCAGGTGATCGACTGGATCGCCGAGCGCGCCCAGCACACGGAAGAGCAGTTGTCGTTCCAGGACGCGATCCGCCAGTAAGCGGCCCGCGTTTTACGCCCCGCGCCCCGGCGCGGGGTCGTTCCCCCCAAAATAGGTGCCTCACAATGGACAACCGAACCACAGCCCTGAACATGGTTCCGATGGTGGTCGAACAGACCAGCCGCGGCGAGCGCGCCTATGACATCTATTCGCGCCTGTTGAAGGAGCGCCTGATCTTCCTCGTGGGCCCGATCGACGATCACATGGCCAACGTGGTGGTGGCGCAGCTGCTGTTCCTGGAAGCGGACAATCCGGAAAAGGACATCAGCATCTACATCAACTCGCCCGGTGGCGTGGTCACCGCCGGCATGGCGATCTACGACACCATGCAGTACATCAAGCCGGACGTGAGCACCATCTGTGTCGGCCAGGCCGCCTCGATGGGCGCGCTGCTGCTGGCTTCCGGCGCGGCCGGCAAGCGTTACGCGCTGCCGAATTCGCGCGTGATGATCCACCAGCCGCTGGGCGGCTTCCAGGGCCAGGCCACGGATATCGACATCCACGCCCGTGAGATCCTGACCCTGCGTTCGCGCCTGAACGAAGTGCTGGCCAAGCACACCGGCCAGTCGCTGGAGACCATCGCGCGCGATACCGAGCGCGACAACTTCAAGAGCGCGGCCGATGCGGTGGCTTACGGCCTGGTCGACCAGGTGCTTGAGCGCCGTCCGGAAGAGTCGATCACCCCGGCCTGATGTGCCGCCAGGCCGGGAAACCGGCCTGTTTCCGCAGGGTCGGGCTGGACTGGCGTCCTCCCGACCCTGTGCTATTCTCGAATCGAACCCCCGTTCAGCGGGTGGGGTAACTGGGTAAGCGAAGCATGAGCGAAGACCGCCAAGGTCGTTCCACGGAAACCGGCAAGATCCTCTACTGCTCCTTCTGCGGAAAGAGCCAGCACGAGGTGCGCAAGCTGATTGCTGGGCCGAGCGTGTTCATCTGCGATGAATGCGTGGAGCTGTGCAACGACATCATCCGTGAAGAGCTCGAGGAAAAGGCGCAGTCGGCGCGCAGTTCGCTGCCCAAGCCGCGCGAGATCCTCGAAGTCCTGGATCAGTACGTGATTGGCCAGAACCGGGCCAAGCGCACGCTGGCCGTGGCCGTGTACAACCATTACAAGCGCATCGAGAGCCGCCAGAAGAACGACGAAGTCGAACTGGCCAAGTCCAACATCCTGCTGGTCGGTCCGACCGGTTCGGGCAAGACCCTGCTGGCCGAAACCCTGGCCCGCCTGCTCAACGTGCCGTTCACCATGGCCGACGCCACCACGCTGACCGAAGCCGGTTACGTGGGCGAGGACGTGGAAAACATCATCCAGAAGCTGTTGCAGAAGTGCGATTACGACGTCGAAAAGGCGCAGCAGGGCATCGTCTACATCGATGAAATCGACAAGATCTCGCGCAAGAGCGAGAACCCGTCGATCACCCGTGACGTGTCCGGCGAAGGCGTGCAGCAGGCGCTGCTGAAGCTGATCGAAGGCACCGTGGCCAGCGTTCCGCCGCAGGGCGGCCGCAAGCACCCGCAGCAGGAATTCCTGCAGGTGGACACCAAGAACATCCTGTTCATCTGCGGCGGCGCGTTCGCCGGGCTGGACAAGGTGATCCAGGCCCGCTCCAACGATTCGGGCGGCATCGGGTTCGGTGCCAAGGTCAAGAGCTCCGAGCGCAAGCAGGAAGTGGGCAAGGTGCTGGCCGAAGTCGAGCCGGAAGACCTGATCAAGTTCGGCCTGATCCCGGAATTCGTCGGCCGCCTGCCGGTCGTGGCGACCCTGGAAGAGCTGGACGAAGCGGCCCTGGTCAGGATCCTGACCGAGCCGAAGAACGCCATCACCAAGCAGTTCAAGAAGCTGTTCGAGATGGAGCACGTGGAGCTGGAGTTCCGGCCGGACGCCCTGTCGGCCATTGCCCGCAAGGCGCTCAAGCGCAAGACCGGTGCCCGCGGCCTGCGTACCATCGTCGAATCGGTCCTGCTGGACACCATGTACGACCTGCCTTCGGCAGAAAACGTCAGCAAGGTGGTGGTGGACGAATCTGTGATCGAACACAAGTCCGAGCCCTACCTGATCTACCAGACTCCGCCGGCTCCTGAACAGAAGGCCGCTGGCGCTGAATAATCCATCAAGCATTTGAATTGATGGGATTTTTTCAGGGCATCTTGCATCTGGACGCCGATGGCCCCATAACGGGGCCATCGGCTTTTTTGTATCCGGGTGACGCTGCCCGGAGGCCATCCCCACTGCTCAACTGGAGCCCACATGGCCCGTTCCCCAACTGAGACTCTCGACCTGCCGGTACTACCGCTGCGCGACGTGGTGGTGTTCCCGCACATGGTCATTCCGCTGTTCGTCGGCCGCGACAAATCCATGCATGCGCTGGAGCAGGCGATGGAGGCGGACAAGCGCATCCTGCTGCTGGCGCAGAAGTCGGCCGAGACCGACGACCCCACCGCCGCCGATCTCTATCAGGTCGGCACCCTGGCCCAGGTGCTGCAGCTGCTGAAGCTGCCCGACGGCACCATCAAGGTGCTGGTGGAAGGCCTGTCGCGCGTCAACGTCACCCAGGTCACCGAGCGCGACGGTTCGCTGCACGGCGTGGCCGAGGAAATCGAATCGGACGACGCGCGCGAGCCGCGTGAGGTCGAGGCGATCGCCCGTTCGCTGATGTCGCTGTTCGAACAGTACGTCAAGACCAACCGCAAGCTGCCGCCGGAGCTGCTGCAGACCCTGGCCGGCATCGATGAACCGGCGCGCCTGGCCGATACCATCGCCGCGCACATCAGCGTGCGCCTGGCCGACAAGCAGCGCCTGCTGGAAACCCTGCAGGTCGGCGACCGCCTGGAAATGCTGGTGGGCCTGGTCGACGGCGAGATCGACGTGCAGCAGATGGAAAAGCGCATCCGCGGCCGGGTCAAGTCGCAGATGGAAAAGAGCCAGCGCGAGTACTACCTCAACGAGCAGATGAAGGCCATCCAGAAGGAACTGGGCGACCTCGATGATGCGCCGGGCGAGCTGGAAGAGCTGGCGCGCAAGATCGCCGAAGCGGGCATGCCCAAGCCGGTGGAAACCAAGGCCAAGGCCGAGCTCAACAAGCTCAAGCAGATGTCGCCGATGTCGGCCGAAGCGGCCGTGGTGCGCAATTACCTGGATTGGCTGCTGGGCGTGCCGTGGAAGAAGCGCACCAAGGTGCGCAAGGACCTCAAGGTTGCCCAGGACACCCTGGATGCCGACCACTTCGGCCTGGACAAGGTCAAGGACCGCATCCTGGAATACCTGGCGGTGCAGTCGCGCGTGAAGCAGATGAAGGGCCCGATCCTGTGCCTGGTCGGGCCGCCGGGCGTGGGCAAGACCTCGCTGGGGCAGTCCATCGCCAAGGCCACCAACCGCAAGTTCGTGCGCATGAGCCTGGGCGGCGTGCGCGACGAGGCCGAGATCCGTGGCCACCGTCGCACCTACGTCGGCTCCATGCCGGGCCGCATCGTGCAGAACCTCAACAAGGTGGGCAGCAAGAACGCGCTGTTCGTGCTGGACGAGATCGACAAGATGTCGATGGACTTCCGTGGCGACCCGTCTTCGGCGCTGCTGGAAGTGCTCGACCCGGAACAGAACAACGCCTTCAACGACCACTACCTGGAAGTGGACCTGGACCTGTCCGAAGTGATGTTCGTGGCGACCTCGAACTCGCTCAACATCCCCGGCCCGCTGCTGGACCGCATGGAAGTGATCCGCATCCCCGGCTACACCGAGGATGAGAAGCTCAACATCGCCATGCGCTACCTGGTGCCCAAGCAGCTCAAGGCAAACGGCCTGAAGCCGGAGGAGCTGGAAATCGAGGCCGACGCCATCCAGGACGTGGTGCGTTACTACACCCGCGAATCGGGCGTGCGCAACCTCGAGCGCGAAGTAGCCAAGATCTGCCGCAAGGTGGTGAAGGAAATCGCGCTGGGCGGTCCGGCGGTGCTGGCCAAGCCGGCCAAGGCCGGCAAGAAGGCCGCGGCGAAAAAGAAGGCACTGGTGGTGGTCAACGGCCGGAACCTGGAGAAGTACCTGGGCGTGCGCCGCTTCGACTTCGGCCGCGCCGAAGAGCAGAACGAGATCGGCCTGGTCACCGGCCTGGCCTGGACCGAAGTGGGCGGCGACCTGCTTCAGATCGAATCCACCCTGGTCCCCGGTAAGGGCGCGCTGATCCTGACCGGCCAGCTGGGCAATGTCATGAAGGAATCGGCCTCGGCCGCGTTGTCGGTGGTGCGTTCGCGCGCCGAGCGGCTGGGCATCGACGCCGAGTTCCTGCAGAAGCATGACGTGCACGTGCACGTGCCCGATGGCGCCACCCCGAAGGACGGCCCCAGCGCCGGCATCGCGATGGTGACCTCGTTGGTGTCGATGCTGACCAAGGTGCCGATCCGCGCCGAAGTGGCGATGACCGGCGAGATCACCCTGCGTGGTCGCGTCACCGCCATCGGTGGCTTGAAGGAAAAACTGCTGGCGGCGCTGCGCGGTGGCATCACCACCGTGATCATCCCTGAAGAGAACCGCAAGGACCTGGCCGACATTCCGGCCAACGTCACCCGCGACCTGAAGATCATTCCGGTGAAGTGGATTGAAGAGGTGCTGGACCTGGCCCTGGAAACGCCGCTGACCGCGCCCAAGCCGAAGAAGGATGGGCAACGCGTCACAGTGCGGGGCAAGAGCAAGACACCATCCACAACGCGCGTCAAGCACTGACGCGCGCATGGGAAATGCCCGAAACCCGCGTCGTTATTGGCTTTTCAGCTTGCGCGGGTAGGGGTGCGCTGGTATAAAAGCACCACTCGCAAGTCAGCAGACGCTGACGGGTGCGAATCGAGAACTTCACTGGCGTCCGGCCACGTAGCGGGCCGGATGCTTCACTGTCGAACATGCGGAATCCCCGCCAAAGGAGCTGTACAGAATGAACAAGACCGAATTGATCGACGCCGTTGCCGAATCCGCTGACCTGACCAAGGCCGAGTCGCAACGCGCTGTCGATGCCGTCATCGCTGCTGTCACCAAGGCCCTGAAGGGCGGTGATGCGGTGACCCTGGTGGGCTTCGGTACGTTCCAGGTGCGCGACCGCGCCGCCCGTACCGGCCGCAACCCGAAGACCGGCGACACCATCAAGATCGCTGCGTCGAAGAATCCGTCGTTCAAGGCTGGCAAAGCCCTGAAGGATGCCGTAAACTAAGCGGCTTGCTGGGGTGCTTAGCTCAGCGGTAGAGCGTCTCCTTTACACGGAGAGGGTCGGGGGTTCGAAACCCTCAGCACCCACCATGCACCGCCAGTAAAAGTTTGAAATGTGGAGCGGTAGTTCAGCTGGTTAGAATGCTGGCCTGTCACGCCGGAGGTCGCGGGTTCGAGTCCCGTCCGCTCCGCCAGTTTCAACGAGGCCCCTGAGCAATCGGGGGCCTTGTTTTCTGTAATGAAGTTGTAGAGTCGACTGTTAGTCGACTGAAAGGTTAAGTGCGGAGCGGTAGTTCAGCTGGTTAGAATGCTGGCCTGTCACGCCGGAGGTCGCGGGTTCGAGTCCCGTCCGCTCCGCCAGTTACAAAAAATCCTCGAAAAGCAGTACTTCGGGGTGGGTTTTCTGAATATCTTCGGATATAATGAGCGCCTGCAAAGTTTCAAGCGCGGAGCGGTAGTTCAGCTGGTTAGAATGCTGGCCTGTCACGCCGGAGGTCGCGGGTTCGAGTCCCGTCCGCTCCGCCAATTCTTGAAGGCCCCTGGTGCAAACCAGGGGCTTTTCTTTTTGCTGCGATGCCCGGGTGCCGGGCGCCCCTGTTGGGGAGTGGCGCGAAGCGGGGTACACTGCCGGATTCGCCAATCGGGCCTTGATTTCTCCCATGCTGCAGAAACTTCGCGACAAGACCTCGGGCTGGATCGTTACCGTGATCCTGGGGCTGCTGATGATTCCGTTCCTGTTCGTGATCGACTCCAGCTACCTGGGTGGTGTCGGCGCGCAGAACGTGGCCAAGGTGGCAGCGCCGCCGACCTGGTGGCGCTCGGCGCCGTCGTGGTGGCCGATGTCCTTCCTCTGGCAGCACCATGAAATCAGTGCGGAAGAATTCCGTACCCGTTTCGAGCAGGCGCGCCAGCAGGCCCGCCAGCAGCAGGGCGAGAACTTCGACCCGCGCCAATTCGAAAGCGCCGAGAACAAGCGCGCCGTGCTCGACCAGATGATCGATGAGAAGGTCGTGCGCCTGGCCGGCGAACAGTCCGGCATCGTCATCGGCGACGCCGCCGTGCGCGAAACCATCGCCTCCATCCCGGGCTTCATCGGCCCCGATGGCAAGTTCAACCAGGACCAGTACCGCCTGGCGCTGACCACCGGCAACCCGCCGCGCACCCCGGCGCAGTTCGAAACGCTGGTGCGCGAGAGCCTGCAGCAGTCGATCATTCCGCAGGCGCTGCAGGAATCAGGTTTTGTCACCAGCGTGGAGGCCGAGCGGCTGATGAAGCTGCTGGGCGAAACGCGTGACGTGGAAATCGCCGCGCTGCCGGAGCTGCCGGCCGATGCGGCAGAAGTGACCGACGCACAGATCAAGCAGTGGTACGACAGCCACCCGAAGGATTTCCGCCAGCCGGAAACCGTGTCGCTGGAGTTCGTGGAAATCAACGCGGCCGCACTGCCGCCGGCGGCCGCCGCCGATGAAGCCACCCTGCGCAAGCGCTACGCCGACGAGAAGGCGCGCTTCTCCACGCCTGAAGCCCGTCTTGCATCGCACATCCTGATCGCCGCCGATGGCAGCGACCCGGCCAAGCTCAAGGCCGCTGAACAAAAGGCCGCCGCACTGGCCGCGCAGGCCAAGGCGCCGGGTGCGGATTTCGCCGCGCTGGCCAAGGCCAACTCGGACGACACTGGCTCCAAGGCCACCGGTGGTGACCTGGGCTGGGTGGAACGCGATTCCATGGTCAAGCCGTTCGAAGACGCGCTGTTTGGCATGAAGGCAGGCGAGGTGAGCGCACCGGTCAAGACCGAGTTCGGTTACCACGTGCTGCAGCTGCGCGAGGTCCGTGGTGGCCAGCAGCGTCCGTTCGAGGAGGTCCGCGACCAGCTCGCCGCCGAACAGCTCAAGGCCGACAACGAAGGCGCGTTCTCCGAACTGAGCGGCCGCCTGGTCGACCAGGTCTACAAGAACCCGACCTCGCTGCAGGGCGCGGCCGATGCGCTGAAGCTGAAGGTGCAGACCCTCGGCCCGTTCACCCGCGACACCGCCAGTGGCATTGCCGCCAACCCGGCAGTGCTGCGCGCGGCGTTCTCCGATGTGCTGGTGCAGGACGGCACCGTGAGCGACCCGATCGCGATCACGCCCGACCACAGCGTGATGATCCGCGTGACCGACCACAGCCCGGAACAGGCATTGCCGCTGGACAAGGCCCGCGACGGCGTGATCGCCGCGATCCGCGCCGACCGCAACCGCCAGGTCTCGGCCAAGGCCGCTGATGCGCTGCTGGCCAAGCTCAACGCCGGGCAGACCCTGCAGGCGCTGGCCGCCGAAGAGAAGCTGCAGCTCAGCCCGCTGCCGGGCCTGCCGCGCACCCAGCCGGTGCCGACCCCGGAGATCAACCGCGCCGTGTTCGCCGCCCCGGCCCCGGCCGAAGGCAAGCCGAGCTATGGCAAGGTCGCCGTGCAGGACCGCTACGTGGTGTTCGCGGTCAACAAGGTGACCCCGCCGAACCTGGCTGAGGTCCCGGCCGAGCAGAAGCAGCAGTTCAAGGACCAGCTGGACCAGGTAGACGGCATGGCCTCGGCCAAGGCCTTCATCCAGGCCATGCGCAAGCACTACAAGGTGCAGGTCGAAGAAGCCAACCTCTAAGGGTTGGCTGGCGTCCGCCTACGAAAAAGGCCCGGCAATGCCGGGCCTTTTTTTTGTTGCGCCTTGTCCGCCTCAATCCTCGACGCGCAACACCGCACCGGGCTTGAGCACGCTGCTGCCGCTGAGGTTGTTCAGCGACAGCAGCGCCTTGAGTGGCATCCCGTAGCGCTTGGCAATCGTCCACGCAGACTCGCCGTTGCGTACGGTGTGGCGGCGCGCCTTGGGGCGGTCCGCGCTGGCAACGGCGCGGCTGGCGACCTGGGTCTGCGTACGCGGGCTGACCGTGTCCGGCACGGGCGCGTCAGCCTGGGCCAGCATCACCGAAGGGTCCACCGGCGCGTGGGTGGCCGGGGCCAGCACGGTCACCTGGCCGCTGGGGCGGCCTTTGCCGCTGGCCAGGGCCGGATTGAGCCGGGCGATGCGCGCCGGGTCCAGCGAGCGCTGTACGGCCCACTGCTGCACGCTGGTGCCGGCTGGCAGGGTGTGGCCCTTCAGCACCGGCACGGTGCGGTCCAGCGATGCCATCACCGCCGGCGTGGTTTCAGCGTTTTCCAGCACGCAGGCCAGCGCGTGCAGCTTCTCCACGTACGCGTAGGTCACCGGCGACAGCCCCGGCAGCTCGGCAGGGCGCGCGTTCTGCGCGTTCATGCCGGCCTTGCGCAGCGACTGCAGCACGCGGTATTCGCCAGCGTTGTAGGCCATGGTGGCCAGGCGCCAGTCGCCGCCGAACATCCCATGCAGGGTCTTGAGGTAGCGCACCGCGGCCTGGGTGGAATCGGCCGCCGACAGCCGGCCGTCGTAGCCGCTGGTCATCTGCACGCGGTGGTTCCTGGCGGTGGAGGCGATGAACTGCCACAGCCCGGCCGGGCCGGCACCATTGCGCGCGTTGGGCCGGTAACCACTTTCCACGAACGGAATCAGCGCGAACTCAGTGGGCAGGTTGGCAGCGCGCAGCTCTTCGACCACATAGCCGAACAGCACCAGTGCATCGTCATCCTGGTTGGCCAGGCGCGAGGGCGCATGGGCGAACTGCTTCTGCCAGCGTGGGCTGGTGGCCTCGACGTCGCAGGTCGGTTCGGCCAGGCCATCGCGGAAACTGGCGAAGATGTCCTGGCCATTGCGGACCGAAGCGGGGGGCAGGGCAGTGCCGTCCAACGGCAACTGCGACAAACCGGCCACGTTCTGCGACATCCCCGCACTCAACGACTGGGCGCCCGCGGTGCCGGCGATGGCGATCGCCAGGCCTGCCGCGAGCGGCAACCATCGCCGACTCATGTTCGGAATCCGTCTTTCCAGCCCCGCAGACCTGCCAGGACATCGACTTCATCGGTGACGGGACGACCGAGGTGCCGGCTGACGGCAGCGCGGACAGCGGGGGTATCGGTTCGCAGGAACGGGTTGCATTCCAGCTCGCTTGCCAACGTAACGGGCAGCGTAGGGCGTTCATCGCGGCGCATGGCCAGTGCCTCCTCATGGCGTCGCGCGAGCGCGGCGTTGGCGGGGTCGACATGCCGCGCGAAGACGGCATTTGACACGGTGTATTCATGGCCGCAGCACAACAACAGGTGCGGCGGCAGGGACGCCAGCTTGTGCAGGGAAGCCAGAAGCTGGGGTGGCGTACCTTCGAACATCCGGCCACAGCCCAAGCTGAACAGCGCATCTCCGCTGAAAAGATGTTCAGCGCTGTGAAATGCGATGTGCGTCAGGGTGTGTCCGGGCACGGATACTACGTCGATCTCGAGCCCCAGTGCCTGAATGCGTTCACCTTCCCCTACCCGGCGGGTGGCGCCGGGAATGCGCGGATCGTGTGGGGCGATCACCTCCAGCCCCGCAAACCGGGCCTGCAGCTCCGCCACGCCGCCGATGTGGTCGTCGTGGTGGTGAGTGAGCAGGATCGTGTGCGGGCGCCAGTTCTGCTGCGCTGCGGCGGCCACCACGGGGGCCGCCTGGCCGGGGTCGACCACGATCGCGCGGCCGTCGTCGGCGACCAGCGCCCAGATGTAGTTGTCCGCGAATGCGGGTAGGGCAGTCAGTCGCATAGAATTGGACCATGCCCGCCGCGCCGAGCCCCCGTCAAGCTTCCGTCGCATCCTGGTTTGATACTGAACCGGCGCAGGCGCTGCGTGAGCTGGAGCGCAAGGCCCTGGAGCCGGTGCTGGCCTCGCACCCGCTGAACCCCTGGTTGTGGATCGCGCCGACCCCGGCCTGGCTGGAAGATGCCGCGCTGCCGGGGCAGGGCGTGCGCCTGCACCGCAGCGCGGGCGGCTACACCGGCGACGTTACCTGCTCGCTGCCGCTGCCGTTCCAGACCGAGAGCCTCAACGCCATCGTGCTGCAGCACGTGACCGCCCGCGACGCCGAGCAGCTGATCGCCGAATGCGAGCGGGTCCTGATGCCCGGCGGGCGGCTGTGGCTGTCCACGCTCAATCCGTTCAGCCCATTCCGCAGCCAGTGGCGCCGGCACGGGTTGCTGGTGCGCACCCCGCAGCGGCTGCGCCACACCCTGGAGCGGGCCGGGCTGGCCTGCGACGACCTGGCCTGGCTGGGCCCGATGTGGCACAGCCGCGCGCCCGAGCGCGGCAGCATCGCCGCCCTGCGCGCGGCCTGCCTGTTCACCGCCGAAAAACGCACCCTGGCCCTGCCAGGACCTACGCCACTGCCGGTACGCCGTTGGCACGGCACCGTGGCGACCTGATCTGGAGTTGTATTGAAAACCATTGAAATCCACACCGACGGTTCCTGCCTCGGCAATCCCGGTCCCGGCGGCTGGGCCGCGTTGATGCGCTACAAGGGCCACGAGCGCGAGCTGAGCGGTGGCGAAGCGCACACCACCAACAACCGGATGGAGCTGATGGCCGCCATCTCCGGGCTGGAAGCACTGACCGAACCGTGCGAGATCGTGCTGTTCACCGATTCGCAGTACGTGCGCCAGGGCCTGACCCAGTGGCTGCCGGGCTGGATCCGCAAGAACTGGAAGACCGCCGGTGGCGACCCGGTCAAGAACCGCGACCTGTGGGAGCGGCTGCATGCGGCTACCCAGAAGCACAGCATCGACTGGCGCTGGGTGAAGGGCCATTCCGGTGACCCGGACAACGAGCGGGTGGATACGCTGGCGCGCGACGCCGCGATCCGGATCCGTGCCGCCGGCCCGGTACACTAAGCCCATGCGCCAGATCATCCTCGATACCGAAACCACCGGCCTGGAATGGCGCAAGGGCAACCGCATCGTCGAAATCGGCTGCGTGGAACTGCTGGAACGCCGCCCGAGCGGCAACAATTTCCACCAGTACCTCAAGCCGGACTGCGAGTTCGAACAGGGCGCGCAGGAAGTCACCGGGCTGACCCTGGAGTTCCTGGCCGACAAGCCGGTGTTCGCGCAGGTGGCCGGAGAATTCCTGGCCTACATCGACGGCGCCGAGCTGATCATCCACAACGCCGCGTTCGACCTGGGCTTCCTGGATTACGAGCTGTCGTTGCTGGGCGACCAGTACGGCAAGATCACCGACCGCTGCACGGTGATCGATACGCTGAAGATGGCGCGCGAGCGCTATCCGGGCCAGCGCAACTCGCTGGATGCGCTGTGCAAGCGGCTGGGCGTGGACAACGCGCACCGCCAGCTGCACGGCGGCCTGCTCGATGCGCAGATCCTGGGCGATGTGTACATCGCACTGACCTCCGGCCAGGAGGAAATCGGCTTTGGTTCAGCCGATGACGTCCGCCCGGGCACGGCGCACGCGCAGGCCTTCGATACCAGCCGCCTGTTGCCGCGCCCGCGCGTGGTGGCAACGGCCTCGGAACGGGAGGCGCACGAAGCGCGCCTGGCCAAGCTGCGCAAGAAAGCCGGGCATGCCATCTGGGATGGCCCGAAGGTGGAAGAGGCCGTCGCGTAGAGGCATCACGACCAACGGTCGTGATCTACCCCGGGCACGGACCGTCGAATGCGGGTATGTCACGACCGCTGGTCATACGCGTATCCCGGTAGGTCACGACCGTTGGTCGTGACGGGCATCCCGGTAGGTCACGACCGTTGGTCGTGACGGCTGCCATCAGTGGCAACGCACCAGAATCACCGTGATGTTGTCCGACCCGCCCCCATCCAGCGCGGCGGCCACCAGCGTATCCACGCACTCCTGCGCGCTGGCGTCGTCGTAGGCCAGGGTGCGGGCGATGCCGGTGTCTTCCACTTCCTCGGTCAGCCCGTCGCTGCACAGCAGCAGCTGCATGCCCGGGCGCAGCTCGCCGGCGGTGGTGGCCACGTTCAGGTGGGCCGGATCGGTCACCCCCAGTGCCTGGGTCACCACGTTGCGGTGCGGGTGCGCGCGCGCCTCCTCGGCCGTCAGGTTGCCCTGCGCCACCATTTCCTGCACCACGCTGTGGTCCTGGCTGAGCTGTGCCAGCTTGCCGTCGCGCCACAGGTAGGCGCGGCTGTCGCCGACCCAGGCCACTTCATAGCGGTTGCCCTGGACCCGGGCGGCCACCACGGTGGTGCCCATCGGCAGGCTGTCGTTGCGGCGGCGCGAGGTGCGGATGATTTCCTCATCGGCCACCCGGATCGCGTGCGCCAGCGTGGCGCCCTGGCGGATCTCGCGCACGATGGTCTCGCGCGCCAGCGCGCTGGCCACTTCGCCACAGGCGTGCCCGCCCATGCCATCGGCCACCAGCCACAGTGCCAGCTCCCCGTCCCCGTAGTAGGTGTCCTCATTGAGATCACGGCGCAGGCCAGGGTGGGTCAGGTGTCCGAATTCGATCATGGAGGTGCGCAGGCCAGGAGTGTCATTGCTGAGGGATAACGGCATGATCGCGGCCCTGCGGACATCCGGCAAGGCATCGATACAGAAGAAATTCATCGGAAGCGCGGGAATGGCTTGCCGTCGGCGGCTCCTGACCGTATTATTCGCTCCCCGGTTCGCCGGGGACCATCTGGAGAGGTGGCAGAGCGGTTGAATGTACCTGACTCGAAATCAGGCAGGCGTTTATAGCGCCTCGGGGGTTCGAATCCCCCCCTCTCCGCCAGACACGCAAAAAAGGCCGCCCTTTGGGTGGCCTTTTTTGCGTGTCTGGCGGAGAGGGGGGGATTGCAACGGCGCTGCGCGCCGTTGCCCCCGCGATGCTTCCTCTCCCCCGCCCCTGTCGGGGCAGCCCCTCAACAGAGGGGCTTGCCTCTTCGATTGGATGAGGGAACGAAGACATCTGCCAAGGCGTCGGACGCCGTGTAGAGCCACGCCATGCGTGGCTGGGCGCGGTCCGGATCGACGGCAGCCACGCAGGTGGTGGCTCTGCGGCTAAACTGGGGTCAACAGAATAGTGGTGAGACCCCATGAGCGCAGAAATCCAGGTTCCCGTCTCGTTTGGCGAGCTGCTGGACAAGATCTCGATCCTGCAGATCAAGTCCGAGCGGATCAGTGATCCGGGCAAGCTGGCCAACATCCGGGCCGAGCTGAGTGCGCTGGAGAAGACCTGGATGGCGCACCCGGCCGGCGGCACGGATATCGCCAAGCTGCGCATGGAGCTGAAAGACATCAATGAGCAGCTCTGGGATATCGAGGACAACATCCGGCTGAAGGACCAGGCCGCTGAGTTCGATGAGGCGTTCGTCGCCCTGGCGCGCAGCGTCTACCAGAAGAACGACACCCGCGCCCGGATCAAGAAGGACATCAACCTGGCGCTGGGCTCGGTCTACGTCGAAGAGAAGTCCTACAAGGATTACAGCGGACGCGGCTGATCGGCCACGTAGCGTTCGAAGGCGGCAATGCCGTCGTCGACCGTGATCAGCTGCATCACGTCATCGAACTCGATCTTGGTGCCCCAGTTGAGTTCGCTGGCCGGCTTGCCCAGGAACTTCCGCGCCGCATCGTCATAGCGGTCCACGCAGTAGCGGCGGTCCGAATAGGGGCCGCTGCGGTGCGGGTTGCTGGCCGCGTGCAGGCCCAGCACCTTGGTGCCCATCGCGTTGGCGATGTGCATCGGGCCCGAATCCGGGGTCATCACCAGCGCCGCGCGGGCCAGCAGGGCCGGCAGCTGCTTGAGGGTGTCCTTGCCCACCAGGTCCAGCGCCGGGGTGGTGAGCTGGGCCTGGATGGCGTCGGCCATGCCGCGCTCCAGTTCGCTGCGGCCGCCGCACAGCACCACCCGCCAGCCGCGTGCAACCGCATGGTTGGCCACTGCCGCGTAGCGGTCGGCATACCAGTTGCGGCGTACGTGGCTGGAGCAGGGCGAAATCATCAGCACCGGCCGGCCATCGTCCTGCCATTGCGCCTGCGCCCATTCCACCGCCGCCGGCGGGATCGCCAGGTCCCAGCTGACCTCGGTCTGGCGGATCCCCAACGGTTCGCAGAAGCTGCCGATCGCATCCAGCACGTGGATGCCGGGGCGGTCGGGGATGCGTTCGTTGATGAAAAGACCGTGCAGGTCCTTGGAGCGCGCCTTGTCGTAGCCGATCCGGCGCACCGCGGGAACGAACGCCGACAGCACATTGGCGCGGAAGGCCACCTGCATCTGCAGCAGCGCCTCGAAGCGGCCCGGCGGCAGCGACGCGCGCAGGGCACGCATGCCGGCCAGGCCGGTTTTCTTGTCGTAAGCATGGAACACCACGCCCGGCAGGCCGTCCAGCAGCTTGTGCCCGGCCTTGTCGATGATCCAGTGCAGCTCGGTCCCCGGCCGTGCCTGCTGCAGGGTGCGCACCAGCGGCACCACGTGGGTGACATCGCCCAGCGCGGACAAACGCAAAAGACACAAGGAAGAGGACGCTGATGCCATGGTGTTGTTAGACTCGAAGGAATGGTCGCATTCGACGCCACTGAAGCGCTGACGCCCTGCCGCGATGGACGCGGCATGGGTGCCATTCTGTTCGACCGCGAACGGCTGCGGCAAGCCGAGATGAGCCTGTTCTCCCCGGGCCACTGGGGCGACCGGGCGCGCCCGGTCGGCGATGGTGGACGGGGCGGGGCCTGGTTCGTCGATGCGCCGTTCGGCCATTGCGTGCTGCGCCAGTACCTGCGCGGCGGCATGGCGGCCAAGCTGAGCCACGACCAGTACCTGTGGCGGGGCGCCAACCGCACCCGCAGCTTCGCCGAGTTCCGGCTGATGCGCGCCCTGCGCGCGTTGAAGTTGCCGGTGCCGCGCCCGATCGCCGCGTTCTACATGCGCGAAGGCATGCGCTACCGCGCGGCGATCCTGATGGAACGCCTGGAAGGCGTGCGTTCGCTGGCCGACCGCGCACTGGTGGCCGGGCGGGGCGCGCCCTGGGAAGAGACCGGCCGGCTGATCGCGCGTTTCCACCGCGCCGGGCTGGACCATGCCGATCTCAATGCCCACAACATCCTGTTTGATGCCAACGGCCACGGCTGGTTGATCGATTTCGACCGTGGCGTGCAGCGCATCCCGGCCACCGCCTGGCGCGAACGCAACCTCAAGCGTCTGCACCGGTCGCTGGTGAAGCTGCGCGGCGAGCGCAGCCACGACGAGGTCGAGAAGGACTTCGCGCGCCTGCGCCGGGCCTACGACCTGGCCTGGAACCGGGGCTACTGATGGACTGGGCACTGCGCTTCATGGGGGTCGGCAACGCGTCGGCCGTGCAGCTGGGTTCGCCGATGGCGGTGATCGAGCGCGGTGGCGAGCCATGGCTGACCATCGACTGCGGCGGCGAGGGGCTTACCGCTTACCTCGCCCAGTACGGGCGCATGCCGGAGGCGCTGTTCGTCACCCATGTGCACCTGGACCACGTGGCCGGCTTCGAGCGGCTGTTCGTGGATGCCTACTTCTCGTCGCAGCGGCGCGGCCGCATCCGGCTGTACGTACCCGCCACCGTGGTGCCGCTGCTGCACCGGCGCGTGGCCGATTACCCCAACGTGCTGGCCGAAGGTGGCGCCAACTTCTGGGATGCCTTCCAGCTGATCGTGGTGGGCGAGGCGTTCTGGCATGACGGCGTGCGCCTGGAAGTGTTCCCGGTCCGCCACCACTGGCCCGAAACCGCCTACGGCCTGCGCCTGCAGGGCGCGCTGGTGTGGAGCGGCGACACCCGCCCGATCCCGGAAATGTTGGCGCGCTACGCCGGCGACAACGAACTGATCGCGCACGACTGCGGCCTGCACGGCAACCCGTCGCACACCGGCGTGGACGATCTCGAACGCGAGTACAGCGCCGAACTGCAGGCGCGGATGATGCTCTACCACTATGCGAGCGAGGCCGACGGCGAAGCGCTGCGGCAGCGGGGGCATCGGGTCGCGATGCCGGGCGAGTGCGTGGCGTTGGCCGAGCCAACGGCTCCCAGGCCCACGGCCTGATCACCCAGACGTGGAATGGACCGCCCAAACGGGTGACGGCCCCGCCGGCTGACCTCGGCGCCCGCGTCGATCGATACCGTTGCTGCCTTCCGGCCCTGGCGGGATTTTCGACCTAGCGTCGCGAGGGGCCGACGGGGCCGCCATAGAGACGTTGCACCGAAGTGCAGTCACCCAGTATAGCGCGGCGCAGCCAAGCGCGGTAGATCCGCAAGCGCGGTAGATCCGACTGTTAGTCGGATTCGGCACTTGGCGCAGAACCTCCCGAGTAGCGACACGCTGCGCGTGTCCCCGACCCACCCTGACCACCTCGTAACCCCCAACACGCCTTCGGCCCCCATCCTGCGCGCCATCCCCTAGAATCGCCCTCACCGTAGAGCGGGGCTCTGCCCCGCTGCGCGCACCCCAGGAGGAACGGCCTCCCCCATATCGGGCAACAATGACCAGGACGACCTGGCCCCATAAGGAGGGCCACATGGCCTGGATATATTTGCTCGTAGCCGGTGTTCTGGAAATCGTCTGGGCGTTCTCGATGAAGCAATCCGAGGGCTTCACCCGGCTCACCCCGTCGCTCATCACCTTCGCCGCCATGGCTGCCAGCTTCTGGCTGCTCGCCCTGGCCATGCGCACGCTGCCGCTGGGCACCGCCTACACGATCTGGACCGGCATTGGCGCGGTCGGTGCGTTCATCGTCGGCATCGTGTTCCTGGGCGAACAGGTGAGCGCGATGCGCATTGCCGCGGCGGTGCTGATCGTGAGTGGGCTGGTGCTGATGAAGGTGTCGAGCGCGTAACGGCGGAAGGGGGCGGCGGGTTCAGCCCTGAACCCGCATCTCCCGCCAGGCCGAACGCAGCACCCGCAACGCCGAGCGGAGGAACATCACCAGCAAGGCGGCAGCAATCAGCAGGTCCGGCCAACCCGCGCCGAACGCCCACACCGCGAGCGCGGCCAGCAGCACCGCCACACCCTCGAAAATGTCATTGCGCGAGCACTCCCACGCCGAGGCCATGTTGACGTCGCCGTTGCGGAACGGATTCAGCAACCACAGGCACACGCCGTTGGCGGCGAGGTTCAGCGCACCGGCAATGCCCATGCCTTCAAACAGCGGCACGGCCGGGTGGGTGAGCCGCCAACCGATCTGCACGGCTACGGCAATGGCCGCGCCGAGAATCAGCAGTCCTTTCAACAACGCCACGCGTGCCTTGGCCTGCATCGATGCGCCGACCACGGCCAGGCTGATCGCGTAGGTCAGTGCGTCACCCAGGTTGTCCAGGCTGCCGGAGAGCAGGGAGGAGGAATGGCTCCACCAGGCCGCGGCCGCCATCATCACGAAGGTAGCGAGATTGATCGCCAGGACGATGCGCAGGACGCGGCGCTGCTTCGCCTGAAGGGCGGCGACATCGACGATTTTTCCGCAGCCGCAGCAGTCGGACATGGGGGTAGGGGATCTGAAGGGGTACCCCATTGTAGAGCCACGCCATGCGTGGCTTCGCGGTGCTGGGCGGATGGCTTCTCGTCCACCGACTCTCCGCCGGGCAAACGCAAAAGGCCGCCCATTGGGCGGCCTTTTGCGTTTGTCTGGCGGAGAGAGGGGGATTCGAACCCCCGAAGCGCGGTTTAGACGCTTACACACTTTCCAGGCGTGCTCCTTCAACCACTCGGACACCTCTCCGGACCTGCTGCATTGACGCTGCAGGGGCGCAGATTCTAGCCGGGGAATGCGATTGGCACAAGCGCCACGATCACCCGGCTGGGGGGCTGGACAGGCGTGGCACAATGGACGTCCCGATGAAGACGGTGGCCTGATGTCCTATCTCGTCCTTGCCCGCAAGTGGCGTCCGAAGCGTTTTGCCGAGCTGGTAGGCCAGGAACACGTGGTCCGTGCGCTCAGCAATGCGCTGGACAGCGGCCGGGTGCACCATGCATTCCTGTTTACCGGCACCCGAGGGGTTGGCAAGACCACCATCGCGCGCATTTTCGCCAAATCGCTGAATTGCGAGCAGGGCACCAGCGCCGATCCCTGTGGCCAGTGCCCGGCCTGCCTGGATATCGATTCCGGGCGCTATATCGACCTGCTGGAGATCGATGCCGCGTCCAACACCGGCGTGGATGATGTCCGCGAGGTGATCGAGAACGCCCAGTACATGCCCTCGCGCGGCAAGTACAAGGTCTACCTGATCGACGAAGTGCACATGCTGTCCAAGGCGGCGTTCAATGCGCTGCTGAAGACGCTGGAAGAACCGCCGGAACACGTGAAGTTCCTGCTGGCCACCACCGACCCGCAGAAGCTGCCGGTCACGGTGCTGTCGCGCTGCCTGCAGTTCAACCTCAAGCGGCTTGACGAGGACCAGATCCAGGGCCAGATGACCCGCATCCTGGCCGCCGAAGAAATCGAATCGGACCCGACTGCGATCGTGCAGCTGGCCAAGGCCGCCGACGGCAGCCTGCGTGATGGCCTGTCGCTGCTCGACCAGGCCATCGCCTATGCCGGTGGCGCGCTCCGCGAAGACGTGGTGCGCACCATGCTGGGCACCGTTGACCGCACCCAGGTGGCGGCCATGCTCGAGGCCCTGGCCGACGGCGATGGCGTGCGCCTGCTGCAGGTAGTGGCCGCGCTGGCCGAATTCTCGCCCGACTGGAGCGGTGTGCTGGAAGCGCTGGCCGAAGCCCTGCACCGCATCCAGGTGCAGCAGCTGGTGCCCGGCGCCCAGGCCGATGGCGAAGGCATCGATGCCGCCGCCTTCGCCCAGCGCCTGCGCCCGGAAGTGGTGCAGCTCTGGTACCAGATGGCACTCAGTGGCCGCCGCGACCTGCACCTGGCGCCCAGCCCGCGCGCCGGCTTTGAAATGGCCGTGCTGCGCATGTTGGCGTTCCGCCCGGCCGCTGCGGTGCCGCCGGTGCCGCGTGACCCGGGCACCGGGACCGAGGCGGGAAGTGGTTCGCGCGGTGCGGAGCAGGGTGGCATGGCCGCCGCGCCGGCCGCCGTGGCCGCGCCCGCCGCGCCCGCCGCCGCC
>NZ_JAXCWT010000008.1:0-131850 GCF_034044835.1 Stenotrophomonas sp. CFBP8994 | reverse complement strand
TCTCTCATACCTTGGGTTATCTGTCTTGCCACGGGTCACCTCGATGCTTGGATTGATCCTATCGAGTGTCCAACCGGATTAGACCACCTCAATCCATCCCTGGAGGCTCTTGCGAAACATCCATGTTTCGCAAAGCCCCCGTACCCCCGCCCCCGCCGACCCTCGACGGTTTGTTGGTGGCCATGGGAGATCAACGGCGGTGCCGATCATTTTCATGCGTTACCGGCCGCGGTGGCGTTCCGTGCCGTCGTTCGGGAACCGACGCTACCGACGTACCTGCCGCGTAGGGACACGCCATGCGTGTCTGATTTTGGTATCCGCACGCGACCATCTGTCGGGGGCGGACGGCGGGCAGCCCCCGTAGGGACTGTCAAAAACATGGATGTTTTTGCCAAGCCTCCATGGATGGATTCACGGCGTGTCCCGTAGGGGGCTGCCCGACGGCCGCCCCAGCCGGAAAAATGAAAACGCTGCTTTTCGCGACCAACCAGCAGACACAAAAAACCCGGCCGAAGCCGGGTTTTTCGCGTTTCCAAACCAACCCCGATCAGGTCCAGCCGAACAGCTCGAACAGCTTCAGGATCAGGTAGGCGCAGCCGCCGGCGGCCGGGATGGTGAGGATCCAGGCCCAGACGATGCGTTCGATCACGCCAAAGCGCAGCGAACGCGGGTTCTTGGCGTAACCCACGCCCATGATGGCGGTGGAGATGCTGTGGGTGGTCGAAACCGGCATGCCGAAGTGCGCGGCCAGGGTCAGGATCGTGGCCGAGCTGGTCTCGGCCGCGAAGCCGTGGATCGGGTGCAGCTTGACCATCTTGTGGCCCAGCGTCTTGATGATCTTCCAGCCACCCGAGGCGGTACCGGCGGCCATCACCACCGCGCAGGTCAGCACGATCCACATCGCGATGCCGTCACCGGCGTGCGCGTCCGGGTGCATGAAGGCCAGCCAGGACGGCAGGTCGTTCAGTGCGCCGGTCGCCTCGGCGCCGATCAGGGTCATGGCGATGATGCCCATGGTCTTCTGCGCGTCGTTGTGACCGTGGGCGAAGCCCATGTAAGCCGCCGAGACGATCTGCGCCTTGCCGAAGAACGCGTTGACGATGCGCGGGCGGGCCAGGCGGCCCAGCCAGCCACCGGCCTTGGCCATGCCCGCGATGATCGCCCACAGCAGCAGCATCACCACGATGCCGAGCAGGAAGCCGGCGATCGGCGAGGTGATCATCGGCAGGAACACCTTCCACAGCAGGCCCTTGTTCTGCGCCCACGTGCCGATGCGTTCGGACCAGATCAGCGCATCCCAGTTGTTGTGGGCGGCGGCCAGGCCGGCGCCGCACAGGCCACCGATCAGCGCGTGCGAGGACGACGACGGCAGGCCCTTCCACCAGGTGATCAGGTTCCAGATGATGCCGCCCAGCAGCGCGCACAGGATCACCTGCGGGGTGACGTCAACCACGCCGGTGTTGAGCAGGCCCGAGGCGATGGTCAGCGCCACAGCGGTGCCGGTCAGGGCGCCGATGAGGTTCATGAAGGCGGCGAGCATCACCGCCCAGCCGGGCGAGAGCACCTTGGTCGCCACCACGGTGGCGATGGAGTTGGCGGTGTCGTGGAAGCCGTTGATGAACTCGAAGACGAGCGCGGCCAGGATCACCACCAGAACGAGGGTCAGCATGCTGTGGCGTCCGTCAGCTGTTCTTCAGCACGATCTGGTAGGCCACCACACCGGCCTCGCGGCAACGGTCGATGGCCTTTTCCAGGATCTCGAAGAATTCCTTGAGCAGGAACATCTGCAGGTTGTCCAGGCGACCGGAGTAGATGTCGCGGTACAGCTCGAGCATCAGGCGGTCGGCTTCGTTCTCCAGTGCACGCAGCTTCTCGTTGAGCGCGGTCATCCGGTCCAGGTTCATGTTGCGCAGGTCGTGGACCATCTCCACCACCACGCTGGCGGCCTGTTCGAGCATCGCCGCGCGCGGCGCGAAATCGATGTGTTCCAGATGCTTGGTGGCCAGCGAGTAGCGGTCGGCGAACTTCTCGACCTGCTTGGGAATCTTGTACAGCGCCGAGCCCAGCGCTTCGATGTCTTCGCGCTCGATCGGGGTCATGAAGCTGTCCACCAGCGCCTGGCTGATCTTGTCCGAGGCGGCGCGTTCGCGCAGGCGGGCAAGCTTGAACGCGTCAAGCGCGGGCTGCCGGTCGGCGTCGCGCAGCATCGAATGCAGCGCCTTGGCGCTGTCGTAGGCCGCCTGGGCAGCCTCGTCCAGCAGGGTGTAGAACTGTTTGCCGGAGCCGAAAATGGTCTGCAGAGAGAACATTGAGAAACCTATTCGCCGTCGAGGAAGGACGGCACCGGGCGGAATTATGACGGTTTGATGTCCAATCCGGGTACTCCCGTCGTCTTCACACTGCCACCGGGCCACCTGAACGACCCTGTTTGCACCCCTCCCCCCGGCTTTTGTTAAGATGCGCGGGCACCTTCGGGTGCACTCTATGGACGACGACCCTTATCCCCCGCCGCGCCCGCCAGGCCTGACCTGGCCCGGTAGCCGCCCGCGCCTGAACACGCCCTCCCTGCCACCAACCGGGGAAGACGCCCGTGTTTGAACTCATCATCGTACTGGCCCTGATTCTTCTCAACGGCTTCTTCGCCATGTCCGAAATGTCGGTCATGACCTCGCGCAAGAGCCGGCTCAAGCAGATGGCCGCCACCAGCAAGCGGGCACAGCGCGCGCTGGAACTGTCGGAAAAGCCGGAAAGCTTCCTGTCCACCGTCCAGATCGGCATCACCCTGATCGGCATCCTGACGGGTGTTTACGGCGGCGATGCCATCGGCAGCGCCATCGCCCTGAACCTGCAGAGCCTGTTCCCGGCGCTGTCGGCCAATTTCCCGCTGTTCAATGAACCACAGCCCTGGTCGGCGGTGATCGGCAAGACCCTCGCCGTGGCCCTGATCACGTTCCTGACGCTGATCTTCGGCGAATTGGTACCCAAACGTCTCGCCATCACCCGTTCGGAGGACATCGCCGGACTGGTCGCGCTGCCCATGAGCGGCCTGGCCCGGATTGCCTTCCCGTTCGTGTGGCTGCTTTCTCACACCACCCGGCTGGTCCTGCGCCTGCTGGGCCTGGGCAAGGACGAAGCGGCCAGCGTGACCGAAGAGGAGATCCGCATGCTGGTGGCTGAGAGCCACGAGGCCGGCGTGATCGACGCGCATGAGCGCGACATGATGAACCGGGTGATGCGCCTGGGCGACCGCACTGCCGACAGCCTGATGACCCCGCGCAACCGGATCGCCTGGCTGGATACCCAGGCCGACGCGGAGAAGAACCTGGCCACCATGCGCGAGCACGAGTTCTCGCGCTACCCGGTGTTCCGCGGCAACGACCAGGACATCGTCGGCGTGCTCGAGGTCAAGAGCCTGGTCACCCGCCTGGTGCGCGATGAGCACTCGCTGTTCCAGCAACTGCGCGAGCCGCTGTATGTTTCCGAATCCACCCATGCGATGAAGCTGCTGGAGATCTTCCGCGAGGAGCAGCAGTCGGTGGCGCTGGTGGTGGATGAGTACGGCGAGATCCAGGGGCTGGTGACCATCAGCGACCTGATGGGCGCGGTGGTCGGCCGCATGCAGTCGGTGGAGAACGTCGACGAGGACGCGCTGGTGGTGACCCGCGAGGACGGCTCGCTGCTGGTGGACGGGTCATTGTCGATCGAAGACCTGCGCGAGCTGATGGGCAACGCTGAACTGCCCGATGCCGATGACGGCGACTACTACACGCTGGCCGGCATGTGCATCCACTACTTCGGCCGCATTCCGCATGCCGGGGAGTACTTCGACTGGGCCGGCTGGCGCATCGAGATCGTCGACCTGGACGGCGCGCGCGTGGACAAGCTGCTGCTGCGCACGCTGGCCGAAGAGGAGACTGATGAACTCACCGGCTGATCCGCCTCCGGCGCCGGACCAGGGCCGGCCGGAATACCAGAACGAAGGCATCCGTACGCTGCTGGCGATGTTCGACCACGGCGATCCCGACGAACGCCTGCGCCTGGGGCAGATCCTGCAGGGCCTGCAGCAGAGCGCGTTCGGCGTGTTCCTGTTCATTGCGATCCTGCCGTCGTTCATTCCGGTTCCCGGGCTGGGCGGCGCCGTGAGCGGTCCGCTGGTAGTCCTGATCGGCGTGCAGATGCTGTGCGGCATGCGGCGCCCGTGGCTGCCGGGGTTCATTGCGAACCGCGGGCCGCGACGCGGCACGATGCATAAATTCCTGGGGAAGATAGACGGCGCGCTGCGCCGCCTGGATCGCATGCTCAAGCCGCGTCGTCCGGCCCTTCTCGTGCCCTTGCCGGCGCATGCATTCACCGGCCTGCTGCTGGTGCTGACCGGCGTGCTGCTGTCGCTGCCGATCCCGTTCACCAACTACCTGTTCGGGTTCCAGCTGCTGCTGTTCTCGCTGGCGCTGCTGGAACGCGACGGCACCCTGATGCTGGTCAACTGGATCGGCGCGATTGCCGCGGTGCTGTTCTTCAGCTTCAGCTCCGGCCAGTTGGTGCACTACCTGACCGAGCTGCTCCAGCGCTGGTTCTAACGCAGGTCCACGACGCCGTTGTCGGACAAGGTGCTGGGGTCATCGCTGACGGCGGAGAGCACGAAGCTCAGCGCCTTGCCCAGCAGCGTGCCGGGGCCGTCCCAGTACTCTGCCGATTCGGCACGCACGTGGATCAGGCGCAGGTTCGGATCATCCTTGCCGCCGGGGAAGAACAGCTTCATCGGCGGCGACCACAGTTCCTCCACCTTGGCGCGGTCGTCGACGATGCGCGCGATGCCCGCCACCGACACGTAGGTGTTCTTCGACTGTGAGGCATAGGCCACGTTGACGCGCGGGTTGAGCGCGATCTCGGCCACCTTGGGGCTGTCGGCGGCGGTGGCGAACCACAGGTCGCCGTCGAATTCGACTTCCTGGGTGCCCAGCGGGCGGCTGTACAGGCGCCCGTCCACGCCGGTGGTGGTGAACATGGCGATGTCCACGTCGCGGATCAGTTCGGCCAGCTGTTCGATGTGCTGCTGGCGATCTTGGTCGGCCATGCGGTGACTCCTGGAATAAGGAGCTCCATCACACCGGAAGGGTGGGAATGGCGACGTGAACCGGATGGTCACGTCGCGTTCGCGTGTGGAGTGCGCCAGCCACGCAGGGCTGGCTCTACCCGTCAGCGCGTCGCCGATTTCCACGCTTGCATCGCCAACCCGAACGAGCGCTTGCGCGCGCCATGGTCGTAGATGTTGGCGGTCAGCAGCAGTTCGTCGGGCTTGTGTCGCGCGGCGAACGCGGCCATGCCTTCGCTGACCTGGCGCTGGTCGCCGACCACCGCGCAGGCCAGCGCGTTCTGCACGCCGATCTTCTCGTGCGGCTGCCAGAAGGCTTCGATGTCGTCGATCGGCGGTGGAATCAGGCCCGGCAGGCCGCGACGCAGGTTGACGAAGCTCTGCTGCTGGGTGGTGAACAGGCGCTTGGCCTCGGCTTCGGATTCGGCCGCCACCACGTTCAGGCCCAGCACCGCGTACGGCGCGGTAAGGTACTGCGAGGCGCGGAACTCGCGGCGATACACCGCCAGCGCTTCGTCCATCGCATCCGGGGCGAAATGCGAAGCGAAGGCAAACGGCAGGCCCATTGCCGCCGCCAAGCGTGCACTGAACAGGCTGGAGCCCAGCAGCCACACCGGCACCGGGATGCCCGCGCCGGGGACCGCGCGCACGGCCTGCCCGGGCTGCGCCGGCTCGAAATAGTGCAGCAGCTCGCGCACGTCCTGCGGGAACTGGTCGGCGCTGTCGAAGTAGCGTCGCAGGGCGCGTGCGGTGGGCTGGTCGGTGCCCGGCGCGCGGCCCAGGCCGAGGTCGATGCGGTCCGGGTACAGCGAGGCGAGCGTGCCGAACTGCTCGGCCACCTGCAGCGGGGA
Source organism: Stenotrophomonas sp. CFBP8994 (assembly GCF_034044835.1). Lineage (NCBI taxonomy): Bacteria > Pseudomonadati > Pseudomonadota > Gammaproteobacteria > Lysobacterales > Lysobacteraceae > Stenotrophomonas > Stenotrophomonas sp. CFBP8994. The sequence continues at coordinate 125,907 of NZ_JAXCWT010000008.1, read as the reverse complement.
GTGGTTCGGCAGCATGATCCCGCCAGCCCCGACGCGGATGCGCTGGGTGCCGCCGGCCACGTGGCCGATCAGCACCGCGGTGGCGGCGCTGGCGATGCCTGGCATGTTGTGGTGCTCGGCCAGCCAGTAGCGGTGGAAGCCCCAGCCTTCTGCGTGCTGGGCCAGGTCCAGCATGTTGGCAAAGGCCTGGGTGGTATCGCTGCCCTCGCAGACCGGGGCCAGATCAAGAATCGACAGTTGCATGGGGCGTTCCATCAAAGGTTATCCCTTGTTGATGGGGGCGCCGCTCGAAGGACACCATGGCCGCTGGCGGAATGCTGATTCCCGCGCGATATCAATCGGCGGCCTGGTCAACCAGCGGCTTCAATTCCGCGTCGAGGGCCACGCGTTCATCGAACACGAAACAGCGGCCGTCGTAGCCTTCGCCGCCCACGGCCTCGAAGTAGCCGAGGATGCCGCCGTCCAGCTGCAGCACGTTGTCCATGCCGTCGTTGCGCATCCACAGCGCGGCCTTTTCGCAGCGGATGCCACCGGTGCAGAAGCTGACCACGGTGCTGTCACGCAACGCGTCGCGGTGCGGGGCCAGTGCCTCGGGCAGGTCGGTGAACTTTGTTATCGGCAGCACCAGCGCATCCTGGAAGGTGCCGTACTCGATTTCCTGGGTATTGCGGGTATCGAGCATGACCACCGGCTTGCCGTCATCGTCATGGCCCTGGCGCAGCCAGCGCTGCACCGTGGCCGGGTCCACCGAGGGCGCGCGTGGATAGGCCAGCGGCTGGCCGTCGTCGATGCGGAAGCTGATGATCTCCGGCTTGACCTTGGCCTTGAGCCGGGCGAACGGCTGCATCTGGCTGTAGCTGGTCTTCACCCGCATCCCCTCAAAGCGCGGATCGGCGCGCAGCGCGGCGTAGAAGCCGTCGATGCCGGCTTCAGGGCCGGCCAGGAACAGGTTGATGCCCTCGCCCGCCACCAGCACGGTGCCACGCAGTGCGGCCGCCTCGGCGCGCGCCAGCAGCGTGGCACACAGCGCGTCCGGGTCGGCGATCGGGGTGAAGTGATAGGCGGCGGTATTGGCGATCATCCGCCCATTTTACCCGGGCCCCGCCCCACCCGCCCAACCGGCCATTCAGCCGCGCAGCAGCACGAACGGCAGCAGTACCAGCGCGGCGGCCACCAGCATGCCGGCCAGCACCGCCACCACGAACAGCGGGCGGCGCCGCAGCAGCGTGCCGAAGGTTTCGGCGCTGCCGTCGGCCAGCGCGGCCTGGCGCTCGGCGCGGACCCGCTCGCCGCGCGCCTGCTGGTACTCGGCCATCAGGGCCTTGGCCCGGGGCTGGTCGGCGTCGTCGCGGATCCAGATGCCGCCAAAGGAGATTCCCCACGGGCTGGGTTCGGTGCGGTAATGGGCGATGCCCGCCCGGTCCAGCAGGGTGATCACATCCTGGATTTCATCGTCCGCGACATTGCGCAGGTTGAGCAGCAGTTTCGACATGCGCCCATGATAGCGCCCGGCGATGCGCTACCCTTGCGTCCCATTTTCCATCCGGTGACGCCCATGCGTGCTCTGCCGAAGTTCCTGCTCGTTCCCGCGCTGCTGTCGCTGCTGGCTGCCTGCACCCCGCCCGGCCCGCCGCCGGGTGGCAGCATCGCCGCCTTCGAGAAGATCGACACCCAGCCCGGCACCGGTGCCGAGGCCACCCCGGGCAGCACCATCGTGGTCCATTACACCGGCTGGGTGTACGACGAGAAAGCCGCCGACAAGCACGGCGAAAAGTTCGACAGCTCGGTCGATCGCGGCGAGCCGTTCAGCTTCGGGCTGGGCCAGGGCCGGGTGATCAAAGGCTGGGACGAAGGCTTTGCCGGCATGAAGGTCGGCGGCAAGCGCACCCTGATGATTCCGGCTGACTACGGCTATGGCGCCTCCGGCGCCGGCCCGATCCCGCCGAACGCCTCGCTGGTGTTCGATGTCGAGCTGCTCGACGTCAAGCCGCGCTGAACCGCATGAGCACTCCTGTCCACCCTGCGCGACGCGTGGCGATCATCGGCGGCGGCCCGGCCGGGCTGATGGCGGCCGAGACCGTGCGCGCCGCCGGCCACGCCGTGGACCTGTACGAGGCCAAGGGCTCGCCCGGGCGCAAGTTCCTGATCGCCGGCAAGGGCGGCTTGAACCTCACCCATTCCGATCCGCAGGACGTGTTCGTGTCCCGCTACCGTGAGCGTGCGACCGAGGTCGGCACGTGGCTGGCCGATTTCGACGGCCCCGCACTGCGCGAATGGGCGGCAGGCTTTGGCGTGGAAACCTATGTTGGCACCTCCGGGCGGGTGTTCCCGGTCGACCGCAAGGCCGCCCCGCTGCTGCGTGGCTGGGTGCGGCGGCTCAAGGAACAGGGCGTGCGCTTCCATGTGCAGCACCGCTGGACCGGCTGGCAGGATGACGGGGCGCTGCGCTTCGAGACGCCGGACGGGGTTGCCACGGTGCAGGCCGATGCAGTGGTGCTGGCGATGGGCGGTGGCAGCTGGCCCGAGCTGGGCTCGGATGGCGCGTGGGTGGCGCCGCTGGCCGCACGCGGCATCGACCTCGCACCACTGAAACCGGCCAACTGCGGTTTCGACATCGACTGGACGCCCTACTTCCGCGACCGCCAGGCCGGCGCCCCGTTGAAGCCGGTGGTCGCGCACTGGCTCGGGCTGGACGGCCAGGAACACGCGCAGCAGGGTGAGTGCGTGATCACGGCCAATGGCATTGAAGGCAGCCTCATCTACGCGCTTGCCGCGGACCTGCGCGACCGCCTGGCGCGCGATGGCCAGGTGCAGCTGCAGCTGGACCTGTTGCCCGGGCAGACCGAAGCGCAGCTGCTGGACAAGCTGCACAAGCCACGCCAGGGCCGCAGCTTCGGCGAACACCTGCGCCGCCAGCTGGGTCTCAGTGGAGTGAAATCGGCGTTGCTGTTTGAAGTGCTGGGCAAGGACGCCGGCCAGCTGCCGGCCGAAACCATCGCCGCCGCGCTGAAGCGGCTGACGCTGTCGCCGCTGCGCCCGCGGCCGATCGACGAAGTGATCAGCACCGCCGGCGGCGTGCGGCTGGAAGCGCTGGATGACACGTTGATGCTGCGCGACCTGCCCGGCACGTTCTGCGCCGGGGAGATGCTGGATTGGGAAGCGCCTACCGGCGGGTATCTGTTGACCGCGTGTTTCGCCAGCGGATTGCGCGCCGGGCGCGGTGTGGTGGAGTACCTCGCGCGATGACGCCGCGTACCGACCAACGGTCGGTACCTACCGGTAGCGTACAGGCAGCGGTCGGCACACGCCGGTAGCGCCCGACCGTTGGTCGGGCGGCGCAACAGCACATCGCGCGTCAGCGCGATTTGCTGTTGCGTAGCGCCTGGATGCGCGCTGGTGGCTGGAACGAGTCGCTGCGTGCATCCGCCCAGAAGTCGTGGAATACCGCGTGGTCGGGCACCCGGCGCAGCAGTTCGCCCGGGGTGAGGTAGCGGTACAGCGAGGCCAGCGAGCGGATCTCCACCGGCGACACGCGACGCACGATGTGTTCCGGGCCCAGTTCGGCCGGATGTTGCAGGCCGGCCGCGCACAGCAGGTCGCGCAGCGCACGCAGGGTGTTCTCGTGGTAGTTGTGCACGCGGGTGGCCTTGTCGTCCGGGTCCAGGTGCCGCCAGCGGTTCGGGTTCTGGGTGGCGATGCCGGTCGGGCAGCGGTCGCTGTGGCAGCTCAGCGACTGGATGCAGCCCAGCGCGAACATGAAACCCCGCCCGGCATTGCACCAGTCCGCGCCCAGCGCGATGGTGCGCGCGATCTCGAAGGCACTGCTGACCTTGCCCGCCGCCCCGACCCGGATCCGGTCGCGCAGGTCCAGCCCGACCAGCGTGTTGTGGACCAGCAACAGCGCTTCATGCATCGGCACGCCGACATGGTCGATGAACTCGGCCGGCGCCGCGCCGGTGCCGCCTTCGGCACCGTCAACCACGATGAAATCCGGAAGCAGCCCGGTTTCCTGCATTGCCTTGGCGATGCCGAACCATTCCCACGGGTGGCCGATGGCCAGCTTGAAACCGACCGGCTTGCCACCGGACAGCTCGCGCAGGCGCACCACGAACTGCAGCAGTTCCACCGGCGTGTTGAACGCCGAGTGCTTCGACGGCGACACGCAGTCCACGCCCATCGGTACGCCGCGGGTGGCGGAAATCTCGGCGCTGACCTTGGCGGCCGGCAACACCCCGCCGTGGCCGGGCTTGGCGCCCTGCGACAGCTTGATCTCGATCATCTTCACCTGGTCGGTGTTGGCGTTGGCGACGAAACGTTCTTCGCTGAAACCGCCGTGCTCGTCGCGGCAGCCGAAATAGCCGGAGCCGATTTCCCAGACCAGGTCGCCCCCCATCTCGCGGTGGTAGGGCGAAATCGAGCCTTCGCCGGTGTCATGGTAGAAACCGCCACGGCGCGCGCCTTCGTTGAGTGCACGGATCGCATTGGCCGACAGCGAGCCGAAGCTCATGGCCGAGATGTTGAACACGCTGGCCGAATACGGCTTGGCGCAGTTGGGCCCGATCAGCACGCGGAAGTCGTGGTCGGCCACCTCGGTCGGCGCCAGCGAATGGTTGATCCATTCGTAGTCCACCGCGTAGGTGCTGCGCAGCGTGCCGAACGGCACCACGTCCATTTCGTTCTTGGAGCGCTGGTAGATCAGCGCGCGTTGCTGGCGCGAGAACGGCACGTCCTCGAGATCGCTCTGCACGAAATACTGGCGGATTTCCGGGCCGATCGATTCCAGCCCGTAACGGAAATGCGCCATCACCGGGTAGTTGCGGCGCAGCGTGCTGCGCTTCTGCAGCAGGTCCCAGGTGCCCACGATGACCATCGCCGCGCTGATGCCCACGCCCCAGTACCAGGCGGCCCAGTACCCGGCCAGGTACAGCGAGACCGGGAGCAACAGGATGGCGAGCACGTAGACCAGGTAACGATGCATGGCTTTCCTCGATCAACAACCGGGTTCGAGTCTACAGGCGGTCGTCGACCACGTCCCGTGGCCAGACCGACTTCACGTCGTAGACGATCCCATCCGGCGCGAGCAGCGCGTGGATCCGTGCGGTGTCCATCGCGCGGAAGCGGTCATGCGCCACCGCCAGCACCACCGCGTCGTAGCCCTGCGGGTCCGGCTGTTCCACCCACTGCACACCGCTTCCTTCCAGCGTGGCCGGACCGACCCACGGGTCCTGCACATGCACCTGCGCGCCGCTGGACTGCAGGGCCTGGGCCAGTTCCAGCGCGCGGCTGTTACGCAGGTCCGGGCAGTTCTCCTTGAAGGTCACCCCCAGCACCAGCACGCGTGCGCCCTGCGGCGCCTTGCCGCGGCTGGCCAGCAGCGCCAGCACGCGTTGCGCCACGTGCGCGCCGACGCGGTTGTTGACCTGCCGCGCGGTGTGGATCAGGTCGGGGTGGTAGCCCACGCTTTCGGATTTGTGCAGCAGGTAGTACGGATCCACGCCGATGCAGTGGCCACCGACCAGGCCGGGGCGGAACGGCAGGAAGTTCCATTTGCTGCCGGCGGCATCCAGCACATCCTGGGTATCGATGCCGAGCCGGTCGAAGATCAGTGCCAGCTCGTTGACCAGCGCGATGTTGACGTCGCGCTGGATGTTCTCGATCACCTTGGCCGCTTCGGCCACGCGGATCGACGGTGCCGGCCAGGTACCCGCAGTGATGATGCGCGCGTACAACGCATCGACAAGCGCGGCGATCTCCGGGGTGGACCCGGAGGTGATCTTGCGGATGTCGGGCAGGCGCCGCTGGCGGTCGCCCGGGTTGATCCGTTCCGGGCTGTAGCCGCAGTGGAAGTCCTGGTTGAAGCGCAGCCCGGAGCCGGCTTCCAGCAGCGGCACGCAGACCTCTTCGGTGGTGCCGGGGTAGACGGTGGATTCGTAGATCACCAGGTCGCCGGGCTTGAGCACGCTGCCGATCAGGATGCTCGCGTCGCGCAGCGGGCCAAGATCCGGCTGTTCGTGTGCGTCGATCGGGGTGGGCACGGTCACGATGTAAACGGTGCACGCGGCAAGGTCGGCCGGGTCGACGCTGTAGCGCGCCTGCACCGCAGCGGCGAGTTCGTCCGCCGACATTTCCAGGGTGTGGTCGCGGCCCTGCTGCAGTTCGGCCACGCGCGCATGGTCGATGTCGTAGCCGAGCGTGGGCTGCTGCGCGCCGAACGCTACCGTCAACGGCAGGCCGACATAGCCCAGCCCGATCACGCCGATGCGTGCCTGTGCGGCGCGGTCGGCCGCCGTCATCCGGCCAGCCCCGCAGGCGCACGCAGGCGCGGCAGCAGGTACGCGGGGGAATGATCGATCATGCGGGGGCACCACCAGGAAACAGTTGCGACAAGCCTAACGCGGCAGGCGCTGCGCCACAAAGAACAAAGCCGCCGCCCGCGGAGAGTACGGACGACGGCCAACAAGTGGTCCAGCTGCGGTTACTTCCCTTTCAGACAACCCCGGGGCATACCCCGGACCGGTCACAGCTGGTAGACACATGGTACGAAGCGGACTGTGATCTTTGTGTTACGAGCGACGCCACTCACGAGCCCAGCGTCACGGCTGCGGGTTCGAGTTCGCCGGAGACGCCGGTCCATACCTCGAGCAGACGCGCGAAGCCGACCCGGCGCTCGCCATCCACGGGCGCGGAAGCGGCGAACCCCGTCCAGTCGGCATTGATGATCGCGCTCATCACGTCCGGGTCGATGCGGGCAGAGGCCATCGTCCAGCGCGGGAAATGACGCGTGCCGACCTCGCCGCGTGCCAGTTCGCGCATCTGCTGGTGGCTGCGAGCGTTGATCACGCGCTGCTCGACCGGGGCTACGCCATCATCCGGGCCCTCGATGTACTGCAGGAAGCGGCGGCCATCGAACATCAGCACGCTGGTCACACCGGCCACGCGGTTGAAGTTGGAGGCCTCGGCGAGGATGCGGTCGATGCCCGGACCGTCGATGCCGTCGACTGCCTCGCTTACATAGGCGAACGCCTGCAACGCCATATGCACCCCCCGGTGAAGTCCACATGACTATGCCATGAAGATCGCGGGGGTGAAAAGATGGTTTTCCGGCTCAGGGCGACTCGACGTGGTAGCCGGCCTGGCGCAGCCGCTCGAGATAGCCACCCGGTTCCACCAGGGTGTGCACGGGCACGGTCGCAAATGTGACCGCGTTGCCGGCCAGCACTGTGCGTGCCGCGCCCATCCACTTCTCCGCCGCGCGTGCATCCAGGTTGGTCATGCCACGCCGGCGCCCCAGCTCGCTGTCGGCAATCGCGCCGACACAGGCGTCGTACTGGCTCTTCAAGGCCAACTGCTGGAGCGCGTCGATATCCCCTGCCGCCCAGGCGTTGGCGCGCTCGACCAGCAGCGGCATCTGGTGTTCAACCACGTCCAGCGTCCGCTGCAGGCAGGCCACGTCCTGCAGCGGGCTGGCGCGCACTTCCTTCAGTGCGGCGCGCGGATCGTCCACCTTGACCTCCACCCGGGTCACCACGGGCGTCAGGCCGCGGGCCTTGTACGCCTTTTCAAGCAGCTTGCCCACGCCGGATCGGGGACTGAGCCCGACCTCGTCGAGGGCAGCCACGTACAGCCGCGTGGCGGCCACCAGCGGGCGGTCCTTCTCCACCCCATTGCCGCGCCCAAGGTAACGGGCCTTCAACGGCTGCCAGCGCGCATACAGCTCCGGCGGCAGAATCTCCTGCAGTCGCCTGCCCTGCGGGTCGTGCTGCGCCTTCATGGCCGAGGGCAGCAGGGTGAGCCGGCTGAAAAAGCCGACATCGGCATCCAGCGTCCAGCCCGGCGGCCCCAACACGGCATCGGCGCTGGCGATGACCGCCTTGACCTCGTCGGCGCGCCAGTCCAGCCTGGCCGGCAGCGGCGATACCGTGCCCAGGATCCACAACGTGTGGCCTTGCGCATTGGTGACCCGCCACATGCCCGGCCCGGGCTGCACGCCGGAGACCACCACCGGCGCCAGGTCGACCACCTCGGGCGGTGCCTGCTGCGCCCTGCCTTCGGGCACACCCGCACAGGCCAGCCACACCAGCAACGCGCCTGCTGCTGCCCTCTTCGCCATGCCTGTCCACCTTCCTGTGCGCCTGCCGTGCAGCGTACGGCGCGCATCGCAGCGGCGTAAACCGTGCCTCAAGTACCGGTGCCGATCAGCCCGGGTCCGGTGCCTGCCGATAGGGCTCTTCAAACGGGCGGAAATCGTGCTCGTCCAGCGCCGCCGCGATCCATGCCTGCACGCCCGGCAGCGCCCGCACCTGCTGCATGTAGGCCGCAACGCGCGGCGACACCGGCACGACGTAGGTGTGCAGGCGCATCACCACCGGCGCGAAGAACGCATCGGCGATGCTGAAACGATCGAACAGCAGCGGGCCCTCATGGCGTGCCAGCAACCGCTCCCAGAGCGCCTGCAGACGCTGCAGGTCGGCCACCACGTCCGGCTGCTCGCGCAGTACCCGCGCCCCCACCTCGGGAAGCAGTGCTTCGATGTTCATCGGGAAGTGCGAGCGCAACGCGCCGTACCCGCTGTGCATGGCGGCGGTCGCGCTGCGGGCCAGCGCACGTTCGCGGGTCTCCTGCGGCCACAGCGCCGATTCCGGAAACCGTTCGGCCAGGTATTCGGCGATGGCCAGCGAATCCCAGACGACCAGCGCGCCATCGACCAGCACCGGCACGGTGCCCGAGGGCGACAATGCCTCGGCGCTGCGCTTGAACTGCGAGTCCGGGTCGAAACTGTCAAAGCGCAGCACGACTTCGTCGAACGGAATGCCGGCCTGGGTCATCAGCACCCACGGCCGCATCGACCACGAGGAGTAGTTCTTGTTGCCGATGTGCAGTTTCAGCATATGCAGAATGGCCCGGAGCAGGAAAGCTGATGCTAGCGCCCCCTAGGATTCCGCTACAATCCCTCCGCAGCGCCGCCCGGATGGCGAAACTGGTAGACGCATCGGACTTAAAATCCGCCGGGGGCAACCCCATGCCGGTTCGATTCCGGCTCCGGGCACCACCTCAGATCGCCCGCGAATAGCGCACCGGCTGTTCGGGCTGGGCCAGGTAACGGTCGAAGCACATCGCCAGCAGGCGCAGCAATGGACGCCCCCGCGCGGTGGCGCGCACCACGCCGTCGCGGTACTCGGCCAGGCCGTCGGCCTCCAGCGCCGTCAATGCGGCGAGCGCATCGGCGAAGTACTGGTCGAAATCGACACCATGGCGTGCCCCCAGCGCGCGGCCATCCACCTCGCCCTGGCACATCAGCTGGTTGATCAGCGCAGCGCGCAGCGCATCGTCCGCATCCAGGGTCAGCCCCCGCCAAACCGGCAGGCGCCCGGCATCCACCGCCGTTTCCCAGCCCGGCAGCTCGCGCGGGTTCTGGCTGTAGCAGTTGCCGATGCGGCTGATCGCGCTGGCGCCCAGCCCGACCAGGTCGGTCTGCGCGTGGGTGGTGTACCCCATGAAGTTGCGGTGCAGTTGGCCGGCGCGCTGGGCGCGGGAGAGGTTCTCTTCCGGCAGTGCGAAGTGATCCATGCCGATGTACTGGTACCCGGCCAGCGACAGCCGACGCACCGCCAGGCCGAGCAGCGCCAGCTTCTGTTCCGGGCTGGGCAGCGCGGCATCGGGGATCTGCCGCTGCGCCTTGAACAGGTTCGGCAGGTGCGCATAGCCGTAGATCGCCAACCGGTCGGGGCGTTCGCGCAGCACCGTTTCCAGGGTGCGCGCGAAGCCCTCCAGGGTCTGGTGCGGCAGGCCATAGATCAGGTCCACGTTGACCGAGCGCAGGCCATGCTCGCGGCACGCACGCAACACCTCCAGCGTGGCCTCCACGCCCTGCTCGCGGTTGATCGCGCGCTGCACCTCCGGGTCGAAATCCTGGATGCCCAGGCTCGCCCGGTTGAAGCCCAACGCGCCCAACCGGGCGATGTCCTCGCGGGTGACGAAGCGCGGATCGAGCTCGATCGAGAAGTCGCGAGCGGCCGAGGTGCTGAACGAAAAGCGCTGGCGCAGCCCCTCGATCAGCTCGCGCATCTGGGTCGCGGCCAGGAAGTTCGGGGTGCCACCGCCAAGGTGCAGCTGCACCACTTCGCGCGAGGCGTCGAACAGCGGTGCGATCAGGTCGGCTTCGCTGAGCACGCGCGCGACATACGCCACGCCCTTGCCATGGTCGCGGGTGATTACCCGGTTGCAGCCACAGTAGAAGCAAGGGCTGCTGCAGTACGGCACATGCACGTACAGCGACAGCGGCAGCGCTTCGGCATTGCTGGCCGCGATCGCGGCACGCAGCCCATGCTCATCGAAGCCGTCGTGGAAATGCGGCGCGGTGGGATAGGAGGTGTAGCGCGGGCCGGGCCGGTCGTGACGGCGCAGCAGGTCCGGGTCGAAGTGCCAGGCAAGCCCGGCGGCGGCAGGCGAAAGGGTATCCATGGACCAAGCATGCACGCCCGCGCGCGGCCCTGCATTGAGCCAGATCAATCCAGGCGCGGTCTTCCGGCGAGCGGCAGTTCGGGCCAGCGCTGCATCTGGATGCGCCGCCAGAAGGTGTCGGCGATGCGCGTGGCCACGTCGTCGGCCAGCTGCTGCATGGGCGGGTTGCCCAGTTCGGCGGTGGTGCGCCGGAACAGCAGCAGCCAGCGGTCGAACAGCGCGCGCTCCAGCTCCGGCATGGCCATGTGCTTGGACATCGGATTGCCGTTGAAGCGGCGGGTGCCGCGCAGCATGGCCGACCAGAAATCCACCAGCTGGGCCAGATGCACGTCCCACGCGTGGATGCGCGCCTCGAACACCGGGCCCAGCTGCTCGTCCTGGCGCACGCGGGCGTAGAAGTCGTGCACCAGGCGGGTGACTTCCTGCTCGCTGCACAGCGCCAGGGAGGCGGCCGGCAGCACGGGGGCGACGGACGAGGACATGCGGTCATGATGCTACGCCGCCTTGATCAGGATCAATGTGGCGTGCTGTCGCAGGGCCTACCGTGCAGGCCATGGACACGCTGAACGCCCCGCCTGGCAACCGCCGCCGCCTGCTGATCCAGCAGTGGGGTGCGGTGCTGTGGCCGAGCTTTGTCGCCGCCGGGCTGGCCTGCGCGGTGTTTTTCGCCTTCGTGGACCCGTTGCGCCTGCGCGACATCACCTTTCCGGACCAGGCGCTGAGTCGCGAACTGGGCTACACGCTGGGCTTCTTCATGTTCTGGTCGGTAACCGCTGCCGCCAGCGCGGTCACCGGCTACCTGCTGCGGCCGCGGCCGCGCGATGACGACGAGCTGCCGCTGGGATGACGCCGGCTGCGCCCCCTGCCCTGCGCTGGCGCGCCCTGGTATGGGCAGCGCTGCTCATGCTGTTCTACGCCCTGCCCTGGCTGCGCTGGAACGGGCGGCAGGCGCTGCTGTTCGACCTGCCGGCGCGCCGCTTCGACCTGTTCGGGCTGACCCTGTGGCCGCAGGATGTCGGCGTGCTGTTCGGGCTGGTCGCGGTGCTGGCCTGCACGCTGGTGCTGCTCACCACCGTGGCCGGGCGGGTCTGGTGCGGGCATGCCTGTCCGCAGACGTTGTGGAGCGGCCTGTTCCGCTGGATTGAACGCAGCGCCACGCGACGACTGCGACCGCCGGCCCTGGCCCGCGTGGTCAAACACCTGGCGTGGGCCGCGGTCGCACTATGGACCGGTATCACCTTCGTCGGCCTGTTCAGTCCGGTCCAACCGCTGGTGGTCGGCTTCTGGCCGGCCCGCTGGAGCGGCTGGGAAACGTTCTGGGTGCTGTTCTACGCCACGGCCGCGTGGGCCAACGCCGGCTTCCTGCGCGAACAGGTCTGCATCGACCTGTGCCCGTATGCGCGGGTGGCCCCGATGCTGTGCGATGCCGACACCCCGAAGGTCTGCTACGACGCCCGCCGCGCCGAACCGCGCGGCGCCCGCCAGCGTGGACAAGGTTCGGTGCAGCAACGTGGTCGTGGCCTGCTTGATCCGACCAGTGCCAGCGACTACGCCTTCCGTGCGGCGCATCCGGCCTTGGCCGGCCCGCCGCCGCGCTTCGCCGACGATCGGCTCGGCGATTGCCTGGACTGCGGTGCCTGCGTCCAGGTGTGCCCGATGCAGCTGGACGTGCGCGCCGGGCCGCAGCCGGAGTGCATCGCCTGTGGCGCGTGCGTGGATGCCTGCGATGCGCAGATGCGCGCGTGGCGGTTTCCGACCGGGTTGGTCCAGCTGGCCAGCGAAAACGAGATGCAGGGCAGGCCGCGACGGTGGCTTCGTCCGCGCACGCTGGCGGCACTGCTCAGCCTGGCCGCGCTGCTCGGTATCGGGCTGCATTACCTGTAACCGCCATCCCCGGGCGGTTGACCTCAGCGCGTGCGGTTGTCGGGCGGCGGCACCATCTGCGCGCGCCGGACAATGCCGAGCTGTTCAATGATCAGGGCCAGTTCGTTGGTCACCTGGGTGCGGCCGCGGCCCTGCGGCACCAGGCGTTCAAGCACCTGCTGGTAGGTGGTCCAGAACTCCGGCCCACACCCATGCTTGCTGTAGCTGGCCTCCAGCTCGGTGCGGACGCCGTCAGCCAAGTCATTCGCGCCGTATCGCATACGACCTCCCTTGGACCTGCCCTGCATCGAAGACGAGCAATTCCCCCTGCCAGGCTTGCGCCTGTCGCCCCGCCGCTGGGAGGCGGCAGGACTTCACCCACGTTTCACTCCACCCTTTCATGCCCTTCGCGCCAAGTCAACCAATGGTGAACAGGCGATCAAACAGGCCCTGAATGGTTCAGGCACGCCCCTGCCCACGCAGGCAGGATGCCGCGCGGTTGTTGACACCGTGGTGTCAGCCCGCGAAGGCCCAGCGGGTGGTCAGCCCCCCATCCGCCAGATGCCATAGGCGCTGATGGCCACGCCGGCGCCCAGCACCATCCAGGCCACGCCGTTGAAGCGCTTGAACACCTTGGCGAGGCCGAACGAGAGCACGATGGCCGCCAGCCCAAACCCCAGCACGACCACGCCGCTGACGTTGCTGGGCGAATCCCAGAACGAACCGGGCGCGCCGACGGCTGCAAACCACAAGGCGATATCCATCGAACATCCTCGACACGAAACGGTACTGCACAGTAGGTGTGCGCTCGTCCGGGCGAGGTGAAGGGCGGAAACGAAAAACCCCGCCGAAGCGGGGTCTGTCGAATTACTGGAGGCCTGGGTCGGAATTGAACCGGCGTACGCGGATTTGCAGTCCGCTGCATGACCACTCTGCCACCAGGCCGGTGACCCTATAAAACAAGACCCCGAGAACGGGGCCTGGTCAGGATTTGGAGCGGGAAACGAGACTCGAACTCGCGACCTCAACCTTGGCAAGGTTGCGCTCTACCAACTGAGCTATTCCCGCAAAATCAGGCGCATATGTTACCGGAACCGCGGGTAACACACCAGCCTTTTACACTTCATCGCCGCGTGCCACCGCGGAGAAAAACAAAGCCCCTGGGGGGCCCTGTCGAAATCTGGAGCGGGAAACGAGACTCGAACTCGCGACCTCAACCTTGGCAAGGTTGCGCTCTACCAACTGAGCTATTCCCGCAGTGTTGCTGCGTCCTGCGACCGGCACCTGCGTCGAAGGAGCGCTATTGTGTCGGGATTCCTTCACGTCGTCAACAGGTTTATGCAGCGGTATTCAGCCGTACAGGCGCATGCCGCGACGATGAAAATAGACCTGTTCGGCCACCCGCCGCAGCAGGCGGGACTGCAGCAGAAGATCCAGCGGCCAATCCGCCTGCAGGTGGTCCATGGCCCAGCGCAACACCCGTTTGCGCCGGAACGTGGGCGCGGCGCGGACGGCGACGCTTTCGGCCGCAGGCCCCCTGCCGCGCAGGTGGCGGGCCACCGCATCGCCAACCGTCCAGCCATGCCGCCAGGCCGAATGGATGCCACCGGCCGACAGCGGCGAGACGATACCGGCCGCATCGCCAGTGAGGATCACGCCCGGCGCCGCGATTGGCCCGCGTGCGAGCCCGCAGGGGACCAGCCCGGCGCGGGTCGCGCTGGGGCGAGCCGCTTCGGGCAGTCCGATCACGCTGCGGATGTGCGCCAGGAAACCCGCCAGGTCCGGCTGGCGCGCATGCGCGGGGTCGTGGCGCAGCGCAAGCCCGATCTGCACGCCGGTTGGGTTCTGTGCTGCCCAGCCGATGTAGCCGGGCGCGAAGCGACGGCTGGCGAAGCAGTGCAGCGCGCCACCTTCTGGCAGCTGCAGGCCGGCAAATTCCTGCTCGATCCCGAACAGGGTGTCGTGCACCCGCCCCAGCCCGGTGCGCTGGGCCACGCGCGAACGGGCGCCGTCAGCGCCCACCAGGTAGCGCGTGCGCCCTGCCCCGGCCACCTGCCAGCCCTCGCCATCGCGCACGGCCTCGGTGAAGGACTGCTGCAGGCGAAGCTCGACACCATGCGCAGGCAGTTCGGCTGCCAGCCAGCGCATCAGGTTCGGCGTGTCGGTGGTCATGAAGTAGTAGCCCGGTGCGGCCAGCTGCACGCTGCGCAGGTTCGGCGCATACAGGCGCACGCGTTCCACGCGTTGCAGCAGTGCGGGCGGAATGCGCTGCAGCCAGGTCTGTTCAACGACCTCTTTGACCAGGATGCCGGTGGTATGCAGGCGCGCGCCTGGATCTTCCTTGCGTTCCAGCACGCATACGCGCAGGCCGAATTCGGCAGCGGCCAGTGCGCAGGCGGCGCCGGCGAAACTGGCGCCGACCACGACCAGGTCCCAGTCGTATGCGGCGTTGGGGGTGTTCATTGCGATGCATTCCTGCGGATGCGGGCGCACAGGATCGCGGCGGCAGGCGGGGCGGCCATGAAGTGCCGGTGAAGCGGGAATGAAGCGCGGCCACCAACGAAAAAAGCGACCCGAGGGTCGCTTTTTTCTTGAATCTGGAGCGGGAAACGAGACTCGAACTCGCGACCTCAACCTTGGCAAGGTTGCGCTCTACCAACTGAGCTATTCCCGCTTGGGAGGCGAAATTCTACAGCCAAACGCGGTGCTGTCAACAGCCCTCAGCCCTTCTTTTTCAGGCGTGCGGTTTCACGTGCGGCGCGTTCGTCCTCGCGCAGGCTCGGCCACGCCGCATGCAGGTACTGCAGGCCGGAGAACAGGGTGAGTACCGCAGCGATCGCCAGGGTCCAGTCGCCGACATGGAATACCGGTTCGCCCATCCAGATATCGGACACCGGCGTGTTCGGCGCCACCGAATACAACAGGCACAGCAGCGCGACCATCTGCGCGGTGGTCTTGATCTTGCCGATCAGGGCCACCCGCACCTTCGCGCGCTGGCCGATTTCAGCCATCCATTCGCGCAGTGCCGACACCGCGATTTCGCGGCCGACGATGACGGCGGCCCAGAATGCCATCCACGGCGTGGGGTGGCCCTGCACGATCAGGAACAGCGCCACGGCCACCATCAGCTTGTCCGCAACCGGGTCGAGGAAGGCGCCGAACGCCGAGGCCAGGTCGTAGCGGCGGGCGATCCAGCCATCCAGCCAATCGGTCAGCGCGGCGATGCCGAAGATCGCCGCCGAGGCGAAATTGGTCCAGGTGTAGGGAAGGTAGAACACCAGCACCAGCACCGGGATCATCACGATCCGCAGCAACGTCAGCCAGGTGGGGAGGGTCAACTTCATTGCGTCTCTCTACTCGCCGGCCGCAGGGGGCGTGGGCAGTCCATGAAGGTTAGCGTAGATGCGTGCGGCAAGGGCGTCATTGATGCCCTCCACCTCGGCGATTTCCGCCTCGCCGGCCGCCTTCAGGCCGACCAGCCCGCCGAAATGCTTGAGCAGGCTGGCGCGCCGGCGCGGCCCGATGCCGGGAATGTCCTCCAGCTTGCTGGTCATGCGCGCCTTCTGCCGGCGGCCCCGATGGCCGGTGATCGCAAACCGGTGCGCTTCGTCGCGGACCTGCTGGATGAACTGCAGGGCCGGTGATGCGGCGCCGGGGCGCAGCTCGCGGCCATCGGGCATCACCAGCGCTTCGTGTCCGGCGCGGCGCTCCACGCCCTTGGCCACGCCCACCAGCATCACCCCTTCCACGCCGAGGTCGGCCAGTGCGGCCTGCGCCTGGGCCAACTGGCCGGCGCCGCCGTCGATCAGCAGCAGGTCCGGCAGCACGCCCTCCTCTTCCACCGCGCGACGGAAGCGACGGTCGATGGCCTGGCGCATGGCCGCGTAGTCATCGCCGGGTTCGATCCCGCTGATGTTGAAACGCCGGTACTGGCTGCGCACCGGGCCGCTGGCATCGAACACCACGCATGAAGCGACGGTGGCTTCGCCCATGGTGTGGCTGATGTCGAAGCACTCCACGCGCTTGACCTGCTCAGCCAGGCCGAGCATCTGCCGCAGGTCCTCGCTGCGCGCATGCTGGGCGCTGCGGCTGGTGAGCTCGCTGACCAGCGTGATCTGCGCGTTGCGGCTGGCCAGCTCGACATAACCGGCCCGTTCGCCGCGCACGTTCCACTTCAGCTGCACCTTGGCCTCGGCCGAGGCGCTGAGCGCCGATTCGATCAGGCTGGCATCCGGAATCTCGCGGTCCAGCAGGATCTCGCGCGGCGGGGAATGTTCGGCGTAGTACTGCGACACGAAAGCGCCGAGCACTTCGTCCGCGCTTTCCTCGCCGTTGGTGCGCGGGAAGAACGGTCGCGTGCCCATGTTGCGGCCATCGCGGAACGCCAGCAGCATCACGCAGGCGCTTGCGCCCTGCGTGGCGCAGGCCAGCACGTCCAGGTCGGCGGCGCGGCCATCCACGTACTGGCGGGTCTGCATGCTGCGCAGGGACGTGACCAGGTCGCGCAGGCGCGCGGCCTGCTCGAATTCCAGCGCTTCGCTGGCCGCCTGCATCTGCGTACCCAGTTCGCGCGCCAGCTGGTCGCTCTTGCCTTCCAGGAACATCGAGGCGCGCCGCACCGATTCGGCGTAGTCGTCGGCGGCCACCAGGTCCACGCACGGCGCGCTGCAGCGGCCGATCTGGTACTGCAGGCACGGTCGCGAGCGGTTGCGGAACACGCTGTCCTCGCAGCTGCGCAGCTTGAACAGCTTGTGCATCAGGTTGAGCGTTTCGCGCACCGCGGTCACCCCCGGGTACGGACCGAAGTACCGGCCCGGCACCGCGCGCGGCCCGCGGTGCAGCGCGATGCGCGGCCAGTCTTCGCGGGTCAGCAGCACGTGGGGATAGGTCTTGTCGTCGCGCAGCGAGACGTTGTAACGCGGCGACAGCGACTTGATCAGCTGGTTTTCCAGCAGCAGCGCTTCAGCCTCGGAACGCGTCACGGTCACATCCATGCGCGCGACCTGCGACAGCATGGACATGATCCGCGCGGTCTTGGGCGCGCCATTGAAGTAACTGCCCACGCGGTTGCGCAGCGCGCGGGCCTTGCCGACATACAGCAGGGTGTCGTCGGCGGCGTACATGCGGTACACGCCGGGCGCGGTGCTCAGGTGGGCCGCGAATGCCTTTCCATCGAAGGCCGGAGCGGTAGTGAGGGTCATTCGCTGATCGGCACGTCGCTCAGTACGCCGCTCACCGGGTCGAAACGCAGTACGGCATGGGCATCGGTCTCGGCGATCCACACCGCACCGCCGCCCAAGGCCAGCCCGGCCGGACCATGCAGCCGCCGCGGCAGCGCCACGGTACTCAGTTCACCGCCGCCCAGGCGCAGGGTGCGCAGTCGGCCGTTGCCGGCGTCGGCGATCCACAACACGGGCGCGTCCGGGCTCATCGCAATGGCCTGCGGGTACTGCAGCTGGGCAGCGGTGCGCGGGCCATCCTGGTCGCCGAACGACCACATCCCCTGCCCCACCAGCGTCTGCACCAGGTCGCCGCGCAGCTGCATCGAACGGATCGACGAACCCAGCGCGTCGCATACGTACAGCACCTGCTGCACCGCCGCCAGCGCGGTCGGCTGCGCGAACGCGGCCAGATGGCCGCTGCCGTCACGCTCGTCGATCGCGCCGGAGCCGGCGCGCCAGGACAACGCGCGCTGGCCCAGGTGATAGCTCCAGATGCGGTTGTCGCCGGCCATCGCGATATGGATCTGGTTGTCGGCGACCACCAGGCCCTGCGGATGGTTCAGGGGGGTCTGGCGCGGGTCGCCCACCGCGCCTTCGCGCGGCTCGCCCGGACGGCCATTGCCGCACAGGGTGTCGACCTGCCCGGTCAGCAGGTGGATCCGGCGCAACGCATGGTTGCCGGTGTCGGCGACGTACAGCCACTCGCGTTCCAGGGCCAGGCCCTGCGGCCGGTTGAACGCGGCCTCGCCCGGGCCGCCATCCATCATGTCGGCGGTGCCCATCCCGAACTGGCGAAGCACCCGCCCGGCATGGCTGCACTCGAGGATGCGATGGTGGCCGCTGTCGGCGATGTACAGCCGCTCGGTGCTCACCGCCAGCGCGGTCGGGAACAGCAACGGCAGGCGCGGCTCGGGATGCAGCTCGCGCTGGCGCGATGCGTCCGCATCCAGCGGGCTGGACGTCCCCTGGCAGAGTGCATTGAGCGCACGATCCAGCTCCTCGCCGAAGCCGACCAGGCGGTCGACCTCACGCCCCTGTGCATCCAGCAGCACCAGGGTCGGCCAAGCCGCCACGTTGAAGCGGCGCCAGCCGTCCCAATCGGCATCCAGCAGCGCCGGCACTGTCACGCCCTGTCGGCGGAGCAGTTTCAGCGCCTGCTCCGGTTCGCGCTCGAAGTCGAAGCGCGGCACCTGCAGGACCAGTACCTGCAGCTTGCCGGGGTTGCGCGACTGCCATTGGCCAAGCTCGGCCAGTCGGTGCGCGCACCACACCGAGGCGGCGTTGACAAAGGCCAGTACCACCGGGCGACCACGCAGTTCGGTCAGGGTGGTCGGGGCGGCATTGAGCCACGTGGCGAATTCGGGCAGATCCTGGACGGGCTGTACGTTCATGCGCTGATTATGCCGGACTGGGCGTCATGCAACCGTCGTGCCACCGTCAATTTCGCGGCGGGCCAGCCAGCCCTCGGCACGCACCAGGTCCTCGGGCGTATCGATCCCCGGCGGGAAGGCGGCCGGCGACAGCGCCACACTCAGCCGGTGGCCCGCCTCCAGCACCCGCAGCTGCTCCAGCGATTCCAGCTGTTCCAGCGTGCCCGGCGGCAACGCGGCGAACTGCTGCAGGAAACCGGCCCGGTAGGCATAGATGCCGATGTGGCGCAGCCAGTGGGGGCCGGACAGGCGCTCGCGCGACTGCGCGAAGGCGTCGCGGTGCCAGGGAATGGGAGCGCGGCTGAAGTACAGCGCGTCCAGGTTCTGCTGGCGTACCACCTTGACCACGTTCGGGTCGAACAGGGTCTCGGCATCCTCCACCGGGGTGGCCAGGGTCGCCATGGCGGCACCGCTGTAGACCAGAGCTTCCGCCACCGCGCGGATGCCCTCGGCCGGGGCGAACGGCTCGTCGCCCTGCAGGTTCACCACCACGGTGTCATCGGACCAGCCGGCCTGGCGGGCGCATTCGGCCAGCCGGTCGGTGCCGGAGGCATGGCTGGCGGCGGTCATCGCCACCTGCACGCCGTCCAGGCCCTGCAGGGCATCGGCGATGCGCGCATCGTCGGTGGCCACCCAGACCTCGCGCGCACCGGCCAGCAGCGCGCGTTCGGCCACGCGCAGCACCAGCGGTCTGCCGCCGAGCAGCCGCAGCGGCTTGCCGGGCAGCCGGGAGGCGGCGTAGCGCGCCGGAATGGCGACGACGAAATCGACGGGCTGGCTCATGCGGACCTCTCGGCAATACACGGGAACAATGGCCGCCAGTGTGCCGCAAACGCGGTGCTCAGCGCTTGCCGAGTTTGTCCACGCGGTCCAGCAGGTTGACCCAGAACGCGGCGGGCAGATCGGCCGACAACGGCACCGAAAAATGCCATTCGTTGGCGAACGCCTTGCACTTCACCGCGTCCTTTTCAGTCATCAGCACCGGCAGTTCGCTGCCAAAGCGAAGGTCCGCCGCCTGATACGCATGGTGGTCGGCGAAGGCATGCGGGACCACCCCGATACCGTGCGCACGCAGCATGTCGAAGAAGCGCTGGGGGTGCGCGATCCCGGCCACGGCATGCACGCGCTGGCCACGGAAGTGCGACAACGCGCGGGCACGGCCGCCGCTGAGCGGCTGCGCGCTGTCGATATGCAGCTGCATCGCCCATTCGCCGAATCCGCAGGAGGCGAGCGCGGACGGATCGGCGCTGGCCTGGCCCAGGTTGACCACGCGGAAGTCGCAGTCGCGCGCGCGTTCGGCGGGTTCGCGCAACGGCCCGGCCGGGATCAACCGGCCGTTGCCGTAGCGGCGTTGTGCGTCCACCACCTCGATTTCGATGTCGCGCGCCAGCCGGTAGTGCTGCAGGCCGTCGTCGCAGACGATGATGTTGCAGCCCGCCTCGACCAACGCGTTGCCGGCGGCCACGCGGTCGGCATCGACCCGGACCGGCACGCCGGTTTTCCACGCGATCAGCACCGGTTCGTCGCCGCCCAACGCGGTCGGCGTGCTCGCCTCGACCCAGCGCGGGACCTTGGCCTCTTCGCGCCCATAACCGCGACTGGCCACGCCCGGCTTCCAGCCCGCCTCGCGCAGGCGGTCCACCAGCGCGATGGTCAGCGGGGTCTTGCCGGTACCGCCGGCGGTCACGTTGCCGACCACGATCACCGGCACCGGCAGCGCGTGGCGCTTGCGCCAACCGCCCCGGTACAGCCCACGGCGCAGCGCCACCACGGCGCCGTACACCGGCGCCAGCAGCCGTGCGGCAAACGGAATCGCACTGCCGTCGTACCAGTACGACGGCGTCTGGGAACCCTTGGACGCCATCAGGGCTGCCTTTCGCGGAACTGCATCTTGTGCAGGTGCTCGTAAAGCCCGCCCAGCGCCAGCAGCTCGCGGTGGGTGCCGCGCTCGACGATGCGGCCGTGGTCCATCACCAGCACCTGGTCGGCATGTTCGATGGTGGACAGGCGATGTGCGATCACCAGCGTGGTGCGCTCGGGCATCAGGCGCTGCAGGGCATCCTGCACCAGCCGCTCGGACTCGTTGTCCAGCGCGGCGGTGGCTTCGTCGAGGATCAACACCGGCGCGTCGCGCAGGATCGCGCGGGCGATCGCCAGGCGCTGGCGCTGGCCGCCGGACAGCAGCGCGCCGTTCTCACCCACCGGGGTCTGCAGCTGCTGCGGCATGCGCTCGATGAACTCCCACGCATTGGCGGCCTCGGCGGCAGCGCGGATCTGCTCGTCGCTGGCGTCCATGCCGTAGGCGATGTTGGCGCCCACGGTATCGTCGAACAGCATGACCTTCTGCCCGACCATCGCCACCTGGCGGCGCAGGTCGGCCAGCGGGTAGTCGTCCAGCGGCACGCCATCGAGCAGGATGCGGCCGCCGCTGGGCTCATAGAAACGCGGCACCAGCCGGATGAGGCTGGTCTTGCCGCTGCCGGAGCGGCCGACGATGGCCGTTACCGTGCCCGGCTTGGCATCGAAGGTGATGTCGTCCAGTGCGATGCCGGTATCTTCGCGATAACGCAGCATCACGTGCTGGAAAGACAGCTCGCCACGCACGCGCTGGGCGCGGGTGCTGCCTTCGTCGCGCTCGACCGGCAGGTCAAGGATGCCGAACAGGCGCTCGGCAGCGGCCACGCCGCGCGAGATGGAGGTCTGCACGCTGGTCAGGCGGCGCAGCGACGGGATGATGGCCATCATCGAGGTCATCAGGCCCATGAACTGGCCGGCATTCAAGCGCCCGGCCAGCGCTTCGCGGGTGGACACCCACACGATCACGGCCAGCGCCAGCGCGGCCAGGAACTGCACGGTGCTGGACGCCAGCGCGCGGGTGGTTTCGACCTTCATGTTCAGGCCGAGCATGCGGTTGGCCAGCCGCGAGTAACGCGAGATCTCGTGCGCCTGGGTGCCATGCACCTTCACTTCCTGCTGCGCGGCCAGCGACTGTTCGGCGGTCTGCGCCATGCTGCCCATGCCGTCCTGGATGCCGCGGCTGATGCGCCGGTAGCGCTTGCCCACGAACGACACGATCACGCCGATCAGCGGCACCACCACCAGCATCGCCACGGTTACCTTGACGCTCATCTGCAGCATCACCACCAGCATGGCGATGATGGTCAGGGTGTCGGCGACCAGGGTCTTGAGCGCATCGGCGCTGGCCTGGGTGACCTGCTCGGTGTCGTAGTTCAGGCGGCTGACCATCACCGGCGTGGCTTCGCTGTCGAAGTGCGACGACGGCAGGTGCAGGTACTTGGACAGCACCTGTTCGCGCAGGTCGCGCACCACGCTGCGGCCGGTGCGGGCCAGCGCGTAATCGCTGACCAGCGTGGCCAGGCTGCGCATCATGAACAGCCCGAGGATGGTCAGCGGCAGGATCACCGCCATGCGCGGCTCGGGGTTGACGAAGCCGCGGTTGACCAGCGGTTCCATCAGCTTGGTGAAGTGGTAACCGGCCAGGGCTTCGACCACCATCGCGATGACGGCGGCCACCATGAACACCCAGTAGGCGCGGGTGTAGCCCAGCAGGCGTTTGTAGATCGGCCATACCGGCGCGTGTTGTTTACTCATGGACGCACCTCCGGCGCGGTAGCGATGGCGATGCGACGGAAACCGAGCTGGCCCAGGGCATCCTGGGCGGTCACTACGGCCTGGTACGGGGTGCGGGCATCGGCGCGCAGCAGTACGGTCTGCTCACGGTCGGTGCCGGCGACGGCGGCAATGGTCTGCTTGACCGATTCCACGTCCGTGCGCAGTACTTCCTGATCGTTGATGAAGTAACGCCCTTCGGCGTTGACCAGCACGCTGAGCGAGCGCGGCGGCTCGGTGGTGTCCTGCTGGCTGGCGGTCGGCAGCTGCAGCTGCAGCGTCGAGCGCGCGTCGAAGGTCGTTGTGACCACGAAGAAGATGATCAGCACGAGGATGACGTCGATCAGGGGTACCAGATCGATGTGCACCTCGTCCTGGACCCGGTCGTTGCGGATACGCATCCGTCAGCCCTTGGCCGTGACGGGCGCGGCGCCGGCCGCCGGCGCGGTGCCGGCGCGCGGTGCCGCGTTCATGACGCCGGGGCGGCCGTCCAGTGCGTCCAGCAGGGCCGAGGCCTCCATTTCCATCTCGATCACGTAACCGCCGATGCGGCCCTTGAAGTAGCGATGGAACATCAATGCCGGGATGGCCACGATCATGCCGGTGGCGGTGCACACCAGCGCCTTGCCGATGCCGCCGGCCAGCTGGTTCACATCGCCCACGCCGTGGTCGAGGATGCCCAGGAACATCTGGATCATGCCCACCACGGTGCCGAGCAGGCCCAGCAGCGGGCCCGCCGATGCGATGGTGCCCAGCGCGTTCAGGAACCGCTCCATGCGGTGCACCAGATGCCGGCCGGCATCTTCGATGCGCTCGCGGATCTGGTCGCGCGGGCGGTTGCGCGCTTCCAGCGCCACGGCCAGCAACGCGCCCAGCGGCGAGTTGGCCCGCAGCGACTGGATGTGATTCGGATCGAGCTTGCCGCGCGCGGCCCAGTTGCGCACTTCCTGGCCCAGCCCCGGGGGCAGGACCTCGTTACGCCGCAAGGTCCAGAAACGCTCCAGGACGATTGCCAAAGCCAGTACGCCCAACAGCAGCAGCGGCACCATCGGCCAGCCACCGGCCTTGACCAGTTCCCACACGTTTCAACCCTCCGGCCCATTGGCCGCCTGTATGACCGCCGATAGGATAGCAGCCGACCGCGTCCGCTCCGCGGCATCCCACCAACGGCGTTCGAAAAGACGCTGTTCCCGCACCTGCAATCCCTCCTGGCCCAGCCACAGGCGCAGCGCGCCGCTGTCGGCGGTGTTCAGCACTTCGGCAGGGACCGCCTGCCAGCGCTGCACGACGTCCCGGCGCGGGTGCCCGAACCGGTTGCCATGCCCGGCCGAGACGATGGCCAGGCGGGGCGACACCGCCTGCACCCAGTCGGCGCCGGACGAGTTGGCGCTGCCGTGGTGCGCCACCAGCACCGCGTCGGCGCGCAGCGCGGCCGGTACCGTGGCAACCAGCATGGCCTCCTCGCGCTGGCCGATGTCGCCCGTCAACAGCACCACGCCATGCGCGGTCTGGATGCGCAGCACGCAGCTGCTGGCGTTGCCTGCGTAGTCCATGCCCGGCGGCGGATGCAGGACGGTGAAGTCCACCCCGTCCCAGCGCCAGGCGTCGCCGCTGCTGCAGGGCAGCTGGATGGCGGGCACCGCACCCGACGGCGCCTGCAGCTGTGGCTCGCGAAAGGCGCGGCGCACCGCCGGCATGCCACCGGCGTGGTCGCGGTCGCCATGGCTGAGCAGCAGCCGGTCCAGCCCAGCCTCGCCCAGCGCGTGGAGGGTCGGCACCACCACCCGTTCGCCGGCGTCGAATCCCCCTTCCGCAGCGGGGCCGGCGTCATACAGCAGGCGGTGGTGGCGGGTGCGCACCCACACAGCCAGGCCCTGCCCCACGTCCATCACCAGCAGCTCGACCTCGCCGGGGCCGGGACGATCGCGGGCCGGCCACAGCAGGGGCAGGCACAGCAGCAGCGCCGGCAGGCGCATCCCGGCGGCGCGCGGCAGCAACAGCCAGAACACCCCGAGAACGGCGACCGGAACCGCCGCGACGCCCGCCTGCGGCGCCCACCACAACGCCCACGGCTGGCGCGCAAGCGCCCCGAACAGCCACCAGCTCGCGTCGAAGCAGGCGGCCGCCCAGCGCCACGGCCAGCGCCCCGCCCCGTCGATCAGGGCTTCAAGCCCGGTGCCAAGCAACGCCAACGGCACCACCACCAGGCTCCACCAGGGAATGGCCAGCAGGTTGACCAACGGCCCCGCCCGCGAGGCCTGCCCGAACAGCGCCACGGTGAGCGGCAACAGCGCCAGGGTGGCCACGCCCTGTGCGGCCAGGAAGGTTCGCAGCCAGTGCACCCCGTGCCCCGGCAGGCACCACACCAGCCACAGCACCCCGGCGAAGCTGAGCCAGAAGCCCGGGGCCAGCACCGACAATGGATCCACCAGCAGCACCGCCAGCGCCGCCAGCGCCAACGCCTGGCCAACGGTGGCCGGTCGTCGCACGCAGCGGGCGGCGGCGACCACCGCGATCATCAGCACCGTGCGCACCGTGGGCAGCGCGAAGCCGGCCACGGCCGCATACAGCGCGGCACCGGCGACGGCCGCCAGCGCGGCCGCCAATGGCCGTGGCCAATAGCGTCCCAGCGCAGCAACCGCTCGCCAGGCCAGCCCCGCCAGCCACGCCGCGAACCCGGCCACCAGCCCGACGTGAAACCCGGAGATCGCCACCAGGTGGGTCAGGCCGAGCGCGCGCAGATCATCCCAGTCGCCCTGCCCCAACCCGCGGGTATCGCCCAGCGCCAGCGCCTGGATGAAACGGGCGCCGGCGCCCGGCACGTGTCCGGCGATGGCATCGGCCATGCGCTCGCGCCACGCCGGCAATCCGGTCGGGTCGCCCAAGGCCATCGCTGGGGCGCGCACGTGCCCGGTGCCGCTCAACCGCTGCAGCAGCGCATGCCGCTCGGCGTCGAAGCCACCCGGGTTGCGCAATCCACGCGGTGGGCGCAGCCGCGCGTGGAGCTGCCAGCGTGCGCCGGCGCGAAGCGAGCAGCGCAGCGCCGGTTCGGCTGCAGGCTCGCGCGCAGGCGTTTTTGCCGCAGTGACGTCATACCAGGCCAGCGCAAGCTCGCGGCCGCGCAGGTGCGCGGGCATCGTCGCATCGTCATCCACGCGGAACCGGAAGCGGGTGCTGCGTGATCCATGTTGCGGCAGCTCCACCACCCGGCCGCGCAGCACCTGGTCCGCAGGCGCGGCAGCTGCGGGCAACTGCAGGGCCAGGCCGGCATGGGCGTGCAGGGTGACCCAGCCGATCCCGGCCAGCACTGCGCCGCACCACCGTGCACGCGGCACCGCACACCAGACCCCTGCACCGCACAGCAGCGCGCACCACGCAGGCATCCGGGGCAACAGCACCGGCGCGAACACGACACCGCACACACCGGCCAGCAGTGCGACCGCACATGCCTTGCCGAACAGGGGCAAAGGCGCTGGAAACGAACGGGAGAAGACGTCCGACAGGAACGACATGCAGGCCACCACGCGCTGGAGCCTGCATCCTTGGCCCTCAGCAACCAGGTCGCCATCAGGTGGGTGCGGAACGCGTTGTGGGGAAGCGCCGCTGTCACGGAACCCACAACGCAAAAAAGCCGACCTGATGGCCGGCTTTTCTGTTGTTCCACCGCAGTCGCTGGGACTGGAGTGGTGGGCGGTACAGGGTTCGAACCTGTGACCCCTACCATGTCAAGGTAGTGCTCTACCGCTGAGCTAACCGCCCGTTTGTCTCGCCGCGCCGCTGCAATTGCGTCGGTGCAGGCCGCGTATATTACGGACGTCGGGTGTGAAGAGCAACACTTTTGTGAAGGTATTTCACAACGCGTTGTTCAGCCCAGGCTGGCCTCCTTCAGCTGGCGGATCTGGTCGCGCACGCGCGCCGCATCTTCGAACTCCAGGTCGCGGGCGTGCTGGTACATCTGCTGCTCCAGCGCCTGCAGCCGCTTGGCGATCTGGGCCGGTTCCAGGGTGCGGTAATCCACCGCCTCCTCGGCCACCCGGCCACCGCGTCCCTTGCCTTTGCCCCGCGCTTCTTTTTCGGCCGCTTCGGAGCGCGCACCTTCCAGCACGTCCACGATCGGGCGCAGCACCGACTTGGGCACGATGCCGTGCGCTTCGTTGTACTCCACCTGTTTGGCACGACGGCGGTCGGTTTCGTCGATCGCCGCCTGCATCGAACGGGTGATCTTGTCCGCGTACAGGATCGCCTTGCCGCGCAGGTTGCGTGCGGCACGGCCGATGGTCTGGATCAGCGAACCGGTCGAGCGCAGGAAGCCCTCCTTGTCCGCGTCCAGGATCGCCACCAGCGATACCTCCGGCATGTCCAGGCCTTCGCGCAGCAGGTTGATGCCGACCAGCACGTCGAACTTGCCCAGACGCAGGTCGCGGATGATCTCCACGCGTTCCACCGTATCGATGTCCGAATGCAGGTAGCGCACCCGGATGCCATGTTCGGTGAGGTACTCGGTGAGGTTCTCGGCCATGCGCTTGGTCAGCGTGGTGACCAGCACGCGGTCGCCGAGCTTGATGCGCTCGTTGACCTCGCTCATCAGGTCGTCAACCTGGGTGCCCACGGGGCGGATCTCCACCACCGGGTCGATCAGGCCGGTCGGGCGCACCACCAGCTCGGTGATTTCATCGGCGGCTTCGCGCAGCTCGTACGGTCCCGGGGTAGCGGACACGTAGATGCTGCGCGGGCAGCGCGCTTCCCACTCTTCGAAGCGCAGCGGGCGGTTGTCCAGCGCCGAGGGCAGACGGAAGCCGAATTCGACCAGGGTTTCCTTGCGCGAGCGGTCGCCCTTGTACATCGCGCCGATCTGCGGAATGGTGACATGCGATTCGTCGATGACCAGCAGCGCATCGGGTGGCAGGTAGTCGAACAGGGTCGGCGGCGGCTCGCCGGCGGCCTTGCCGGTGAGGTGCCGCGAATAGTTTTCGATGCCGTTGCAGAAGCCGACCTCGGCCATCATTTCCAGGTCGAACTGCGTGCGCTGCGCCAGGCGCTGCGCTTCCACGAGCTTGTTCTGTTCGTACAGCTGTTCCAGCCGCACCTTGAGCTCGGCCTTGATCGTATCCACCGCCGACAGCACCCGCTCGCGCGTGGTGGCGTAGTGCGTCTTGGGGTATACGGTGTAGCGCTGCAGGCGGCGCAGGCTTTCACCGGTAAGCGGATCGAACATGCTGATCTGTTCGACTTCGCCATCGAACAGTTCGATGCGCACCGCTTCGCTGTCCGATTCCGCGGGGAATATGTCGATGACCTCGCCGCGCACGCGGAACGTGCCGCGGTGCAGCTCGTACTCGTTGCGGGTGTACTGCAGCTGGGTGAGATGGTTGATCAGGTCGCGCTGGTCGATGCGTTCGCCGGTGGACAGGATCAGGCGCAGCGACAGGTAGTCCTCGGGCGCACCCAGGCCGTAGATTGCCGACACGGTGGCCACCACGATCGCATCCGGGCGCGACAGCAGGGTCTTGGTCGCCGCCAGCCGCATCTGCTCGATGTGCTCGTTGATCGAACTGTCCTTCTCGATGAAGGTGTCCGATGACGGCACGTAGGCTTCGGGCTGGTAGTAGTCGTAGTAGCTGACGAAGTACTCCACCGCGTTGTGCGGGAAGAACGCCTTGAACTCGCCGTACAGCTGCGCGGCCAGGGTCTTGTTCGGCGCCATCACCAGGGTGGGCTTCTGCACCTGCTGGATGACGTTGGCAATGGTGTAGGTCTTGCCCGAGCCGGTCACGCCCAGCAGGGTCTGCTTGGCGATGCCGGCTTCGAAATTGGCCGTCAGCTTCTCGATCGCGGCCGGCTGGTCGCCCGCCGGGGAGTACGGAGATACAAGTTCGAAGCGATCGCTCATGGTGCCGCCATAGACCGGGCCTTCCATTATAGCGGGGGGTTGGGTGACGGCCGGCTGAGGGGGTGGCCTACCCTGGAGTCTGCCTTTGACCGATGGTCGGCCTGCTCCGGACAGGGCACGGTGACGGATTGTCTCCGGTATCTCCCATGCACCGCCCTAGCCCCTTCCCCCGGCCCCGGGGGTTCACCCTGCTGGAACTGATGGTGACCCTGCTCATCCTGGCCGTGCTTTGCGCGCTGGCCCTGCCCTCGCTGAGCGCCACGGTCAGCCGGATGCGTGCCGACATGCTGCGCATGCAGCTCGTCTCGGTGTTCAACAGCGCGCGCAGCACCGCGATCACCCGCGCCGCGCCGGTGGCGGTCTGCCCGAGTGAGGACGGCATGCACTGCGGGGACGACTGGAGCCGGGGATGGCTGATCCACCTGGACCGTGGATCGGAATCGGGGACTTCCCCGCCCTCGTCGACGGATGTCCTGCAGTACCGCCCCGGGTACCGGGATGGCTCGGTGGTGGCGCGGTCCAGCCAGAATCGCCCGCGCCTGCGCCTCCAGCCCGACGGGCGCAGTGGCGGCAGCCCGCTCACGGTGGCCATCTGTGCCGCAGGGCAGCTGCACGGCGAGGTGGTCGTGAACAACGTGGGCCGCACCCGTGCCGCACGCAGGCCGGGCACCGTGGACTGCCCGCACTGAGCGGCCGGGTCTACCTCTACACCAGCCACCGAAACGACAAAAGCCGCGATTGCTCGCGGCTTCTGCAGAAACTGGCGCCCGAAGTTGGACTCGAACCAACGACCCCCTGATTAACAGTCAAGTGCTCTAACCGGCTGAGCTATTCGGGCGGGGACGCGAATTCTAGACGTTCACTCGTGGCGTTGCAACCGCCGGCGGCCATTTACCAGCAATCCAGCGCACTGGTGTTGGCCGGGGTCTTCACCCCCGCCTGGTTCACCGAGATGGTGCCGCACGGGTCTTTTGCCTGGTCACCCTGCGGAACTGCCGTAATCGTAAACGCGTTGGCATTGGCCGACGCAAAGGTCACCTGGTACATCGGCTTGCTGCCATCGCGTGGCGAGGCGATGGTAGTGCCGCTGTTTTCCACGAACTTGAAGTTCGTGTAGCTGTTGTTGAGCGTGTGCTGGCGCTCGGCGCGCTGTGCGTACTCCACCAGCTCCGCCTTGGCCGCGGCGCGCTTGGACTTGCGCACCTGGGCCGTGTAGGAGGGATAGGCGATGGAGGCGAGCACCGCGATCACTGCCACGGTGATCATCAGTTCGATGAGGGTGAAGCCGAGCATCTTGCGCGGGCTGCGCCACTGCTGGGAGGAAAGCTTGCTCACAGGATCTGCCTCCACGATTGGCGACCGCATGGATAGGGAACGTAGACGATGTCCGGGCCATTGGGATAGCCCATATAGCAGCCGGCCCCACCCGGAGGCGATGGCGCCGGACCACTACCGCCACCGCCACCGCCGCCCCCCAGAGAAGCAACGGGCACACGCGGCAACGCAAACGGGGTGTTGTTGAGTACGGGCGCACTCCCCGTGCCCTTGTTCTTGAGGCCCGCAGTACCGACAGCGAAGCCCGTGCCGCCCGGCGAATTAAGGGTGGCACGGCCCAGCGCACCCTCACCGGTCAACGGATTCAGTCCGAAGAACCAATTGATACCGGTGGCGGCGCAGCCACCCGAGGTGGCGGGCTGCGGCGCGTACGTGGACAAGCTGACGATACCGTTCGCCAGCGAAGGATTGCCGACAACACGCTCGCTGAGGCCATCCTTGAGGGAGCTGACCGGCAGGTCGACATACCATCCACGGGCGGTAGATGGAGTACCCGCAATGGCAACCAGGGTCCGCTCGTCACCCGAGGTGTTGATCGTCCGTCCCACGAGATTGCTGCGCGTAATCGTGCTGGTGACCGCGCCGACGTTGGTATCGTTCACCGCATAGATGCTCTGCTTCGAGTTGTCGCGCACATCTTCATTGAAAGAGAAGCTGCCGGTGCCAAAGTACAGCATCAATCCGCCATTGGGACCCGAGCCGGTGGTGATGCCACCGGTAATCGGCTGGCGCACCGTAAGCCCCTTGTCAACCGACGGGAGGCTCGTGAACAACGGCATGGTCGGCGGCGTCATGTCGCGCAGGTCGAACTTCCACACCGCACCCTTCTGATCGGTACCGTAAACGGTGTCGGAAATACCATCGCGAGAGCGAACATTCTGGTCGGCACCGCCCCAGCGGTCGACCACGACGATGCTGCCCAAGCCGTTGGTGCCCGAAGGGACCCCCGTACCGGTCTCGACCGCTTCGATCATCGTTGTCTTACCGTCGGCGATATCCACGACAAACAGCACCGCCTTGCCGTTCGCGCTGTTGAAACCATTGCCAAAGATCGCCTTCCACTCCACCGCGTTGCCCACCTTCACCGGCACGATCACCGGCTTGGCCAGGACGAAGCCGATGTTGTTCCGCACATCCGCCTTCAGGTTGGCGTCCAGGTCGCTGATCTCCCAGAGCTTCCGGTTTCCACCGAAGGTAGTACCCGCGGTCACGTCCAGGCCGAATACACCGCGGCCACCGGCACCGGACGCGGCCACCAAGGTGGTGTGCCACGCACTGCCGTAATAGGTGTCACCTACGGCAATCTGCCCGTCTACGTAATATTTGTGCTGGAACTTCTGGGAGCTCTTCTTTTCCGGTTCCGCACGGAACAGCAGGTTCGCCATGTGACCGAGTGCGGTATTGGGAATGTAGGCAAACGCTTCACTGCCGCCACCGGAGACCGTCTCGCCCTTCGCATTCATGCCGCCATTGAATGCGTGCAGCATGCCGTCGTTTGCACCCACGTAGACCATGTAGTTGGCCTGCTTTGCCTTGGTCTCCAGATAGGTCGCATAGGCCTTGCTGATCGTCTGGTCCGCCAGGCGGCGGTAGCCGTAATCGTCGGTGGGCGAGCTGATGAATGGGGTGGACGTGACGATGTCACCCAGCCGGGTGGTTCGATCGCGCAGGTTGCCTCCATTGCGCACTTCGCGGGAGGTGTCGCCGCGCAGGTAATTGACGGCCGCAGCAACATCGATATTGCGGTCGGTCAGCTCCTTGGTGGCGGCGCAGATCGACATGTCCGGATACAGCCCCGGCTTCAGGCACAGGTCGTCGAGCGTCACGTTGCCGGAGGTGAATTCCTTGGTCGCACCATTCTTCGTGAAGAATATCTTGCGTGCGGATGCGCCCGGCAACTGCGCACTTGCTTCCCAGAAGGGCGTCTGTACCACCGCACGCGTGGTCGGATCAACCGACAGCTTGGTGGCCGTCAACTTGCCGAACCAGTCAGTGCCTTCGTTGGTGTACTCATAGTACGGACTGACGCTCAGCGAGCCTGCACCGATGCGCGCCCCGCTGAAGCCGGTACCGCCGGACGGCGACGAACCGGAGGTCACGGCCGACAGCACGCGGCGCATTGCGTCGGTGATTTCCGCCGGGGTACGCGCATTGATGTACTCGCCGCGGGTATTGACGGCGGCGTGCCAGATGTCGTCAACGGTGCTGCGCGCATCGTTCTCCCACGCAGGCCAGTTGTTGTAGATCGCGGGCGTGGTATACGCGTTCTGCGGATTGTCAGGGTCGAACAGATTGCCGCGCGCGCCCAGGGTCACGCCATAGAAGTTCAAATGAAGGTTGGTCTGGCAGTCCAGCTGCGGGTCAGGCGAACCGGTCTTGCAGGCTGCAGGCACTGGCACCTGGCCCGCCGTGAGGTCAGGGCGGAGCGGCGCGAGGCCGTTGATGTTGTTGTAATACTTCGTGACGATATCAGCCATGGTATCGGCATTGCCGTCTTTGAACGGGACACCCATGTTCTGGTCGTTGTTACCGACCGTCTTGGTGCCGCCATTGCTGAAGCCGTCGGTGAACAGCATCACTGCATTTTTCTGGCAGACCTCCAGCACCGGCGCTGCATCATCTGACCGGGTGAACTGCTGCGTGGCCGAATACACGGCCTGGCGGTTGGGCGTGCCTCCACTTGCCGGCAACGCCAGCATCTCATCAAACAGCGCCTTACGCTCGGTATCGACGCTCAGCTTACGCATGGGCAGGCGCTTGGCGGCGGTGTCGTAGCTGCCATTCTGGTTGATGCGGAAATAGCCCACGCGCAGATTGGCGACATTCGAAAGCGAGCGAGTCATGCCGGCGATCATCGCGCGGTTGCGATTACCGTAGTACGTGAACCAGTTGGCGAAATTCTTCGAACCGGCATCGGAGTCGCTGGCGGGAAGCGTGTACTTCCACATGGCGCAACCCGTACCACACGCGTTGTTCACCTGTACACGGGTCGCATTCGCATACGCATTGGTGCCGTTGAGCTGCGGGTATGGATCGCTGGTACCGTTGACTACCTTGATGTAGAAGGTTGCGGGCCAGTACTGGACGCGCGCGTCAGTGGTGCCACCGCTCCACGTGCCCGCATTGCGGTATGTCGAGCCATTGATGTAGGCGCCCGCCTGGTACGACATATTGTTCAGGAGGCGGAAAGTTTCGGTACCGTAGTAATTACTGGTCAGGTTGACCGTCGTGGTGGCACCTGTTGGCTTGGGATCTATGCGGGCTGCGGACGGGATGGCCTCAGCAAAAGAAACATCCTTGTCGTCCTTCCACGGCTCGTACTTGATCGTCGGATTGAAGTACGTTGGGTTGTACTGCGCAGAGCGGGCGAAGCCCAGCGAATCGAGCGGCGGCAGCCCGAAATAGTTACCGCTGATGCGCGGCCCTGGCATCAGGTAGAAGTAGTCGCAGGTGTTGCCAGTGGTATTCAGCGCACCGTTGGTGTCGAAGAAGCTCTGTCGCGAGTTGTTCCAGCAGCCCTCGCCGTCCTGACCTGGGAACTGAGTCTGAAAGGTCATCGAGCCGGAGTCATCCACGGCCATGATGAACGCCGGGGTCGTGTCTGCCGGAATATTCAGCGGCTTCTGAGCGAGTATGCCCTGCCCCTGCGCGGCAATCAGGTTGTAGCCCACAAATGCCAGGCCAATCACTGCCACCGCCGAACCGGCGGCCGTCCATTTGAATCTGCGCGAAGCCATGGCCGCGTTCCTCAGAGCTTGAAAATGGTGTCGATGACCGAACGCGACGTAGGGTTGTCCTTGTCGTCGGCGGCATACGCGGTGATCTGGAAGGTAGCCGTGGCTTGGTCAAGCGGCAGGCCTTGGTCGTTCGAGTTGCCGCCCGGACCACCACATTGATCGATCTGGCGTACCCGCACCGCCGGCGCAGCGGCATTGGCCTTCGCCAGGTCCCTGCCCCACTGGACCGGATCGAATCCGTCTTCACAGTTCTGGGTGATGCTGGCAGCGTCAACGAGACTGTTGCCAGGCGGCGACTCGCGGTCGGTGATCGCCTCCACGGCATCCTCTACGTTGCGCACGGCGCCTTCCGTATTCTGGAAGGCGCGGCCGGCAGCACGGTAGTTGGAGGCCATTTTTTCCTGCATGCCGGCTACCTGCATGCCGGCCACACCGATCAGGGCGAGCAGGAGCAGCATGATCAGGGCGACATACAGCACGGCACCGCGCTGTTGGGCGGACGCCGGGATAGGACGGTGACGGGGCGGGCGGTTCATGGTCAGTTCCCGAACAGACGGTTGCGCAGGGCTACGCTCACTTCATAGGCGGTGCGATAGCGCCCATCGGTGACGGCATCCTGGTTGTAGGTCATGCCCAACACGCCCAGCCGGGCGGCCGCGTCGGTGGGCTTGGAGTTCGCGTTGGTGCCCGTGCGGTCTGAACTGCGAGCGACCAGTCCGACCTGGACCAGGCCCACTCGGCGCCATTGCCCCGCACCGGTTGCATTGGCGGCAGTGGTGACGCCAGAGGCCACGTTCTGCACGCTGATGTAACCGGAGGGCGCGGTTGCTCCGGTGATTTCTGGAGTCGAATCCAGTCCGTACATCAACTGCAGGTTCTCGATGCCCTCAACGAGCTCTTCGTTGATCGCATACACGCCAGCCGAATTGGCACGCGCACGTCGCAATCCGGGACCATTGGTGCCGGCCCCGATGTAATACACCATCGACTCTGCGCGGTAGAGCTCGGTCGGCTCGGGCTGAGGCGCATATCGGGTGAGGTCAACGGTGCCTGCCGTGATCTCGTCAGTGGCCAACGTACCTGCAAACACGTCAACGTTGTCGCAGTTGGCAATTCCAAACATGGTCGGCGCGGCAACTCCGCCTTCCGTGAGGCGCTTCCAGCGATCTGTGCCTGCCGCGACCTTAATTTTCTGCCCATTTATGGCAGTCACCGGCACGCCTTCCGGCGCCAGGAACCGCAGCACCAGGATGTCGCTTCCCGCCATCGGCGCGGGGTTAAGGCCAGAAATGGATCCCGGCAAGCTGCCTGGCACAGTTCCGGCGCCTACGTTCAAGGTATTGGTCGGCCCGGTACCGGCGGCCTCGTAGCCCTGGATCGCCACGCTGAAGTCCAGCGGGCTGCCGTTGCCTATGTTTGCTGCGGCAAGCATGTTGTTACGCGGCAGGCCGGTTTCCTTGATGAAGTGGGCCTGGTCGTTCACGCAGCCCATGTGCCCTGCCATGCGGATGTCGCGCTCGAGGAAATCCAGCGCGAAACGGCCGTTTTCCTGTGCACGGGCCACGCCTTCTGAGAGACGAGAGGCCGAATGGGACGCGATGAAGACCTGGGTGATGCCCAGCATCAGGATCAGGCCGATGACCAGCGAGATCATCAGTTCGATCAGGGACAGACCTGCCTGGCGGCTGCGGAACATGTGCGGACCTTTCATAGCTGGGTCTGGGTGCGGAAGGTGGTGGCGGCGTCGGGGGCTGTCTTGCTCCAGCGCTCGTCGGCCCAGCTGATCTCAACGGTGGCCACACCGTTCGCGACAGTGACGTTGGCGGCGGCGTTGTCGCCCAGCGCCTTGACCACCTGGCACTGCCAGCGCGCGATGTTCTGTTCCACCGTGACGGTATTGATCGGCCGCGCGCACACGCCTGTGGCCGTCTTGCTGCCCGAGGCGAAGGTGGCATTGCTGTACCACTCCGACGAATGGCGGTTGCTGCGCATCTGTTCGGTGAGGTCGTAGGCCAGGTTGGTGGCCTGGGTGCGGTAGTTGGCGCTCTGCACGTAGCGAACGTTCATGGTCTGCAGCAGGGCGAAGCCGAGCAGGCCAAACGCCAGCACCACCACGGCAACCAGCACCTCAAGCAGGCTGAAGCCGCGTTGGTGGCCACGCGGACGATAGGGGGTTCGGATCATTTGCAGGGTCCCTTGACGGTAGTGACCTGCCCGGAGGCGTTGATGGTCATCGTACTCTGCAGCGGCTGGCTGTCGCACTTCTGCGGACGCAGGGTCACCTCCTGGTCGGTGCCGTTGCGCCTACGCCCACGGCCATCAAAGGAGATCATGTCGCTCGGGCCGGTCACGACCAGTGCGCTGTTGATGGCGGCGTAGCGCAGCACGGTCTCGCTGTTGCTGAAGGCTGCATCGCCATTGGCATCGCTGAAGGCCAGCATGCCCACGGCCCACTTGCCGTCACAACTGGTACCGGTGCTGCTGCCGCAGACCGCGCCGCCCTGATTGTTCCGGATCGCGTCGCTGCGGGCGAGATTGACCAAGCCGATCAGCTCGTTGTGGGCAGTGGCGATCCGGTTGGAGCGGATCAGGTTCTGGAAGTTCGGGAAGGCAATGGCAGCCACCACCCCGACCACCACGACGGTGACCATCAACTCGATCAGTGTGAAGCCCTTGGACAGGCGTGCAGACATGTGACGCTCCCCAGCGTGATGACACGAACAATGGACGCCCTGCCGCCCAGCGGCAAGCGACAGCAGGACGAACGGTCGCCCGGAGGCGACGGGCGTCAAACCGTTGACACCCGTACGGTTGGGCAGGGGTGGCTCGGGCTCCCGACCCGGCCACCCCGCTTTCTCAGGCCAGCACCCTGTAGCAGGGCTGGTACTCGCCCGAGATCTTCATCCGGCGCTGTTCGACGAAGGCACGCAGGAGTTCATCCAGGGCCTGCATCATGTCGGCGTCGCCGTGGATCTCGAACGGACCGAACTGCTCGATCCGGCGCATGCCGTCTTCCTTCACGTTGCCGGCCACGATGCCGGAGAACGCGCGGCGCAGGTCGGCCGCCAGTGCATGCGGCGGGCGCCCGTGGTGCAGGTCCAGCGCGGCCATCGCTTCATGGGTCGGCACGAACGGTTGCTGGTACTCCCACGGGATCTCGATGGACCAGTTGAAGAAGAACGAATCCTTCTGCACCAGGCGGTGCTCGCGCACGCGCTTGATGCCGGCCGACATCTGCCGGGCCACCGCGACCGGGTCGCCGATGATGATCTGGTAACGCTCGGCCGCAGCGTCGCCCAAGGTCAGGCGGATGAAGCGGTCAATCTGCTCAAAGTACGGCGCGGCCACGGTCGGGCCGGTCAGGATCAGCGGGAACGGCAGGTCCTTGTTCTCTTCGCGCAGCAGGATGCCAAGCAGGTACAGGATCTCTTCGGCGGTACCCACGCCGCCGGCGAACACGATGATGCCGTGGCCGATGCGCACGAACGCTTCGAGACGCTTCTCGATGTCCGGCATGATCACCAGGTGGTTCACGATCGGGTTCGGCGATTCGGCAGCGATGATGCCCGGCTCGGTCAAACCGATGTAGCGCGTGGTGTGCTTGCGCTGCTTGGCATGGGCAATGGTGGCGCCCTTCATCGGGCCCTTCATCGCGCCCGGGCCGCAGCCGGTGCAGATGTCCAGGCCGCGCAGGCCCAGCTCGTAGCCGACCTGCTTGGTGTACAGGTACTCATCGCGGCCGATCGAATGGCCGCCCCAGCACACCACCAGGTTCGGGTCGCCCGGGTTGAGGATGCGCGCGTTGCGCAGCAGCCCGAACACCGCGTTGGTGATGCCCTCGGACGATTCCAGCTCGGCCGCGTAGGCCGGGCCCATTTCGATGGCCATGTAGGCCAGGTCGCGCACGACCGCGAACAGCAGCTCGGCCACGCCGCGGATGATCTCGCCGTCCACGAACGCCATCGCCGGTGCATTGACCAGGTCGATGCGCACGCCACGGTCCTGCTGGGCGACCTGGATGTCGAAATCGGGGTATAGATCGCGCGCGGCGCGCGGATCGTCGGAGGCACTGCCACTGGTCAGCACGGCCAGCGCGCAGCGGCGCAGCAGCTCATGCATGCCACCGCCGGAGGCATCGCGAAGGCGCGCCACTTCTGCGCGCGACAGCACATCCAGCCCACCGCGCGGGTAGATCCGCGCGTCCTGCACCGGCAGCGTCCGCGCCGGCTTTTCGGTGATCGTCATTTCCATTCTTTTCGCTTCCTCAAGGTTGCCGACTGTACCGCTGCCCCCTTAAAAAGCAAAACGGCCGGGAAACCCGACCGTTGGATGCGTTTCGACCCCGGCGACGCCTCGGGGGCTGCCGTACGTGCGCGATTTTCGCGCAACCGGACGAGCATACGCTCATCCGCCAACGCAGACAAGCGCCCTCGCCTTCCTCGATACCGCACACAGCAGAACGGCCGGGTATCCCCGGCCGTTCTGTTTACCTTGCCACTAGCTCAGTTCATCAGAACTGGTAGCGGAAGCCCAGCTGCACCGACCACTGCGAGACACCGACGTCGAAGCCGTCCGCGTCATTGTTGGCCACCGCCGGCTCGTCCGCGCCGCGGAAGTTGTACACGTACTTGCCGTCCTTGATGCCCTGCAGGGTGGCCACACGCGCATCGGCGAAGAAGCCGTAGTCGTAGATGTTGCCCCAGTCCTTGTTGATCATGTTGCCGATGTTCTGGACGTCCAGCCAGATCTCCGACTTGTGACCCTTCATGAAGCCCGGCAGTTCCTGGCTGATGCGCAGGTCGAAGGTGTTGATCCAGCCGGTACGGAACTGATTGGCCGGGGCCGCCTGGCCGGCGTACTTGGCCAGCTGCGGGTTGTTCTTCAGCCACTCGAAGAACGAGGCCTCCATGGCCGGATCGGCAGTGAACTGGCCACTCTGGGTCAGGTTGCCGAACAGCACGTCGCCCGGGCCCGTCGGCACGTAGAACAGGTCGTTCGCGGTGCGGCTGTCGCCGTTGGCGTCGTTCACGTAGACGTAGCTGTACGGACGGCCGCTGCGACCTTCGTAGACCAGGCCGACGCGGGTTTCGTAGTCGCCAAAGAACTTGTGCTTCCAGTTCAGCGCACCCGACAGGCGGTCGCGGATCTGGTAGCGCGAGGTGTTCTCGATCTCGTCATTGGCGTTGAAGGCGTACTGGTAGCCCCAACCCGAGCTGGCGGTGGAGCTGGTCAGCGTGCCGACTTCGGTGGCATCGGTGTAGGTGTAGCCCAGGTTCCAGGACCAGTCGCTGGCGGCATCCCACGGCTTGGCCAGCGAGACGGTGAACTGCGAGGTGCGGCCCTTGTCGGTGTTGGCGATTTCGTACACCGCGTCGTAGGCCTGATTGCGGCCTGCGCGTGCGTTGCCGGTGGCCCAGGCATTGCCGGTGCTGCCGCGGGAGTAATACATGTCACGGCCGTCCGGACCCTGATACTGCACCGGACCCAGGTTCAGGTTCTTGTAGTACAGGGCATCCTTGACCTTGGTGACCAGCAGCTCGGCCGAGGCCACGATGCCGTACCACGGGGTCTCGTGGTCGAAGGCCAGGTTGGCCTTGTACACCGACGGCATGTTGAAGTCGCTGCCGACGAAGTTGACGTTCTGGCGGTTCGAGCCCGGCGTGGTCGGGACCGGCTGGCTGTCCTTGCTCGGGTTGAACGGCAGCGCCGGGTTGTAGCCGCTGGTGTAGGCGTAGACCGAATTATTGAAGCCGGTCGCCGAGTAGCTGTTGCTCAGCCACACCTGCGGGGCGTCACCCTGGAACAGGCCCACGCCGCCGCGCAGCTGGGTCTGGCGATCGGTGTCGAAGGTGTAGTTGAAGCCGACGCGCGGCTGGATCAGGAACTTGTTGCTCAGCACTTCGCTGTTGTCCAGGCCGAAGAACTGCGACGCTGCGGCGTTGTAAGCCGGGGCCGGGCTGGTGTCGGCGCGGTCGGCACGCACGCCCATGGTCAGGGTCAGGTTGTTGTTGACGTACCAGGTGTCCTGCACGAACAGGGCCAGGTTGCTGAACTTGTAGTCCGCCGGAATCGAACCCGGGGTGCGTTCCGGATTGTAGTTGTAGCTGCTCCAGCGGCCGGCAGCGAAGTTGTCCAGGCCGTAGAAGGTGTACGCGCCCCACGAGTTGGCGCCGAAGTAGTTGTAGATGTCGTTGGTGTCGTACGACGCGCCGAACTTGACGTCGTGGTCACCCAGGGTCCAGGTAGCGGCGGCGTAGTAGTTCCACGCCTTGGTCTCCAGGATGTTGTCCTGCGAGTTGACTTCGGTACCGAGGTACAGCGAGTCGCCGGACGGCGAGGCTTCGTTGCCCTGGAAGAAGATGCGGATGCTCGGCGCGTCGGTCGAGACATTACGGATCGCCGAGTACTCGCGGTACGAGGCCTTCAGCTCGGTCGAGAAGTTCGGGGACCAGTCGCTGAACAGCTGGGCGACGTAGCTCTCGTTGGTCTTGTCGTGCTGGTACCAGTACGAGCTCAGCGAGGCCGAGCTGGTGGTCATGCCGTTGATGCGCAGCTTGCTCTGGTCGATCTTGCTGTAACGGATGTTGGCACGGTGGTTGTCGCTGATGTTCCAGTCCAGCTTCAGCGCGTACTCTTCCATCTCCGTATCGCCATTGCTTTCCAGGCCACCGGCGGCAATGCCGTAGCCTTCAGCAATCTGCTGCGCACGGGTCACGTCGGCCAGGGTGAACTGCGGGTTGGCCTTGCCCAGCGCGGTGCCGCTCAGGTCGGCGCCCGGGGCGGCCTGCTTGAACTTTTCGTAGTTGGCGAAGAAGAACAGCTTGTCCTTCACGATCGGGCCGCCCACGGTCATGCCGTAGGTTTCTTCCTTGGTGAAGCCGTTGAACTTCTGGCCTTCCGGGTTGTCGCCGAACCAGTCGCCGTCACGGTAGGTGCCGTAGACCGAGCCGTGGAAATCGTTGGTACCGGACTTGGTCACCGCGTTGACGGTGGCACCGGCGGCGGCAGCGATGCTGACGTCGTAGTTGGACAGGTTGATGTCCAGTGCTTCGATGGCTTCCATCGCGACCGGCTGGCGACGGGTCGGCATGTTGTTGCCTTCCAGGCCGAAGGTGTCGCTGGCGGACACGCCGTCGATGTTGATCGAGTTGAAGCGCGGGTTCTGGCCACCGGCCGAGATCGAGCCCGAGGCGCGATCGATGAAGGTCACGCGCGGGTCAAGACGCATCAGGTCCTGGATGTTGCCGCCGATCGACGGGGCCGTCTCGATCTGCTGCTGGCTGATGTTGGTGCCCGAGCCCATCTTGGTCGAGCTGAACACTTCCGAGCCACCGGCGACAGCCACGACCTGCACGGCGTCCAGGTTGGTCGCCGCAACGTCGCCGGTCAGGGCGGCGTTGACGGTACCGGTCTGGTTCACGCCCAGGTACACGCCTTCTTCGGTCTTGGTGCCTTCACCGGGCTTGTTGATGGTGATGGTGTACGGACCACCCACGCGCAGGCCGCGCGCGTTGTATCGACCCGCCGCATCGGTCGTGGCGCGGCTGACCGTGCCCGATTCGGTGTGCGTGATGGTGACTTCGGCGCCAGCAACAGGCTGGCCAGCGGCAGACGTTACCTGGCCGCCGACACCGGCAGAGGTGCTCTGGGCGAAGGCGGGGGCGGCAGCAAGTACTGCCATGAGGCCAAGGGTGAGCTTGGACATCCGGAGACAGCGTGGGTCGATCATTGGGAGTAGCCTCGATGCGAGTTGGCGATGGCGGAAAAAAAAGCGCGCCCAAGCAGCCATTCAGCGGCTGTCTGGACTTTTATCTGGGTTCCCTTGCCGCAGGCTGGTTTCAGCCGCAACGGTTAACACTAGATTAACACGATAAGCCCGCTATATGACCGTTTGGCGACAAAACACACGCCATCACAACGCGATCGTGACGCGTTCTTCACATCTGGCTGAACAGCGCGCTCCGCCGGGGTTCTTTCGCGTTCAGGTTCGAGGGTGCGTATTCTTGCGCCCCGCTTCCGCGCAAGGGTAAGTCGCGGCTGTTGCCAGCCGGTTACGCAAGATCCAGCACCGTGCCCCGGTGGGCGATGCCCTGCGCCGAGAGCAGTTCCACGGCCGCCGCAGCACAGGCCGCCGGGTCGCGGGCCATGCCGTCCTCGTCGATCGAGTAGGCACGGGCGCGCAGCGCAGTGCGCATCGGGCCGGGCTGCAGACCGCTGACCCGCACCGGGCTGTTGGCCAGCTCATCGTGCAGCGCGGTGATCAGGCCGCGCAATCCGTGCTGGGCGGCGCCGTAGCCGCCCCAGTAGGCCCGCCCTACCCGGGCCGGGTCGTCCACGGTGAGCACCAGCGCCGCATCGTCGCGCTGGCGCAGCAGCGGCAGGCAGGCCTGGGCCAGCCAGGCCGGTGCGGTCAGGTTGACGTGCACCGCCCGCGCGAACGCGGCCGGGTCGGCGTGTTCGAACGGGGTGAGGCCGGCAAAGTCGGCGGCACAGTACAGCACGCCATCAAGCCGGCCGAGCTCGGACTGCAACCGCTCGGCCAGGGTGGCGTAGTCGTCCGGGGTGGCCCCTTCCAGGTCCAGCGGGTACAGCAGCGGCTCGGGGCCGACCGCTTCCACCGCTGTATAGACCCGGTCCAGCCGGCGCAGCTTGCGTCCCAGCAGGACCACGGTGGCACCTGCGGCCGCGCAGGCAATGGCGGCGGCACTGCCCAGACCCCCACCCGCACCGGCCACCAGGATGACGCGATCGGCAAGCGATGCGGTCCCGACCGCAACGGACGGGACCGCACTCACGGCTGAGATGCCTCTTCGACGATCCGCTTGAGTTCGCCGGATTCGAACAGCTCCTGGATGATGTCGCAGCCGCCGATCAGCTCGCCGTTGATGAACAGCTGCGGGAACGTCGGCAGGTTGGAGAAGCGCGCCAGGTTGGCCCGGACCTCGGGCAGTTCCAGCACGTTGACGGTGCGCAGCGACACGGCACCGGCGGCCATCAGGGCCTGCACGGCGCGGCTGGAGAAGCCGCACATGGGGTACTGCGGGGTGCCCTTCATGAACAACACGAGGGGGTACTTGTCCACTTCGGCCTGGATCTCTTGCATTACCGCCACCACGACTCTCCCTGCGCCACGGGACACCCGACCTCGCCGGTCGGATAGACTTCCCAGACGGTCATTGTAATCCTACTGGCCCTGCCTCCGGCGCCCCGTCTCCAGCCTGCAGCCACCCATGCCCCTCGAACTGCCCCGCCTGCCCTACGACCGCACCGCCCTGCAGCCGCATCTGTCGGCTACCACCCTGGACCTCCACCATGGCCAGCATCACCGGGGTTACGTGGATGCGGTAAATGCACGCATCGAGGGCACCGAGCTGGCCGAGCTGCCGCTGGAAGAGATCGTGCGGCAGAGCCAGGGCAGCCTGTTCGACGCGGCCGCCCAGGCCTGGAACCACGCGTTCTATTGGCAGTGCCTGCACCCGCGCGGCGGTGGCGAACCGCAGGGGCGGCTGGGCGAACTGATCAGCCGCCATTTCGGCGACGCGAAGCGGTTGCGCGAAGAATTCGACCGGGTCGCGCTGGGCGTGTTCGGCGCCGGCTGGGTGTGGCTGGTGCAGCACCCCAATGGCGCGCTGGCGATCCAGGCCACCCGTAACGCCGGCACCCCGCTGACCGGCCAGAGCACCCCGCTGCTGGCCTGCGATGTGTGGGAACACGCGTATTACACCGATTACCAGAACGAACGCGGCCGATACCTGGACGCGTTCTGGAAAATCGTCAACTGGGATTTCGTGGCCACGCAGTTGCGCGATT
Organism: Stenotrophomonas sp. CFBP8994; assembly: GCF_034044835.1. Lineage (NCBI taxonomy): Bacteria > Pseudomonadati > Pseudomonadota > Gammaproteobacteria > Lysobacterales > Lysobacteraceae > Stenotrophomonas > Stenotrophomonas sp. CFBP8994. The sequence continues at coordinate 82,529 of NZ_JAXCWT010000008.1, read as the reverse complement.
GACGCGGGTACCGACCAACGGTCGGTACCTACCGGATCTGCTTCGCCCGGTAGGTCACGACCGTTGGTCGTGACCGTGCTTCATCAATCGCGCAGGGCGGCTACGGCAGGGGCCACCTGGTCCGGGCGACCCAACTGCTGCCCCACTGCCTCAAGGGCAGCCGCCAACGCTCCGGCCTCATCCTCGCGCAACGTGGCATGCCCGACCTTGCGGCCGTTGCGCGGCTCCTTCCCGTAGTCGTGCCAGTGCCCGCCAGGCTGTGCCAGCACGGCATCCGCATCGGGCATTTCACCCAGCCAGTTGAGCATGCAGGCATGGCCCAGCATGCGGGTGTCACCCAGCGGCAACCCCACCACGGCACGCAGGTGGTTCTCGAACTGCGAGGTTTCGCTGCCTTCGATGGTCCAGTGCCCGGAGTTGTGCACGCGCGGCGCCATTTCGTTGGCCAGCAGCTCCTCGCCGCGGCAGAACAGCTCCAGCGCGAACACCCCCACATAATCCAGCCGTTCGGCCAGCGTCTGCGCATAGCCGATGGCGGCGTCGTGCTGCGCAGCTGTCAGTTGTGCCGGGGCCAGGCTGGCCGACAGCACGCCATCCACATGCCAGTTGCCGGTGACCGGCCAGGCACGGAACTCGCCATCCTGGCCGCGCACGGCGACCACGCTGACTTCGCGCTCGAAGGCGACGAAGCCCTCCAGGATCAGGCCGGTGCGGGCCACCTGCCCGCCCAACGCATCCCACGCCGCATCGATGTCGGCCGCACTGCGCAGGCGGAACTGGCCCTTGCCGTCGTAACCGAAGCGGCGGGTCTTGAGGATGCACGGCAGGCCGAACTCGGCCACCCGGGTGGCCAGTTCGTCGCGGCTGCCGATGTCGGCGAACGCCGGCAGCGGAATGCCGAGCTCGCGGAAAAGGGTCTTTTCGCTCAGGCGGTCCTGCGCCACGGCCAGCGCGTCGGGGTTGGGATACACCGGCACCCGGTCGGCCAGGAACTGCGCGCTGCGCGCCGGCACGTTCTCGAAATCGAAGGTCACCACGTCCACCCGTTCGGCGAACGCGGCCAAGGCGGCCTCGTCCTCGAACGCGGCCACCTGCAGCGGCGCCAGCTGCCCGCCACAGGCGTCCGCGGCCGGGTCGAACAGTTCAAAGCGCAGCCCCATCGGCGCGCCGGCCAGGACCATCATGCGGGCCAGCTGGCCGCCGCCCAGGATGCCAACGGTCACCGTGGTCATTGACGCGGATCGTCGTGGGCCATGACGTCTTCGGTCTGGCGGGAACGGAAACCCTCCAGCGCCTGGCCGATGGCCGGCTGCTCCGGCGCCAGCATGGCGGCGGCAAACAACGCGGCGTTGGAGGCGCCGGCATTGCCGATGGCGAAGGTGGCCACCGGGATGCCGGCCGGCATCTGCACGATCGACAGCAGCGAATCCATGCCGTTCAGGGCCTTGGACTGCACCGGCACGCCCAGCACCGGCACTGCGGTCTTGGCCGCGATCATGCCCGGCAGGTGCGCGGCGCCGCCGGCACCGGCAATGATGGCGCGAAGCCCGCGCGGGCCCGCCTGTTCGGCGTAGGTGAACAGCACGTCGGGCGTACGGTGCGCCGACACGACTTTCACTTCGTAGGGAACACCGAGCGCGTCCAGCTTCTGCGCCGCGTGCTGCATGGTCTCCCAGTCGGAGCGGGAACCCATGACGATGCCGACGAGCGGCGCGGATTGGTTGGGGGTCATTGGCCGTCACCTGCCTTAAAGACGTATTCTAGCCGCCTTCCACGCAAGACGAAGAACCCATGGATCGCAAAGTCATCGACCTCCTGTGCGCGCCCCGCACCGCCCAGCGCCTGTCCCTGCTGGATTCCAAGGGCCTGGACGCGCTCAACCGGGCCATTGGCGTCGGCACGGTGACCAACCTCGAGGGCACCCCGCTGGTCCAACCCGTGCGCGAAGCGCTGCTGACCCAGGACCGCAAGCAGATATTCCGCGTCAACGATGGCATTCCCGTGCTGCTGCCGGAAGAAGCCATCGATACCGCCCAGATTGCCGATTTTCCCAAGTAATGAGCCTGAGCGTGCTGACGCCTCCTGACCCCGGCCAGGTGCAGGCCGATGTCGCCCGCGCCCTGGCCGAGGACATCGGCCCAGGAGATGTGACTGCCGCCCTGCTCCCGGACCGCCCCGACAGCGCCTACCTGCTGTGCAAGCAGGATGCGGTGATCGCAGGCCGGCCGTGGTTCGATGCCACCCACCAGGCCTTGGACCCGCAGGTCCGGATCGAGTGGCGGGTGGCCGAAGGCGATGCGGTGACCGCCGGCACCGTGCTGGCGATCCTGCAAGGGCGCAACCGCAGCCTGGTCAGCGCCGAACGCACCTCGTTGAATTTCCTGCAGACGCTGTCGGGCACCGCCACCACTACCGCACGCTACGTCGCGGCGGTGAGCGGGACCGGCACGCGCATCCTGGACACCCGCAAAACCCTGCCCGGCCTGCGTGCGGCGCAGAAGTACGCGGTGCGCTGCGGTGGCGGCGACAACCATCGCCAGGGCCTGTACGACACGGTGATGCTCAAGGAAAACCACATCCGCGCCGCCGGTTCGCTGACCGCTGCGGTCAATGCCGCACGGGCACAGTGGCCACGGCTGCCGCTGGTGGTGGAAGTGGAAGACCTGGACCAGCTGCGCGAAGCGCTGGCGGTGGGTTGCGACCGCATCCTGATCGATGACTTCGACGCGGCCAGCCGCCGTGAAGCGGTGCGGATCGCCGCCGGACGCATCCCGCTGGAGGTTTCCGGCAGCGTGGACCTGGCCGGGCTGCGCGCAATTGCCGAGGACGGCGTCGATTGCATCTCGATTGGCGGGCTGACCAAGCATGTGCAGGCGATTGATCTGTCGTTGAAGCTCGGCGATCCGCCCTGATCGGGTACCGACCAACGGTCGGTACCTACCGGGGCATGCGTACCGACCAACGGTCGGTACCTACCGGGGCATTCGTACCGACCAACGGTGGGTACCTGCCGGCGACACCGGTGGCGCAGCGCTGCCTTCACGGGCTTCCCCTGCCGGCTCTGCGACGCTTCCCGTGCCCCCACCCGGAGAGCGCGGATGCGCCCGCTGCCCCTGCTTGCCTGCCTGACTCCCCTGTTCCTGCTGCTTCCCGGCGCTGCCGCCGCTGCCGAGGTCTGCGACATCCCGCCGCGCTATGGTCTGAGCCCGCTGGCGGCGAGCATCGTGCGGACCGCCTGCAACGAGCACCGACTGTGGTACCGGCCCTTCATCGATGGTGAAGGCCGTGCGCGCAACCTTGGCGTCAGCGAGGCCGAACGGGAATACCTGGCCGACGACGGCATGCCCGCGTGGCAGCGCGTGGTCGGCTACTGGCGCGACAGCGGCACGCTGGGGCCGATGGGCAGCCAGCCTGGCGCCACCAGCTGCATGGAGCCGTTCGGTTCGCGCTACACCGACAGCGACTGCCGCGCGTTCCTGATCGACAACCCGTGGTCGGCCGCCTTCATCTCCTGGGTGATGAGCCGCGCCGGGGTGCCCGGCTTCACCCGCTCGCCGCGCCACATCGACTACATCCGCGCCGCTTACCAGAACACCGGCCCGTACCGGATGGCGGATCCAGCGCAGGAAAAGCCCGCGCCCGGCGACCTGTTGTGCTACCTGCGTGGCCGCAACGAATCATTGAGTTACGCCGGGCTGGTGCAACAGCTCAGCGGCGGCACGGTGGCGAACTGGAAATCCCACTGCGAGGTGGTGATCGCAGCGAACATGGGCGGCGACCACACGCTGTACCTGATCGGCGGCAATGTGATGAACACGGTGGCAATGCGCAAGCTGTCGCTGGATCGCAGCGGCCGCATCCAGCTGCCCCCGGCCCCCTCCAGCGATCCCTACGACATGGGCTGTACCCCCGGACGCGAAGACGAGTGCAACTTCAACCGGCAGGACTGGGCGGCGCTGCTCAAACTGGTGGCGACCTCGCCGATGGGGTCGACGCCCAGCTATCCGCCATCGCCATCGCCCGCGCCGGCCACCGGCCCGCTGCCGGCACCCGCCCAGCCCGGGGTGCCGGCGACGACGACGCCGCCAAAGCCCACCTTCCCGCGCGTCGTGCCGCCGCGGCCCACACCACCGCCAACGCAATCGCCTGCCCCGCAACCGCAGCAGCCGCAGAAGCAGGACGGGTCGCCGGCTTGATCCGGCGCCGGTCCGTCGCCATCTTGGTCGTTCCTGACCCCGATTCCGCACCGAGCCGCCGATGCCCAGTCTTATCCTGTTGATGATTGCCGGCGCGTTCGCCTACGCCTTCTGGAACTCCTCGCGCGCCGCGGCCGAACGCGCCATCGAACTGGGCCGCAACGCCTGCCGCGCCGCCGACGTGCAGTGGCTGGACCAGGCCGTGCATGCCAGTGGCATCCGCGTCTGCCGCAAGGACAACGGCTGGCTGGGCTGGGAGCGCACCTACCGCTTCGAGTACTCCCACGATGGCATCGACCGCCATACCGGGCGGATGGTGCTGCGCGGCGATGAACTGGTGGCCTTCGTCGGGCCCTCGGCCGCGCGCATCAGCGAAATCCGTCGCAGCGTGGACACCACCGGCGCCGAGGATGTGTAGAAACAAAATCGCCGCCCGAGGGCGGCGATCTCTTATTTGACCACCCGAAGGTGCGGGCGACCGCTCGGCTTGGGCGGGGTGTCATCCGGGGTCGGCGTGTCATCCGGCGGCAAGGTATCGTCCGGGCTCGGCTCGTGGCCGGGAATATCATCCGGCAGTGCCATGCCCTGCCCGGTTTCGCGGGCGTAGACGGCCAGCACGGCCGAGATCGGCACCTGCACCGGGTAGCTGGTGCCCGAGAAGCGGGCCGAGAAGCTCACGCTCTCGTTGTCGATGTGCAGCCGCACCACCGCGCGCTCGGCGATGTTGAGGACCACGCGACCGTCCTTCACCGCACTCTGCGGCACCTGTACGCCAGGCATGCCAGCGTCGACCAGGATATGCGGGGTCAGGTCGTTGTCGTTGATCCATTCCACCAGCGCCCGCAACAGGTAGGGGCGATGGCTGGTCATGCGGAAAGTGTCTTCAGTCATTGTGGGGTGCCGCGGAAATGTGACAAGTGTACGCGCCCTCCCGTGCAGCGGTCAGCATGCACGTCCCCCGGCGTAAAGCGCCGATGCAGCGAACCGCCGATCAGGCCGGCAGGTCGCGCAGCTTCTTTTCCTGGTCGGTCAGGCTGCGGATGAAGCCCGGGTGGCGGAAAATGCGGTTGCCGTAATCCTCGATGGACTTGCCATCCTTGGGCAACGGCACGTCCAGCGACTGCAGGCGCCAGATGATCGGCGCCATGGCGCAATCGGCCAGGCTCATTTCCGGGTTGAGGAAGAACTTGCTGGCCTTGAACAGTGGCACCGCGCTGGTCAGCAGTTCCTTCAACCGCTTGCGCCCCGCCTCGGCCTGGGTCTTGTTGCCGAGCTGGATCGCCTGCACCTGCGGTACCCAGTCGTGTTCGATGCGCAGCATCGCCAGCCGGATCCGCGCACGCGAGAGCGGGTCCACCGGCATCAGCGGCGGGTGCGGGTAGCGTTCGTCCAGGTATTCGCTGACCACCGAGGCCGCGTACAGCACCAGCTCGCGCTCAACCAGCGTGGGCACCGAGTGGTACGGATTGAGGTCGATCAGATCCTCGGGCGGGTTCTGCGGGTCGACGGGCACGAAATCGTAGGTAACGCCTTTGGCGGCCAGCACCAGGCGCACGCGATGGCACAGCACGTCGTCGTTCGAGGAAAACAGTGTCAGGGTGTTCCGCATGCGTACGCTCGCCGCCATCAAAGGCTCTCCAGCGATCGGTATCCGCCGGTCGCATCGGCGCTGTCGGCCCATTGCCGACAGTCGTCACAGTACCCGAGTGTGCAACTGCCCATCACAAAAGCCAATAGGCCGATCGACTTACGCCGTATCGATCAATGCACGTCCTTCCAGTACTCCTTCTTCAGCAGGTAGGCCAGGAAGGTCAGCAGTGCCAGGAACAGGATCACCCACACGCCCAGCTTCTGCCGCTTCAGCGCCGCGGGTTCACCCGCGTACTCCAGGAAGTTGGTGATGTCCCGCACCGCCTGGTCGTACTGCCCCGGGTCGACGTTACCGGGTTGTGCCAGCGTGAGCCCGGTCACCGGCGCGTCCGCACCCGGCGCTTCCGGCTTGCCGTGCACGGCGTGCTGCAGGCCCTGCATTTCCCACAGCGGGTTGGGCATGGAGGCGTTGGGGAACAGCGCGTTGTTCCAGCCCAGCGGGCGGCTGGGGTCCAGGTAGAACGACTTCAGGTAGGTATAGACCCAGTCGCTGCCACGCACCCGCGAGATCAGGCTGAGGTCCGGCGGCATCTTGCCGAACCACTTCTCGGCTTCCGCCTTGGGCATCGTCACCGGCACCGGTTCGCCGATCGGCACGCCGGTGAAGTTGAGGTTGTTCATCACCTCTTCTTCGGTCAGGCCCAGGTCCTGCGCCATCCGCGAATAGCGCAGGTACTTCAGCGCATGGCAGCCGGAGCAGTAGTTCATGTAGAGCTGCGCGCCGCGCTGCAGCGACGCACGGTCGCCCAGGTCGTTGCCGGCCTGCAGGGTCTTGCCGCCTTCGGCGGCGCCGGCCACGGTGCTGGCCAGCAACAGGGCGGCCGCACAGGCCAGCCGGACAATCCAGTGGTCAGTCATGCGTGGTCACCCGGTCCGGTACCGGCAAGGTCCTGTCCAGCTTGGTCCATAGCGGCATGGTGATGAAGAAGGCGAAGTACAGGAAAGTCAGCACGCGGCCGACATAGGTTTCATGCGCATCGGTACCGGGCCCGGAACCGATCACGCCCAGCCAGATGAAACAGACCGCGAACACGCCGAGCAGCGCGCGCGACAGCCAGCCGCGGTAGCGGTAGGACTTCACCCGCGCCTTGTCCAGCCACGGCACCAGGAACAGGATGGCGATGGCCGAGAACATCACGATCACGCCGCCGAGCTTGTTGGGCACCACGCGCAACATTGCGTAGTACGGCGTGTAGTACCACACCGGTTTGATGTGCTCCGGCGTGACCAGGCGGTTGGCCTCGGTGAAGTTGTCGTGTTCCAGGAACAGGCCGCCAAAGCCGGGCGCGAAGAAGATGATGAAGGCCGCGATGATCAGCAGGAAGCCGGCGCCGACCCCGTCCTTGAGCGTGTAGTACGGGTGGAACGGAATGCCGTCGGTGGGCGCGGTCGCCGACCAGCGGTTGCCCTTGGGCCCCTTCTTGATCTCCACGCCATCAGGGTTGTTCGAACCCACTTCATGCAGCGCACCCAGGTGCAGCACCACCAGCAACAGCAGCACCAGCGGCAGGGCGATCACGTGCAGGGCGAAGAACCGGTTGAGGGTGGCATCGCTGGGCAGGTAGTCGCCCATGATCCACTCGGTGAGCCCGTTGCCGATCACCGGAATGGCGCCGAACAGCGAGATGATCACCTTCGCGCCCCAGAACGACATCTGCCCCCACGGCAGCACGTAGCCCATGAAGGCTTCGGCCATCAGCACCAGGTAGATCAGCATGCCCAGGATCCACACCAGCTCGCGCGGCTTCTGGTAACTGCCGTACATGAGGCCGCGGAACATGTGCAGGTAGACCACGATGAAGAACAGCGAGGCCCCGGTGGAGTGCATGTAGCGGATCAGCCAGCCCCACTCCACGTCCCGCATGATGTATTCAACGGAGTTGAAGGCTTCCAGCGCACTGGTCTTGTAGTGCATCGTGAGGAAGATGCCGGTCACGATCTGGTTGACCAGGATCAGCAGCGCCAGCGAACCGAAGTAGTACCAGATATTGAAGTTCTTCGGCGCGTAGTACTCGCTCACATGCTTGCGGTACACCGGCATCAGCCCGGGCGCGCGCGCGTTGACCCAGTCGGCGACGCCGGTGGCGGTACGGGAAAGGATGTTGGCCATGATCAGGCTGCCCCCTGCGGATCGACGCCGATGATGATGGTGCTGTCGTCCTGGTAATGGTGCGGCGGCACCAGCAGGTTGATCGGCGCCGGGACGCCATCGAAGACGCGGCCGGACATGTCGAACCGGGATTTGTGGCAGGGGCAGAAGTAGCCGCCCTTCCATTCCGGGTCGAACGGCTCGGGGCGGATCTCGGCCACCATTTCCGGCGAACAGCCCAGGTGGGTGCACAGCCCGACCAGCACCGAGACCTCGGCCTTGATCGCGCGGAATTCGGGGTTCTGCTTGAGCACGTAGTCCGGCTGCTGGTCCTTGTTCTCCGACGCAGGATCCTTCAGCCGCCCATCCAGCCCGTGCAGGGCGTCAAGGATGGCCTTGGACCGTTTAACGATCCAGATCGGCTGTCCACGCCACTCCATGACCAGTCGCTGGCCTTCCTGCAGGGCGCTGATGTCGGCAAGCACAGGGGCACCGGCCAGTTTGGCGCGGGCGCTGGGATTCCAGGACTTGATGAACGGAACTGCGGCGAAACCGACGCCGACTGCTCCCACCACTGCGGTGGTTGCGGAAAGAAATCGTCGACGTCCAGTGTTGACTGGATCGTTTACCCCATCGTTGGCCATCCGGCACTCCGATATTGATTTAGGTAGCTTGAGGCTGCCAGTAGACCGGTGGGGGCCAGTCCACAATGAATCCTGATCGACTATAGCGGAACCTGACTCGGCGACACAATGGTGGTCGCACCACGAGGGCCGGCCCACGGCCGGCGCTGCCGGGGCAGCGTACACATCTGCAGCGCCGGGCGTTGGCCGGCCTTCGCGATGCGGTCGAAAGCGGACGGGGATTACTGCGTGGAGGCGGTGGCGCCGCGGTAGCGGTCGGCGAGCAGGGCGACGCGCTTCACGTAGTACTGCGTCTCGCTGTAAGGCGGCACGCCACCGTGGCGGTCGACCGCGCCTTCGCCCGCGTTGTAGCCCGCTGCGGCCAGGGTCAGGTTGCCGTTGAAGCGCTTGAGCAGCCACGACAGATACTGCACGCCGCCGCGGATGTTCTGCGCGGCATCATAGGAGTCGGTCACGCCGAAACGGCGCGCGGTCGGCGGCATCAGCTGCATCAGGCCCTGCGCGCCGGCACGGCTGAGCGCGGTCGGGTTGTAGGCGGATTCGGCATGGATGATCGCGCGGACGACCGCCTCTTCCACCCCGAACTCGCGCGCGGCTGACGCGATCTCTGCCTGGAAGGCCGTGGTGTTGAGGCGGACCGAACCGAAGTTCACGCCCGGACTGGCACCGCAGGCGTAACAGCGCTCGATGAAGCTGTAATGGATGGTGCGGACCTGGCCCAGGCTGGCCATCTGCGCGGGCCGGCGGCTGGTGTAATGCCGCACGCCATCCTTCATATACGAGTAGACCTGCCCGTTGACCACGCGCTGCGCCTTGCCGGTGCGTGCCGCCGGCGCCGGCGCGGCAGTAAGCACGGCGGCGGCCTGGGCGGGTGCCGGGGTCGGGGCCAGCGCGGTGCCGGACGCGGCACCGTCCTGGACCGGCGCAGCGGTTGCCACCACCGCAGGGGCGGAAACAGGGGCTGGAGACGGTGGCGGAACGTAACGGCGCGGGGCGCTGCGGTCGGGACGGTAGTTGCTGACCACGCTGCAGCTGGTGCCGGCGACGCGTTTGCTGACATAGCTGGGAATGCCGTCCGCGCCAACACACTTGTACAGGGTGCCCGCACTGGCCGGCACAGCGGTCAGCGCAGCCAAGGCCAGCGCAGCGATCCCCAAGATCCCCTTCATGGGGCGGAGTGTCCCCGTTTCGCGCGCCGTTGCCAAGCCCCGCAGCCACGCAGGGCGTGGCTCTACCGGGCGCCCGGGGTACAATGGACGGCTACCCGGCAGCCCTCCCCGGCTGCCTGCCCGCCCACCCGACTGGAATAAGCGCCATGACCGGGACGCCAGCTTCGACCCTGCCGACCTCGGCCGGCACCGCCGTGCCTGCCATCGATTCGCCCCGCCCCGACCTGCTGCCGCTGCCCGGTTCCCGGCCGCAGGTGACCGGCCCCGTGCGCGGCAAGCTGTACATCAAGACCCACGGTTGCCAGATGAACGAGTACGACTCGACCAAAATGGCCGACGTACTTGCCGCCGAAGAAGGCCTGGAGCTGACCGACGACCCGGCCGAAGCCGACGTGCTGCTGATGAACACCTGCTCGATCCGCGAGAAAGCGCAGGAGAAGGTGTTCAGCCAGCTGGGCTACTGGAAGGCGCTGAAGAACAACGGCCGAGGCGTCATCATCGGCGTGGGCGGTTGCGTGGCCTCCCAGGAAGGCGAAGCGATCATCAAACGCGCCCCGCATGTGGACCTGGTGTTCGGCCCGCAGACCCTGCACCGCCTGCCCGAGCTGATCCGCCAGCGGCGCGAATCGGGCAAATCGCAGGTGGACATCAGCTTCCCCGAGATCGAGAAGTTCGACCGCCTGCCCGAGCCGCGGGCCGAGGGCGGTTCGGCGTTCGTGTCGATCATGGAAGGCTGCTCCAAGTACTGTTCGTTCTGCGTGGTGCCCTACACCCGTGGCACCGAGGTCAGCCGCCCATTCGAGGACGTGGTGGTGGAAGTGGCGCAGCTGGCCGCGCAGGGCGTGCGTGAGATCAACCTGCTGGGCCAGAACGTCAATGCCTACCGCGGTCCCTATGGGGACGGCGAGTTTGCCGACCTCGGCCTGCTGATCCGCACCATCGCCGAGATCGACGGGGTGGACCGCATCCGCTTCACCACCTCGCACCCGCTGGAGTTCAGCGATTCGCTGGTGGATGCTTACCGCGACGTGCCGCAGCTGGCCAATTTCCTGCACCTGCCGGTGCAGGCCGGCAGCGACCGGGTGCTGTCGGCGATGAAGCGCGGCTACACCGCGCTCGAATTCAAGGCCAAGATCCGCAAGCTGCGCGCAGTACGCCCGGACATTTCGATCAGCTCGGACTTCATCGTCGGCTTCCCCGGCGAGACGGACGCGGACTTCGAGAAGACCATGAAGCTGATCGAGGACGTAGGCTTCGACCACAGCTTCTCCTTCATCTATTCGCGCCGACCGGGCACGCCCGCAGCCGACCTCGAGGACACCCTCAGCGATGCGAAGAAGCACGCGCGGCTGTCGCGCCTGCAGGCCCGGATCAACGAGCAGGCAGCCGCCATCTCCCATGCGATGGTCGGCACGGTACAGACGGTGCTGGTGGAAGGTCCGTCGCGCCGCGATCCGAATGAGCTCACCGGCAAGACCGAGAACATGCGGTCGGTGAATTTCCCGGGGCAGGCGCGATTGGTCGGCCAGCTGGTCGATGTGGAGATCACCGAGGCGTACAGCAATTCACTGCGCGGGCGGTTGGTGGTCGCCTGATCAATCCAGGCGCTTGCGGAACCGCAGGATGGCCAGGGTCATCATCACCACGATGAAGCCCAGCAGTGCCAGCACCTCCGGCCACAGTTCCCACCAGCGGGCGCCGCGCAGCATGATGCCGCGCACCAGGCGCAGGAAGTGGGTGAGCGGCAGGATCTCGGCCAGCCACTGCACGATGCGCGGCATGCCGGCGAACGGGAACATGAAACCCGACAGCAGGATCGATGGCAGGAACACGAACATCGTCATCTGCATGGCCTGGAACTGCGACTGCGCGCGGGTCGAGATCAACAGGCCCAGCGCCAGGTTGGCGGTGATCAGCAGCACCGCCGCCAGGTAGACATCCAGCACGCTGCCGCGCACCGGCACCTCGAACAGCCACATCCCCAGCAGCAGCACCAGCGTGGTCTGGACCAGGCCGATCACCGCATACGGCAGCACCTTGCCGACCATCAGCTCGCTGCGGCTCAGCGGCGTGGCGATCAGCAGCTCCATGTTGCCGCGCTCGCGTTCGCGCACGATCGCCACGGCGGTGAACATCACCATGGTCATGGTCAGGATGATCCCGATCAGGCCGGGCACGATGTTGATCGCCGAGCGCCGCTGCGGGTTGTAGAACGCCACCACGCTGATCTGCCCAGCCGCACCCGATGCGCCCGCGCGCAGTGGCCGGTCGTTGCGCACCGGCCGGGTGTCCAGCGGCACCTGGGCCAGCTGCACCGCCGCGCTCTGCACGACGGTGTCGCTGCCATCCACCAGCACCTGCACCGCCTCACGGCCGTCGAACCGGCGTCGCTCGAAATCAGGCGGCACCACGATGCCGATGCTGACCTGCCCGCGCCGCAGCGCGGTCATCAACTGGTCGGGAGTGTCCACGTGCAGGGTCGGGGTGATCACCCCGGTGGCCACCATGTCGGCCAGCAGCGCGCGCGAGGCCGCGCTGCCGGCCTGGTCGGCGATGCCGGTCTCCAGGTGGCGGAGGTTGAGGTTGATCGCATAGCCGAACAGCACCAGCTGCATCACCGGGATGCCGACGATCATGGCCAGGGTGATGCGGTCGCGGCGCATCTGCCGCAGCTCCTTGAGCACGATCGCCCACAGCCGCCGCAGGTTCATGGCGTGGCCCCGGCCGCGGCGGGCGTCTCGCGGCCACGCGTGGCCGAGACGAACACGTCTTCCAGGTTGGCGGCGCTGCGCACCACCTCCGCCCCCTGCCCGGCTGCGCGCAGCGCCTGCTGCAGGCGCGCTTCGGCATCGTCGCCGCTGTCCAGCAGCACGCGCAGCGTATTGCCGATCTGCGCCACGCTGAGCACCCCGGGCAGGCCTGCCAGCGCCCGCTGGGCTTGTCGTGGCTGCGCCGCATGCACTTCCAGGGTGCGCCCCTGCAGCGCGGCGGTGAGTTCGGCCGGGCTGCCATCGGCCACCAGCACCCCCTGGTCGAGGATGGCCAGGCGGTGGCAGCGCTCGGCCTCGTCCATGTAATGCGTGGACACCAGCAAGGTGGTGCCGGCGTCGGCCAGGTCGAAGAGCTTTTCCCAGAAGTCGCGCCGCGACTCGGGGTCCACCGCACTGGTCGGCTCGTCCAGGAACAACAGCTCCGGCGCGTGGATCACCGCACCGGCCAGTGCCAGCCGCTGCTTCTGGCCGCCGCTCATGGTGCCGGCCAACTGCTTCTGGCGGTCCTGGAAATGGTAGTGCTCCAGCAACTCGTCGATGCGCTGCCGCGCCCGGGCGCGCGGGATGTCCTGCACCGCCGCCAGGAACTCCAGGTTCTCGCGCACGGTGAGGTCTTCAAACAGCGAAAAGCGCTGGGTCATGTAGCCGATGCGCCGGCGCAGCGCCTCGGCCTGCTCCGGTATGCGCAAGCCCAGCACTTCGATCTCGCCCGCGCTCGGGGTGAGCAGGCCGCACAGCATGCGGATGGTGGTTGATTTGCCCGAGCCATTCGGCCCCAGGAACCCATAGACGTTGGCGCGCGGCACGCTGAGGTCGACATGATCCACCGCCACCAGCGATCCAAACTGCTTGGTCAGCCCGCGCGCGCGGATCGCCGGTTCGGCGGCGTTCAAAACACCACCCGCACCGGCACGCCGGCGGGCAGGTCCGCCAGCGGCGTGCTCCCGTCGGCGCGGTCCAGTTCGATTTCCGCCAGCCAGCTCAACCGCGACACGTCGTCGCCGCTGAGCGCGTAGTACGGCGTGAAGCCGGGATCGCTGCGGATGCTGCGCACATGGCCGGCAAACGCGCCGTCGCGACCCTGCAGGTGAATCTGGGCCGCCTGCCCCACCCGCACCTTCAGGCGCAGTGGCTCAGGCAGGTACACCCGGGCGTAAGGGCGGTCGCCGACCAGCAGCACCACCAGCGGGGCCCCCACCGGCGCCTGGTCGCCCAGCCGGTAGGGCAGCGCATCGACGCGCCCGGCGCGCGGGGCAACGAGGTCGAGCTTGCGCAGCGTCACTGCCTGCGCCGCGGCCTGGGCCTGTGCCGACTGCAGGGCGGCTTCGCCCTGGGCCACCTGCTCCACGCGGCTACCGTGTTCCAGCGCCAGCAGCGCCTGTTCGGCCGCCTGCACCGCGCCTTGCGCGCTGCCGGCGGCCGCCCGCGCGCGGTCCACGTCGGCAGCGGCCACCAGTTGCTGCCGACCCAGCGGCTGCAGACGGCGGTAATAGGCCGACGCGTCGACGGCCTGCGCGCGTGCCGACGCCAGGTTGGCCCGCGCCTGGTCGATGTCCTCGCGGCGAGGGCCCTCACGCAGTTCCTGCAGGGCCTGCCCGGCCTGGCTGGCCTGCGCTTCCAGTGCCTGCAGCTGGGCGGCGGTGCGGATCGGCTCCAGCTGCAGCAGCGCCGCCCCGGCGGCCACCTGCTGGCCTTCGTGAACCCGGATGGCCACGATGGTTTCCGCCGCGGGCGCCGGCACGGTAATGCGGTCCCACTCCAAGGTACCGAGCGCGGCCGGCGGCTCCTGCCGGCACGCCGACAGCAGCAGTCCCGCGCCGGCCAGGAACACCCCACGCATGGACAGGTAGCTGGCTGCGGACATCGACGCGGCTCCGGCAGGGCACGGCGGGGGAAGAAGAGGTCACCTTGCGCATGCACCCGTGAAGGATCGGTCACGCGTGCCAGCGGGTCCGCGCACTGGTCATGAAATGATCACCCTTCCGCAGCCATTGCGCCGCAGGGGGTACAGCCGCTTATCCACACCTTTCCCGCGCAACCGCCCACAAGCGGTGTGGAAAACCCCGAGCTAGATGTCGCTTTTTTGACCACGCACGCGACAGCATTGCGGCAGTAGGGCCGTCAGAGACTATCCACAGGTTGCTGCACTGCTGCTGCACAGCCGCTGTGGAGAACCGCGCTGCTGTGGCGAGGCCTGCACGCCCGCGCTACCCTGTCCTTCCTATCCCCAACTTGCGGCACGGCCATGACGACCGTCGCCGCCGGACGCAATGACCGCACTGGCACACCGCGACTTCACCCTGGCCCCGGAAGACAACGAACGCCTGGCCAACCTGGCCGGCCCCTTCGACGAGCACCTGCGCCAGATCGAACTCAAGCTCGGCGTGGAAATCGCCAACCGCGGCCACGTCTTCCGGGTCACCGGCCCGAAGGCCGTGGCCGAGGAAGCACAGGCGCTGATCGAAGCGCTGTACCTGGAGGCGGCCGAGACGCCCTTCGACAGCCACGCCATCCACCTGCGACTGAACCAGGCCAACGTGGAGCACCTGGTGGAGCGCAGCTACGAAGCGCAGGAAGTCACCATCAAGGTCAAGCGCGGCACCGTGCGCGGCCGTGGCGCCAACCAGGCGCGCTACCTGCACCAGATCACCACCCACGACATCAACTTCGGCATTGGGCCGGCCGGTACCGGCAAGACCTTCCTGGCCGTGGCCAGCGCGGTGGATGCGTTGAACGAATCGCGGGTGCAGCGCCTGATCCTGGTGCGCCCGGCGGTGGAAGCCGGCGAGAAGCTGGGCTTCCTGCCCGGCGACCTGAGCCAGAAGGTCGATCCGTACCTGCGCCCGCTGTACGACGCGCTGTATGAAATGCTGGGCGTGGAAAAGGTGATCAAGCTGCTGGAGAAGAACGTCATCGAGATTGCGCCGCTGGCGTACATGCGTGGACGCACGCTCAATGATGCGTACGTGATCCTGGACGAAGCGCAGAACACCACCGTCGAGCAGATGAAGATGTTCCTGACCCGGCTGGGCTTCGGCTCCACCGCCGTGGTCACCGGCGACCTGACCCAGACCGACCTGCCCAAGCACGTGAAGTCCGGCCTGCGCGATGCCATCGAGGTGCTGCGCGACGTGGACGGGGTGAGCTTCACCTTCTTCGAGGCCCGCGACGTGGTGCGCCACCCGCTGGTGGCGCGCATCGTCAGCGCCTACGACCGCCGCGACCTGCAGCAGGTCAAGCCGGGCGCCGAATGAGCGCGGCCATCGCGGCGCGGCGCCACACGCGCGATACTGTGGTTTCCCGATAGAACCCGAAGTACCGGAACCGCCATGACCAAAGGCCCCATTCGACTCGATGTCGCCGTCAGCTACGCCCTGCCCCGTGCCGGGTTGCCGTCGGCGGTGAGTTTCCGCAGATGGGTGGCTGCGGCACTGAACGGCCGCATCCGCGAGGCCGACCTGGCCATCCGCGTGGTCGACGCCAAGGAGGGCCAGTCGCTGAACCGGCACTACCGCGGCAAGGACTACGCCACCAACGTACTCAGCTTCCCCGCCGAGCTGCCCGAGGGCCTGCCCAAGGGGGTCAAGTTCCCGCTGCTGGGCGACCTGGTGATCTGCGCGCCGGTGGTGGCCGCCGAAGCGATGGAACAGGCCAAGGCGCTCAACGCCCACTACGCGCACCTGACCGTGCACGGGGTGCTGCACCTGCTGGGCTGGGACCACGAGGACGACAAGGAAGCCGAAGCCATGGAACAGCTGGAGCGCGAGATCCTGGCCGACCTCGGCATCGCCGACCCCTACGCCGGCGAGCGCTGAGCCGCCGCCCCTGACGGACGTTTCCTGCATGACCTTCGCACGCCCCGCCTGCCTGTGCCTGCTGGCCCTGTTTTCCACCCCTGCCATGGCCGCCGCCCCGACAACGGCCGCCCCAGCCGCCCCTGCCGCCGCGCCGCTGGACCTTGCCGCGCTGATCGAGTGCCGCCAGCGCGTGGCCGACTACGACGCGGTCGCCCCGGTCGTGGCCGACCCGCTCAAGGCAGTGGCCAACGGCATGCAGCCGCTGCCGCAGAACAACCAGTTCATGAGTGAGTACCGCCTGGCCACGCTGTTGACGGTGTTCGGCCAGCGCACCGAATACGTGGCGGTGTCCGGGGCCAGCATCATGGCGATCCTGGATGTGCCCGATCCCCGCCCGATGGCCAAGACCCTGGCCCTGGAAGACGGCGTGGACAACCCGGACAAGTTCATGGCCGGCCGTGAGGTGGTCAGCCGGGACGTGACCGATCCGCGCACCGGCGAACCGATGATCGAGTCGATCATCCTGAGCCTGTCCACGGTCAAGACGCACCCCGGCAAGACCCTGGCCGGCTGCACCTACAGCCTGGACCTGCCCGCCGAGGACGAAGCCCCGGCCGACACCCCGGCAGCGCCGGCCGGCGCCCTGCCCCCGTCCGTGAACACACCGCCGGGCGGGCGCTGACAGCGGCCCGCATCCTGCTAGACTGGCGCCAACGCCCGGCTCGCCGGGTGCCTTTTTTGCAGAGATGTCTGAAGACGACAGTAGTGGCTCCGTTCCGGAGCAAAATGAGAAGAAGCGCAGCTGGCTTGAACGCCTGACGTCTGCCTTCTCCGGCGAACCCCACACCCGCGACGAGCTGGTGGCGGTACTGCACTCCGCGCACGAAGACGGCCTGATTGCCGCCGACACGCTGCGCATGATGGAGGGCGCGGTCTCGGTGGCGGAACTGACCGTGGGCGACGTGATGATCTCGCGTTCGCAGATGGTCTCGCTGCCGGTGGAAGCCCCCTTCCTTGAACTGATGAAGCAGGTGGTCGAATCCGGCCATTCGCGCTTCCCGGTGCACGGTGACAACAAGGACGACATCCTCGGCGTGCTGCTGGCCAAGGACCTGCTGCGCGGCGTGGTCGCCGACAACGGGCCGGCCAACGTGCGCGAGCTGCTGCGCCCGGCGGTGCTGATTCCCGAAGCCAAGAAGCTCAACGTGCTGCTCAAGGAATTCCGGCTCTCGCGCAACCACATGGCGATCGTGGTGGACGAGTACGGCGGTGTTGCCGGGCTGGTCACCATCGAGGACGTGCTGGAGCAGATCGTCGGCGAGATCGATGACGAGCATGATGAAGCCGAAGACCACACCGCGCAGATCGCGATCCAGGCCGACGGCCAGTACGTGGTCGACGCGCTGACCCCGATCGGGGATTTCAACGAGCGTTTCGGCGCCGCGTTCCCGGACGACGACTACGACACCATCGGTGGCCTGGTCACCGAGGCGATCGGGCACCTGCCCGAAACCGGCGACGAGCTGACCCTGGACCGCTTCGTGTTCCGGGTGGCGCGCGCCGATGCCCGCCGCGTGCAGGCGTTCCATGTGACCGTGCTGCCGCCCGACGCCATCATCGAGGATTGACCCACGCCATGCGGCCCCTGCTGACGCGGTGGCCGTTGTGCCGCCTGTTGTTCCTCCTGTTCCTGGCCAGTGTGTCCGGCCTGCCGCTGGCTGCACTGGCACAGGCAGCGCCTGGACCTTCGGCGGCCAGCGCCGCCGCGCCGCCCGCCGAAGCGCCGCCACCGCGCATCGGCATCGTGACCATGCAGCCGGGCAGCATCTTCTTCGAGCGCTTCGGGCATGACGCGATCGTGGTCGAGGACCCGGTCACCGGCGACGCCACCTCGTACAACTTCGGCTATTTCGACCCCAGCGAACCGGACTTCGTCGGCCGCTTCCTGCGCGGCGAGATGATGTATTACCTGGTGGCGCTGCCGCTGGACCAGGACCTCTCCTACTACCGCGACAGCGGCCGGGGCGCCAACCTGCAGTGGCTGGACCTCAGCCCGGAGCAGGCGCGTGCGCTTGCCGCGTCGCTGGCCGAGCGCGCCAAGCCGGAAAACGCGCGCTACCGCTACGACTATTACACCGCCAACTGCGCCACCATGGTGCGCGATGCGATCGATGGTGCGCTCGGCGGCGGGCTGCACTCGCAGCTGTCCGGCCGTTCGCGCGGCAACACCTACCGCAGCGAATCGGTGCGGCTGGCCTCGCCGGCCCCGTGGATGTGGCTGGGCTTCGACATCGGGCTCGGCCCGTTCGCCGACCAGCCGCTCTCGCGGTGGCAGGAAGCCTTCGTGCCGATGCGCCTGGCCGACGCGCTGCGCGAGGTGCGCAACAGCGACGGCCGCCCGCTGGTGCAGGAAGAGCTGGAGCTGCTGCCGCATCGCATGGCCCCGGAACCGACTGAATCCGCGCGCCGCTGGTGGCCGTGGCTGCTGTGCGGGCTGGTGCTGGCTGCCGGCGTGCTGGCCCTGCGCCGCCGCCGGCGCCTGCTGGCCGCGCTGGCCCTGCCGCTGTGGCTGTTCTGCGGGATTGCCGGCGTCCTGCTGGCCTACCTGTGGGGCTTCAGCGCGCACCACGCCGCCTGGGCCAACCGCAACCTGCTGCAGCTCTCGCCGCTGTGCCTGCTGCTGCTTCCCGGCGCGGTGACGCTGCTGCGCGCACGCGTGCCCGGCGCCTGGTTCCGCTGGACCTTGTGGGCGGTTGCCCTGCTCTCCCTGCTGGGCCTGGTACTGCACTGGCTGACCCTGCAGGCGCAGGTGAACCTGCAGTGGATCGTGCTGCTCTTGCCGCTGCACGTGGCGCTGGCCTGGACACTGGGCCGTCGTGACCCAGCTGTCACGCATCGCTGACGCAGGATATCGCTCATGGAACACCCCGCCGCCTCCAATCCGACCTGTGTCATCAACTGCGTTCACTACGACGACCAGGGCAAGCGACACGACATCGCGCTGGATGCGATCAGCGATGTGATCGCCAGCAAGAACGGTTTTGTGTGGGTGGGCCTTTACGACCCGGCCGACGCGGTGCTGCTCAAGCTGCAGGAGGAATTCTGCCTGCACGACCTGGCCATAGACGATGCACGCAACGCCCACCAGCGGCCCAAGGTCGAGGCCTACGGCAATTCCCTGTTCGTGGTGGTGACCACCGCGCAACGCGTGCAGGACCGCATCGAGTATGGCGAAACACACGCTTTCCTCGGTCCGCGCTTCCTGGTGACCGTGCGCCACGGCGCATCGCTGTCCTACGCCCCGGTCCGCGCCCGGGTGGAACGCGAACCGCAGTTGCTGACCATGGGCGCCTCCTACTGCCTGTATGCCGTGCTGGACTTCGTGGTCGACAACTACCTGCCGATCACCACTGACTTCCGCGACACGCTGGATTCGCTGGAGAAGGACATCTTCGCCGACAGTTACAAACGCACCACGGTGGTACGCCTTTACGAGCTCAAGCGCGAACTCAACAAGATGCGGATGGCGGTCGCACCGCTGCAGGACGTGCTGGCGCAGCTGCGCCGCTATCCCGGCGAGCTGATTCCCGACGAAGTGAAGCTGTACATCCGCGACGTGCACGACCACGCCGTGCGCATCAGTGATGTGATCGACACCCTGCGCGAGATGCTGGGTACGGCACTGAGCGTGAACCTGTCGCTGGTAACCCTGGCCCAGGGCGAGACGGTCAAGCGCCTCGGTGCGTGGGCGGCGCTGCTGGCCGCCCCGACCCTGATCACCAGCTGGTACGGCATGAACTTCACCCACATGCCCGAGCTGGACAAGCCGTGGGCCTACCCCGCGATGATCGTCGGGGTGGGTGCGGTGTGCGTGGGGTTGTATCGGCTGTTCAAGCGTGCCCGTTGGCTGTAACGCGTATCGACCAACGGTCGATACCTACCGCGTGGACCGGCAGGTGGCGGCCGTTGGTGGTCAACCGCATCAGGCCACGTAAACGGTTTTGATGTTCATGAACTCGTGGATGCCGTGGTCGGCCAGTTCGCGACCGAAGCCCGAGCGCTTGCTGCCGCCGAACGGCAACCGGACATCGCTTTTGACGATGGCGTTGACGAATGCCGCGCCGCATTCCAGCCGCTTGGCGATGGCCTCGCCGCGTACCGGATCTCCACTCCACACGCTTCCGCCCAGCCCGAAGGTGGTGTCGTTGGCCACCCGCAGCGCATCGGCGTCGTCGCGCACGCGCAGGATCGCCGCCACCGGCCCGAACAGTTCCTCGTCGTACGCCGGCATGCCCGGTTCCACATTGTCGAGGATGGTCGCCGGGTAACCCGCATGGGTGCCGGCCACCGGCTCGCCGCCCAGCAGTACCCTGGCCCCCTTCTCCACGCTCGCCTGGACCTGCTTGTGCAGCTCCTCGCGCAGGTCGGCACGTGCCATCGGCGCCAGCGTGGTCTTCTCGTCCTGTGGATCGCCGTACACACGCGCTGCGGCCGCTGCGACGAACTTCTCCACGAACGCGTCGGCAATCGCATCGACCACGATGAAGCGCTTGGCGGCGATGCAGGTCTGCCCGCTGTTGTCGAAGCGCGACTTCACCGCAGCGGCAACCGTCTTGTCCAGGTCCGCATCGTCCAGTACCACGAACGCATCGCTGCCGCCCAGCTCCATCACGCACTTCTTGAGCTGGTCGCCGGCGTTGGACGCGATCGAGCGCCCCGCCCGCTCGCTGCCGGTCAGGGTGACCGCCTTGACCCGCTTGTCGCGCAGCACCTCGGCGGCCTGGTCGTTGTCGATGTGCAGCACATCGAACACGCCCTCGGGCAAGCCGCCGTCGCGGCACACCGCCAGGATCAGGTCGGCGCACTGCGGCACGTTGCTGGCATGCTTGAGCAGGGCCACGTTGCCGGCCATGAACGCCGGCGCCAGGAAGCGGAACACCTGCCAGATCGGGAAGTTCCACGGCATCACCGCGAACACGCAGCCGATCGGTTCATAGCGCACGTAGCTGCGCTGGGCTTCGGTGTCGATCAGCTGCGGCTTGAGGTAATCGGCGGCGTGATCGGCGTAGTACTCGCAGGCCTGCGCGCACTTCTCCACCTCGGCCAGCGCCTCGCCCTTGAGCTTGCCCATCTCGGTGGTCATCGCCTGCTGGATGTCGTCCCTGCGCGCGCGCAGCTGGCCGGCGATGGCACGCAGGATGGCGCCACGCTCCTGCAGCGAACGGGCCGACCACGTCGGGAAGGCCGCGGCGGCGGCGGCCAGCCGCTGCTCGATCCCGGCGGCGTCCAGCAGCTCGTGGCGGTAAGTCACACGGCCCGTGGCGGGGTTGACGATTTCGACGGTCATCGCGGTGCTCCGAAAGACAGGCACCCATTCTGCGCCCGGCCCCGTGAGCCGGGTGTTGTGTCAGCCCTTTTCCTGCAGCGCCATCTGCATGTCGCGCTGCCGGCGCTTCTCGCTGCGCGAGGTAATGAACCACCCCACCACCGCCGCGATCGACACCGCCAGCACCATCAACGTGGCCAAGGCGTTGATCTCCGGCTTGATCCCCATCCGCACCGAAGCGAACACCTTCATCGGGAGCGTGGTCGAATTCGGCCCCGCGACGAAGCTGGCGATCACCACGTCATCCAGCGACAGGGTGAAGGCCAGCAGCCAGCCGGCCACCAGCGCCGGGGCGATGATCGGCAGGGTGATCTGGAAGAACACCTTCAGCCGGCCCGCGCCCAGGTCCATGGCCGCCTCTTCCAGCGACCGGTCCAGCTCCTGCAGCCGCGAGGACACAATCACGGTCACGAAGGACAGCGTGAACGTGACATGCGCGATCCAGATGCTGCCCACGCCTCGGCTGGGGAAGCCGGGAATGCCCCCCATCGCCACCAGCAGCGTCATCAGCGAGAAGCCCAGGATCACTTCGGGCATCACCAGCGGCGCGGTGATCAGGGCGCCGAACACGGTCTTGCCCGGGAAGCGCTTGAAGCGGGTCATCACCATCGCGGCCATGGTGCCCAACACGGTCGCCGCGCTGGCGGTCCAGAACGCCACCTTCAGGCTGATCCACAGTGCATCCAGGATCTGCCGGTTGTTGAACAGCTCGCCGTACCAGCGCGTGGAGAAGCCCGACCACACCGTGGCCAGCTTCGACGCGTTGAACGAATAGATCATCAGCAGCAGGATCGGCAGGTACAGGAAGGCAAAGCCCAGCCCCAGGACCGTCCAGCCCAGCCAGCGGCTGCGGCGCACCATGCTCATGTCAGCTTCCCTTCCAGCTCACGCTGCTGCACCCGGTTGAACAGCAGGATCGGCACCAGCAGCAGGGCCAACATTACGATTGCCACCGCCGAGGCGGTCGGCCAGTCCCGGTTGTTGAAGAACTCGCCCCACAGCACCCGGCCGATCATCAGCGTATCCGGCCCGCCCAGCATTTCCGGGATCACGAATTCGCCCACGGCGGGAATCATCACCAGCATGCAGCCGGCGATGATGCCGGTGCGCGACAGCGGCAGGGTGACGCGCAGGAACGCCTGCCACGGCTTGGCACCGAGGTCGTAGGCGGCCTCCAGCAGGCGGTTGTCCAGCTTCACCAGGTTGGCGTACAGCGGCAGCACCATGAACGGCAGGTAGCAGTACACGATGCCGATGTAGGCGGCGGTCGGGGTGTACAGGATCTGCAGCGGTGCATCGATGACCCCGATCTTCAGCAGCAGCTGGTTGAGCAGGCCGTTGCGGTCGAGGATGCCGATCCACGCATACACCCGGATCAGGAACGAGGTCCACGACGGCAGCACCACCAGCATCATCGCCACGTTGCGCGCGGCCGGGCTCATCCGCGAGATCACATATGCCATCGGGTAACCAATCAGCAGCGTGAACAGCGTGGCGATCACCGCGATCCTGATCGAGCTCAGGTAGGCGAGCACGTACTGGCTGTCCTTGACCATGGCCGCGTAGTTGCCCAGGTTGAGCTTGAGCGAGAACGCACCGTCCACGTATTCCAGCAGCCACGTATACGGCGGCGAGCCGACCTGGGTGCGCGCGAACGAGATCATCAGGATGATCACGAACGGCACCGCGAAGAACAGCAGCAGCCACAGGTACGGCGCGGCGATCACGCCGCTGCGCGTGCCGGGGAGCCAGCGCTTCCAGCCGGTGGCGTTCATGCGGTGAGCACCACGCCATCGTTGTCGCGCCAGTGCACCCAGACGCTGTCGCCCCAGGTCAGGCCATCGCTGGCCCAACGCTGCGAGTTGGCGAAATTGGACAGCACCTTGGACCCGCTGGGCAGGCGCACGTGGTACACCGAATGACTGCCGAAGTAGGCGATCTCCTCGATCACGCCCTGCGCCTTGTTGGTGTCGCCGGCCGGTTCGTCCTTGCCGATCATCACCTTCTCGGGGCGCAGCGCGAACGCCACCGGCTGCCCTTCATAGCCGGTGATGCCGTGCGCCACGTAGATGGGCGCCGGGAACAGCGGCGTGCGCACGGTGACGTACTCGGGCAGGTCCTCGTCGATCACTCCGTCGAACAGGTTGACCGAGCCGATGAAGCCGGCCACGAAGCGGTTGGCCGGCTGTTCGTAGATCTCGTCCGGCTTGCCGACCTGCTGGATCCAGCCGGCATCCATGACCGCGATGCGGGTGGCCATGGTCATCGCTTCTTCCTGGTCGTGGGTGACCATCACGCAGGTCACCCCCGAGGTTTCGATGATGTTGACCAGCTCCAGCTGCATCTGCGAGCGCAGCTTCTTGTCCAGCGCGCCCATCGGCTCGTCCAGCAGCAGCAGCTTGGGCCCCTTGGCCAGCGACCGCGCCAGCGCCACGCGCTGCTGCTGGCCGCCGGACAGCTGGTGCGGCTTGCGCTTGGCCAGCTTCTCCAGCTGCACCAGCTCCAGCATCTCGCCAACCCGGCGGCGGATCGCGTCGCGGGCCAGGCCATCCTGCTTCAGGCCGAAGGCGATGTTCTGCTCCACGCTCATGTGCGGGAACAGGGCATAGGACTGGAACATCATGTTGATCGGGCGCTGGTACGGGGGCAGCGCGTTGATGCGCTGGCCGTCCAGGTCGATGGTGCCGGCGGTGGGGGTCTCGAACCCGCCCAGGCAGCGCAGCAGGGTCGATTTGCCGCTGCCCGAGCCGCCCAGCAGCGCAAAGATCTCGCCCTTGCGCACGTCCAGGCTGACATCGTCGAGTGCGACGAAGCCGTCGAATTCCTTGCGCAGCGCGCGGATGGACAGATAGCCCGGCTCCAGCGCCGGGGCGACCTCGCCTTCCGGCTTGGCTTCGAATGACATGGGCAGCGGCTCCAGGAGCGGCGTCAGGACGGGGGAATGGCCCATTTTAGCGACCGTTGGCGACAGCGGGGATACCGGATCGTGGCGGTTGGGCCCAGCCGGCCCAATGGTCTCAGGAAGAACCCTAATAAGCGTGCCGCCGAGGCGACGTGAACGCCCTGCCTTTGTCGCGTCCACCCGGTACAGACGCGACGGTGTCGAAGTGCCCCTTGACATGCCTGGCCCATTCCCGCGAGAGCGGCAGCTGAAAACGCCTGAACGCTTGTCGCTCCCGGTCTTCCGAAACGGGAATTCAGCCGGTTCCTTGATGGCGTGCACACCTTCCAACACGCATGAACTACAGGCAAGTGACGCGTCACATTCCGCGCGACATCGCGTTGACCTCTCGACGGCGGGAGCGCGATACCTCCACGAACGCCGAACGCGCACATCACAAGGAGTTACCCATGCAAGCCATCCCCGATGCACGGCCCTATGACGCAGTTGTCATTGGAGCGGGACACTCCGGCCTGTCGCTCAGCGCATTGCTGGTGGAGGCAGGCGTGCGTCATAAGGTTCTGGAAGCAGAAACCATCGGCTCCAGCTGGACGCGACGCTGGGATTCCTTCCGCCTCAACACGCCCAACTTCCTGACCGCCCTGCCCGGCTACCAGTACGACGGCACGGATCCAACGGGTTTCGCCACCGCGCCCGAAGTCATCGACATGCTGACCGACTATGCGCGCCGGCGGCGGCTGCCTGTCGTCGAGGGATGCGTCGTGCATCGGGTATTTGCGGCAGGCGACGGCTACCGCGTCATCACCAGCGACGGCACGCTCGAAGCACGCTGCGTGGTCGTGGCCAGCGGGGAGTACCGCCGCCCGCGCTGGCCGCGGGCGTTTTTCTCCCCTGCCTCCGGGCTGGAGGTTGTCCACTCCGGCGACTACCGGCGCCCCCAGCAGCTCGGCCCGGGCGCCGTGCTTGTGATCGGCGGTGGCCAGTCCGGCGCACAGATCGCCCAGGACCTTCGTACCGCAGGGCGCGAGGTGTACTGGTCCATGGCCGATCGTTTCTCGCACATCCGCCGGGTACGCGGCAGGGATTCCATGCACTGGTGGGACATGCAGGGGCTGCTGCACCGGCACGTAAGCGAGCGGCCGGACGTGGCGGCGGGGGTGCCGGGCGCGATGCAGAAGGCAAGAACGGCGGAGTTCCCCTTGGTATCTGGAACCGGCGCGCTGGGCATGGGCAGCTCCATCAGCCTGCTGTCGATGCAGCGCGACGGCATCGTGCTGCTCGGCAGGCTGGAGCACCTGGAAGGCCACATCGCCCACTTCCGCGATGCGCGCCCGCAGATCCGCGAGGCCGTGGCGGGCACCCGCGCCGAGTACAAGCACCTCAACGACATGGCCGATGCGCACTATGCATCCACCACAGAGACACCGACCGACGACGCCCGCTATCTGCCCGAAGAGGTCTACCTGGACTGGGAGCCGGACGCCTCACCACGCTGCATCCGGCTGGACGCCGCCGGCATTGGCTCGATTGTGGCAGCCACCGGCTTCGACGCGCAGTGGCCATGGCTCGAAGTACCGGGCGTACTCGACCCGAACGGCTACCCACTTGGCGATTACGGCGTCTCCCCGCAGCCGGGACTGTTCTTCATCGGCATGTACAACCTGCAGCGACCGAGCTCGAACTTCCTGTGCAATGGTGGGCGGGATGCGCGCGAACTACTCCAGAGCATCCTGACGCACCTGGACGCCAGCGCCTCACCTCCATGCAATAAAGTGGGTCTGAACTTGTCATTTCGCCCCGCGGAACCAACCCCCCGATGAGTAGACTCCACATCGTCGCCGCCTCACTATTGTTGGCACTTACAATCTGCCCGGCACATGCCAGTGTTGAGGCGACGCTTGACCTCCTTCCCACGGGGAGCAGTGAGATTGCAGTAGCGCTCAAGTACACCAACAACGGCGCCCATCCAGCCTTCATTCGTGCGGCCGACATCCCACAGACAATGCCGGACGGCCGCCTTTGGAACAACGCGTTCCAAGTGGTCTCTTCAACCGGCGAAGTAGCCAGATACACAGGCGTTATCGTCAACCTGACCATGGAAGCTCGAAGCGAAGTACTGACGTTGCACCCTGGGCAGATGGAGATCGTCCAGGTAAATATTTCTTCCAACTATCTACTTGAGCCCGATACCGACTATGAGCTGACACCGCGCGGCTTCGAACAGAGCTCTCTTCCCGATCCCAGCGCGGGGCAGTCGGCCGGGTCGCCCACAGCCCCACCCGTATTCACTTCATCACCCACGCTACGGGTGAGAACGGGGCCGCGCACCGTGGGAATCGATACCTCCGCAGGTTTAAAGAACGGATCTCCAGAAGCAGCATGCCCACCGGACAAAATACTGGCGGTCGCCGCAGCCATGAGTGCATCCGCGAAACTCGCACGAGACGCGAGGGACTACGTCGAAGGACTGTACGGCTTGGATCTCTCGCCGGATCTCGCGAGAACCGCAAGAGACGTGGCGTCCGATCACGCCTACGGCTACGAGTACTTCGCGGACAATCTCGATTCCCAGAACTGATGAAAAAAGGGCCGCCGGTGCGAACCGGCGGCCCTAGGGTCTTTCGATGGAAAAGTCTCGCCTCAGCGACCCGTCTTCACCTCGGTCCACAACCGGGTGTACAGCTTGTCCACATCCGGTGGATTGATCGAGTAGGTGAACATCTTCGCGGCCACGTCGGCCGGCGGGTAGATGGTCGGGTCGTTGCGGATCGCTTCGTCCACCAGCGGCGTGGCCGCGCTCACCGGGTTGGCGTAGTGGATGAAGTTGGTGTTGGCCGCGGCGACCTTCGGGTCCAGCAGGTAGTTGATGAAGGCGTAGGCCGCTTCCGGGTGCTTGGCATCCTTCGGAATGGCGAGCATGTCGAACCACTGCGGCGCGCCTTCCTTCGGGATCGAATAGGCTACGGTCACGCCGTTGGCCGCTTCGGCGGCGCGGTCGCGGGCCTGGATGATGTCGCCCGACCAGCCCACCACCAGGCAGGTGCCGCCGTTGGCCAGCGAGCCCACATACTGCGAGGAATGGAAGTTCTGCACGTACGGGCGGATGGTCTTGAGCAGGTCGGCCGCCTTCTGGATCACCGCCGGGTCATGACTGTGCGGGTCTTCGCCCAGGTAATGCAGCGCGATCGGAATCATGTCGGCCGGGGTATCCAGGATCGTGATCCCGCAGTCCTTCATCTTGGCGATGTTTTCCGGCTTGAAGATCAGGTCCCAGCTGTTGGCGATTTCGGTGCTGCCGCCGAAACGCTCCTTGAGCATCTCCACGTTGTAGCCGATGCCGGTGGTGCCGATCATGTAGGGCACGCCGTACTTGTTGTCCGGATCCTGCTGCGCGATGCGCTTCATCATCTCCGGGTCGAGATTGGCCAGGTTCGGGATCTTGCTCTTGTCCAGCGGCAGGAACACACCGGCCTGGATCTGGCGGCCGAAGAAGTTCAGCGTCGGCACCACCACGTCATAGCCGCTGCCACCGGCGAGCAGCTTGGTCTCAACCATCTCGTCGCTGTCGAACACGTCGTAGGTCACCTTGGTGCCGGTGGCCTTTTCGAAGTTCGGGATGGTGTCTTCGGCGATGTAATCGCTGTAGTTGTAGACGTTCAGCACCTTGCTGTCTTCCTGCTTGGCGCCGCCACAGGCGCTGAGCATCGAAACGGCAATGCCGAGGGTGAGGATTCGCAGCTTCATCGGACTCTCCACAGGTCAGGTGCAAGGCGGGGGAACCGGCCGGACCGGCATGACGGTGCCAGCCTAACGGGCAGCCGGGTATTTTCCCAGCACATGGCGCTCACGGCCATGCCTGATCGGGCGGCTGGGGCCGCTTACACATTCAGCAGCAGGAACTCCCGCTCCCAGGAGCTGATCACCCGGAAGAAGGTCTCGTACTCCTTGCGCTTGACCGACACATACGCCCGGCAGAACCGCTCGCCGAGCATCTCGCGCAGTTCCGGGCAGCGCTCCAGGCCGTCCAGCGCCTCGCCCAGCGAGCGCGGCAGGTCGTAGCCCAGCTCCTTGGCGCTGCCACTGATCGGGGCGGTCGGCGAGCCCTGCTCGCGGATGCCCAGCAGGCCGGCGGCCAGGGTGGCGGCGATCGCCAGGTAGGGATTGGCGTCGGAGCCGGCAAAACGGCTTTCCACGCGCATGTTTTCCGGGGTATCCATCGGCACCCGCAGCCCGCAGGTGCGGTTGTCGAAGCCCCAGTGCACGTTGCTGGGAGAAACCTCGCCGAATACCAGCCGCCGGTAGGAATTCACGTTCGGGGCGAAGAAGGCCATCGCTGCCGGCACGTACTTCTGCAGCCCGGCCAGGTAGTGGCCGAACAACGGGCTGAACTCCTCCCCGCCGCTGTCACCACTGAACACGTTGTGGCCGTCGCTGACCCGCACCAGGCTCTGGTGGATGTGCATGGCGCTGCCCGGCTCGGTTTCCATCGGCTTGGCCAGGAAGGTGGCGTACACCCCATGGCGCATGGCTGATTCGCGCATGGTGCGCTTGAACAGGAACACCTGGTCGGCAAGGTCCATCGCGTTGGCGTGGGTGAAGTTGACCTCCAGCTGCGCCGCGCCGGATTCGTGGATGAGCGTGTCCACGTCCAGCTTCATCGCGTCGCAGTAGTCGTACATCAGGTCGAGGATCGGATCGAATTCATTCACGGCATCGATCGAGTACGACTGCCGCGCCGTTTCCGGGCGGCCCGAGCGGCCGGCGGGCGGCAGCAGCGGAAAGTCCGGGTCGGTGTTCTTCTGCACCAGGAAGAACTCCAGCTCCGGCGCCACCACCGGGCGCAGGCCCAGTTCGGCATAGGCATCGAGCACCCGGCGCAGCACGTTGCGTGGCGCCAGCTCATGCGGCTCGCCGTGCTTGGTGTAGCAGTCGTGGATGACCTGCGCGGTGGGGTCGGTGGCCCACGGCACCATGCGCACGGTATCAGGGTCCGGGCGCAGGATCATGTCCGAGTCCGACGGCGAAGTCAGTTCGTAGTAATCGTCCGGAAACTCGCCGGTGACGGTGGTGGCGAAGATGCCCTCGGGCAGCCGGGTGCCGTAGTCATGCGAGAACTTGTCGGCCGGGATGATCTTGCCGCGCGCGTTGCCGGTGATGTCCGGCACCAGGCATTCCACTTCGGTGATGTGGCGATCCTTGAGCCAGCGCAGCAGCACACTCTCTTCGGCAGCCGGTTTGGCCGTGGCCTTGCGCGCGGGGGCCTTCCGCGACGGAGCGGCGGCCTTGCGCGATGGAGACGGGGCTTTGCGCGAACGCGTTCGGGTGGTCATGACCGGTCTGCTGTGCTGGAGTAACGACGACAAGCTTCGCCGAAGGGCTGGAACGTACTGTGATAGCGCCACTGTACCTCCGTCGGCAGCCGCCGTCACAGCGGGCGCACCTGCCCTCGACACGGGTTGCTGGCATGCTGTGCGCATGAGCGAGCCCCCGATGAGCCTGGCCGGACAGGCGCACGCACCGAGCTGGTATGCCGACAGCGTGCCCGACGCGCCACTGCGCGCGCCGCTGCGGGGCGACCATGCCACCGACGTGTGCGTATTGGGCGCGGGCTACACCGGCCTGTCGACCGCGCTCTCGTTGGCCGAACGCGGCTACCGGGTGACCGTGCTCGAGGCGCACCGGGTCGGCTGGGGTGCCTCGGGCCGTAATGGTGGCCAGGCCATTGTCGGCTACGGCTGCGAGGTGGATACGCTGGAACGGCTGGTCGGCAATGCAGATGCGCGACGCCTGTTCGACTTCTCCCGCGAGGGCATGGCCCTGCTCCGCAATCGCCTGAGCCACTACGCGATCCAGTGCGACTGGCGCGATGGCCATGCCAGCGTGCCAATCACTGCGCGACAAGAGCGTGCGCTGCGTGCAGGCATGGACACCCTGGTAGAGCGCTACGACTACCCCCTGCAGTGGTGGGACCGGCAGCAGCTGCGCAGCCAGCTCGACAGCCCGCGCTATCGCAGCGCGATGTTCGATGCGGCCAGCGGCCACCTGCATCCGCTCGCCTATGCGCTGGGGCTTGCCCGCGCGGCCGAGGGCTTGGGCGTGGTGGTCCATGAGGCCAGCCCTGTCCTGGAACTGGTGCGCGGGGACCGCCCGCAGCTGCGTACCGCCCACGGCACCGTCACCGCCAACCAGGTGGTCATCGCCGGCAACGCATGGCTGCAGGGCATCGCACCGGAGCTGGAGAGCCGGATCATGCCCGTGGGTACCTATATCGGCGCCAGCGCCCCGCTGGGCGAGGAACGGGCCCGGGCGTTGATCCGCAATGACATGGCCGTGGCCGACGTCAGCTGGGCGCTGGATTACTTCAAGCTCAGTACTGACCACCGATTGCTGTTCGGTGGCCGCGCCAGCTATTCGGCGCTGCCGCCACCGAACCTGCGCGGGGTAATGACCAGACGCATGCACCAGGTGTTCCCGCAGCTGGCCGACGTGGGCATGGAGCAGGTCTGGGGCGGCTACGTGGACATCACCCGCAGCCGTGCCCCGCATTGGGGCCGGCTCACACCCAACGTGTACTTCGCGCAGGGTTTCTCCGGCCATGGCGTCGCCGCGACGGGATTGGCCGGCGCAGTGATTGCCGCGGCCATTGCCGGACAGAACGAACGATTGGATGTGTTCGAGCGCATTCCGCATGCACGCTTCCCCGGTGGGAAGCTCCTGCGCACGCCGCTGCTGGTGGCCGCCATGTCCTGGTACAAGCTGCGGGATGTGTTGGGGTAAAGGGTGCGTAGTCGAGCGCAGCGCTCCCCTCAGGGGCGCTTGGGTGCAGGCGGCGGATTCGGCGGAAGCTTGGGCCGGTTGCTGCGAATCGGCTGATCCGCGCCGTCAGAACGCACGCGTCTCCATGGCGGCAGTGGTGGATTGGAACCGTTGCGTAAAACAGCCATCTCGAACTCCTTCGACCATTATTACTTCGACCCACCTGACATCGGTCGCTTGAATGATTATGCCCTCCAGATCAATCAGATCCACAGGATTTCCATCATTATCGATCCACGCAGGATCCAGAATATAGAACTGACCCTGTCCTGGATTCAGAGGCCACTCCTTCGGCCAGCCCGTGAGTCGCCTCCCGTCGACCAGATGCAGCACTACGTCGGAAAGGCTCGAACCCAGGACACCATGCCACTCGCTTGAATGCGAACTGCGAGATGTCATTCCTTTCTTCCTCAGCCAGGAATGAACGGCATCTTTGTTGACGGCAGCTGCCATCAACGCACCCAGAGCTGTCGCAATCAACACCGAGCAGGTGAGCTGGCTTGTCGATGTCCACTCTCCAGCGGACCAGACGCGGCCGAGTGCTTCCAACACGGCCTCAATCATCCGAGTGACGGCATGAACAACGAACGTAAAGACCAGCGCTTCAACTGTCCTTTCGAACTGACTGGGTTTGGGATGAGACGTGAACCCATAAAAGATCGATGCGGACAGGAAGCCCGGCAGCAGGAACGTGAGTAGCGGGGTCACTTCCTTGTAGAGGTTGTCCATGCGTTGCGGACCAGAGTTTCGAGCACAGAGGAATCGTAAGCGGCGGAAGCATGCCCGTACGTGCATCAGCTCTCATTCCAGTCGGGTAGCGATTGATTCTTCCTACGGGTTGGTCGGCCGGAGTCGGGAGGGCTGCCACGCAGGGCGTGGCACTACGGTCCGGGACGTCCGGATCCGGGCGCTGCAGCCCCGGATCCGGACATTTCGGTCACAGATCAGAAGATTGACCCTAAAGTCCGGCGTGAAGACGCCGATACACCTTCCGACCCTCTCGGATTCGAGCGTACGCAACATGCCGGCACTGTTTCAGGGCGCCTTCCCCAGCGACCCCGGTGATGACCTTCCCCAGCGGATCCTGCTGGTGGAGAACTCGCGCACGTTCACCAGCATGCTCAAGGAAGCCATCGAGCAGCGGCTGGAGCTGCCGGTGTCGGTGGCGACCTCGCTCGCCGAGGCCGGGCGCCTGCTGGATGAGGAACAGGGCTGGTTCCTGGTGCTGACCGGGCTGGTGCTGGCCGATGGCGACCGCGACAAGGTGGTGGAGTACTTCCTGTCGCGCGGGCTGCGTACGGTGGTGGTCAGCGGGGTGTACGACGAGGACCTGCGCAAGCGCGTACTGCAGCAGCAGATCATTGATTACGTGCTCAAGAACACCCCCGGCAGCATCGACTACCTGGTGTGGCTGGTGCAGCGCCTGGACCGCAACCGGCGCATCGCCGCGCTGGTGGTGGATGATTCGATGTCCGCGCGCATGTACGCCGCCTCGCTGCTGCGCATGTATGGCCACGACGTCTACGAGGCTGCCGACGGTGCCGAGGGCCTGAAGGCGATCGAGGCCCACCCGGCGATCCGGCTGGCGGTGGTCGACCAGGAAATGCCCGGCATGGAGGGCGTGGAATTCACCCGCCGGCTGCGTACCCTGCGCTCGCGCGACAAGGTGGCGGTGATCGGCATTTCCGGCAATACCGATCCCTCGCTGATTCCGCGCTTCCTGAAGAACGGCGCCAATGACTTCCTGCGCAAACCCTTCTCGCGCGAGGAGTTCTTCTGCCGCGTCTCGCAGAACGTGGACCAGCTGGAGCTGATCGGTACGCTGCAGGACCTGGCCACCCGCGATTTCCTCACCGGCCTGCCCAACCGCCGCTGCTTCCTGGAACAGAGCACGCGCCAACTGCCGAAGCTGCAGGTGCAGGGTGAGCAGGTGGCGGTGGCGATGATCGATATCGATCACTTCAAGCACATCAACGACACCCATGGCCATGAAGCCGGCGACGACGCATTGCGGGCGGTGGCCGCGGCCGTCGCCGACCACGCACGCGACCAGGACCTGATCGCGCGCTTCGGTGGCGAAGAGTTCTGCCTGCTGGTACCGGGGCTGGAGGAAGACGAAGCCATCGGCTACTTCGAGATCCTGCGCCAGCGTATCGCCGCGCTGGAAGTGGATCTTGGTCACACCACGCTGCGGATGACGGTCAGCATCGGCTTGTGCTGCATCCGCCCGCAGCACGATTCGCTGCACCGGCTGATTTCCGAAGCCGACCGCCAGCTGTATCTGGCCAAGGCCGGCGGCCGCAACCGCGTGTGCAGCACGCGCGAGGCCACCGCCGCCCGGGAACCCGCGCTGGCGCCTTGATCCAGATCAACGCAGGTCCGCCCCGCCCTGCCTAGAGTCGTTCCCAGCGAACATCACAGGGAACGCAGCATGGCACTTCTGGTCTGGCAGGACGACCTGAACATCGGCATCGACGTCATCGACCACCAGCACATGCGGATCGTGGAGATGCTCAACCACCTGCACGTGGCGCAGACCAGCCTGCACAAGGTGGCCGTGGCCGAGGTGATCGACGAACTGGTGGACTACACCATGTCGCACTTCGCGTTCGAGGAAGAGCTGATGGAAGAAGCCGGCTACCCGTTCTGCGCCGCGCACAAGCGCGTGCACGAGATATTCGGCAAGCGCGTGTCCGAATACCGGCTGCGTTTCCAGGCCGGCGAGGACATCACCGACGAACTGCGCACGATGCTGTCGCGCTGGCTGTTCAACCACATCCGGGGCGATGACAAGGCCTACGCCGAATCGGTCAAGCAGCACCTGAACCAGTTCGCCCGCGATCACCAGCAGGGCAGCTGGCTGGGTCGCACCCTCAAGCGGATTTTCCGCTGAGTCGGGTTGGCCGGCCCATGGCCAGCAGCGCCAGGATGGTGATCACCGCAGTCAGGCACAGGTAGTAGCCCACCGCGACCAGACCGAAACGGCCGGCCAACCAGGTCGCCACGTACGGTGCCGGCGCCGCGCCGAGGATGCCGGCCAGGTTGAACGACAGCGAGGCGCCGGTATAGCGCACCTGGACCGGGTAGATTTCGGCCAGGAACGTGCCGCAGGGCCCGTAGGTCAGGCCCATCAGGAACAGGCCAAGGGCCAGGAACCCCACTACCAGCCACGGACTGCCGGCCTGGAACAACGGCGCGAACAATACGCCGAAACCGAGGATCAGGCCGCTGGCCACGATCATCGTGCGCCGGGTGCCCCAGCGGTCGCCGTACATCGCCGACAGCGGAATACCGGCGGCGAAGAACAGGATGCCCACCATCTGCAGCAGCAGGAACTGCTCGCGGCTGTAGTGCAGCACGGTGGTGCCATAGCCGAGGGTGAACACCGTCATCAGGTAGAACAGCACGAAGGTGGCGAACGCCCCGAGCGTGCCCAGCACCAAGGTGCGCGGGTGGTGGCGCAGCACTGTCCACATCGGCAGGCGCACGCGTTCGTTGCGGTCCAGTGCGGCCTGGAACTGCGGGGTCTCATGGATGTTCAGGCGCACCCACAGGCCTACCGCCACCAGCAGTGAGCTGGCCAGGAACGGCACGCGCCAGCCCCACTGCAGGAAGTCCGTATCGCTCATCGCGCGGCCCAGCAGCAGGAAGATGCCGGCCGAAAGCAGGAACCCGAGTGGCGCGCCCAGCTGCGGGAACATGCCGTACCAGGCCCGCTTGCCCGGTGGCGCGTTCTCCGTGGCCAGCAGTACCGCCCCACCCCACTCGCCGCCCAGGCCCAGGCCCTGGCCGAACCGGCACAGTGCCAGCAGCGCCGGCGCCAGGATGCCGATGCTGGCGTGAGTGGGCAGCAGGCCGATCGCCACGGTCGACACGCCCATGGTCAGCAGCGCAGCCACCAGCGTGGCCTTGCGCCCGATCCGGTCGCCGTAATGGCCGAATACCGCCGAGCCGACCGGCCGGGCGATGAACGCCACCGCGAAGGTCGCCAGCGACTGCAGCAGCGCGGCACCCTCGCTGCTGTCGGGGAAGAACAGGTGCGGGAACACCAGCACCGCCGCCGTGGCGTAAATGTAGAAGTCGAAGAACTCGATGGTGGTGCCGATCAGGCTGGCCAGCAGGATGCGGCGGGGCGAATTGGCGGCGTTGGCAGCGGCAGGAGTCGACATCGTTCACGTGCGGGAAGATCAGCTGCCCGATTCTGCCACGTGACCGCCGCCCACCGTCGCGATGGTTGCACGCGAAACAACGAAACCAGCGGTAGCCCCGGCCGTTGGCCGGACCAGGCTGTGCCGAACGAAACCAGCGGTAGCCCCGGCCGTTGGCCGGACCAGGCGGTCCACGACGAAGCAACGATCCAGGCAGTAAAGTCGAGACCATCCACATTCGCGGGTCCAGCACCATGCCCCCCACCGAAACACCGCCATCCCCGCTGTCCCAACACGCACCCACCAGCCTCGACGCCTGGTGGATGCCGTTCACCGCCAACCGCCAGTTCAAGGCCGCACCGCGCCTGCTGGTGCGTGCCGAAGGCATGTACTACCACGACGTGGACGACCGCCCGATCCTTGATGGCGCCGCCGGACTGTGGTGCTGCAACGCCGGGCACGCCCGGCCGCGGATCGTGCAGGCCATCCAGCAGCAGGCGGCTACGCTGGATTTCGCCCCGCCTTTCCAGATGGGCACGCCGCTGCCATTCGTGCTGGCGCAGCGCCTGGCCGCGCTCGCTCCCGGACCGCTGAACCATGCGTTCTTCACCAACTCCGGTTCCGAGGCGGTCGATACGGCGATGAAGATCGTGCTCGGCTACCACCGGCTGCGCGGCGAAGGCCAGCGCACCCGTTTCATCGGACGCGAGAAGGCCTACCACGGGGTCGGTTTCGGTGGGCTGTCGATCGGGGGCCTGCCCAACAACCGCAAAGGCTTCGGCCCGCTGCTGGCGGGCAGCGATTTCCTTCGCCACACCCTGGACCTGTCACGCAACGCCTTCACCCCCGGGTTGCCCCGCCACGGCGCCGAACTGGCCGAGGACCTGGAACGGCTGATCGCGCTGCATGATGCCTCCACCA
Organism: Stenotrophomonas sp. CFBP8994; assembly: GCF_034044835.1. Classification (NCBI taxonomy): domain Bacteria; kingdom Pseudomonadati; phylum Pseudomonadota; class Gammaproteobacteria; order Lysobacterales; family Lysobacteraceae; genus Stenotrophomonas; species Stenotrophomonas sp. CFBP8994. Next base: position 46,040 of record NZ_JAXCWT010000008.1, on the reverse strand, counting down.
TCGCGGCGGTATTCGTCGAGCCCATTGCCGGTTCAGCCGGGGTGATCCTGCCGGCGCCGGGCTACCTGCAGCGCCTGCGCGAAATCTGCGACCAGCACGGCATCCTGCTGGTGTTCGACGAGGTCATCACCGGTTTCGGCCGGGTCGGCAACGCCTTTGCCGCGCAGCGCTTCGGGGTCACCCCGGACCTGCTGACGATGGCCAAGGGGCTGACCAACGGCGCGGTGCCGATGGGCGCGGTGATGGTGTCCGATGCCATCCACGCCGCGTACATGCAGGGCCCGCCGGGGGCCATCGAGCTGTTCCACGGCTATACCTATTCCGGCCACCCGCTGGCCTGCGCTGCTGCGCTGGCGGCGCTGGACACATACGCCGCCGAAGGCCTGTTTGATCGTGCCATCGAGCTGGGCGAATACTGGCAGACCCGCCTGCACAGCCTGCGCGGGCTGCCGAACGTGGTGGACATCCGCAATTTCGGGCTGATCGGTGCGGTCGAGCTGGCGCCGCGCAAGGGCGCGCCTGGTAGCCGGGGCTTTGAGGTGTTCGAGCGCTGCTTCCGCGACGGGGCGCTGCTGGTGCGCTGTACCGGCGACGTGATCGCGCTGTCGCCGCCGCTGATCATCGACCGGGCGCAGATCGACCGGATCGTGGACGTGCTGGGCGAGATGATCCGCGCCACGGCGTGATGCCGGCGACCGGTACAATGGGCGGTCAACAGCTGCTCGCCAACCGGATTGCATGGACATCGTCGTCAAAGAAGAACTCAAGGCCTACATCGATCCACTCACCGCCGACGAACACGAGGCGCTGGAGCGCAGCATCCTGGCCGAAGGCTGCCGCGACGCCCTGGTGCTGTGGAACGATGTATTGGTGGATGGGCACAACCGCTACGGCATCTGCCAGAAGCACGGCCTGCCGTTCCAGACGGTGCAGAACACCCGCTTCCAGTCGATGGATGACGTGCACCTGTGGATGATCGAACAGCACCTGGGCCGGCGCAGCGTGTCCGATTTCCAGCGCGGCGTGCTGGCCCTGCGCAAGCGGGACATCCTGGCCGAGCGCCACCGCGCCGACCAGGCCCAGCTGCAGCGCGAAAGCGACGGCGAGATCGCCGATGCCACACCCGAAGGCGATGAGGACAGCCCGCCGTGGGCGCCGGCGCCGAAGGTAAGCCGCGCCGACATGGCGCGCGAAGCCCGGCTGAGCAGCAGCCAGGTAACGATGATCGAACGCATCCACAAGCAGGCCGCGCCGGAACTGGTGGAAGCGGTCAAGAGCGGGGTGATCTCGATCAGCGCTGCGGCGGCCGTAGCGGCGCTGCCGGAAGAGGAACAGCGCGCGGCCGCGGCCGCCGGCAAGGACGAGTTGAAACAGGCCGCCAAGCGCGTGCGCGAGGCCAAGCGCAAGCCGCGCAAGCCGGTGCAGGAGGTGCTGCACAGCGCCGATGGCGAGCTGGAGGTCGATCCGAGCCGTGAGGCCGAGATTGCCGAGGCACTGACCTCGCTGGGCGAAGGCCCGGCCGAGCTGCGCCAGCGGGTGATCGCGCTCACCCTCGAAAACGATGCGCTGCGTGCCCAGTTGGCGGCGCTTCGCCGACAGGTCGGAGACGTGGCGTAACCGTTCTGCCGGCCAACGGCCGGCGCTACCGTCGAGCGATGTGGGAGTTCCATGGTAGCGCCGGCCGTTGGCCGGCCCTCCAGAATGCTTGTCGAGGCGGCGTTCGCATCCGGGTCGATACACTTGCCGCATGAACAGCACGCCCTCGGTCGACCCCCGCCGCGCCCAGCTACGCCGCCTCAAAGCCATTGCCCTGGCGATGCTGCTGGCCATGCTGGCCGGCTTCGTCATCAGCCATCTCAACGGCGAACGCGGTATCTGGGCGTGGGTTTCCGCCTTCTGTGAAGCCGCTGCGGTGGGCGCGCTGGCCGACTGGTTCGCGGTGGTGGCCTTGTTCCGCCACCCGCTGGGCCTGCCGATCCCGCACACGGCGATCATCCCGCGCAGCAAGGAGCGCATTGCCGACAGCCTGGCGGTGTTCGTGCGCGACCAGTTCCTGGAACCGCAGGCACTGCTGGCCCGGCTGCAGGTATTCGATCCCGCCAGCCGGCTTGGCAGCTGGCTGGCCGATCCCGCCCGGTCGCGGCTGCTGGCCGACATGGCGCGGGGCTGGGCCCTGCAGGCGCTGGATTTCCTCGACGAAGCCGCCGTGCGCCGCAGCATCCAGGCGTTCGTGGTCGAGCAGCTGCGGCAGTGGAACGCGGCCGCCACTGCCGGCGAGCTGCTGGGCCTGCTCACTGCCGACAACCGCCACCAGCGGGTGCTGGACGAAGGGCTGACCCGGATCAGCCAGTGGATGGACAACGACGCCGTGCGGCAGCGCGCTTCCGAACTGATCGTGCGCTACATCCAGCGCGAATGGCCGAAGCTCGCCAGCACGGTGAACTGGGTCAAACCCATTGATGAAATCGGCGACAGCCTGGCCGAGCGCATGGCGCACGCGGTGCTGGCCGAACTGCAGCAGATCCTGGCCGAGCCGGAACACCCGCTGCGCAAGGATTACGAGGCGTGGCTGGGCGACTACATACAGCGCCTGCGCCACGACCCGGCACTGGCGGAAAAGGTCGACCAGCTCAAGCAGCAGGTGATCGACCACCCGGCGGTGCAGGAGTACGTCCAGGGCCTGTGGGCGCGCATCCATGCCAGCCTGCGCGCCGATCTGTCCAGCGAATCGTCTGCGCTGGCCGGCCACCTGCAGCGCAGCCTGGGCAAGATCGGCCAGGCGCTGCAGGAGGACCCTTCACTGCGCGAGGCGCTCAACCAGCACCTCATGGATGGCGCCGAGCGCCTGACCAGCCGGTTGCGCGAAGGCGTGACCAGCCATATCGCGCAGACCGTGAAGGGCTGGGACGAGCGGCACCTGGTGGAGCAGCTGGAGCTGAGCGTGGGACGCGACCTGCAGTTCATCCGGTTCAACGGCACCTTGGTGGGTGGGTTGATCGGGCTGTTGCTGCATGCGCTGACCGTTTGGATGCATTGGTAGCGACTGCCCTGCGCAGCCACGCAGGGCGTGGCTCCACCTCTGTTTGTAGCAGGCCCGGTTGACAGATTGCCCGGGTGTTTTTGAGACGTGGTTCGCGTATTCTGCCGCGCATTCAGGGCTGGAGTGGCCCGCCGGGGGAACGATGCGAAGGACGATCATGACGCTGGCGCTGTGCGCGCTGGCCTGCAATGCCCACGCCGGGCGCGTGTACAAGTGCGCGAACGGCGCCCAGACCATCTACCAGACGGTACCCTGCCCGCCCGAGCAGGACACCGGCGTGACCCGCCCGATTGTCAAAGACCCCAACCTCACGTGGGAAGAGCGCACCCGCGCCCAGCGCGACCTGCACCAGGCCCGCCGCCGCATGCAGGCTGACGCTGGCCGTGGAGAGCCCCCGGTGCGCGGCACCGTGATCGACGGCGCGGCCAATCCGGAGCAATGCGAAGAACTGCGTTCCCGACGCGAGATCAGCGAGATGTTCGGACGCCCCGCACCGGAGCGGATCGACGCCGACATCGCCAAGGCCTGCAGCTCGCGCTGAACATCTAGCGGCAGGAAATCCTGCCTAACCAGCAACTGCGCGCACGGCGTCGATCAACGACTGTATCTGCGCGGGGGCGGTAAAGATGCCCGGTGTCACGCGTACGCAGGCGCCGGACGCCAATCCCTCGCGGGCCACCACGAACACACCGGACTGTTGCAGCATGCGCTCGGCCGTGGCGGCGTTGGCCTCCAGGCTGACCTGCCCGCGCAGGCGGAAGGCGGCGATGGCGCTGGACAGACGCGGATCCGGTGACGCCAGCAGCTGGATCCGGGCGTCGTCGCGCAGCGCGTCCAGCCACTGGTTGCGCAGGCGCAGCAGGCGCGCGCGCTTGTTGACCACGCCGATCCGCTGGTGCAGCGATACCGCGGCCGGCAAAGCCATGACCGCCGCGAAGTTGACCGTGCCGGTGTGGACGCGGCTGTCGATATCGCCGGTGTCGGCCTCGCCCATGCAGGGATCCAGGTCCTGAACGCGTCCGCGACGCACGTAGAGCGCACCCATGCCGACCGGTGCGCCGATCCACTTGTGCAGGTTGATGCCGACGAAATCCGCGCCCAGCGCGTGCAGCGGCGTGTCGACCTGGCCGACGCCATGGGCCGCATCCAGCACCACGTCCGCGCCGGCCGCGCGGGCCAGTGCGCTGATCTCCGCCACCGGCAGCAGCATGCCGTTGCGATGGCCGACCTGGGTGAGCAGCAGCAGGCGGGTGCGCGGGTAGCGCGCCAGCGCCTGGCGGTAGGTGTCCACGATGCCGTCATGGTCGAACGGCTCCGGCAGCACGATGCGCTGTACGTCCACGCCCCTGCGTTCGCGCAGCCACTGAACGGCGGCGATCGCGCTTTCGTGGTCGGTGTCCGCATACAGCACGGTATCGCCCGGAGACAGGTGCCGATAGCCGGCAATCAGTACCTGCATCGCTTCCGTCGCGCCCCGGGTCAGAGCGATCTCATCTGTGCCCACGCCCAGCGCTTCGGCCAGTGTTGCCCGCGCGTGTTCCAACAACGCCGGGAACTCCCGCCGCCCGAACCAGGCATTCTCACGGTTCACGCGTGCGGTGGCGCGCTGATACGACTGCAACACGGGCCGCGCCATCGCGCCCCAGTAGCCGTTGTCGAGCATGACCACCTCGTCGGTGAGGTCGTACAGCGCCGCTACGTGGGACCACCAGTCCTCATCGGCTGCCAGCCTGTCAGGGTCGCGCCCGGCGGGATCGGGCAAGGCGTCGAGAGCGTGCAGGTCTGCGTCGGTCATGCGGCCAGTATTGCAGCCGCCGCGCGAAATTTGGGGGGACAGGATCTTTTGGGACCCAGGATTGAGCGGGATAAAACGAGACTGGACCTGCTTGAGCCAATCCGACAGCGCGGCGGGCGAAGGGGATGACCTCAGCCTCCGCCAACCCGCTAGCCAGCAGGTCATACACCAGCAGGGCGGCCTCAGCGCGCTTGGGAGAGGGAACGTCGCGTTCTTTGACGCCAGAACGTCTTCAACCGACTCCAAGGCTGGTGTCAGACGGTCATGGATCAATCCCTGCGACTGGATCGGCGAAATACGGGCGTTCTCGTCGCTTTTAGCGTCAATTTCCATGGCGAGCCATTCCATGCGCCCCGGGTTCGCCGCAAGGAAGTGATGCGAGGTCGAAGGGAGGCATGTTGTCTTTTCGAATGTAGCGGAGCAGGAGTCTGAGCAGGTCAGCCGAACCGGCTAAACGCCCTGAGCAACTCTGCACGAAATCTGATGGTAGTGCCGGCCGGTGCCCCGCAAGCTTGAGGGCCATCAGGCATACCTCGAGGAACTCTCCATGCAGCTTTCGTTCGGTGATGCCGAGAGGTTGGGTCAGCGGACACACCGTGAGCTGCTCCTTGATGAGCCAGATCAGGTGTTTCCCGACAAGAAAGCGCCTGCTGGCCCTCATCGAGCGGCATTGCCGGGTTGCGCGCCATCCGGGGCGTCAGCCGTACCGGTTTGGCCACGATCTGGCCAAGAACATCGCTCAAGCGCTGGCCCTTTTTGCACTGTCAATCTTGTGGATGACACGTCGTCAGCTGATGCCGGCCCAGGAGTAAATCCGCCCGGCACCGCCATAACAGCAGGACGAGGCAGATCTGACCTGTTTGTCGGTCGCTGATCAGCCCAGGACCGGAAATTCAGGGCCCAGAGCAGTCCGTTCAGAACATCCCTAGGACCAGGATATGGAGGTGAAATGATGGAGCTACAGAAGGAGTTCTCTCTGCAGTACAGCGACTATCTGGCGCTGTTCGATGAGCACGGAGGCACGCCCGAATACTATCTAAGCGATCACTACGAACGCTTCAGGAAGACGTTCAACGAATTCAATGCTACTTGGAATGGCGGAACCCGTGTGCTCGACATCGGTGCTCATTGGCTTCACCAAGCCGTGATGTGGCGCCGAAGTGGCTACTCGGTGACAGCGGTCGAGTTCCCGGAAATTTTCCTCAACCCGATGGTGCTCCCTATTGCAAATGCCATGAAAATTAAGCTTCATGGTTGTGCTGACCTGGGTGCAGCTGGCGAGTTGGAAGCCATCCCTGACAACTCGGCCGATGTGGTGCTGTTCTCGGAAATCCTGGAACACATTACGTTCAACCCAATAGCGCTATGGAAACAAGTCCATCGAATTCTGGCCCCCGGTGGTCGAATTGTGGTCACTACGCCCAACTACTACTCCTGGAAAGGGCGGGCCTGGCAGCCGCTGCGATTCTTGCGCGGTCAAGCAGGCGGAATATCGGTGGATGAGGTCCTTGGCCTCGGCACCTACGCTCATCATTGGCGCGAGTACAGCATGGGTGAGGTGAAGCGCTACTTCCAAAAGCTTTCACCTGACTTCGTGATAACCAAGGCCAAGGTCGTGCCCACCTACATGCGCTCGCGAACCCGCTGGAAGAGCAGCGTTCAGGCAATTCTGGATACCGTTCCTTTGCTGCGTCCGAACTTGCATATTGAGGTGTCCCTGCCCGCGAAAGAGTACGGCATCGTGGCGCAATTCCGTTACTGAAACAGGGCGACGTGCTGCCGACGGCAACCAGCGGCACGTCACCGCAATACACGCCTCAGTCGCGTGCGCCTTGGCCAAAACTCTGGGTCCTCGCGAGGACCGAGTCATCTTGGCAGTCCCCTATCGCACAAGCAGACACCTGCCCTTACCAGTACTCCCCTGGCCTGGCGGGAAGCGCCGACTGATCAAGTACCTGTGTCCGCATTTCCCTATTCACGACACCTACGTCGATGCGTTTGCTGGCGGGGCGGCCGCGCTACTCATGCGGCCAGTGCCGGCCAAGCTAGAAGTTCTGAACGACATCAATAGCGACCCAGTGACCCTCTATCGCTGCGTCACGCACCATCTGGAAGAGTCCGTCCGGATGTTCCGTTGGTCTCTGATGAGCCCCCAGATGTTTGAATGGGCAACCATGGACGGGAGGCCGATACATGCAGTTTGGCGAGATCATCATCAAGAATTGGCACGAACGTCAGGCAAGCCTTCTGTGATGCGACCGCCCCTCAACGGCTCCCGATATCGCCGTTCGAAGCTGCGAGGCACAAACTGAGCGCATTCAGGTTCTGGTAGCCCTGCTAAACCAAGTGCCTGCAATTCGCAAACCAAGCGTCCGCCGGCACCGCCGCGCGAAGAACGGGTGGCGCGAAGCGCCTGTCAATCTTGCCGAAGCGAATGATAATGACTATCATTAGCGCACTGGATGCTTGCTCGATGCCGTCCTGCGCGCCGCCTATGGTGGCGTTGCGGTGCGCGACCGAGGCAACACCGTTCTCCAGGGATACCCCCGCCCTGTGCGGCGGCTTGGCCACGGATGGCCACCCTTTCCCTGTCACCGGCTTCGGCCGGTGACGTTCGTTGTTCGACCCGACATTGCAGGTTCCCGTGGACAGCACGCCTGATGCCAGCTGGTTCAACCGCTTCGGCGGTTTCTTCGACCGCCCCTGGCTGGGAGTGCTGTCGCGTTCGTTGGCCGCGATCTTCGGCGGCTACGCGCTGGCCGCCACCTGCGCGATGTTCTTCGCCGTGGCCCTGCCCATCGCCCGCGCGCAAGCGGTGCTGACAGGCATGCTGGTGGCGATCGTGCTGTGCGCCTGCGCCGCGCTGTGGGCATTTGCCACCCGCACCGCACTGCGTGCCTGGATCGGCATCGCCGCGCCCACCGCGTTGTTCTGGCTGGGCACCCTCGCACTGGGAGCACGTGCATGAAGAATGGATTCCGCCAGTCCATGGCCTGGCTGCACACCTGGACCGGGCTGCTGGTGGGCTGGCTGCTGCTGCTCATCTTCATGGCCGGCACCGCCAGCTACTACCGCGAAGAAATCAGCCGCTGGATGCGCCCGGAGCTGCCGCGCAGCAGCGTGTCCACCGAGGTCGCCGCCGAGCGCGCGGTGACCTTCCTGCAGCACAAGGCGCCGCAGGCCGAAAGCTGGAACGTGACCCTGCCCGATCCGCGCAACCCGGCCATGCGCATGTTCTGGCGCAACCCCGAATCGATGGTGAAGCCACCGGCCGAAGGTGAAAAGCGCCGCCGCGGCGGTGGCCGCTTCGGCGATGCCACGGTGGACCCGGCCAGCGGCGAGGAAGTGGCCGCGCGCGAAACCCGAGGCGGCGATTTCTTCTACCGCCTGCATTTCGACCTGCACTATATCCCGGTGCTGTGGGCGCGCTACCTGGTGGGTTTCTGCGCGATGTTCATGCTGGTGGCGATTATTACCGGGGTGATCACCCACAAGAAGATCTTCAAGGACTTCTTCACCTTCCGGCCGGAGAAGGGCCTGCGTTCGTGGCTGGACTTCCATAACGTCAGCGCGGTGATGGCCCTGCCCTACCACGCGATGATCACCTACACCGGAATAGTCACGCTGATGTTCATGTACCTGCCGCAGGGCGTAAGCGTGGCTTATCCCAAGGATGAGGACGCGTTCTTCAGCGAGGCCTTTGCGCGCCTGGCCGATCCGGCCGACGCCGCCGAAGGCAGCGCGGCGCCGCTGCCGATCCAGCAGCTGCTCGACAGCGCGCGTGCCGAATGGAAAGGCGCGCAGGTCAGCGGCTTCACCGTGTTCCACCCGGGCGCGGCCAATGCGGTGATCGACATCTACCAGCGCGATGGCAAACGGCTGTCGATCGACACACCATCGCTGCGCTACCACGCGGTCAGCGGCGCGCTGATCGAGACCAGCCCGGTGCCCGGCGGCGCCACCCACACCCGTGGCGTGATGTACGGCCTGCACCTGGCCCGCTTCGCGGACTGGGGCCTGCGCGCCCTGTTCTTCCTGTCCGGCCTGGTAGGTTGCCTGATGGTGGCCAGCGGCGTAGTGCTGTGGGCGGTCAAGGAGCGCCCCAAGCACGCCAAGGCCGGCAGGATCGGCTTCGGCCTGCGGCTGGTGGATGCGTTCAACATCGGCGCCGTGGCCGGCCTGCCGATCGCGTTTGCCGCGTACTTCTGGGGTAACCGGTTGCTGCCGCTGGAAATGGCGGAACGCGCCGACGCAGAAGCCAGCGTGTTCTTCTATGCCTGGGCCGCCGCCCTGCTGGCGGCCTTCGTCTGGCCCAAGCGGTTGATGTGGGCCTGGCAGCTGTACCTGGGCGCGGCCTTGTTCGCCCTGATCCCGGTGATCAATGTGCTCACCACCGATGCACATCTGGGCGTAACCCTGCGCACCGGCGACTGGGCGCTGGCCGGGTTCGACCTGGTGATGCTTGCCTTCGGCGCGATGCTGGCATACTGCGGCCTGCGCATGCAGCGTTGGCAGCCTGCGCTGAGCGCGGCCGAGAAGAAGCGGCGCCAGGCCGCAGCCCTTGCCGCCACCGCGAATGCCGCCGAGGCCAGCGCATGATGCTGCTGGCGCTCACATTGAACTTTTCTGCGTTCACCGCCCTGTCGCTGGCGATGGAAAAGCACCAGCTCGACCTGCACGGCAAGGCGCACGCCGGCCCCGCGCGCATGCGGCTGTGGCGTTGGCTGGGTTGGGCATTGCTGGCGACCGCGTTCGGCATCTGCGTGGCCGACCACGGCTGGGCCGCCGGGCCGGTGCTGTGGCTGGGCGCGATGACGATCAGCGGCCTGCTGATCGCCTTCGGCCTGTATCCCTGGCGACCGCGCTGGATCGCACCGCTGGCCTGGGCGTTGCCGGTGCTGGGCCTGGGCGCCGCCGCGCTGTAGAGCCGACTGTCAGTCGGCTGCTCTTCCGGTGGCAACGGGAACTCAAGTGCAAACCGACCAACAGTCGGCTCTACATCACGCCCCGTAGCGCCTCAACTCCCACGCGCGGTGAATGCGCGGGTTGCGCTCGAAATCGTCGCCGATGGTGTCGGCCGAGATCTCGCGGCACTCAGCGAATTCCTTGATCGCTTCCTCGTCCAGCTTGAAGCGGCGGAAGTTGTTCGAGAAGTACAGCACGCCTTCCGGGCTCAACCGCGCCACGGCCGCACGCAGCAACCGCACATGCTCGCGCTGCACGTCGAAATCCTCGGCGCGGGCGGAGTTGGAGAAGGTCGGCGGATCGCAGAAGATCACATCGAACCGATGCCGCTCGGCTTCCAGCCAGGCCAGTGCATCGGCCTGGATCAGCTGGTGCTGGCTGCCGCCCTTGCCGTTCAGGGCCAGGTTGTCGGCGCACCACTGCAGGTAGGTACCGGACAGATCCACGCTGGTGGTGGAGGCCGCACCGGCCACCGCTGCCTGCACGCTGGCCACGCCGGTGTAGCAGAACAGGTTGAGGAAGCGCTTGCCCTGCGCTTCCTTGGCCATGTGCCAGCGCAGCGGGCGGTGGTCCAGGAACAGGCCGGTGTCCAGGTAATCGAACAGGTTCACGCGCAGCAGTGCATCGTTTTCGCGCACCAGCACGAATTCGCCGCGCTGTTCGAAGCGGCCATACTTGCTGCCGCCCTTGCCGCGCTCGCGCGACTTCAGCGCCACCTGCTCGGCCGGCACCTGGAATACCTCGCGCGCGGCCGAGAGCAGCTCGTTGCGGCGGCGGCGCACGTCCACGTCCGGAATGGTGGCCGGCGCAGCGTATTCCTGCACATGCAGGAAGGTGCGGCCAGCGCCACCGTCTTCTTCGTACACGTCGATGGCGGCGGCGTACTCGGGCAGGTCGGCGTCATACACGCGGTAGCAGGTGACCTGTTCGCGGGCCTTCCAGGTCTTGAACCTGCGGATGTTCTTGCGCAGCCGGTTGGCCACCATCTGCGCGCCTTCGCTGAGCTCGCGCGGCTGTCCCGCGTTCTCGCGCTGCGGTACGGCAATGGGATCGCACACGATCAACGCGCACTCGATGGCGCCGTTGAACAGCTGGTACTTCTTGTTCGCGCGCAGCCCGGTGGCGAACGCAAGTTCGGCGCTGCCGCACAGCAGGCTGGCCCGCCACTGCGGCACGGCGCGCTTGAGCGCGTCGCCCAGGCGGCGGTACAGCACCGCATCGGCGGCCAGGCGTTCGTCATACGGCGGGTTGCACACCACGCAGCCGGTTTCCTGCGGCGGAACCTGCACGTCGGCCACGTCGCGCACGCCGAACCAGATCGCCTCGGCGACACCGGCGGTCTCCGCGTTTTCCTTGGCCGCGCGGATCGCATGCGGGTCGATGTCGCTGCCGTGGATGACCTGCTTGAGCGCGGCGCGCCCGGCCTGCTCGCGGGTGCGGGCATCGGCCATCAGGGCGTTCCAGGCCTCGCGGTCGAAGCCCAGCCAGCGGCTCGGCGGAATGCTGCCGTGGCGCTGCAGGCCCGGGGCCACGTCGGCGGCCATCAGCGCGCCTTCGATCAGCAGCGTGCCGCTGCCGCACATCGGGTCCAGCAGGCCGCCGCCTTCGGCATGGATCTTCGGCCAGTTGGCGCGCATCAGCACGGCGGCCGCCAGGTTTTCCTTCAGCGGGGCCTCGTTCTGCGCCATGCGCCAGCCGCGCCGGTGCATCGGGCCACCGCCGAGGTCGATCGAGATCGAGGCGCGGCCCTTGCGCAGCGACAGGTTGATGCGCACGTCCGGGAACTCGGTGTTCACCGACGGTCGTTCCAGGCCCTGCGCGCGCAGGCTGTCTACCACGCCGTCCTTGACCCGCTGCGCGGCGAAGCGCGCGTGGGTGATTTCGGTCCCCGACACATGGGCGTCCACCGACAGGGTCAGCGCGGGGCTGATGTGCTGCTCCCACGGCATCGAGGAGACGCCCTGGTACAGCGATCCCTCGTCCGGGCAGTCGAACTCGGCCAGCGGCCACAGCACCCGGCTGGCCAGGCGCGACCACAACACGACCTTCAGTGCCTGCGGCAGCTCGCCCTCGGCATTGACGCCGGAAATGGTGGCAGTGGCCCTGGGCAGGCCCAGCGCCAGCAGTTCGTCGGCGAGCAGGTACTCCAGGCCCTTGGCGCAGGAAACAAAGAATTTCACGGGATCGGTATCGCAGGTCAGCAGGAAGGGGGTGCCCACGGGCACCGCGGGCGGCCCGGGCGCAGGCGCCGGACCGTCCATTGTACGTGACCCGGCCGGAATCGCCCCGGGGACGCCCTGCGACCCATGCGAACCGCTTGTGGCCATGCGGTTGGAGGCCGCCTTGGGTGGGTACGCTTCAGAGGCTCCGGAGCAGCGCCTCGAACGCCTGCGCCGAGGCATCCACGTGGTTGTTCAGGCGGTGCCCGTCATCCACCAGCAGCAGCCGCGCCGAGCGCGCCTGGGCCCAGGCGATCACATCGGCGGCCGGGATCAGCTCATCGTGCCAGGCGTGGACCACGCTGGTGGGCACGCGGGCGGCATCCAGCGCCGGCATCGGCCCCATCCGGGTCGGCGGCACCATGAGGAACAGACCCCGGGTCGGGACCTGCAGCGAGGCGATGGCCGAGATGTAGGCACCCAGCGAGGAACCCGCCAGCACGACCGGGCCTTGCGCGGCGGCGGCGCTGGCGCGCTCGACCAGGCGCTGCAGGCGGGCACGGACATCCCCCACGCTGCTGACCTCGCGCAGGGCATCCAGGTCGGTGTAATCGGGCCGTTCGTGGGTCCAGCCCAGCCGCTCGGCAACCTCGGCCAGGGCGGTTACCTTGGTGGCGTCCGGGCCGCTTTCAAAGCCGTGGGAAAGAATGCAGTGGCCGCGGCTCATGCAGCCACCGCGTGGAAATCGATGTAAGCGCTCATGCCCGAATGCTAGCATCGGCGCATGCCCGACCGCGCCCCGCCCCGCATCGATTCGCAGCCGCTGCCCTACGTGGCGCAGCTGGGCGAGCGCGCGCCGGATGACATCGATCTGGTGGTGATCCACTGCACCGAACTGCCCGACCTGGCCATGGCGCGCAGCTACGGCGAGCGCGTGCTGTACGACAGCGGCAGCGGCAACAGCGGGCACTTCTACATCGACCGCGACGGCAGCATCGTCCAGTACGTCCCGGTCGAGCGCATCGCCCACCATGTCAGCGGTTACAACCCGCGTTCGATCGGCATCGAACTGGTCAACACCGGCCGCTACCCGCACTGGCTGGATTCCCGCCACCAGGCGATGGACGAACCCTATCCGGAGGCCCAGATCGCGGCCTTGATCGACCTGTTGCAGCACCTGTGCGACACCCTGCCCGGCCTGCACCACATCGCCGGACACGAGGCGCTGGACACCCGGGACGAAGTAGCCAGCGACGACCCGGACCGGCGCGTACAGCGCAAGCTTGACCCGGGCCCGTTGTTCCCGTGGCCGCGGGTGCTGGCGGCGGTGACGCTGACTCCGCTGGGGTAGAGCGGACTGTCAGTCCGCTGCCGTTGGCGTGCAGCCTGCGGTCGACGCGAAGAGCAGCGGACTGACAGTCCGCTCTACCTGCGCCATCCGTTGACGCCCTGGGTGACGGCCGATCAGGCGCCGGTCGCGACCGGTCGGCTTGAATCGCTGACCCACCCGCTCCACGAATCGGCATAGACCCGCGCGCCGTGCAGCCCGGCCACTTCCATCGCCAACAGCAGATGGCAGGCGGTCACGCCCGAGCCGCACATCAACACCACCTGCTGCGGATCATGCGTGCCAATCAGCGGCCGCAGCGCGGCGTGCAGCTCGGCGGCCGGTCGCAGGCGGCCGTCGGCCACATTCAATCCGAACGGACGGTTCACCGCGCCGGGTACATGCCCCGCCACCGGATCCAGCGGCTCCACCTCACCCCGGAACCGTTCACCGGCACGCGCATCCAGCAGCCAGCCCGGCGCATGCTTCAAGCGCGCGGCGATCTCGTCCACCGATGCCACCTGGCGGGTATCGAAACGCCCCGGATAGGCCGGCAACGGCAGCACCTCGGGCACGTCCGTGGTCAACGGCAGACCGGCCGCCTGCCACGCCGCGAGGCCACCATCGAGCACCGCCACCTGCGTATGTCCGATCAAGCGCAGCAGCCACCACGCGCGCGCCGCCGCCATGCTGCCGTCGCCGCCGTCGTAGACCACCACCTGGGTATCCGGACCGATTCCCCACCGCCCCAGTGTGCCGGCGAACGCATCGCTGTCCGGCAACGGGTGGCGGCCGTGGCCGACCACGCTCATGTCAGCCAGGTCGCGGTTGACGTCCGCGCGCAGCGCGCCCGGCAGATGCCCGGCGGCATAATCGCGCGCGCCGGACTGCGGATCGGCCAGCGAAAAACGCGCATCCAGCACGCGCGGCGCCGCACTGGCGGTGGCGCGCGCATCCAGCAGGCGCGTATCCCCCTGCGAAAGCGCGCTGGACAGCGTCGCCACATCGACAAGGGTGGTCCACGGGGTCGGGTTCGCGGTCATCATTCCAGTTGCTCCAGGCGGCGACGCAGGTTGTAGAGGATGGCGGCGGTGGCGCCCCAGATGCGCTGGCCCGGCCAGCCGTATTCCAGCACGTGGCGAATGCGGCCGCGGTGGTCGATCTCGACCTGGTGCAGGTTGGCCGGGTCCATCAGGTAATCGAACGGCACTTCGAACACTTCGGCCACTTCATCCGGCTGTGGCACCGCCACGAAACCCGGGTCGATCACCGCCACCACGGGCATCACCCGGTACCCGGTAATGGTCACGAACGGATCCAGGTAGCCCAGCACCTGCACCTGGTCGTGCGGCAGCGCGATTTCTTCGTTGCTTTCGCGGATCGCGGCGGCCACCGCATCGCGGTCGTCCGGCTCCTGGCGGCCGCCCGGGAAGCCGACCTGGCCGCCATGCTGGCGCAGCGTATCGGTGCGCCGGGTCAGCAGCACCTGCGCGCCGCTGGCGCGCGGAATGATCCCGGCCAGCACCGCCGCTTCCACCGGCGGGCCGGGCGGCAGCAGGTCGGCCAGTTCACTGCGGTTCCAGCCATCGCCACCGGGGGGTGCATCGAGCGGGTGCAGCGCGCGCAACAGGCGCTCGTGGTCGGCCAGCGAGCCGCCCAGCGACTGCCGCAGCTGCTCACGCAGCGGCAGCACCTGCCGCATCACATGTTCTTGTTCGTGTCGGGTCATCGTCGACCAGCGGGTGATTTCATCCACGTTGCGCAGGCAGCCGCCGCACAGGCCGGCGCGATCAAGCGCGCAGGTTCCGATGCAGGGGCTCGGCATGGCATGGGCGGGGGTTTCCGGAAAGTGCACCGGGCAACAGTAACGCGAATGGCGCGGTTCCAACACTGCGGGAGCCGACCAACGGTCGACGCTGCGAGTGTGTTGAAAACAAAAAACGCGCCGATGTTGCCATCGACGCGTTTTGTTGTTTTCAGCCGTTCTTATTTGACGCTGACCAGCTTGATTTCAAACTGCACGGCGACGTTCGGCGGGAACGGGGTACGCGGGTCGGCACCGTAGGCCTGTTCCGGCGGCAGGGTAACTTCCCACTTCGAACCGGCCGGCATCTGCAGCAGTACTTCGCGCATGGCCTTCATTTCGACTTCGCTGACCTTGATCGACGGGATCTGCTGCGCCGGGCGGGCTTCGGTCGGACGGGTGCCGAACGGGTACGGGCCGGCCACTTCCAGCTGCACGGTGCTGGCCTGGGTCGGCTTGGCGCCCTTGCCGGCTTCGATCACGCGGTACTGCACGCCGCTCGGCAGCGCCTGCACGCCGGCCTTGGCCTTGTTGGCGGTCAGGAAGGCAGTGCTCTTGGTCTTGTTTTCGGCGGCAGCCTTTTCGTACTCGGCCTTGGCGGCAGCAGCACGACCCTGCTCACGCTTCTGGAAGGCTTCGACGGCCGGCTTCAGCTGATCGGCGGTGATTGCCGGCTGCTTCTTGGCGTAGGCATCCTGCAGGCCCTTCACCACCGAATTGATGTCCAGCTGTTCGCCGCGACCGGTGAGCTCAGCCAGGTTGTTGCCGTAGTCGTAACCGAAGTAATAGCTCAGCTTGCCCTTTTCGGACGAAGTGTCCTGGGCGAAGGCATTGCCCGTCAGGGCCAGGGCCGCGACGGCGACCGCGATAGAACGCAACTTCATCAAACGTTTCTCCAGGGGTGGTAACTCAGGACGCATTGGGCCGCCCTGAGGCGACGGGTTAGGATAGCCGCCGCAACGTTGAACCGCCACTAACGACGAAGGCTATGACCTGCTTTCGTTTCCAGAGTTCAAAATCACTTTTTTTTAACGTTTTACCAGGAGTTTCTGCCGTGGCCGACGCGCCCCTGACCGTTGCCGACGATGGTGCCATCCCAGCGCCCGGGGTCAACCGCCCCATGGTTCAGGGAGGTGACGCCGCCGGGCCGGCGCCGGCGCGCCTGCTGCAGCTGGTGCTGGCGGATGACCTGGATGCCGCGCTGGACGCCGGCCTGATGGACTACGTGCCCGGCCCTGGCGACGACGCCCTGCTGCCCGGTCACCCGGACCTGCCCGCCCGCCTGCTGCAGGCCCAGCAGCAGCTGCAACGCGCCTGGGCCGCGCGTGACCGTTACCGCCAGCGCGCGCAGCGGCTTGCGCGCCGCGCGGCCGAACGCGATGCGCGACGCGCGCCGCCGGCCCCCACTCCCGATCTGAAGCCGGCCCTGCCGCCTGCGGCTGCCGCGATTCTTGCGCGCGCCAAAGCCAGGGCTGCTGGAAAGCCTTCCTGATGACCCCTGTTGCAAAGGCCGCTCCGCGCAGCGCGCGCATGCCCAAGGCCGACGTCGTTGAAATGTTCACCCGCCTGCGCGAACTCAATCCGCATCCGAAGACCGAACTGGAGTACAGCTCACCGTTCGAACTGCTGGTCGCCGTGGCGCTTTCCGCGCAGGCCACCGATGTGGGCGTCAACAAGGCCACGCGCAAACTTTTCCCGGTAGCCAACACGCCGCAGGCGATCCTGGCGCTGGGCGAGGACGGGCTGAAAAAGTACATCGCCACCATCGGCCTGTTCAATGCCAAGGCGAAGAATGTCATCGCCACCTGCCGCCTGTTGATCGACCAGCATGGCGGTGACGTGCCGCGTGACCGCGCCGCGCTGGAAGCCCTGCCCGGGGTCGGGCGCAAGACCGCCAACGTGGTGCTCAACACTGCGTTCGGCGAACCGGTGATGGCGGTGGATACGCACATCTTCCGGGTGGCCAACCGCACCGGGCTGGCCCCCGGCAAGGACGTTCGCGCAGTGGAAGACCTGCTGGTCAAGGTGATTCCGGCCGAGTTCCTGCTCGACGCCCACCACTGGCTGATCCTGCATGGCCGGTATGTGTGCAAGGCGCGCAAGCCGGACTGCCCGCAGTGTGTGATCCGTGACCTGTGCCGCTTCAAGCAAAAAAACGCCGCCTGAGCGACGGCGGCGACTGCCATCTGGGCGCAACCGGGCAGTCATCTGATTCGGGCAGTTTGAGCAACCCCAGCAGCCGCCGTGCCCGGGCCTGGGGCTGCCTTGTCTGAAACTGTCATATTTACGCAATCTTCACTTATTAGCCTGCGCAGCATCTTCCCACCTGCCTGCAAGGCTCCTTTCCATGAAACTGCATCGCCAACTCCTCACTGCGGCCGTGGCTGCTGCGCTGTTCGTGCCGGCCGCCCACGCTGAAGTGGCCATCGACGTGATCGGCGGCTCGGAGATCACGTTCGAAGGCCTGGTCCAAGCCGACGGCAACTGGTTCGACAACGATGTGACCGATCTCAACGGTGGCGATGCCGCCAACGGCAAGGACAGCGAATTCGAACTGCGTCGCGCCGAGCTGGTGCTGAAGGGCAAGGGCCCGGGCAACGTGGAATGGGTGGTCGGCTACGACGCCAAGGCCGACAAGTTCCTGGACACCAACGTCAAGTACAAGCTGGCCGGCAACGCCAACCACTTCGTGCAGCTGGGCCAGTTCAAGCAGCCCAACAGCCTGGAAGAGCTGTCCAGCACCAAGAACAACGACTTCATCTCCAAGGCTGCGGTCACCAACACCTACGCCGTGGCCCGCCGCCTCGGTGGCGCCTACAGCTTCGGCGACAACAACTGGTCGGTCACCGCCAGCGCGTTCGGCCGTGAGCTGACCCGCAACCTGGCCCACGGCAGCGGCTACGGCGCACGTGGCACCTGGGCGCCGATCAATGACAAGGGCCAGGTCCTGCACTTCGGCCTGAGCTATGTCGACTACGACACCGACGCGGACACCCTGCGCGTGCGCGCCCGCCCGAACGCCGACCTGGCCACCGCGCGCCTGGTCGACAGCGGCAACCTGACCGACACCGACCGGGTCAAGACCATCGGTGCCGAAGCCATGTACATCGGCGGCCCGTTCAAGGCCCAGGCCGAGTACTACACCAGCGAAGCCAAGCGCATGACGCGCGACAACTACACCAGCGACGGCTTCTATGTCAGCGGGCTGTGGAACATCACCGGCGAGACCTGGGGCTACAAGAGCGGCGTGCCGACCACCGGCCTGCCGGACGAGCCGGGCCGTGGCATGTGGCAGCTGGGCGCGCGCTATGACTCGATGAACCTGGATGATGGCCATCTGAACGCCAACCCGGTTGCCGGTCGTCCGCCGATCGTGGACGGCGTTCTCGGCGGCAAGATGGATATCTGGACCGTCGGCGTGAACTACTACTGGCGTTCCAACACCAAGTTCGCGCTGAACTACGTGATGGTGGACAGCAAGAAGTACAGCTCCGCCACGCGCACCTTCGTCAACGACGACCCGAACATCCTGGAAGCGCGCCTGCAGTTCTTCTGGTAAGCAACAGGCAAGACGCAGCATTGATGGGGCGCAGCTTGGGCTGCGCCCCTTTCTTCGTTCTGGGTCACGGGTTACCGGCGTTGCAGCGCAATTGCAGAAGTAACAGGCACTGTCCACCGTCACCGGGTGGCTCCATTGGCAGGCGCCGCCACGCCCCTCAATCGGAGTGCCATCCCCAATACGACCAGACCGATTCCCGCCGCCTGCCACCAGTCGAGGGTCTCGCCAAAGGCGAGCACGGCAGCCAAGGCGCCGACTACCGGAACACCCAACGTAAAGCTCGCCGCGCGTACTGGACCCAGCCCCTGTATCGCGACATACCACAGCCCGAAGACCACCGGCCCGTTGAGCACGCCGACATAGAGAAGGGCCAGGACATTCCCACGCCCCTGCCAAGGTGGCAATGACTCTCCCTGCCCGCCGGCCAGAGCAAGCAGCGGAATGGAACAGAAGAATGCGATGAGCATCTGCACGGTGACCAGCGTCGAGGGCCGGCAAGGCTGCCCCGTAAGCGCCGACAACAGGGTGCCTACTGCCCAAAGGGCTGCATTCAGAACAATCAACAAGGCGCCGCCCGCTGGCGCACCGCCGACATATAGAAGGACTCCGCTCAACGCCGCCCCCGTCGCCAGCACGCCCCCCCAAGACCACCGCCCCAGGCGCACCGCCTCCATCGCGCCAGCAAAGGCGGGCATCGTGTACATCAACGTAAGCACGGTGGTAGCTGGATAGTAGGCGAGCGCGAGGATGTTGAGGCTGGAGACCATGGTTCCATTGATCGTCACTGCCCAGAGCACGCGTTGTCTCGTCGCCGCCTGCAGCTGCAGGACCTCCAGCCAGCTCCGTCGGACAAAGGGCAGCACTGTCATGAAGCCCGCCAAGGTACTGTAAAAACGAAACGTCCAAGGGCCCATCTGTTGAACTGCGTCCCTCGCAAAAGAGAAGCTGGTACTCCAGACCAGGACCACGCACACAGCGGCGGTCGCGGCCCGGAGATCCACGCCTTGTGCGTGATCAGACCACTTCATGCGCGGTACCTGGCCACCGCAGTGATTCGTCTACGACGCGCAGGAGCGGTAACCGCGGAGACGAAATGCGGGATGCGGCGTGCGCTGGTATCAAATACCAACAACGTGAAGAGTGCCGGCACCAGACAGGCAGCAGGTTCCTTCTCCCCGTCAGGAAGCACTACGGTCAGCCCTCCGTGGTTGGGGTCCCACTCCTTCGTCAGACTGAGCGCGACGCCGAAGCTCTGGCCCGGATCGCAGTGAGTGCCAAGGAAATGGCCATGCTCGAACCAACTCAGGTAGAACTGGGATACGGTCAGAGGTACGCGGCCAGTGACCTTTCCCAGCAACTCGAGCACCGGCCTTGAGGCCATCAACTGTTTCATCGCCTGTAGCGCTTCCACATCGGCGTTCTCACGCGAGTCCGGCATCCATCGGAACGAAAACGCGAATCTGCCAAGCTCACGGTCGCGATCAGCGATGGCGTGCTGCCTGCTCGCTTCGACTTTGTCCGACGAACACAGATCGTGCTCACCATCACGATTCTTCACGATAAATGACCACCGATCCTCCCCGATGCTGGCAACGCGCTCAACCACATCAGCGATGGATGGCACAAAGGCGCGTAGATCGAAATGAACGTATCCATCGAGCTGGAAGCGCTCGCGAAGTACCTCATATCCGATCAAACACCACCTCCTCCCGGGACCTGCGCCCTGCCCTTCCGGTGTCACGAGAGCTGGATGCTCTCGCCGGACTGGTACATCGCGTCTTCCTCGCTGATGGCCGAGATGCGCTCTTCCAGATCGACGAACGTGATCTCCAACATTTGCAGCTCCTTTTCACATGCACCGGAAGTGGTGCCGCCCGAAGGTGGAGGGCCTGACCACTTCGACTCAAGGACCGACGTCACTTATTGCAATGGAATGTCAGAACATGTGAAGGCGAATGCACTTTCAAAGTGACTGCCGTCATGCTGCAAGGTTGCGCTGGCGCAGGAATCGGTGAGTTGCACCGATTGCGCCGAAGACCGCTGTCTGTCGCGGACGACGCGATCGTGACGGTGTCCGCGCTCCGCGCCAGTGGAATCTCCGAGATTGGAGGGTGTCACGATGCCGTCATATGACAGACGTCGCGCTGTCATTGAACCGTTATGCAATAGGCACCGGGCGGGAAACCCCGCACCACCATCCATCCCAGGAGCCACCCCGTGATCCACGCCTTCAAGTCGCGCGCCGCTGTTGCCGTCCTCGCCGCGTCCTCCGTGTTCGCCGCCAATGCCGCCGATGTGACCGGCGCGGGCGCATCGTTCATCTATCCGGTCATGTCCAAGTGGTCGGCCGACTACAGCACCGCGACCGGCAAGAAGGTCAACTACCAGTCCATCGGCTCGGGTGGTGGTATCGCCCAGATCAAGGCGGCCACGGTGGACTTCGGTTCGTCCGATGCCCCGCTGAAGCCGGAAGAGCTGGCGGCGGCCGGCCTGGCCCAGTTCCCATCGGTGATTGGCGGCGTGGTGCCGGTGATCAACGTGGCCGGCATCGCCCCGGGTGCGCTTAAGCTCGATGGCGTGACCCTGGCCAACATCTTCCTGGGCAAGGTCAAGACCTGGAACGACCCGGCCATCGCCGCCCTCAACCCGGGCGTGAAGCTGCCCGACGGCAAGATCACCGTCGTGCACCGCTCGGACGGTTCGGGCACCACCTTCAACTTCGTCAACTACCTCTCCAAGGTCAACCCGGAGTGGAAGTCCAAGGTCGGCGAAGGCACCTCGGTCCAGTGGCCGGTCGGCATCGGCGGCAAGGGCAATGAAGGCGTTGCCGCGTACGTGAAGCAGATCAAGGGTGGCATCGGCTACGTCGAACTGTCCTACGCGCTGCAGAACAAGATGTCCTACGCCGCGATGAAGAACGCGTCGGGCAAGGTCGTGCTGCCGAGCGACGAGTCGTTCGCCGCCGCTGCCGCCAGCGCCGACTGGGCCAACGCCAAGGACTTCTACCTGGTCATGACCAACGCCCCGGGCGCCGAAGCGTGGCCGATCACCGCCACCAACTTCATCCTGGTCCGCAAGCAGCCCAAGAACGTCAACAGCGCCAAGGCGACCCAGGAGTTCTTCCGCTGGATCTACAAGAGTGGCGATGCCCAGGCCAAGCAGCTGGACTACGTGCCGCTGCCGGACGCCCTGGTCAAGCAGATCGAGACCTACTGGTCGCAGAACCTGAAATATTGATTGAAAGGGCTCACGGCCAACGGTCGTGACCTACCTGGCAACGGTGTCGCCAGGTCCTCTCTCCCCCTGGCGGCACCACCGGCGCGGATCGAAAGGTCCGCGCTTTTTTTTTAATCTGCCGCGAGCGTTGAGGGCCCCGCCGCGACCGGTAGGCCCCTGTGCAAATGTCCCCCGGCGTCGGCCTGCGGCCGCCCCCTCCTCCTTTAATTTGCCAGGGACCTACCGGCCGCGACGGGGCTCGGCTTGCGGTTGGCAGGGAAAAGCGGACGCCACGGTGCAACGCCGGTGGATCGAGCGCCGGGGCGCCATGCCCTTGGAGGCGAATTAAAGGAGGAGGTGTCGGCCGCAGGCCGACGCCGGGGGACATTCGCCGGAAAGGGTGTGGCGCCCCGGCGCTCGATTCACCGGCAGCCGCTGTAGATCCCCCCGCCAGCCCTTGCCCCAAGGGCCTCGAGCGTGCCCCCGGTCACGACGTCATCAAGCTGTAACAAAAACATCATTTCATAGCAGCGTCAGCCGGCAAGACCGGCCCCCTATCCCGCTACGGAGTGACGCATGAAACTGCATACGGCCGGCTTCGCCGCCCTTTCCCTGGCCATCGCGCTGGGCCTGTCCGCCTGCAAGCCGGCCGCCGAAGGCCAGGCTACCGCCCCGGCAGAAGGCGCCCCCGCCGCTGCTCCGGCCGCCGGCGACAAGCTGACCGCCGAGATTTCCGGCGCCGGCGCCTCCTTCATCTTCCCGCTGGTCTCCAAGTGGTCGGCCGACTACAACGCCGCCACCGGTGCCAAGGTCAACTATCAGTCGATCGGTTCGGGCGGCGGTATCGCCCAGATCAAGGCCGGCACGGTCGACTTCGGTTCTTCCGACAAGCCGCTGTCCAGCGAAGAGCTGGCCCAGGCCGGCCTGGGCCAGTTCCCGTCCGCCATCGGCGGCGTTGTCCCGGTGGTGAACATCGACGGCCTGGAAGCCGGCAAGCTGCGCCTGAGCGGCCCGCTGCTGGCCGATATCTTCCTGGGCAAGGTCAAGACCTGGAACGACCCGGCCATCGTGGCCGCCAACCCGGGCGTGAAGCTGCCGGACGGCAAGATCACCCTGGTCCACCGTTCGGACGGCTCGGGCACCACCTTCAACTTCTCCAACTACCTGTCCAAGGTCAGCCCGGACTGGAAGAGCAAGGTCGGCGAAGGCACCTCGGTGCAGTGGCCGGACGGCGTGGGTGGCAAGGGCAATGAAGGCGTGGCTTCGTACGTGAAGCAGATCAAGGGCTCGATCGGCTACGTCGAACTGGCCTACGCGCTGCAGAACGGCATGCCGTATGCCTCGATGCAGAACGCCGCCGGCAACTGGGTGCAGCCGACCGCGGAAACCTTCGGTGCCGCCGCAGCCAGCGCCGACTGGGCCAGCGCCAAGGACTTCAACCTGGTCATCACCAACGCCCCGGGCGACCAGGCGTGGCCGATCACCGCCACCAATTTCATGCTGATGCACAAGCAGGCCAAGGATGCCAAGCGCAGCAAGGACACCCTGGCGTTCTTCAAGTGGGCCTTCGAGAACGGCCAGGCCCAGGCCAATGAACTGCACTACGTGCCGCTGCCGGCGGAACTGGTGAAGCAGATCGAAGGCTACTGGACCGCTGAATTCAAATGATGCAACCCAGGCCCGCGCGCTGCGCGGGCCTGCCCCCTACCTAACGGGCCCCAGCCTTACCCATGAATGCCATCGCCCAGCCTGTT
Source organism: Stenotrophomonas sp. CFBP8994 (assembly GCF_034044835.1). Taxonomy (NCBI): domain Bacteria; kingdom Pseudomonadati; phylum Pseudomonadota; class Gammaproteobacteria; order Lysobacterales; family Lysobacteraceae; genus Stenotrophomonas; species Stenotrophomonas sp. CFBP8994. The sequence goes on along the minus strand of NZ_JAXCWT010000008.1, from coordinate 22,421 downwards.
CCCGCACCGTCCACCCGCGACCTGCGTGACGCCCGCAATGACAAACTGTTCCGGTGGGTGCTGATCGCCACCGTCGTCCTGGTCCTGGTCGCCCTGGCCTGCGCCGCGCTCTCGATGCTGTGGGGCGGCCGCCATGCCCTGCAGGAGCAGGGCCTGAGCTTCTTCTATTCTTCCGACTGGAATCCGGTGGAGAACAAGTTCGGTGCGCTGGCACCGATCTACGGCACGTTGGTCACCGCCCTGATCGCGATGCTGATCGCGGTGCCGGTGAGCTTCGGCATCGCCTTCTTCCTCACCGAAGTGGCCCCGCGCTGGATGCGCGGCCCGGTCGGTACCGCCATCGAACTGCTGGCCGGCATCCCCTCGATCATCTACGGCATGTGGGGCCTGTTCGTGCTGGTTCCGGTGATGACCGAGTACGTTACCCCGACCCTCAATGAAACCCTGGGCGAATGGCCGATCATCGGCCCGCTGTTCCAGGGCCCGCCGCTGGGCATCGGCGTGCTGACCGCCGGCTTCGTGCTGGCGATCATGGTCATTCCGTTCATCTCCTCGGTAATGCGCGAAGTGTTCCTGACCGTGCCGACCCGCCTGAAGGAATCGGCCTACGCGCTGGGCTCCACCAAGTGGGAAGTAAGCTGGGACATCGTGCTGCCCTACACGCGCTCGGCCGTGATCGGCGGCATCTTCCTCGGTCTGGGCCGTGCGCTGGGTGAAACCATGGCCGTGGCCTTCGTGATCGGCAACAGCGTGCGCCTGTCGCCCTCGCTGCTGGAACCGGGCACCACCATCGCCGCGCTGATCGCCAATGACTTCGGCGAGGCCACCGAGACCTACCGCTCGGCGCTGCTGCTGCTCGGCTTCGTGCTGTTCATCGTGACGTTCGTGGTGCTGGCAATCGCCCGCCTGATGCTGATGCGCCTGTCCCGCAAGGAGGGCAACTGATGAGCACCGCCGTCGCCAACAACCCGCAGCCGCTGTACCTGCGCCGCCGCATCGTCAACATCGTCGCGCTGCTGCTGTCCTGCCTGACCGCGCTGTTCGGCCTGTTCTTCCTGGGCTGGATCCTGTTCACCCTGGCCTCCAAGGGCCTGCCCGGGATCAACCTGGACCTGTTCACCAAGATGACCCCGCCGCCCATGCAGGAAGGTGGCCTGGCCAATGCCTTCTTCGGCAGCGCGGTGATGTGCGCGCTGGCGATCGCCATCGGCACGCCGCTGGGCGTGCTGGCCGGCACCTGGCTGGCCGAGTACGGCAACTTCCGCAAGGCCGGCACGGTGGTGCGTTTCGTCAACGACATCCTGCTGTCGGCACCGTCCATCGTGCTGGGCCTGTTCGTCTACACCCTGTACGTGATGCAGACCGGTGGCCAGTTCTCGGCCTTCGCCGGCGCGCTGTCGCTGTCCTTCATCGTGCTGCCGGTGGTGGTACGCACCACCGATGAAATGCTGCGCCTGGTGCCCTCGCAGATGCGCGAAGCGGCCCTCTCGCTGGGCATCCCGCAGTGGAAGGTCACCGTGCAGGTGCTGTACCGCAGCGCCGCCGCCGGCATCGTCACCGGCATCCTGCTCGCCCTGGCACGCATCTCCGGCGAAACCGCGCCGCTGCTGTTCACCGCCTTCGGCAACCAGTACTGGAACAGCAACGTGTTCCAGCCGATGGCGAGCGTGCCGGTGGTGATGAACCAGTTCGCCGGCAGCCCGTACGAATCCTGGCAGACGCTGGCCTGGGCAGGCGCCCTGGTGCTGACCCTGTTCGTGCTGCTGGTAAGCCTTTCGGCACGCGGCATCCTGCTGCGCAACCGTATCTCCCATGACTGACCTTTCCGCGGACACCGCCATGAACGACCTCACCAATGCCGTGCCGATGCAGCGCATCGCGGTGCCGGCCTCGCATGAATCGCTGGGCAACCCTGCGCCGATCAAGCTGGCCGCCCGTGGCCTGGATTTCTACTACGACAAGTTCCATGCACTGAAGAACATCAGCCTGGAAGTGCCCGAGAAGCGCGTCACCGCGCTGATCGGTCCATCCGGCTGCGGCAAGTCCACCCTGCTGCGCATCTTCAACCGCATCTACGCGTTGTACCCGAAGCTGGAAGCGCGCGGCGAAGTGCTGCTGGATGGTGAGAACATCCTCTCGCCCAGGTACCCGATGAATCGCCTGCGCAGCAAGGTCGGCATGGTGTTCCAGAAGCCGGTGCCGTTCCCGATGACCATCTTCGAGAACGTCGCCTACGGCATCCGCCACCACGAAAAGCTGTCCAAGGCGGACATGAACGACCGCGTCGAACATGCGCTGCGCCAAGGTGCGCTGTGGGACGAAGTGAAGGACAAGCTCGGCCAGAGCGCGCTGGGCCTGTCCGGTGGCCAGCAGCAGCGCCTGTGCATCGCCCGTGCCGTGGCCCTGCGCCCGGACGTGCTGCTGCTCGACGAGCCGACCTCGGCGCTGGACCCGATCTCCACCAGCCGCATCGAGCAGCTGGTGGAAGAGCTCAAGCACGACTACACCATCGTGATCGTGACCCACAACATGCAGCAGGCCGCGCGCGTGTCCGACTACACCGCCTTCATGTACCTGGGCGACCTGATCGAACACGACCGCACCGAAGTGATCTTCTCGCAGCCGAACAAGCAGCAGACCGAGGATTACATCACCGGGCGGTTCGGCTGAGCCAGGCCGTTTGCGCGACGATGCCACCAACCAGACAATCGAGCACATCACAATGAACATTCCGAACGACCACATCGTCAAGAGCTACGACGAAGAACAGCAGCGGCTGGTGGCCGAAATCGTGCGCATGGGCGAAATGTCCGTAGCGCAGCTGGAAGCGGCGCTGGACGTGATCGAGCGCCGCGACGACAACGCTGCCCAGCGCATCATCGCCAACGATGAGGCGATCGACAGCCTGGAGCAGCAGATCAGCCATGACGTGATGCGCCTGGCGCTGCGCGGCCCGATGGCGCGCGACCTGCGCGAGATCCTGGCCGGCCTGCGCATCCCGGCCGACATCGAGCGGATCGGCGACTATGCGGCCAACGTCGCCAAGCGCTCGATCGCGCTGAGCAAAGTGCCGCCGCTGCCGCAGATCCAGGGCCTGCGGTCGCTGGGCCGGCTGGCCGCCCAGCAGGTGCGGCGTGCCATCGAGGCCTACCGCGACAACGACGCCGCCGCCGCGCTGGCGCTGCGCGAGGACGATGCCCGGCTGGACGCGCAGTACACCGCGCTGTTCCGCGAGCTGCTGACCTACATGATGGAAGACCCGCGCAACATCACCCCGTGCACCCACCTGCTGTTCATGGCCAAGAACCTGGAACGGGTGGGCGACCACGCCACCAACATCGCCGAGAACGTGTGGTTCCTGGTGCACGGCGAGCAGGCGCTGCCGCCGCGCGAGAAGCGCGACGAGACCAGTACCGAGCGCCTGTAAGCACGCGCCGGCGCGTGTTACACGCCGATACAGGCCGATACTGCGTATCGGCCTTTTTTAATTGCCTATTCAGCTGAAAAATCCCACTCTGGACCTGCGTTCCACCCCACCGCTCCAGAGGGCCTGCACCATGAAACGTTTCCTCGCCGCTACGCTGTCGCTGACCCTGCTTGCCGCGACCGGTTCCGCCTTCGCCGCCCCGCCCCACCATGACGACCGCGACAACCGCGACCGCCATGACCAGCGCGATGACCGCAGCCATGGCCCGTCGCGCGGGCACGACCGCCACGATCCGCCGCGCCGTGGCGGCCACCTGGACAAGGATCATCGTGGCGCGTACGTAAGCGACTACAAGCGCCACGGCCTGCATGCGCCCAAGCGCGGCCAGCAGTGGCGCAAGGTAGATGACCGCTACGTGCTGATCGCGGTCGCCACCGGCCTGATCGCCGACGTGGTGCTCAACGGCCGTTGATTCACTGGCGACAGCCCAGTCCACGCGACGCGCCGGGTCCTCCCGGCGCGTCTGCGTTTGCGGCCGGGTCATCGCCGTCCCGGAGTGTCGCGAACATCCGGTAATGTCGCGAACGCACCATTGGTACTGAATCGCCCCTGTCTCAGACCGGCGACCCGCGCATCCTTGCGGCCCCGCGCACGCTCTTATCCTGTGCCACGTTGAACAGGATCCGCCGACCGCATGCACCGCCTCTGCCCGCACGAACTTGCCGCCGCCCATCGCGGCGACCGCGCCGCGCTGGACCGCGTCCTGCGCCATTCGCGCCAGCACCTGCGCCGCTATGCCGAGTACCACTGCGTCATCAACGATGTTGAGGACGCCGTGCAGGAAAGCCTGATCACCGTTTCACGACGGTTGTGCGACCTGCGCCTGGTCGAGTGTTTCACCTCGTGGGCGTTCCGCATCGTCAAGCGCGAGTGCAACCGGCTCAAGCGTGCGCGCTGCCAGTGGCGGCACGAAGAACTGCGCGAGGAGATCCTGCCGCCGGCCCAGCGCGACAACCTGGACCTGCGCCGCGATTGCGCCGCTGCGCTCGAATCGCTGCCCGCCCATTACCGCGAAGTGATCCTGCTGCGCGACCTGGAGGGGTTGTCGATCGCCGAACTGGCCGCACGGTTGGCCACTACCCCCGAAACCATCAAGGCCCGGCTGCACCGCGCCCGCGTCATGGCCCGCGAGTACCTGGCCTGATGTTCCCCGCGTGCCGGCAATCCGGCATGCTTCCCCGGCAACACCCCTGCCCATGAAAGGGCATTACAAGGAGCTTTGCGCATGACCCTCTCCACCAAACACGCTTCCCTGCTGGCCTGTGCCGCGCTTGCCGGCGGCCTCGGCCTGGCCGGGACCGCCTCGGCCCTGTCGATGACCGACCTGGCCCAGGGCTACGCCCTGGCTGCCCAGGCCGCGCCCAAAGCCGATTCCAAGACGGCCGAAGGCAAATGCGGCGAAGGCAAGTGCGGTGCCGACAAGGCCACCTCGCATGCTGCCGACAAGAAGCCCGCAGAGGGCAAGTGTGGCGAAGGCAAGTGTGGCGCCGACAAGACCAAGGCCAAGCCAGCGCCTGCCGCCAAGAAGACCGCCGAAGGCAAGTGCGGCGAAGGCAAGTGCGGTGCCGGGCACTGATCCGCGCACCCGCGTGAGCCCTGCACGCCCACTGCCGTTGCCTGCAACGGCGGTGGGACTGGGGCTGCGCCGCGCCCTGCTCGATGACCTGGAACAGGCACCGCCGGGCGATTTCGATTTCCTCGAGTGCGCGCCGGAGAACTGGATCGGGCTGGGCGGCGTGATGGGCGAGCGCCTGCGCGGGCTCAGCGCGCGCCATCCCCTGACCTGCCATGGACTGTCACTGTCGCTGGGCGGCAGCGCGCCGCTGGACGTGGCGTTCATCGACCAGGTCGGGCGTTTCCTGGACGCACACGGTGTGCGCCTCTACAGCGAACACCTGAGCTACTGCAGCGACGACGGCCACCTGTACGACCTGCTGCCGCTGCCGTTCACCGACGAGGCCATCCGCCACACCGCGGGCCGCATCGCACAGGTGCAGGACCGGCTGGGCCGGCGCATCGCAGTGGAGAATGTATCCACCTACCTCACCCCGCATGCGGCGATGAGCGAACTGGCATTCACCACGGCGGTGCTGCAGGAAGCGGACTGCGACCTGCTGCTGGACGTCAACAATGTCTACGTCAACGCCATCAACCATGGCTTCGACCCGGTCGCGTACATCGATGGCCTGCCTGCCGAACGCATCGTCTGCCTGCATGTGGCCGGGCACTTCGATGAAGCCGATGACCTGAAGATCGACACCCATGGCAGCCCCGTGGTGGGGCCGGTGTGGGCGCTGCTGGAACATGCCTGCGCCCGGTTCGGCCCGCGCCCTGGCCTGCTCGAACGCGACTTCAACCTGCCGCCGTATGCCGAACTGCAGGCGGAGCTGCGGCAGATGCGCCGCATCCTGGATGCGGCGGCATGAGCGACCTGTTGCGTGACCAGCAGTTCGCCCTGACCCGCCACCTGCGCGATCCGGCGCATGAACCGTCGCCTCCCGACCTGGAGCCGCGGCGGCTGCAGATCTACCGCGATCTGCTGTTCAACAACCTGCAGGCGCTGCTGGGCAGCAGTTTCCCGGTACTGCTGCAGATGCTGGACGGCGCGGAATGGCAGGCGCTGTGCCGGCGCTACTTCATCGAGCACCGCTGCGCCTCGCCGTTGTTCACCGAGGTCGCTGCCGAGTTCGTGCAGTGGCTGCAGCGGCAGGACACGCTGCCGCGTCCGTTCCTGGCCGAGCTGGCGCATTACGAATGGGTGGAACTGGCCTTGCAGTCGCAGGATGCGCTGCCGCTCGAACCGCCTCGTCCGGATATCGATGCCTGGCGCTGCCTGCTGCAGCGTTCCCCGTTGGCATGGCCCTTGGCGTACCAGTGGCCGGTGCAGCAGATCGGGGCAGCCTTCCAGCCGGTGGACCCGCCGCCCGAACCGACCTTCCTGCTGGCACGCCGGCTGGCCGATGGCCGCATCGTGTTTTCGCAGCTCAGCCCGTTGGCGTGGCAGCTGCTGATCCAGATGGAGGCCCCCGGACACCGCAGCGGCGCCGCGCACCTTGCGCAGCTGGCCGAGGCGAATGGACTGGACCCGGCCGGGCTGGAACCGGCCGGACGTGCCCTGTTGGCGCAGTTGCTCGCGACCAGTGTGATCGGTCCTGCCCGGTCCCCAACCCACGGCTGAACGATGCCGCCGGCGCCCGCATCGTTCATCGCGCGCCGGCCCTCTTCAAGGGACCTCCACTTACCGGGCTGTCCCCATGCATTTCCCCCGCTGCCTTGCTTCCACCCTGCGCCCCCGTCTCGATGGACTCGGCGCCTGGCTTGCGCCACTGGGACTGCGCGTGCTGCTGGCCTGGGAATATCTGGAATCCGGGCTGGAGAAATGGCGCGGGGTGAACTGGTTCGACAACGTGCAATCGCACTTTCCGTTGCCACTGCGCTGGTTGCCGGCCGAGTTCAATTGGCAGGCGGCGACGTGGATCGAACTCATCGGCGGCATCTGCCTGCTGCTGGGCGTGGCCACCCGGGCCACCGCCGCGCTGCTGATCGGGCTCACGGTCGTGGCAACCGCCGCCGTCCATTGGCCTGCGCAGTGGGACTCGCTGGCCACGCTGGCGCAGGGCTATGCGATCAGCGACCAGGGCCAGGGCAACTTCAAGCTGCCGCTGTTGTTCATCGCCATGCTGCTGCCGCTGCTGTTGCAGGGCGCCGGGCGGCTGAGCGTGGATGGCTGGCTGCTCCGGGATCCGCGCGGCCGGGCCGACGCGCTGGCCTGGGGCGGATTGGCGCTGGCCGCCGCCTGGCCGCTGGGGTGGCTGCTGCCGGGTCCGGCCCTGGTGTTGGCCACAGTTGGCACCGCCTTGCTTGGCGTGGCGGTCTGGCACCGCCGCCATGGGACGGTCAGGCCGCTCTGCTAAACTCGCTGCATGACTCAAGACCCCACCCAGACCACCGGCGCGCCGGTGGCCGCTGAAGACATGCCCTCTGCCGCCCAGCGCATGATGGCGACCCGCTTCCGTGGCTTCCTGCCGGTGGTGGTGGATGTGGAAACCGGCGGCTTCGACAGCCAGCGCCATGCGCTGCTGGAGATCGCCGCGGTGCCGATCGAAATGGACGACAACGGCCTGCTCTTTCCCGGGCAGACCGCCAGCGCCCACGTGGTGCCGGCCGAAGGGCTGGACATCGACCCGAAGTCGCTGGAGATCACCGGCATCATCCTCGACCATCCGTTCCGGCTGGCCAAGGCGGAAAAGGACGCGCTGGACCACATCTTCGCGCCGGTGCGCGCGGCGGTGAAGAAGTACGGCTGCCAGCGCGCCATCCTGGTCGGACACAACGCGCACTTCGACCTGGGCTTCATCAATGCGGCGGTGAACCGGGTCGGGCACAAGCGCAACCCGTTCCACCCCTTCAGCGTGTTCGACACGGTGACCATGGCCGGCATCGCCTATGGCCAGACCGTGCTGGCACGGGCGGCCACGGCTGCCGGTCTTGGGTGGGATGCGGAAGAAGCGCATAGCGCGGTGTATGACACCGAGCAGACCGCCAAGCTGTTCTGCAAGATCGCCAACGCCTGGCCGCGCCCCTGATCAGCCGATCGCGGTGCGGTCGCGGCCTTCGCTCTTGGCACGGTACAGCGCGCGGTCGGCGCGCTGGTAGAGCAGCATCGGGGTGCGGTCCCCGGCCTCCAGTTCGACCAGCCCGGCGCTGAAGGTCACCTGCAGGCCCGGTACGCCGGCCCAGTCCGGATGGTCATGGAACAGCCCGCGCAGGCGCGCGCAGACCTGTGCCGCTTCGGCCAGGCGGGTGTCGTTGAGCAGCAGCGTGAATTCCTCACCGCCGGTGCGCGCGGGCATGTCCGAATCACGGCAGGCCGACGCGATCACCCGCGCCACTTCGGTCAGCACCACGTCGCCCACGCTGTGGCTGTGCTGGTCGTTCACTTCCTTGAAGTGGTCGATGTCCAGCACCACCAGGCACAGCGGGTGGCCGCTGCGTTGCGAGCGGGCGAAGTCGCGCGCCAGCGCTTCGTCGAACGCGCGGCGGTTGGGCAGCCCGGTCAGCGCATCCTCGCGCGCCTGCCGCTCGAACTGTTCGGCCTGCACTGCCAAACGCGCGGCCAGCTGGGTCTTCTCTTCGTTCAACGCCTGCAGGCTGGCGGTCTGCGCCTTGAGGTCGCGGGTGGCGGCATCGACCTTGCGTGCCAGGCGTACGTTGCTGGCCTTGTAACGCTTGATCAGGTAGCGGTACAACGCCACCAGCCCGGCCAGCAGCAGCAGGCCACAGACGAACTGCACGCTGCGCCGCTGCCACAGGAACGGTTCCACCGTGAACGACCACACCGCCTCGCTGTCGCCCCAGGTACCGCCCGGGTGCGCGGCGGACACGTGCAGGGTGTAATCGCCCGGCGGCAGGCCGATGAATTCCACGCTGCGCTGCTGGCCGCGTTCGATCCACGCGCTGTCCAGGCCTTCCAGCCGGGTGCGGTAGCGGATGCGTTCGGACATGAGATAGCTCAGGCCCACGTAGCTGATGCTGAGCCGGCGACCACCGGGCAGCGTGTTGTGGTTGGCGCCCTGCCAGTGCAGCGGCACGCCATCGACCAGCACCGTCTCGATCGCCGCCGGCGGTGCCAGCCGTTCGCGGAAGCGCTGCAGGCGCAGCGGGTCCACCGTGCTGAGGCCGCCGGCGGTAACCACCCAGAACGTGCCGTCCTGGCGCAGGATCGCCGAGGGGCCGGAGCTGCCGTTGGCCTGCGAATTGGCCATGCCGTCGATTTCGTTGTAATGCTCGACCTCGATCCGCCGCGTGCGCCCGTCAGCCACGTCGTTGAGCATGGCCATGTCGGTGCGCAGCACGCCACGGTTGCTGCTGATCCAGACGTTGCCGACCCGGTCCGGTACCAGCTGGAACACGGTATCGACCGGCATGCCCTGCTCCAGCCCCACCCGTGACAGGGTGCCGTCCTGGTAGCGGTACAGGCCGCGGTCGCTGCTGATCCACATCGCATCGCCGATCTGCTGGAAACCGAACACACTGCGACCGCCGCCCAGCGGAGCCAGGTCGATGCGTTGCACATGATCGCCGCGCAGCACGCTGATGCCTTCGATGGTGCCCACCCACAGGTCGCCTTCGGCATCGTGGGCCAGCGCGGTGACCAGGCCGGTGGGCATGCCCGGCACGGTCGGCACGGTTACCCCGTTGGCATCGAGACGGGCGACGCCCTTCTGGGTACCGGCCCATACAGCGCCTTCGCGATCCACGCTCATCGCTCGGATGTTGCCGCCGAGAAGGCCGTCGTCGGCACCGTAGCTGCGCAGCATGCGGCCCTGCCCGTCCAGGTGCAGGATGCCGTCGCCAAAGGTCCCCACCCATAACCCGCCTGCATGGTCCTGGGCCAGGCTCAGCACGGACGGTGTCTTGCCGCCGCGGTTGCGCAGCGGCACCGGATGGAACACGCCCTGTGCGTCGCGCCGGTCCAGGCCACTGGCACTGCCCACCCACAGCTGGCGGTCACGGTCTTCCAGCACGGTGCGCACGTAATCGCCGCTGAGCCCGTCACGCTCGGTGAAACTGCTGAACAGCGTTTCGCGCAACCGGTACAGGCCGCCGTTGGCACCGACCCAGATGCTGCCTTCGGCGTCTTCGCGCAGGCTCACCACCCTGCCCCCGGGCAGTGAAAGCCCGGCCGGCAGGCGCTCCACTCCGTGCCGCGACAGGCGCAGCAGCCCCTGGTTTTCGGTCCCAAGCCACAGGTCGCCGTGGCGGTCCTGCAGCATCGAGGTGATGTGCATGCCCGGGGCCAGGCGGTGCTGCAACTGCGGCATGCCATCGAGCATGCGGTAGATGCGCTCGCCAGCCACGATCCACAGCACGCCGTCGGGTGCGCGGTACGGCCACACCAGGCCGTGGCCGAGGCCGTAGCTCTCCGGTGCGCGGCGCAGCACGCCGTCGGTGCCGCGCACCACCAGGCCGTCCAGCGTGCCCACCCAGACCCGGTCCTGCGCATCCACCACCAGCTTGGTGAAGCTCATGGCCATCGGCACGTCGGCCGGCGGCTTCTGGTAGTCGAAGTGGCCGTCGCGGGTCAGGCTGCCGATGCCATTGCCCTCATACAGCAGCCAGAGCCGGCCATGGCTGTCCATCTGCATGGCCTGGATCAGCACCTGCGGGGCCGGCGGCTGGTGTGCGAACACCTGCCAGCGGCCGTCGGCGCTGCGCCGGGTGACGTTGCCGCGCGAATCGCTGATCCACAGCCCGCCCTCGCGGTCGACGAACAGCGCGCCCACCCCGTTGTCGCGCAGGCCCGGCCGGGTGCTGCGGTCGAACACGGTGAAGTCCAGCCCGTTGTAGCGCACCAGCCCTTCCCAGGTGGCGAACCACAGGTGGCCCTCCGGCGTCTGCGCGATGTCACGCAGCGAGTTGTGCGGCAGGCCGTTGCGCGAGGTCCAGACATCGATGGCGTAGTCGCGCAGCGGCGGGGGGCCATCCTGCGCGGCCGATGTGGCCGGTACCCCGATCAACAGGCACAGCAACACCAGCGCCAGGCACAGGCGCTGCACGGTCACTACTGCATGTACCGGCCGCCACCGGTTCCCGCCTCCCCCTTGGCTCATCCGTCAGGATCCGCCAGGGGCGCGGGAAGGGCACGGCGCGGACAGCGCGGCGCCGGGGTGGAAACCAGCCAGATCGGGCGCACTCATGCGGCGAATACGGGCGGGGGTTGCCCATAGTAGGCAAAACCGCGCCCGTTTGCCTCCTGTGCGATCAGCCGGCGCGGGGTGCCGGCGGGCGCGGTGGCGCCGGCCAGTGCACGATGGCCTCCAGCCCGCCCTGCGGATGGTTGCGCAGGTGCAGGGTGGCGCCGTCCTTCTCGGCCAGCGCGCGGGCGATGGTCAGCCCCAGCCCGGCCCCGCCCGTCGCCCGCGAGCGCGAGGTTTCCAGGCGCACGAACGGGTCGAACACGGTTTCCAGGTCGTCCTCGGCCAGGCCCGGACCGCTGTCGCGCACCCGTACCCGCACCCCGTCCGCGCCCTGCTCGACCCGCACCCGGGCCGTGCCGCCGTAGCCCAGCGCGTTGTCCATCAGGTTGGAGAACAACCGGTGCATGGCCAGCGGGCGCAGCATCAGCACCGCGCCACTGCCCTGCTCGAAGCGGGCGTCGGCGCCGGCCTCGACCGCGTCCTCGACAAGGCTTTCCAGCAGCGAATCCAGGTCCAGCGCGGCGCGTGGCTCGGCGCTCTCGGCGCTGCGGGCCAGTTCCAGCCCCTCACGGATCAGCGCCTGCATCGCACCCAGGTCGCCGATCAGGCGCTCGCGCAGGGCTTCGTCGGTTACGTTTTCCAGCCGCAGCCGCAGGCGGGTCACCGGGGTCTGCAGGTCATGGGTGATCGCCGCCAGCATCTGGGTGCGCTCACCCAGCGTGCGCTGCAGGCGCTTCTGCATGGCGTTGAAGGCTTCGGCGGCGCGGCGTACTTCCAGCGGCCCGGTCACCGGCAATGGCGCACGCTGCAGGTCGTCGCCCAGCTCGGCCGCGGCCGAGGCCAGCCGCTGCAGCGGCGCGCTGGCGATGCGCGCAACCACGTAGGCCAGCACGCCAATCGCCAGCACCAGCAGGGTCAGGAACAGCGGGTCCACCGCGAGGATGCCGTTGTGGGCGATGGCCGGCGATTCCAGCGCCAGCGACAACACCGTGCCGTCGCTGAGCGGGACCTGCACCGCGCGGCACTTGGGCGGGATGAAGGCCGGGTCGCGTTCGTGCGGCGGCCGGCGCCGCTGCTGCTGCGGAGGGGGCGGCAACAGTTCCTGCGCCTTGGGCAGGCACGAACGGAACGAGGTGAAATGCACGGTGGCATGCGCCACCGGGCCCGGGCGGTCGTCGAGGATGCCCATCAACGCCGCATCCTCGCGCCCCAGCCGCGCCCCTTCGGGCAGGCTGCGCACCGCCGGCCCGCCCACCGTCAGCAGCCGGTCGCGCAGTTCCGGGTCGCCGTCGAGCATGTTGACGAAGCCCTGCAGCCGATCGGCGATGCGGTTGAGGTTCTGCCGCTCGAATTCCTGCTGCCGCTTGGCACTGGCCAGCATGGTGGCACCGACGGCCGCCACGCTCATGCCCAGCAGCAGGATCACGAACAGCCGACCGACCATCGACGCGAAGAAGCGGCGCAGGCGCATCATTCCAGCGTGACCGCCGTGGCCAGCACATAGCCTTCATTGCGCACGGTCTTGATCAGGCCGTCGCTGCCGCCGTCATCGGCCAGCTTGTTGCGCAGCCGGCTGACCTGCAGGTCGATCGCACGGTCCTGTGATTCGTAGCTGCGCCCGCTGCTCAGCGATACCAGCTGCTCACGCGAGAGCACCTTGTTGGCATGCCCGACGAACACCCGCAGCAGCCGGAACTCGGCACCGGACAGCACCACCACGCGCCCGTCCGGGTCGACCAGATGGCGGTGCTCCAGGTCGAAGATCCAGTGCGAGAAGCGCGCGCGGCGGATCGCCAAGGGTTCCAGGTTGGCCGGCAGCGCTTCGGTCCGGCGCAGCACGTTGCGGATGCGCGCGAGCAGTTCGCGCGGTTCGAACGGCTTGCCCAGGTAATCGTCTGCGCCCATTTCCAGGCCGAGCACGCGGTCGATCGGCTCGCTGCGTGCGGTGAGCATGATCACCGGCGTGGTCGAGCGCGCGCGCAGGTCGCGGCACAGGGTCAGGCCATCCTCGCGCGGCAGGTTGAGGTCGAGCACGATCAGGTCCACGTGCTCGCGTTCCAGCACCTGGCGCATGCCCTGGCCATCGCTGGCGGTGCTGACCTGGTAGCCGGCACGACCGAGCTGTTCGGCCAGCAGCTGGCGGATGTCGTTGTCGTCATCGACGATCAGCAGGCGTTGCATCGTAGTGGTGTTCTCCATGCGGCGATGATCCCCTGTCGGGAGCTGAACCGCATCCTCTGGTTTGCGTATGCATGTTTCAAGGCATGCACACGATACAGAAGGACACGTCGGACCGGGGCGTGGTTACGTGCTGTTACATGCCGTGCGTTGAGCCCTCCACAGGCGCTCTTCACAATGCTGACAACGCCGCACGCCGGCCTGTCGAGTTGACGATCATCGTGAAGTCCCGCCTGCCTACCACCCGTCGCGGCCGCGTGCTGCTGTTGATCGCCCTGGCCCTGCTGGTGTGCGGCATTGTCGCATGGACCCTGCGCAAGCCGGGCGCCCCCACCCTGGCCACCAGCCCGGTGACCCGTGGCGACCTGGAACAGACCGTGGAAGCCACCGGCGTGATCGATGCCTACAAGCTGGTCAGCGTGGGTGCGCAGGCCTCGGGCCAGATCAAATCGCTGAAGGTGCAGCTGGGCGATACCGTCAGGCAGGGCGACCTGATCGCCGAGATCGACGCCACCACCCAGCGCAACGCCGTGCTCAACGCACAGGCATCGCTGGACCAGGTCACCGCCCAGCGCGCGGTGCAGCAGGCCACCCTGCGCCAGGCCGAACTGGAATTCGCGCGCCAGCAGGAAATGCTGGCGGCCGAAGCCACCTCGCGTGCGGAGTTCGACAGCGCCGAGGCCGCGCTCAAGACCGCCCGTGCGCAGGTCAAGGCCTATGACGCGCAGATCCAGGGCCGCCAGACCGAGCTGGGCACGGCCAATGCCAACCTGGCCTACACCCGCATCACCGCGCCGATGGACGGCACCGTGGTCGCGGTGGTGGCCGAAGAAGGCCGCACCGTGAATGCCAACCAGACCGCACCGACCATCGTGATGCTGGCGCGGCTGGACCTGGTGACGGTCAATGCCGAGGTCTCCGAAGCGGACGTGGTCAAGATCAAGGCCGGCATGCCGGTGTACTTCACCACGCTGGGCGACCCGGACCGCAAGTACCACGCCACCCTGCGCCAGATCAATCCGGCGCCGTCGTCGATCGCCAGCGACAGTTCCAGCAGTTCCAGTTCGTCCAGTTCCAGCTCCAGTACGGCGGTGTATTACAACGCCCTGTTCGACGTGGAGAACCCGGACGGCACGCTGCGCATCGACATGACCGCGCAGGTGTCGGTGCTGCTCCAGCAGGCCAAGGGCGTGCTGATCATTCCGTCGGTGGCGCTGGGGCCGAAATCGCGCGATGGCCAATACGTGGTGCGCGTGGCCGATGCCGATGGCATGCCGCAGCCGCGCAAGGTCAGGATCGGCATCAACACCGGTTCCAGCGTGGAGGTGCTGTCTGGGCTGAAGGAAGGCGAGAAGGTCGTGGTCGGCGAAGGCAGCGCCACCCCGGCCGCGTCCGGCAGCGGCAACCGCGGTGGCGCGCAGATGCGCATGGGTGGCCCGGGCATGGGGCCGCGTCGATGAAGACCGCTCCCACGGGCGCGCCGCTGCTGCGGCTGCGCGACCTGCGCCGCGAATTCCCGGCCGGCGACGAAACCATTGCCGTACTGCGCGACGTCAACCTGGACATCGCCGCCGGCGAGATGGTGGCCATCGTCGGCCAGTCCGGCTCGGGCAAGTCGACGCTGATGAACATCCTCGGCTGCCTGGACCGCCCCACCCGCGGCAGCTACCAGGTGGCAGGCCGTGAGACCGGCAGCATGCTGCCGGACGAACTGGCCGAACTGCGCCGCGAACATTTCGGCTTCATCTTCCAGCGCTACCACCTGCTCGGCGACCTCGACGCACGCGGCAACGTGGAAGTGCCCTCGGTGTATGCCGGCAGCCCGGCGCCGGTGCGCAGCGCGCGCGCCGAACAGCTGCTGCAGCGGCTGGGCTTGGGCGACCGCATGCGGCACAAGCCAGGCCAGCTGTCCGGTGGCCAGCAGCAGCGCGTGTCGATCGCGCGGGCGCTCATGAACGGTGGCGAGGTGATCCTGGCCGACGAGCCGACCGGCGCGCTGGACACCAGATCCGGCGAAGAGGTGATGGGCATCCTCGGCGAGCTGCATGCCGAAGGCCACACCATCATCATCGTCACCCACGACATGTCGGTGGCCGAGCACGCCCAGCGCATCATCGAGATCCGCGACGGCGAGATCATCGCCGACCGCGTCAATCCCAAGGCGCCCAGCTACCGTGCGCAGCGCACGCCGACCGTGGCCGCCACCAAAGGCCACAGCTGGCGCGCCGCCCGCGACCGCTTCACCGAAGCGTTCCGGATGGCGCTGCTGGCAATGAACGCGCACCGCCTGCGCACCTTCCTGACCATGCTCGGCATCATCATCGGCATCGCCTCGGTGGTATCGGTGGTGGCGATGGGCAACGGCTCGCAGCAGCAGATCCTGCAGAACATCAGCGCGCTGGGCACCAACACCATCGACGTCTACCCCGGGCGCGGCTTCGGCGACATGCGCTCGGCAAGAGTGCAGACACTAAAGGCCAGCGATGCCGATGCGCTGTCGCGGCAGAGCTACATCGACAGCGTCACCCCCAGCGTGTCCTCTTCGGTCACCGCGCGCTACCGCAACCAGTCGGCCACGGCCCAGGTCAGCGGCGTGGGCGAACAGTTCTTCCGGGTCAAGGGCGTGACCCTGAGCGCCGGCAGCTTCTTCGACGCCGATGCGGTGAAGGGGCTGGCGCAGGTGGCCGTGATCGATGAGAACACCCGCACCCAGTTCTTCCCCAATGGCGCCGACCCGGTCGGCCAGGTGATCCTGCTGGGCAACGTACCGGTGCGCGTGATCGGCGTGGCCCAGCGCCAGAGCATGGGCTTTGGCAGCAGTACCAGCCTGTCGATCTGGGTGCCCTACACCACGGTGATGTCGCGCATGCTCGGCCAGAGCCATGTATCCAGCATCACCGTGCGGGTGGACGATGCCACCCCGATGGATGCGGCGCAGGCCGCCATTTCCAGGCTGCTGGTCATGCGCCATGGCACGGAGGACTTCTTCCTCAGCAACAGCGCCGAGATCCGCGACACCATCGAGCAGACCACCCGCACGATGACCCTGCTGATCAGCGCCATCGCCGCCATCGCGCTGCTGGTCGGCGGGATCGGGGTGATGAACATCATGCTGGTGTCGGTCACCGAGCGCACCCGCGAGATCGGCGTACGCATGGCGGTGGGCGCGCGACAGAGCGACATCCGCCAGCAGTTCCTGATCGAAGCAGTGCTGGTCTGCCTGCTCGGCGGCCTGCTGGGCGTGGGCCTGTCGCTGGTGGTGGGCTGGGTGTTCGACACCTTCGCCCCTGATTTCAGGATGCTGTTCTCCACTGCCTCGATCGTGGCCGCGTTCGCGTGCTCCAGTCTGATCGGCGTGGCGTTCGGCTTCCTTCCGGCACGCAATGCGGCCCAACTCGATCCCGTGGAGGCGCTGGCGCGCGAATGAAGACGTCCATCCTGTTATCCACCACCCTGCTGCTGTCGGCCTGCGTCAGCACCGGCCAGTACCAGGTAGACCCGCCCAGCGTGCCGGCCGTGTACGGCCGTGGCGATGCGCAGCGCAACGCGCCTGTGGAAACCTCCAATGCACCCTCCCCGCTGCGGACCGACGTGCGCGACGACGCCTGGTGGACCGGCTTCGGCGACCCGCGGCTGGACCGCGTGATCGCGCGTGCGCTGCAGGCCAACACCGACCTGGCCTCGGCCGGGCTGGCGGTGCAGCGCGCACGCCTGCAGGCCGGGCTGAGCGACAACGCGCTGTGGCCGCAGCCGTCGGGCAGCGTCGGCAGCAGCGGCAATCGCCCGATCGACCAGGGCGCCGACTGGAACCGCAGCAGTTCGGCCGGGGTCTCGCTGCAGTGGGAAATCGACCTGTGGGGCCGCCTGCGCACCCAGCGCGACATCGCGCAGTGGGAAGCCCAGGCCAGCGAGGAAGACCTGCAGAACACGGCACTGCTGGTGATCGGCGACGTGGCCACGCAGTACTGGACCCTGGCCTACCTCAACCAGTCCATCGCGGCCGGCGAAGCGAACCTGGCACGCCTGCAGCGTACCCGGGAACTGGTGCAGGCCCGCTTCACCGCCGGCGCGGTATCGCGGCTGGAAGTGCGCCAGGCCACCCAGCAGCTGGAAGCACAGCGTGCCGCGCAGAGCGTACTGGAGCAGCAGCGCGTGGCCAGCCGCAATGCGCTGACCGTGCTGCTGGATGGCCAGCCATGGCCACAGGCCGACGAACCGCAGGCGCTGGACAGCGCCGGCAGCCCGGCCATCGCCGAAGGCCTGCCGGCGGACCTGCTGGGCCGGCGCCCGGACCTTCGCGCAGCCGAGCTGCGCCTGCGCAACAGCCTGAAGAACATCAAGGTGACCGCCACCAGCTACTACCCGGCCTTGAGCCTGACCGGCGGGGTGAGCAGCGGCGCGACCACGCTGTCGGATGTGCTGAAGAACCCGGTGGCCTCGCTGGGTGCGGGGCTGTCGCTGCCGTTCCTCAACCTCCGCCAGGCGCAGTTGGATACCAAGATCGCCGGTACCGATTACCAGATCGCGGCCAACACCTTCCGGCGCACGCTGTACACGGCGCTGTCGGAGGTGGACAACGCGCTGTCGGCGCGCACCCAGTTCGCCACCCAGGTGGCGGCGTCGCAGGCGTCGTATGACGAAGCGGTGCAGATCGAGCGCATGTACGAAGTGCGTTACCGGGTCGGCGCCACCGACCTGCGCACCTGGCTGGAAGCGCAGCAGACCCGCCGCGACGCCGAACTGTCGCTGGCGTCGGTGAAGCAGAAACAGCTGGTCAACGACGTGACGCTGTTCAAGGCGTTGGGGGGCAGCGCCAACGGGCCGGTTTGAAGCGGCGCGTCAGCTGCGCTGACGTACCGCTTCAAACAGGCTGACACCCGCAGCCACCGAGACGTTCAGGCTCTCGATGTCGCCCGGCATCGGGATCTTGACCAGGCCGTCGCAGTTTTCGCGGGTCAGGCGGCGCATGCCGTCGGCTTCGCCGCCCAGCACCAGCGCCACGTTGCCCTTCAGGTCGATCGAATACAGCGAGGTGGTGGCTTCGCCGGCCAGGCCGTAGATCCACACGCCCTGCTTCTGCAGGTCCTTCAGGCAGCGCGACAGGTTGGTCACCGCCACCACCGGGATGCGGTCGGCGGCGCCGGCCGAGGTCTTGCGCACGGTGGCATTGACCGTGGCCGACTTGTCCTTGGGAATGATCACCGCAGTGGCACCGGCGGCCGCCGCGCTGCGCAGGCAGGCGCCCAGGTTGTGCGGGTCCTGCACCTCATCCAGGATCAGCAGCAGGGCCTTGCCCTCGGCCGCCTCGACCAGGCCTTCCAGCTCGTTCTCACCGTAGGTGCGGGCTGCCTGGTAGCGCGCAGCCACGCCCTGGTGGCGGACCGAACCGCCCACGCCATCCAGCGCCTGGGTGTTCACCTTGCGCACGTCGATGCCCTTGCGGCGTGCGTTTTCCTCGATTTCGGTCAGCCGCGGATTCTTCGCGCTCGCCTCGATGAGCACTTCGCGGACGTTCTCGGCATCGTTCTCGATC
This sequence comes from Stenotrophomonas sp. CFBP8994, assembly GCF_034044835.1. Classification (NCBI taxonomy): domain Bacteria; kingdom Pseudomonadati; phylum Pseudomonadota; class Gammaproteobacteria; order Lysobacterales; family Lysobacteraceae; genus Stenotrophomonas; species Stenotrophomonas sp. CFBP8994. The sequence continues at coordinate 3,523 of NZ_JAXCWT010000008.1, read as the reverse complement.
GAGGAGGCGACGGCGTTGACGCCGACAATCCACTGGCTTTGCTTGCTCATTGCGGGGCGGGACCGGTACAGGGGGTGGTAATGGTAGAGCATTGCCGGTCCGGCTGCCGCAGCGCCCGGCCCCTGCCCGGACGCTCAACGGGGCCAGCGGGGGGTGTCGTGGTCCGGGTGCTGGTGGGAAACCAGTGTGCGCAGGCGCTCTGCGTCGGGGTCGTCTTCCTGCAGGATCACCTCGAGCGCGCCCAGCTGGTCCACGAACGGCACCTTGGACTCGGTGCCATACTGCACGGTTGGTGGCAGCCGTTCAGGCTGATCGAACGCGCCGGCGGCCACGGCCATGCCGTCTTCGCCTTCGTAGGTCAGCGGCGTGCCGCAGTCGGCGCAGAAGCCCCGCCGGAAGTGGTTGGAGGACTGGAACCGGCGCGGCTCGCCCCGGGTCCACTGGAAATCGGCCCCGCGTACCGAGACCAGCGGGGCGTAGTACGCCCCGAAGGCCTTCTGGCACATCCGGCAGTGGCAGATGGAACGATCCGGCAGCGCGCCGCGGACATGGAAGCGGACCGCGCCGCATTGGCAACCGCCGGAGAATTCGGGAACCGGGTGCATGGGGCGCCTCCCCTCAGTATTTCTGCTTCTTCCGCTTGGCCGGCTGCCCGCGTGGCGGCAGCTGGGGTTCTTCGTCGCCCTTCTCTTCCACCAGCCGGAAGTCGATCTTGCGTTCTTCCATGCTGGCCTTGAGCACCAGGATCCGCACACGGTCACCCAGGCGGTAGCTGGTGCCACGGCGTTCGCCGCTGAGCGTCTTGCGGGTCGCGTCGAACTGGTAATAGTCGTGCGGCAGCTGGGTGACATGGACCAGGCCGTTGACCTTGGAATCGTCCAGTTCCACGAACAGGCCGAAGCTGGTCACGCCGCTGATCACGCCGTCGAACTGGCCGCCCACGTGCTTTTCCATCCACGCCGCGCGGTAGCGCTCGTCGACCTCGCGCTCGGCCTCGTCGGCGCGGCGCTCGCGTTCGGAGCACTGCAGCGCCAGCGCGGCCATTTCGCGCTGGGTATAGGTGAACTTCTCCAATGGCTTGCCGCTCAGCGCATGCTTGATCGCACGGTGCACCAGCAGATCCGGGTAACGCCGGATCGGCGAGGTGAAGTGCGCATACGCATCCAGCGCCAGGCCGAAGTGGCCCTGGTTGTCCGGCGAGTACACCGCCAGGCTCTGGCTGCGCAGCAGCACCGATTCGATCAGCGCCGAATCGGGGCGCTCGCGCACCTTCTTGAGCAGCTTGGTGTAATCGCCCGGCTGCACCTTGGACCACGGCGGCAGGCTCAGCTTGAATTCCTTGAGGAACTCCAGCAGGTCCTCGAACTTGGCTTCCGGCGGCTTGGCGTGGTCACGGAACGGGGCCGGCACCTGCTTGTACAGCAGGTAGCGTGCGGCCTGCACGTTGGCCGCGATCATGCATTCCTCGATCAGCTTGTGCGCATCGTTGCGCACCAGCATGCCGGCCTGGGTGACTTCGCCGGTGTTGTCGAGCACGAAGCGCACTTCGGAGGATTCGAACTCGATCGCACCACGACGGGTGCGGGCCTTGGCCAGCACCTTGTAAAGCTGGTGCAGGCGCTCGACCTGCGGCAGCAGCGCGCCGATGGCATTGCGCGCGGCCGGATCGTTTTCGCCCACCGCCTGCCAGACCTGGGTGTAGGTCAGGCGCGCGTGCGAGTTCATCACCGCTTCGTAGAAGCGCGAGTGGATGACTTCGCCGTCGCGGTTCACCTGCATGTCGCAGACGAAGCACATGCGGTCGACCTTGGGCATCAGCGAGCAGATGCCGTTGGACAGCGTCTCGGGCAGCATCGGGACCACGAAGCCGGGGAAGTACACCGAGGTGGCGCGCTTCTGTGCTTCATCGTCCAGCGGCGTGCCGGGACGGACGTAGTTGGAGACGTCTGCGATGGCCACCACCAGGCGGAAGCCTTCGGCGTTGGGTTCGCAGTAGACCGCGTCGTCGAAGTCCTTGGCGTCTTCGCCGTCGATGGTGACCAGCGGCGTGCTGCGCAGGTCGACGCGGTCACCGATCATCGCCGGCTCCACCTGCATCGGCACCGAGGCGGCTTCGTCCAGCACCTGCTGCGGGAACTCGAACGGCAGCTCATGGCCGTGGATCGCGGTTTCCACGATCAGCGAGGCAGTGAGCTTGTCGCCGAGCACGGCGATGATGCGGCCGATCGGCGGGCGACGGGTGTCCGGGGCCTGGGTCAGTTCGCACACCACCAGCTGGCCATCGCGGGCGTCGCCGGTCTGGTCGGGCGGGATCTGCACGTTGCGCTGGATGCGCTTGTCATCGGGCACCACGTAATTGATGCCGAACTCGACGCTGAAGCGGCCGATCAGGCGGGTCATGCCGCGCTCGAGCACGCGGGCGATGCTGCCTTCGCGTCGGCCGCGGCGGTCGATGCCGGTGACGTTGGCCAGCACGCGGTCGCCGTGCATGACCTTGCGCATTTCATACGGCGCCAGGAACAGGTCGTCGCCGCCGTCGACCGGGCGCAGGAAGCCGAACCCTTCGGGGTTGGCGATCACCACGCCGGTGATCAGGTTGGTGGCCTGCACCGGGGCGAAGCCGCCACGGCGGTTCTGCACCAGCTGGCCGTCGCGCACCATCGCGCCCAGGCGCTTGCCCAGCGCGTCGGCGCGGTCGGGCTCGGTCAGGCCAAGCTGGATGCCGATTTCCTCGGCGGTCTGCGGGCCATCACAGCGGTCCAGCAGCTGCAGGATCGCTTCGCGGCTGGCGATGGGCTGGGCGTAGCGTTCGGCTTCGCGGGCGGCGAAGGGATCGTCCACGCTGCCCACCGGCGCGCTGGGGCGCGGGTTGCGACGGGTCGGAATCGGCGGGCCATCCGGGCGGGGGCCGGAGCGCTTGCCGCCACGGGGAGGTGCGGGGGTACTCATGGACTCGGGCATCCAGGGCGGCAGCTTGCCGGACTTGGCAGCGGCGCGGGACTTGCCCGACGGACCGGCAGCCTGCTTGGGCGCCGGGGACTTGGGGGCTTTTGCGCCCCGGGTCGGTTTCTTTGATTTCATCGACCCCCATGGTACCGCGTGGCGGTGTGCAGAATGGGTCATTGCCGCTGCCCATGCAGGATTGTGAAGAAATTTAACAAAACCGTTGACAACCCCCGCGGACTTGCCCAGAATTCGCCCCCTGAGTCGCCCAGGTGGCGGAATTGGTAGACGCACTAGCTTCAGGTGCTAGCGGGGGCAACTTCGTGGAGGTTCGAGTCCTCTCCTGGGCACCATGACTCAGTAAATGATCAAACCCGCGAAAGCGGGTTTTTTCGTTTCCAGGGTTTGGTGGTGAGGATTACACGCGATTCCGTTGCGCCGGGCTGCGCCCGGCTTCATGCATCCTGGCGAACAGCCGGTGGCCATCGCTTGGTCTGAGCTGGGCCGGCGGGTGCGGGGGTACGGGGGGCGCCGTGAATCTGTGGTGGTCAAGTTTTTCTGGACACTCTCAAGGGGCGTT
>NZ_JAXCWT010000007.1:0-133621 GCF_034044835.1 Stenotrophomonas sp. CFBP8994 | reverse complement strand
GCTGCACCGATGCATCCACGGACACGGCGTCATTGCGCCAGTTGCCGTACACACCTGCCGCGCCGCCTTCCACCTTGCCGCGTGCGCGGTAGGCGGTGAGGGAGGAGCGTGAGGTCGCCTGCGACCGGGCGGCCGCGAGCATCACGCCCACGCGGCCCCGGTCGGCAGCAAACGCGCCGATGTCGGTGCCGACCAGCAGACGCGAGCGGTCCACATCGAGCGCAAGCTGGTCCTTGACCGCGCCCAGGCGGGTATGGGTTCCATCCAGCGTCGCCCAGGCGCGCACGTTCCCACGGGTAGACGCGTGCTGCGCGGTGCGCTCGCGCGCACTGTGGCGCAGCAGGTGGTGGAGCGCGAACTGGTTGGCCAGGTAGGCGCCGGTTTCGGGGCGAAGCACGGGAGCCGGATCCACTGGATCGACGGGATCTACCGGATCAATTGGGTCCACCGGGTCCACCGGATCGACGGGATCGACTGGATCAATCGGATCAATCGGCTCGCACTGCGGCAGGCTGGGATCAACCTCGCACGGATCCGGCGTGGGGCCGCCCTCCGAGCGCAGGTACCAGCTGCCGTCGATGCCCTTGACCAGGAAATACTCGTACTGGCCGCCAACGGCACGCCCGACCAGGTCGAACTGCGCGTTGGATTCGCCGACGATGCTGATGAGCGCGATGCCACGGTCGGTCTTCGCGCCGGCGCCGCCAACGTTGAGCACGCGCACGTTGGCCTGGCCGTTGGCGTTGCCGCTGATGACCAGTCGGTCCGTGCTCGAGGCGTCGTCCCCGAGCACGGTGTTGAAGGCCAGGGTGCCGCCGTTGCCCACGAAGTTGTCCACGCTCAGCGTGTTGAATGCGGCGCCACTGCCCAGCGCAACCGTGCCGGCACCGTCCAGCTGCAGGTGGCCGACGCTGCTGTCGCCGGTCAGCAGCCAGCTGCTGCCGCTGCCGATTCCCGCCGAGGTCACGTTGGACAGGCGGCCCTCGATGCGCGCGTTGTTCTCCAGCAGCAGGTCGATACGCCCGCCAGCGGCACTGTCATCGAGGGTGATGTCACCCTGCAGGCGTGCGTTGTCGACCACCACGTTGACATGCGGTTGGCCGCCACCTGCGGCGCCGGTCGAGTTGCGCACGCGCAGCAGATGACCGTCGCCACCGGTGAGGCGGGCGTCGTTGGCAATGCGCACGTCATAGGTGTGATTGGCATCCAGGACCTCGATCGCCGCACCGCGGCGGGAAAGGATCGTCGAATCCTCGACGATCAAGCGGCCGTCGCCACGGGTGTCGTGAAGCATCACCCCGACGTTGCCCGCATCGATGTGCGAGCCGTTCAGCAGTTCCACCACGCCCGCGCCGTGGCGAATGCCGATGCCCGTGGCGTAATTCGGGTTACCCGGCCTGTCCACCACGTGGAGGGTCGAGGCATCCAGCGTCACCCGGGCGTCGGTGGTGCTGGCGATCATCATGATGCCGACCGTCGGGACGGACTCGGGGGCCTCCTCGCCAATAGTGACCCGGCTGTAGTGGAGGTATACCGAGGAGCTGGTCCATGAGCGGATGCCACCGTGCTCGATGCGCGAGTAGCTGGACAGCAGCGCGGAGCCACCGCGCAGTTCGATGGCTTCCACGTTGGAATGCTCGCGTTCGACCTGTGCATTCATCAGCGTGACCAGGCTGCCGTCCCGTGCGCTGATGCTGTACGTGCGGCCTCCATTGACCAGAAGTTCCGCGCCGTTGGTCAGCAGCCACCATTCCTGGGGATCGCCCTGCGTGACTTCGTGCGCTTCGCCGTCGAGTTCGCGTGCACTGGCATCGCCCGGTGGAAGCATCAGCAGGGCCAGCATCAGGGAGGACGCGAGCGGGCGCATCGAAACACGGGCGGAGGAGGAGCGGTTTGGCATCATCGTCGGGCGTTCTGGTCGGAGGGCAGAGGGACACCCGACCATCGGCACAGCGTTGGGATGCAGGCAGGCCGGTCGCGCAGCACGCTGCTGCGCAGGCAGGCCGGATGTCCAGGGGGCGACAAGAATGCGCAGCGATGCGCGCGTGGCCCATGCAAGGAATTGCAAAGCATCACACTTTGCGCGTGACGCGCTCCGCCATTTGCGACGACGTGGCGAAAACGTCGTCGATTACAGCGGCGGCAGCACCTTGCCCGGATTGAGGATGTCGTCCGGGTCGAGTGCGTGCTTGATCGCGCGCATCGCCGCCAACGTAGCCGGCGTAAAGGCCTGCGTCATGAAGTCGCGTTTGGCCAATCCGATGCCATGCTCGCCCGACAGCGTGCCGCCCAGCGCCAGGGTGAGTTCGAAGATCTTCGGCAACGCCGCCTGCGCACGCGCGCTCTCGTCCGCGTCGTCGGGGTGGTACAGGATGTTCACGTGCAGGTTGCCGTTGCCGGCATGGCCGAAGGTGACGATGGTCAGCGTGTACTGCTGCGCCAGTGCCTGCACACCGGCCACCAGGTCCGGAATGCGCGACACCGGCACCACCACGTCTTCGTTGATCTTGCCCGGCGCGATGCTGCGCAGTGCGGGTGACAGTGCCTTGCGCGCGGCCCACAGCTTCTCGCGCGCGCTGCCTTCCATTGCCACGTCCAGCGCCAGCATGCCGTCGCCTTCGGCGGCCGTGGCCAAGGCCTGCAGCAGGTGGGGCAGGGTGTCGTGGTCTCCATCGGCTTCGACCAACAGCATCGCGCCGGCCTCCGGCACCTCGGCGCCATTGCGGCGCAGCAGCTGCAGGCTGCGCGCATCCATGAACTCCAGCCGGGTCGGCACCACCGGCTGCGCCATCAGCCGCGACACCGCCGCCGCCGCCGCGTCCGCGTCGCGGTACAGCACCCGCAGCCCGGCCTGGGCCACCGGCAACGGGGTCAGCTTCAAGGTGGCTTCCACGATCAGCGCCAGGGTGCCTTCGCTGCCCACCAGCAGGTGGGTCAGGTCGTAGCCCGTGGCGTCCTTGGTATAGGCGCCGCCACACTGGATCAGTTCACCGGCGCCGGTGACCGCAACGAGCCCAAGCACGTTGTCGCGGCTGGTACCGTACTTCACCGCGCGTGGGCCGCCCGCGTTGCAGGCCAGGTTGCCACCGATGCTGCAGATATCGGCGCTGGATGGATCCGGTGCCCAGAACAGCCCGTGCTCGACCAGGGCGTGCTGCAGGTCGCCGTTGAGCACGCCCGGTTCCACCACCGCGCAGCGGTTGCCCGGCTGGATGTCGAGGATGCGGCCCATGCGCGCGAACGACAGCACGATGCTGCCGTTGACCGGTACCGCCGCACCGGTGGTGCCGGTACCGGCGCCGCGCGCCACCACCGGCACCCCGTGTGCGCGGCAGGCGCGCACGATCTGCAGCACCTGCTCGCGGTTGCGCGGCAGCGCCACGCCGTTGGGCAGCGCATGCCGCCAGGAGTTGTCCTGTGCATGCGCAGCCAGCGTGGTGGCATCGGTGCGCCAGCCATCGTCACCGAGCAGCGCCTGCAGGGTGGCGGAAAATTCAGCAGGCAGGGTCGTCGTCATTGCAGCCTTCCGGTAGCGCCGCCCGTTGGGCGGCCCTCATAGTCATCGATCGAAACCGCAGTCTTCCAGCCGGAAGGCGTCGCGCAACCAGTCCAGGCGGGGTGGGTCGCCGCTGGCATCAATCACGTCGAAACGGCAGGGTCCCTGCGCCAGCGTGGGATGCGACTGCAGGAACAGCTGTGCGGCCAACACCAGTTTGCGTCGTTTGCGCAGGTCCACCGAGGCCGCGCCACCCCCAAAATCGGCGGTGGCGCGATAGCGCACTTCCACGAACACGGTGGTGTCGCCATCGCGCATCACCAGGTCCAGCTCACCGCCCTTGTAGCGGGCGTTGCGCGCAACCGGAACAAGCCCGGCGCGCCGCAGGTGCGCCAGCGCGGCGGTTTCCACCGCCGCCCCGCGCTGCGCCCGCTGGGTGGGCATGGCCTCAGTTGTTGCCCACCGGCATCGGCCGGCCGCCGCTGAAGGTCGACCACGCCGGCACCCGCAGCACGTTGCCGTTGCTGTCGAGGAACAGGGTGCCGGTGGCGCCGGCCAGGCCGCCTTCGGTCGCGACCTTGTCCAGGTAGGCGCTGATCTTCCAGGCGTCGAAACCGAACGCGAACAGGCGACCGGCCGCGCCGCGCGCGGTCGGCAGGATCTGCCCGGCGGTCGCGGCCGAGGGCAGGCCAGCCACGCCGCGCACGTTCCAGGCTTCGTTCGGGTAGACGATGCCGTCCAGCGCCATGTCTTCTTCCGGTTTGCCGGTGCCCAGGGTCAGCTGCGAGGTGCCCACGCGGGTGGCGCCGCCCACGCCGGCCAGCGCCAGCTGCGGCGCCAGCGCGCGCGCCTGCGGTGCCTTCACCGCCAGCAGCACGCCGTCCACCGCGCCGGCGGCACGCAGCTGCGCGCCGATGTCGCCCACGGTGTCGCTCACACCCACGGTGGCCAGCACCTGGCCGCCGCGCTGGGTGAAGCGCTCGCGGAAGGCGGCGGCGGTACGGCGGCCGTTGTCGTCATTGCTGTGGAGCACCAGCACCTTGCTGCGTTCGCGGCTGCGCAGGTACTCGGCGGCGATGATGCCGTCGTCTTCCGGTGCCAGCGAAAAACCGGCGCTGCCGGCCGGCGGACTGCTCTTGCCGCGGTTCAGCGCCAGCACCGGCACCGGCAGTTCGGTACGGCCGAACACGGCGTCCACTTCATCGCGGCCCAACGGCCCGACGATGAAGTCCACGCCGGCAACGACGGCCTTGTCATACGCGGCCACGGCGCCGGCCGGAGTACCGGCGGTATCGATGAACTGGATATCCGGGCGCTGCCTGCTTTCACCGTAGTAGCCGCTGAGCAGGCCGTCGCGCACGGGCTGGGCGGCGGTGGCCAGGCGGCCGCTGAGCGGCAGCAGCACGGCCATCTTCACCGGCGGGCGGTAGCCATCGCTCATCGCCGGCGGACGCTTGCTGGTGTCGAACTGGGCCACGCCATCACGGTCGAACGGGCGCGGCAGCGGCAGCCCACGTGCGATCAGGGCGCGGCCGGCGAAGTTGTACAGCGGCTCGTTGGCCGGCAGCGCCGCAGCGCGGGCACGCAGGGTGGCATCGTCCAGCGTGCCGAGCAGACCGGCAATGGCCTGCTGGTTGTCGGTGCGTGCCTGGCCGGTCAGCGCGGCGTGCGCACGGGCGCGCTCGGTGGCCGCACCCATCGCATCGCCGGTGGCCTGCAGCGCATTGGCGCGCGCCAGCTGCCAGCGCGTGCGCAGCGGCGCGGAGACGGTGTCGGAGGATTCGTTCAGGAAGGCCAATGCCTGGGCGGGCTGCTTGTCGGCCAGGGCCAGCTCGGCGCTGGTCAGCTGGAAACGCTGCAGGCTGGCGCCGCTGAGCTGGCGAGCGGTGACCTGGGCCAGCAGGCTGCGCGCGCGGGCGTTGTCGCCGGCCTCGCGCCAGGCAAAGGCCGCATCGGCCAGCGCGGCGCCGCGGGCGTTGCCGCGCAGGGTGTTGGCCAGCGCTTCCAGCTGTACGGCGGCGTCACGCGGTTTGCCCTGGTCGATCAGCGCCAGGGCCTGGCTCTGCGCCGGCGATTCCGGGGCGCTGGTCAGGCTGGTCGTGGCGCAGCCGGCAAGCAGCAGCAGCGACAACGACAGGGCGGAGATGCGTGCGGCGGGCTTGTTCATCATCAGGTCCATTCGAGGGTGGCTCGTACACGTTAGGATTCTACCCTTGACCTGTGAGTGCCGTTGCGATGAGTGCTGTCCCCACGCTATATGTCGTTGCCACCCCGATCGGCAACCTGTCCGACCTGACGCCGCGGGCGCAGGAGGTGCTGCGTTCGGTGGCCGCGATCTGCGCCGAGGACACCCGCCGCAGCGGCCAGCTGCTGGCCCACTTCGGCATCCAGCAGCCGCTGGTGGCGCTGCACGACCACAATGAAGAGGTGCTGGCCCAGCGCATCGTGGCGCGGCTGCAGGCGGGCGAATCGCTGGCGCTGGTCAGTGATGCCGGGACGCCGCTGGTCAGCGATCCCGGCTACCGGCTGGTCCGTGCCGCGCGCGAAGCCGGCATCCGGGTCAGCCCGGTTCCCGGCGCCTGTGCGGCCATTGCCGCGCTCAGCGTGGCCGGGCTGCCCAGCGACCGCTTCACCTTCGAAGGCTTCCTGCCGGCCAAGGGGTCCGGCCGCCGCGAACGCCTGCAGGCGCTGGCAGGGGAAACCCGCACGCTGGTCTTTTACGAATCCTCACACCGCATCGCGGAGTCGCTCGCAGACATGGTGGCCGCATTCGGCCCAACACGGCCCGCAGTGTTGGCGCGCGAACTGACCAAGCTGTTCGAGACTGTGCTCGACGGCGACCTGGCCAGCCTGCTGCAGCAGGTCGAAGCCGACGACAACCAGCGCAAAGGCGAATTCGTGGTGATGGTGCAGGGTGCGGCCAACGATGAAGAGGCCCAGCTCGCGCAGGGCCGCCGCCTGTACGCCAAGCTCAGCGAACACCTGCCGCCCTCAACAGCCGCCAAACTCGCCGCCGAACTCACCGGCGCCCCGCGAAAAGCGTTGTACGGCTCGTAAACGGCATCGCAATGGATTCGTGGAAATTTCCGGGCGGCTGGCTGATTGATCCCGACCTGCGGACGTTACGTAACACGTCGTAGCCCCGGCCGTTGGCCGGACACCGCGCGCAGCGCGGCTCAAGCGCCCGGAGACGGTAACGCAACAACTGCGGCCAACGCCCCGGCGTTCAAAGGTTCCGAAGCCGCCGGTCAGGGTTCATGACGCCGGCACGAAGAGCAGCCGGCCAACGGCCGGCGCTACGAATTGATACGGGCCCATTGGGATCGGTATCAATCAACCAGGGGCCAGCATCCGTTACGGTGGTAGACTACCCACGGCAGAGCCGGCCAGACAGTCGCGTCATTCCTTCGGGAATGCCGAGGAAAGTCCGGGCTCCGCAGGGCAAGGTGCCAGGTAACGCCTGGGCGGCGCGAGCCGACGGAAAGTGCAACAGAAAGATACCGCCTACGTTCCCTTCGGGGAGCCGGTAAGGGTGAAATGGTGCGGTAAGAGCGCACCGCGAGTCTGGCAACAGACCGGCACGGCAAACCCCACCTGGAGCAAGACCAAATAGGGTCCTCATGGCGCGGCCCGCGTCGGGACCGGGTAGGTTGCTTGAGCGCCACGGTGACGTGGCGCCTAGAAGAATGACTGTCCACGACAAAACCCGGCTTATCGGCCGGCTCTGCCGCTTTTTCCGCCGACGGCGAAGAAGCCCCCTCAGCAAAGGGGGCTCCTCGTTCGTCAGGCTTGCGGGCCCATTCGATACTGGGCCGCCGAGATGAACTGGCTGAACGCTTCGCACCACACCACCACGGTGGTGTAGTCGTCGATGTCCACGTGGTCGGGCACGTCCAACAGGAAGCGGTTGAAGGTCTTTACGTCACCGATCAGCGTGGCGTCCTGCTTGATCCGCAGGAAATCGCCGCGGGTGTCGACGTATTCGCGCGACAGGTACACCTTGTAATCCGGGCCGGGGCCCATGCGGCCATCGAAGGCGATCTGGCTGTGGCTCACGCTGACCTTGCCGTCGGCCCAATGCACCGCGTCACTGCCCTTGAGGTCGCGGCGGAAGCGGGCTTCATGGGTGCTGTTGGCCATCGCCTCGGCAACGCTGGACGCGCTGGGCCCATCCGGTGCGGTAAGGATGGGCAACAGGTATACCCCGCTGCCGAAGCCTGCTGCCAGGGTCAGCACATGGGTGGCCAGGAAAACGGTAATTCGTCGATTCATCAAGGGTCTCGGCTGGAGGGCGCCAACTGCGCCGGTACCAGACAAGAGCGACGAGCGGGCGGGAACGATCCGGACCGCCCCCGCTTCATTCACCCTGCAGCGGGGCTGGGCAACGGCCCGGGCGGGCCGACCGTGAGCGCGGTCTCGCCCACGCACGCGCCCGACGGGTCGAAACGACGCTCGCGGATGAAGCCCTGGCCCTGTGCATCCAGTGCGATCACGGTGCTGGCCCGGGTGCCGTACTCCGGGCTGCGGATGAAGGCGGCCGACAGCCAGCGCTCCCGCTCCAGGCCAATGCCGGTGTCGGGCAGTCGGGCGTCGTCGGCGCGGTTCTCGTCGGCCAGTGCCGCCCACAGCGGCGCCAGGTCCTCGCGGCCGGCGTCCACCCAGTCCTGCAGGGCGGCATTCAAGGCCAGGGTCTTGGGCCATGGCGCGTCCAGCGGGCCGTTGGACATGCCGTGGATACCCTGGGCCAGGGTCTGCCGCAGCAGCGGGTGGTTGCCCAGGAACTGGCAGCTGTCCCGATCGGCCAGCAGCAGGTTGAACGGGGCAAAGGCCGGGGCGTTGCCGGCCAGCGCGTCGGCAAAGGCGGCCGCAGAACCGGTCCCGCGCAGGTAGTCGGCTACGAGTGCACCGCGTGACGGGCCGGTCTGCCGGGCCAGCGGGTCGCGCACGTTGGTCACCACCGCCATCCGGCCATCCAGGCCGACGCCGGCCCAGGTGCCGCCCGAACGCAGGTCGCGCCCGGCCAGCACGCCCAGGTCCGGTGCGGGCCACGCCGCCAAACCAGTCGTGGGACGTGCATGGAATTCATCGCGGTTGCCGGCCATCAGCAACTGCCAGCGGGGGTGGACCTTCCAGGCCAAGGCAAGCAGGCACATGCCCGGCATTGTGCCGGTTTTGCGCAGCAACGGGTCGCTTGGGACATGGGGGCGGATGAATGCGCGGGGAGGTTTCACGCCACCTCCACACCCCTGAACTTCGCCCCAATCTCAAAAATTGAGACGAAACAGCAACTTGTGGATAAGCCTTGAACAAGTCTCTAAACATTGCTGCAAGCCCTTGATGTCCAAGGTGATTTCCCCTTCGCAAAACTGTTGACAACCCAATCGGCACTGCTAAGGTGGGCAACAGAGGGGAAACCGGGTTTTTTGTGGTTTTTCGTGGTTCAATGTTTCATCCAGGCGAAGGAAAGGTGTACGCGTCGTGTTTCAGGGCGAGACGGCCATCACGGTTGACGATAAAGGACGCATGGCGGTTCCCACCGCGCATCGCGACCTCGTCGCGCGTGTGAGCAACAACCGCCTGGTCCTGACCTACAACCCCTTCGAGTCCGGCTGCCTCTGGCTGTATGCCGAGCAGGAGTGGGAACGGGTCCGCGACGACGTCATGGCCAAGCCCAACACACAGCGCGTCGTGCGCCTGCTGCAACAGAAGCTGGTCGGTTCGGCCGCGCATCTGGAGCTGGATGGCAACGGCCGCATCAGTATTCCGGCAAGCCACCGCAACGCTGTTGGCATTGAAAAGAAGGCGGTGTTGCTCGGCATGGGCGACAAATTCGAATTGTGGAGCGAGCAGGCTCATCGCGCACTGATCCAGCAGACGTTGTCTGACGAGGATCTGGGCGATGGGTTGCTCGACCTGAAGTTGTGACCCGGGGTGCCCGGGTGCGCGGAGGCGCGCAGGCCGGTCACCTTCCGGTGTCGCAGTCGCCGGCGGGCCATCTGCCGGTGCTGTACACGCAGGTCCTGGACGGCCTGAGGGTGATCGAAAACGGAACGTATCTCGATGGCACGTTTGGTCGTGGCGGTCACGCCCGCGGCGTGCTCGAGCAACTCGGTCCTGGAGGCCGGCTGCTGGTCATGGACAAGGATCCGGAGGCAATCGCGGTAGCCGAGCGTGATTTCGCGCCGGACCCGCGCGTCTCGATCTTCCGTGGCAGTTTCGCCGACCTGCTGCACTGGAACGCAACCGCCGACGGCCTGGACGGGGTGCTGTTCGACCTCGGCGTGTCCTCGCCGCAGCTGGACGTGGCCGAGCGCGGTTTCAGCTTCGGCAAGGACGGCCCGCTGGACATGCGCATGGACCCGGACAGCGGCGAAAGCGCGGCGCAGTGGCTCAACCGTGTCGAAGAGCGCGAGCTGATGGATGTGCTGTGGACCTATGGCGAAGAACGCCAGGGGCGCCGCATCGCCCGCGCGATCATCGCCCGCCGCGACAAGCAGCCGTTCACCCGCACCGCCGAGCTGGCTGAACTGATCGCTTCGGTGATGCCGCGTGGCAAAGACAAGATCCACCCGGCCACGCGCAGCTTCCAGGCCATCCGCATCCACATCAACCGCGAACTGGCCGACCTTGAAGCCGGCCTGGACGCGGCGATGGCGCGCCTCAAGCCCGGCGGCCGGCTGGCGGTGATCAGCTTCCATTCGCTGGAAGACCGCATCGTCAAGCAGTTCATGAACCGCCACGCCAAGGCCCCGCCGACCAATCGCCGGTTGCCCGAGCTGGCGGCGTTCGTGCCGACGCTGGATCTGATCGGCGGCGCCATCAAGGCCGAGGACGACGAGCTGGCGGTCAACCCGCGCTCGCGCAGCGCCGTGCTGCGCGTGGCCGAAAAGCGCGGGGTGGCGTGATGAGCCGCCTGCTGCTGGTCGTGCTGCTGGCCTGCACCATCGCCTCGGCGATCGGGGTGGTGTTCATGCGCCACCGCCACCGGCAGACCTTCGTGGAGCTGTCGCGCGTGGAGCGCGCCCGCGACGAACTGAACATTGAATTCGGCCGCCTGCAGCTGGAACAGGCCACCCTGGCCGAAGCCACCCGCGTTGACCGCGTGGCCCGCGAGCGGCTGGGCATGAAGTTCCCCGAAGCGGCCGATGTCGTGGTGGTACGGCCATGAACAAGACCGGCCGCAACCGCACCCGCAACGCCTTCAACCTGCGCCAGCGCCTGAAGTGGGTCGGCCTGGCGCTGGGCCTGTGCTCGGTGTCGCTGGTCGGCCGCGCCGCCTACGTGCAGATCATCAACAGCGATTTCTACCAGCGCCAGGGCGAAGCCCGCTACCTGCGCGAGCTGCCCATCAACACCTCGCGCGGCATGATCACCGACCGCAACGGCGAACCGGTGGCGGTGTCCACCCCGGTCGCCTCGATCTGGGTCAACCCGCAGGAGCTGATGCGCTCGCCCGACCGCATTCCGGAACTGGCCACCGCGCTGGGCATGCCGCTGGACGAGCTGACCTCGAAGCTGAGCCAGAAGGCAGACAAGGAATTCATGTACCTGCGCCGCCGGATCAATCCCGACGACGCCGAGAAGGTGGTTGCCCTGAAGATCCCGGGCGTGGCCTCGCAGCGCGAGTTCCGCCGCTTCTACCCGCAGGGTGAGGCGATGGCGCACGTGCTCGGCTTCACCAACATCGACGACCGCGGCCAGGAAGGGCTGGAGCTGGCCTTCGACGAATGGCTGCGCGGCAAGGCCGGCGCCAAGCGGGTGATCCGCAACCGCAAGGGCGAGACCGTCGAAAGCGACCTGCTGCGCGCCGCCGAACCGGGCAAGGACCTGACCCTGAGCATCGACCGTCGCATCCAGTTCCTGGCCTTCAAGGAACTGCGCAACGCGCTGATCGAGAACAAGGCCGCGGGCGGTTCCATGGTGATCATGGACGTGGCCACCGGCGAAGTGCTGGCCATGGTCAACCTGCCGACCTACAACCCCAATGCGGTGGGCGGCGCGGCGCCGGACACCCGCCGCAACCGCGCCGTGACCGACCTGGTCGAGCCGGGTTCGACCATGAAGCCGCTGACCATCGCCTCGGCGCTGCAGTCCGGCGTGGTCACCAAGGACACCACGGTCGACACCAACCCGGGCTACATGGCGATCGGCCGCTACACCATCAAGGACGTGCCGCGGAACAACGGCGTGCTCAACGTCACCGGCGTGATCACCCGCAGCTCGAACATCGGCGCGGCCAAGATCGCGGCCAAGATGCCCGACCAGGTGTTCTACGACCACGTCCACAGCTTCGGCTATGGCAGCGCTCCGCACAGCGGTTTCCCCGGCGAATCGGCGGGCGTGCTGCCGCGCCCGGCGCGCTGGAGCGGTTCGTCCAAGACCACCATGTCCTACGGCTATGGCCTGAATGTCACCCCGCTGCAGATCGCCACGGCGTACTCGGCGCTGGGCAATGGCGGCAAGCTGATCGCGCCGACCTTCGTCAAGGGCCAGCGCAACGAAGGCAAGCAGATCATCGACGAGAACATCGCCAAAGAGGTCGTGGCGATGATGGAAACGGTGGTCACCCAGGGCGGCGCCAAGCAGGCGGCGGTGCTGGGTTACCACGTGGCCGGCAAGACCGGTACCGCACGCAAGGCCGGTCCGGGCGGCTACGAGCGTGGCCACTACAACGCGCTGTTCGCCGGCGTGGTGCCGGCCAGCAACCCGCGCTTTGCCACGGTGATCGTCATCAACGACCCGCAGGCCGGCAAGTACTACGGCGGCCTGGTGTCCGCGCCGGTGTTCCACAACGTCATGGAAGGCGCGCTGCGCCTGATGGACGTGCCGCCGGACGACATCGATTCCTGGCTGGCGGCCCAGCAGTCCGGAAAGATGGGCCACGCCGCCTCCTCGCTGCCGACCCCGCCGCCGGCCGAGGCGGTGGTTGCCCCCGACGCCGCCGCTGAATTCGATGCCGCGCTGCCCAGCGCGCACGCCACGTTGCCGCCCGCGCAGGGAGGCACGCAATGAGCCAGATGATGTTGCTTTCGCAGTTGCTTCCCGATGTGGTGCTGAGCCACGACCCGTCCATCACCGGCCTGGTGCTGGACAGCCGCGCGGTGCGCCCCGGCAACGCCTTTGTCGCGATTGCCGGCTTCGGCGCGCACGGGCTGGGCTTTGTCGACCAGGCCCGCGCCGCCGGTGCGGCCGCGATCCTGTTCGAACCGCCGGCCCCGGCGGAGCTGCCGGCACCGGCCGATGCCATTGCCGTGCCGGGCCTGCGCACGCGCATGGGCGCCATGGCCGACCAGTTCCATGGCCAGCCCTCGCGCGCGATGACCATGGTCGGCGTGACCGGCACCAACGGAAAAACCTCCACCGTGCAGCTGCTGGCCCAGGCCTGGCACCTGCTCGGCACCGCCAGTGGCAGCATCGGCACCTTGGGCGTGGGTCTGTACGGCGATGTGGTGCCGACCGGCTTCACCACGCCGCTGGTGCTGCAGATGCATGAAGTGCTGGCGCAGCTGCGTGACCAGGGCGCCAGGGCGGTGGCCATGGAAGTGAGCTCGCATGCGCTCGACCAGGGCCGCGTGGATGCCGTGCACTACGACGTGGCGGTGTTCACCAACCTCACCCGCGACCATCTCGATTACCACGGCGACATGGCCCAGTACGGCGCGGCCAAGGCCAAGCTGTTCCACCGCGCCGGCCTGAAGGCCGCGGTGGTGAACCTGGATGACAGCTTCGGCAGCGAACTGCTGCGCACGGTCGATGCCGGCGTCGCCCGGATCGGGGTCAGCTCGCGCGGTGCGCAGCAGGCCACTTTGCGCGCCGACTCGCTCAAGCTCGATGGCCGTGGCATTGCCTTCGATCTGGTGGTCGACGGTGCACGCCACCCGGTGCAGTCGCCGCTGCTGGGCCGCTTCAACGTGGACAACCTGCTGGCCGTGGCCGGCGTGCTGCACGCGCTGGGCCATGCCCCCGAGGCGATCGCCGCGCTGGTGTCGCAGCTGCAGCCGATCGCCGGGCGCATGAACCGCCTCGGCGGCGAACGCGGCCTGCCGACCGTGGTGGTCGATTACGCGCATACCCCCGATGCATTGGAGCAGGCCCTGCAGAGCCTGCAGGGCCACCTGCAGGGCAGGCTGTTCTGCGTGTTCGGCTGCGGCGGCGAACGCGACGCGGGCAAGCGCCCGCAGATGGCGGCCATCGCCGAACGCCTGGCCCAGCAGGTGATCGTCACCGACGACAACCCGCGCGGCGAGGATGGCGACGCCATCGTGGCCGACATCCTGGCTGGTTTCACTGCCCCCGACGCGGTCACCGTGCAGCGCAACCGCGCGCGCGCGATCGGCCTGGCGGTGAAGCTGGCCGGCCCTGGCGACATCGTGCTGCTGGCCGGCAAGGGGCATGAGCCCTATCAGGAAGTGCGCGGGGTCAAGCACGACTTCGACGACACCCTGGCGGCCGCTGCCGCGCTCAGCGCCAAGGAGGCCATCCTGTGAAGCGCACGCCGCTCTCGCTGATCGCCCATTGGGCCGGGGGTGACATCCATGGCGATGACACCGCCATCGACGCCATCAGCAACGACACCCGCACGCTGGCGCCGGGCAGCCTGTACGTGGCACTGCGTGGCGAGCGCTTCGACGGCCATGATTTCGCTGCCGACGCGGTGGCCCGTGGCGCCAGCGCGATGCTGGTCGAGCGCCTGCTCGACGTGGCCGTGCCGCAGATCGTGGTCGGCGACAGCGAGCATGCGCTTGGCCGGATCGCGGCTGGGATGCAGCGCGACCGCGCCGCACGCGTGTTCGCCATCACCGGCAGCAACGGCAAGACCAGCGTCAAGAGCCTGCTGCTGGCGATCCTGCAGCAGGTGGCGCGCGAGCAGGGCGCGGTGGTGTACGCCAACCCGGGCAACCGCAACAACGAGATCGGCCTGCCGCTGGCGGTGATCGATGCGCCGGAAGATGCCGATTACGCCATCTACGAGATGGGCGCCGGCAAGCCGGGTGACATCGCCTACCTCACCGACATCGCGCGCCCGCAGTACGCACTGGTCAACAACATCGCCCCGGCCCACCTGGAGCGGATGGGCAGCCTGCAGGGCGTGGCCAGCACCAAGGGCGCCATCTACGCCGCACTGCCGGCCGATGGCGTGGCGGTGATCAATGCCGATGACGCCTTCGGCATCTGGTTTGAACAGCACATCGTCGGCCAGCCGGCGCGCAGCCGCGTGCTGCGTTATGGCCTGGACCACAGCGCCGACGTGACCGCGCAGCAGATCCGCGCGACCGCAGACGGCAGCCGGTTCCTGCTGGTCAGCCCGGCCGGCAGCGTGGATATCGCCTTGGCGCTGCCGGGCCGCCACAACGTCAGCAACGCCCTGGCCGCCGCATCGCTGGCGCTGGCGGCGGGCATCGGCCTGGATTCGATTGCCGCCGGCCTGGCCCGTGCCGAACCGGTACCGGGCCGCCAGATCGCGCACCGGCTGCCCAATGGCGCCGTGCTGATCGATGACAGCTACAACGCCAACCCCGGTTCGCTGGCCGCTGCCATCGATGCGCTGGCCGCGGCGAAGGACGAGGCCTGGCTGGTGCTGGGTGACATGCGCGAACTCGGCCCGGATGGCGAGGCACTGCATGCGCAGGCCGGGCGCCGTGCCCGCGATGCCGGCCTGAAGCGGCTGTACACGCTGGGCACGCTGAGCGCGGCGGCATCGCAGGCGTTCGGCGACGGTGGCCGTCATTTCCAGAGCCACGACGCGCTGGCTGCCGCGCTGGCCGACGAACTGCATGCTGGCGTGCGCTGCCTGGTCAAGGGCTCGCGCGGCAGCGCCATGGACAAGATTGTAAAAGCGCTGCTGGCGCGAGGAGAGGAAACCCCCCATGTTGCTTGAACTGGCCCGATGGTTGCAGCAGTTGGAGAGCCTGTTCGGGCTGTTCGGCTACCTGACTCTGCGAGGCATCCTGGCCGCGCTTACCGCGCTGTTCCTGTCGCTGTGGCTGGGCCCGGCGATGATCCGCAAGCTGGCCCAGTTCAAGGGCGGCCAGCCGATCCGTACCGACGGCCCGCAGACCCACTTCTCCAAGGCCGGCACGCCGACCATGGGCGGTTCGCTGATCCTGCTCACCATCACCCTGTCGGTGCTGCTGTGGGCCGACCTGCGCAACCGCTACGTGTGGGTGGTGCTGGCGGTGATGCTGTGCTTCGGCGCCATCGGCTGGTACGACGACTGGATCAAGATCGTGCGCCGCGACCCGAACGGCCTGAAGTCGCGCTGGAAGTACCTGCTGCAATCGATCTTCGGCCTTGCCGCCGGTCTGTTCCTGTTCTACACCGCCGACGTGCCGGCCGCACTGACCTTCTACATCCCGATGTTCAAGTCGGTGGCGCTGCCGCTGGCGGGCATCAGCTTCGTGGCCATTGCCTACTTCTGGATCGTCGGCTTCTCCAACGCGGTCAACCTGACCGACGGCCTGGATGGGTTGGCGATCATGCCGACGGTGCTGGTGGCCTGCGCGCTGGGCGTGTTCGCCTATGCCTCGGGCAACGTGGTGTTCTCCAACTACCTGCAGATCCCGCAGATTCCCGGTGCGGGCGAACTGGTGATCATCTGCGCGGCGATCGCCGGCGCGGGGCTGGGCTTCCTGTGGTTCAACACCTACCCGGCCATGGTGTTCATGGGCGACATCGGCGCGCTGGCGCTGGGCGCGGTGCTGGGCACCATCGCGGTGATCACCCGCCAGGAACTGGTGCTGGTGATCATGGGCGGCGTGTTCGTGATTGAAACGCTGTCGGTGATGATCCAGGTCGCCTCGTTCAAGCTGACCGGCAAGCGCGTGTTCCGCATGGCGCCGATCCACCACCACTTCGAGCTCAAGGGCTGGCCGGAGCCGCGCGTGATCGTGCGCTTCTGGATCATCTCGGTGGTGCTGGTGCTGATCGGCCTGGCCACGTTGAAGGTCCGCTGATGAACGACCTGTCGCGCCAGGCAACCCGCCTTGAAGCCATCGGAGGCCACTTCGACAAGTGGCTGCTGGGCGCGATCATCACGCTCACCGGGCTGGGCGTGGTGATGGTTGCGTCGAGCTCGATCGCCCTGATGAGCAGCCCGTTCTACTACCTCAACCGCCATCTGATCTTCCTGGCGGTGGGCATCGTGCTGGCCGGGCTGGCCATGCGCACCGAGCTCAAGAGCATCGAGCAGTACAACCAGATGCTGCTGCTGGGCTGCTTCGCGCTGCTGGTGGTGGTGTTCATTCCCGGCCTGGGCAGCAGCGTCAATGGCGCCCGGCGCTGGATCAACCTGGGTTTCTCCAAGTTCCAGACCGTCGAAGCCGTGAAGGTGCTCTACATCGTGTGGCTGTCCAGCTACCTGGTGCGCTTCCGCGACGAGGTCAATGCGACCTGGCCGGCGATGCTCAAGCCGCTGGGCGTGGCCGGCGCGCTGGTGGTGCTGCTGCTGCTGCAGCCCGACTTCGGTTCCTCCACCCTGCTGCTGGCGATCACCGCCGGCATGCTGGTGCTGGGCGGGGTGAACCTGCCGCGCATGTCGATGCCGATCGTGTTCGGCCTGGTGGCGATGAGCGCGCTGGCGATCATCGAACCGTACCGCATGCGCCGCATCACCTCGTTCTGGGACCCGTGGGCCGACCAGCAGGGCGACGGCTACCAGCTGTCCAACGCGCTGATGGCGGTGGGCCGTGGCGAGTGGACCGGCGTGGGCCTGGGCAATTCGGTGCAGAAGCTGTACTACCTGCCCGAAGCACACACCGACTTCATTTTCTCGGTCACCGCCGAAGAACTGGGGTTCGTCGGCACCTGCCTGATCGTGGCGCTGTACGCGCTGCTGGCCGGCCGCGCGTTCTGGATCGGCATGCGCTGCGTGGAAATGAAGCGGCACTTCTCCGGCTACATCGCCTTCGGCATCGGCCTGTGGGTGAGCATGCAGAGTTTCGTCTCGATCGGCGTGAACCTGGGCATCCTGCCGACCAAGGGCCTGACCCTGCCACTGATTTCGTCTGGCGGTTCGAGCATCCTGATGACCTGCGTGGCGATGGGCCTGCTGCTGCGCGTGTCCTACGAACTGGACCGTGCCGAGCGCCGCCAGGCCGTGCGCATGGGCGCGGCAGAACTGGATGATGCCGCGCCCGTCGATGCGCCGGCCCGTGCCAGCGCCGTGGCCGCAGCCATGCAGGAAAGCAACGCACGTGCGTCCGCGCAGCGCGACAGCGCCCCGCGTGGGACCAGCCGCATGCAGCAGCGGATCGAGCCGACCCTGGGGAGGATGGGATGAACGCCCAGCATTCCCCGCGTCCGGTGATGATCATGGCCGGCGGTACCGGTGGCCACATCTTCCCCGGCCTGGCCGTGGCCAAGGTGCTGCGCGAACGCGGCATTCCCGTGACCTGGCTGGGCAGCATCGGCGGCATGGAAACGCGCCTGGTGCCGCAGCACGACATTCATATCGACACGCTGGCGATCAGTGGCCTGCGTGGCAAGGGCAAGCTGGCGCTGCTGACCGCGCCTGGCCGCCTGCTGCGCGCCGTGCGCTCGGCCGGCTTCCTGATCCGCGACCGCCAGCCGCGCGCGGTGATCGCCTTCGGCGGCTTCGCCTCCGGTCCCGGGGGGCTGGCCGCACGCCTGCACGGCCTGCCGTTGCTGGTGCACGAACAGAACCGCGCGCCGGGCCTGACCAACCGCGTGCTCTCGCGTTTCGCACGCCGCGTGCTGACCGGGTTCCCGGGCAGCTTCGCCCAGCGCGAAGAAGCGGTCGGTAACCCGGTGCGGGCCGAGATTGCCGCCATTGCCGGACCCGAACAGCGCCTGGCCGGTCGCGAAGGCCCGCTGCGGGTGCTGGTGCTCGGTGGCAGCCAGGGTGCGCGTGCCCTCAACAACGCCGTGCCGCAGGCACTCGCCGCACTGGCCGGTCGCATCGCGGTCGACGTGCGCCACCAGAGCGGTGAAAAGCTGCACGCCGAAGCGCTGCAGGCGTACCAGGATGCCGGTGTCACTGCGCGCGTCGAGCCGTTCATCGCCGACATGGCCGAAGCGTTCGCCTGGGCCGACCTGGTGGTCTGCCGCTCCGGCGCGTCCACCCTGGCCGAGCTGTGCGCGGTCGGCGTGGGCAGCGTGCTGGTGCCGTTCGCGGCGGCCGTCGACGATCACCAGACCCGCAACGCGGAGTACCTGGTCGAACGTGGTGCGGCCGTGTTGCTGAAGCAGGACGAAACGCTGGCCACGCGCCTGCAGGACGTACTGCGCGATCTGTCCGAAAATTCCGCCCGCCGCATGCAGATGGCAACCGCCGCGCGTGCCCTGGCCAAGGTCGATGCCGCCGAGCGCATCGCCGACATCATTCTCGAGGAATCCAAATGAACACCGTTACGCGAGGCCGCGCATGATCCGCCGCCTGCACGACACCAATGACCTGGTGCGCGCCTTCCCGCGCGTGCACTTCGTCGGCATCGGTGGCACCGGCATGAGCGGCATCGCCGAAGTGATGCTGACGCTGGGGTATGAGGTGTCCGGTTCGGACAACGCCGACAACGCCGCCACCCGTCGCCTGGCAGGGCTGGGCGCGCGCGTGATGCGCGGCCATTCGGCCGCCAATGTGCTGGGCACCGACTGCGTGGTGGTGTCCAGCGCGATCCGCGAGGACAACCCCGAACTGATGGAAGCGCGCAGCCAGCGCATTCCGATCATGCCGCGCGCAGCCATGCTGGCCGAGCTGATGCGCTTCCGCCGCGGCATTGCCGTGGCCGGCACGCACGGGAAGACCACCACCACCAGCCTGACCGCGGCGGTGCTGAGCGAAGGCGGGCTGGACCCGACGTTCGTGATCGGTGGCCAGCTGCTGGCTGCCGGTGCCAACGCCAAGCTTGGCAGTGGCCAGTGGCTGGTGGCCGAAGCCGACGAAAGCGATGGCAGCTTCCTGCGCCTGAATCCGCTGGTGTCGGTGATCACCAACATTGATGCGGACCACCTGGAGAACTACGGCAACGACTTCTCCCGCGTGCAGGCCGCCTTTGCCGAATTCCTGCAGCGCCTGCCGTTCTATGGGCTGGCGGTGCTGTGCATCGACGACCCGGAAGTGGCCGCGCTGGCCGCACAGACCCCGCGCCATGTCATGAGCTACGGCATGAGCAGCAATGCGGACGTGCGTGCCGAAGACGTGGTCCAGGATGGGCCGCGCATGCGCTTCACCCTGCGTCTGCCCGAAGGCAGCAGCTACCCGGTGACCCTGGCGCTGCCGGGCGCGCACAACGTGCTCAACGCGCTGGCCGCCGCTGCGGTGGGCTGGCAGCTGGGCGTGGCCCCGGATGCGATCGCCCGCGCGCTGGAAAGCTTCGCCGGCATCGGTCGCCGCTTCAACGACCTGGGCATCGTCACCACCCGCACCGGTGCCAAGGTGCGCGTGATCGACGACTACGGCCATCACCCTCGTGAGCTGGCTGCGGTGTTCGCCGCCGCGCGTGGCGGCTGGCCGTCGCAGCGCCTGGTGGTGGCGTTCCAGCCGCACCGCTACAGCCGTACCCGTGACCAGTTCGACGCGTTCGCCGCGGTGCTGTCCGAAGTGGACGCCCTGGTGCTGAGCGAGGTCTACCCGGCCGGCGAAGCGCCGATCCCCGGCGCCGATTCGCGCTCGCTGGCCCGCGCCATCCGCGCGCGCGGCCGCAGCGAACCCGTCGTGGTCGGCCAGGCGGCGGAACTGCAGCACGTGCTGCCTGACGTGCTGCAGGACGGCGACCTGCTGCTGATGATGGGCGCGGGCGACATCGGCCACGTTGCCCACCTGGTCGCCACCGATGGCTTCAACGAGGCACCCGCCGCATGAGCACGCTGACCTTCCCGCCGCTGCGCACCACCGACCCGGCTGTGTTCGGCCGCGTTGCCGTGCTGCTGGGCGGCACCTCCAGCGAACGCGAAGTGTCGCTGGATTCCGGCCGCAACGTGATCGAGGCGCTGCGCGCGCGCGGTGTCAACGCCACCGCGGTGGACGGCATTCCGGCCTTGGCCCTGGCGCTGGTGGAAAAGCGCTTCGACCGCGTCTTCAACATCCTGCACGGCCACAACGGCGGCGGTGAGGACGGCATCGTGCAGGGGCTGATGGAAGCCTTCGGCGTGCCGTATACCGGTTCGGACGTGCTCGGTTCGGCATTGGGCATGGACAAGATCCGCACCAAGCAGGTGTGGCTGTCGCTGGGCCTGCCCACCCCGCAGTACCGGAAGGTGGACAGCACGAATGTCCATGCGCTGGCGGCCGAACTCGGCCTGCCGGTGGTGGTCAAGCCGGCCAACGAAGGCTCCAGCGTCGGCATCAGCCGGGTCACCGACGAGGCTGGTCTGGATGAGGCGGTCGCCCTGGCGGCCCGCTACGACGGCCAGCTGCTGATGGAGCAGATGGTGGTCGGCGACGAACTCACCGTGGGCATCCTCGGCGACCAGGCGCTGCCGTCGATCCGCATCGTGCCCAAGGGCCAGTGGTACGACTACAACGCCAAGTACATTGCGGAAGACACCCAGTACCTGTGCCCGGGCCTGGAAGGGGATGACGAAGCCGAGATCCGCCGGATCGCGCTGGCTGCGTTCCGCGCCGCCGGCTGCCGTGGCTGGGGTCGCGTTGACGTGATGCGCGACCGCAACAGCGGCGCGTTCTACCTGCTCGAAGTGAACACCGCGCCGGGCATGACCAGCCATTCGCTGGTGCCCAAGGCGGCTGGCCAGGCCGGCATCGGGTTCGAAGAGCTGGTCTGGCGCGTGCTGGAACAGACGTTGCCGCAAGGCTTCGGCACCTCGGAGGCCACCTACGCATGAACGCGGTGCTGCGCATCTTCGTCTGGCTGCTGGCCCTGTCGCTGGTAGCGCTGCCCGTGGTGGCGGTGCTCAACGGCTGGGTCGGTGCCGAACGCTGGCCGTTGGCCAAGCTGCGCGTGCACGGTGAATTCAAGCGGGTGCCCGCCGAGCAGCTGCAGCAGGTGGTGCTGCCGTATGCGAAGTCCGGCTTCTTCGCGGTAAAGCTGCAGGACGCGCAGGACGCCATCGAAAAGCTGCCGTGGGTGGAAAGCGCGCAGGTGCGCAAGCAGTGGCCCGACGTGCTGGAAATCACCCTGGTCGAGCACAAGCCGTTCGCGCGCTGGGGCAAGGACCGGCTGCTGTCCGAGCAGGGCAAGCTGTTCGCCACCCCGCAGAAACTGCAGGACCTGGCATTGCCGGACCTGGATGGCCCGGACACGCAGACAGAAGAAGTGGTGGCGCTGTACAACGACGCACGCGCGCTGTTCGCGCCGGCCGGGGTGGATGTCACCCGGGTCAGCATGGATGCGCGCGGCAGCTGGTCGCTGCAGCTGAGCAACGGCACCGAAGTGGTGGTCGGCCGCGATGACGCGCGCTCGCGCCTGCAGCGCTTCGTGCGCGTGCTGCCGCAGCTGGCCAACCAGCAGGCGCCGATCGAACGCGCCGACCTCCGTTATACCAATGGTTTCACGCTGAGCTGGGGTACTCCCCCGGCCCCGGCCGCGCCGGCCAATGTGGCGCAACGCACGCAGGACAGGACATGAATCGCAAGGGTGACAAATCGCTGATCGTCGGGCTCGATATCGGCACCTCCAAGGTGGTGGCGCTGGTCGGCGAGTACTCGCCGGGCAATCCCATCGAGGTGATCGGCATCGGTTCGCATGAGTCGCGCGGCCTCAAGCGCGGCGTGGTGGTGGACATCGAATCGACCGTGCAGTCGATCCAGCGCGCGGTGGAAGAAGCCGAGCTGATGGCCGGCTGCGAGATCCGCTCGGTGTATGCCTCCATCTCCGGCAACCATGTGCAGTGCAAGAACTCGCCGGGGATCGTGCCGATCCGCGACGGTGAGGTGACCTGGGGCGACCTGGACCGCGTGCTGGATGCGGCCAAGGCCGTGGCGATCCCGGCCGACCAGAAGATCCTGCACGCGATCCCGCGCGAATACGTGCTGGACGATTCCCAGGAAGGCATCCGCAACCCGGTCGGCATGACCGGCGTGCGCCTGGAGGTGCATGCGCACCTGGTGGTATGCGCGCAGTCGGCCGCGGCCAACATCAGCAAGTGCGTGCAGCGCTGCGGCCTGCAGGTGGATGACCTGGTCCTGTCCTCGCTGGCCTCCAGCGTGGCCGTGCTGACCGCCGACGAGCGCGAACTGGGCGTGGTGCTGGTCGACATGGGCGCCGGCACCACCGACCTGGCCGTGTTCGTGCAGGGCGCGATCTGCCACACCGCCTCGCTGCCGATCGCCGGCGACCACGTCACCAACGACATCGCGCACATGCTGCGCACGCCCACCCCGGAAGCCGAGCAGATCAAGGTGCGCTACGCGTGCGCGCTGGCCCAGCTGGCCACCGCCGAGGAAAGCATCCAGGTGCCCAGCGTGGGCGACCGTCCGCCGCGCCGCATGCCGCGCCACGCGCTGGCGCAGGCAGTGCAGGGCCGTTACGAGGAAATCTTCGAGATGGTGCAGGCCGAACTGCGCCGTTCCGGCTTCGAGGAACTGGTGCGCGCCGGCATGGTGCTCACCGGCGGTGCCTCGAAGATGGAAGGCGTGGTCGAACTGGCCGAGGAAATGCTGCAGATGCCGGTACGCGTTGGCATTCCGCAGCACGTCACGGGGCTGGGCGAAGTGGTCGGCAACCCGGTGCACGCCACCGGCGTGGGCCTGCTGCTGATGGGCAGCCAGATCGAACACCCGCGCCGCCCGTCGCTGCCCACCGGGCGCGCAGGCAGCATGTTCAACAAATTGAAAACCTGGTTCCGCGGCGAGTTCTGACGCGGCACCTCAACGCGGCGACGCGTGTTTCAAACCGGCCCCCGCCGGCGCAACAGAAAAGCAACACACAACCCACACAGCCGCAACGGCAACATGCAGCGCGAAGGCAGGACGCCAACACGCCCATGCCAACCACAAGCGGATACAACGAGGACACGGACATGGCGCATTTCGAACTGATTGAGAAGATGGCACCCAATGCGGTGATCAAGGTGATCGGCGTGGGCGGCGGCGGCGGCAACGCCGTGGCGCACATGGTCAGCACCAGCGTGGACGGCGTGGAATTCATCACCGCCAACACCGACTCGCAGGCCATCAAGAATTGCGGTGCCAAGCTGCAGCTGCAGCTGGGTACCAACGTCACCAAGGGCCTGGGCGCAGGCGCGAATCCGGAAGTGGGCCGCCAGGCCGCGCTGGAAGACCGCGAGCGCATCATGGACGCCCTGCAGGGTGCGGACATGGTGTTCATCACCGCCGGCATGGGCGGTGGCACCGGCACCGGCGCTGCACCGGTGGTGGCACAGCTGGCCAAGGAGATGGGCATCCTGACCGTCGCCGTGGTCACCAAGCCGTTCCCGTTCGAAGGCCGCCGCCGCATGCAGGTCGCGCTGAAGGGCATCGAGGAACTGAGCCAGCACTGCGACTCGCTGATCACCATTCCGAACGAAAAGCTGATCACCGTGCTGGGCCGCAACGCCACCATGATCCAGGCCTTCCGTGCCGCCAACGACGTCCTCCAGGGCGCCGTGCAGGGCATCGCCGACCTGATCGTGCGCCCGGGCCTGATCAACGTCGACTTCGCCGACGTGCGCACCGTCATGTCCGAAATGGGCCTGGCGATGATGGGTACCGGCACCGCCCGTGGCGATGACCGCGCCCAGGCCGCCGCCGAAGCCGCCATCCAGAACCCGCTGCTGGACGATGTGAACCTGGCCGGTGCCAACGGCATCCTGGTCAACATCACCGCCGGCGCCGACTTCACCATGGCCGAGTTCGACGAGATCGGCCGTACCATCGATGGTTTCGCCTCCGAAGACGCCACCGTGGTGGTCGGTACCGTGCTGGATCCGGACATGCAGGACGAAGTCCGTGTCACCGTGGTTGCGACCGGCCTGAACCGTGCCGTGGCCGCCAAGTCCCAGCGTCCGGGCGAGCGCGCGCCGATCAAGCTGGTCCGCAACGCCACCACCGGCCAGCCGGAGTTCGGTGATTTCGACAACGGCGGCGATGCCGTTTCCAAGGCCGTCGGCGGCATGGGCCTGGGCCTGCGCCGTCCGAGCGCCGACACCGTGGCCCCGTCCGCACCGTCGGCCTCGGGTCCGGCCGCGGCCGAGCTGCCCAACGATTACCTGGACATCCCGGCGTTCCTGCGCCGCCAGGCGGACTGAGCAACGCGGCCGGGGTCTTGTCCTCCCCGGTAAGCGCCTCCATGTCCCTTGCTGCCGGGCCAGGATAGGCCCGGCAGTCTGCCGCCCCCGGTTCAGAAAGGAGCGGTGGTAGTGCGTGTTATTCTTGTTTGTCACTGTCGCGTTGACTGCGCGCTTTCCCCCGGCTGGCCCCCATGATTCCGCAACGCACCCTCAAGAACACGATCCGCGCCACCGGCGTTGGCCTGCACAGCGGTGACAAGGTCTACATGACCCTGCGCCCGGCACCGGTCAACCATGGCATCGTGTTCCGGCGCGTGGACCTGGACCCGGTGGTGGAAGTGCCGGCCCGTGCGGACCTGGTCACCGAAGTAACCCTGTGCACCGGGCTGACCTGCAACGACGCCAAGATCCAGACCGTCGAACACCTGATGTCGGCCTTGGCCGGCCTGGGTGTGGACAACATCATCGTGGAGCTGTCCTCGGCCGAGCTGCCGATCATGGACGGTTCCTCGGGCCCGTTCGTGTTCCTGCTGCAGTCGGCAGGCATCGCCGAACAGGACGCGCCCAAGCGTTTCATCCGCATTCTCAAGACCGTGGAAGTCACCGAAGGCGACAAGGTCGCCCGCTTCGAGCCGTATGAAGGCTACAAGCTCGGTTTCACGATCCAGTTCGACCACCCGATGATCCCGGCCAAGCAGTCGCGCGCCGAGATCGAGTTCTCCACCGCCGCCTACACCAAGGAAATCTCCCGCGCGCGCACCTTTGGGTTCATGCGTGACCTGGAGTACATGCGCGAGCGCAACCTGGGCCTGGGCGGTTCGATGGACAACGCCATCGTGCTCGACGAATTCCGCGTGCTCAACGACGACGGCCTGCGTTACGCCGACGAATTCGTGCGCCACAAGATCCTCGACGCGATCGGTGACCTGTACCTGGCCGGCGGCCAGGTGCTGGGCGCCTACGAGGGCTTCAAGTCCGGCCACGCGCTCAACAACAAGCTGGTGCGGGCCCTGCTGGCCGATGCCACCGCCTGGGAGTGGGTGAGCTATGACGCACCCAGCAGCGCAGTGCCGGTTGTCTACGGCGTGCCTGCATACGCATAACTAGTTGAAATAATTAAAAAAGAACGGCGCCTTGGGCGCCGTTCGTCGTTTTCGGCGGTGTGCGCGGCGTGATGTTGACGTCAATGAACCGTGTACGTACCTGGGTCACGTTTTTGTGAACCCGATCCGGTTTCGAGCTGAATTTAACGAACTTTTAATAAAAGACTAACGACTGGACGACCCAGCACGGCTACGATGGCCGCCGGCTCCCAACCAGATTCACGTGATCGTGACGACGGTAGGGAAGGGGCGGGATGCCCCGATGGCTTCAGGACCTGGTTGAATCCACGTCCTTTAGACAGGCCAACGCGTCGCGTAGCCCTTTGTGCGTGGCGGCTGAAACTGCGTGGGGGCCATTCCTGTTATCGATCGCTGGGGAGCGTGGAGGAGCGGCAGCCGCGGTTTTGACGGTCACCTTGGTGACCTTCAGCCCGATGGACCGGGCCGCGTCGATCAACTGAGCCTCGGCAAGCCGCACTTTGGCGTGCCAGACAGGGGATTCGACGAGAAAAACGAGGTGTTCGCCGTTCACATTCGCCAACCGGCAACGGGTGGCCAGGGTGGGCGGCAAATGGGGGCGCAACTGACGGTCCAGCGCATCGAGCCACAGGGCACGACGCAGCGGATTGCCAGCTTTGTCACCCATGACTGCATCCAGCGCCGGCTTCGGCGTTGACGCAGGACGGGCACTGGATTTCGGCTCAGACATGAAAACTCACTGATGGCATTCAAAAAGATCGTAATCAAAACGCGTGAAGGACAGGCCAAGACGCCGCTGGCGCGTTTGCGTTTCTACTTCGAGGACAGGCCCCGCGCCCTGCTGGGCAGCGTACTCGGGCTGGGCTGCCTGATCGGCTTCGGTGCCGGTCTGGGTGGCAGCATGTTCAACGATTCCCGGCTCCACGCCAAGGTCGCCCAGCAGGAACGCGACCTGGCGCAGGCCCGCAAGGATGCCCAGACCCAGGTCAACGCCCTGGCCGCCCGCATGGGCGAGCTGCAGGCGCAGGCGACCCGGCTCAATGCGTTGGGCGAACGGCTCACCCAGATGGGCAAGCTGGAAGACGGCGAGTTCGACTTCAATGAGACCCCCGGCCTCGGTGAAGGCGAGCCTGGCCCGACCCAGGACATCCCGGTCAGCGCGGTCAACGCCGACTTACAGGTGCTGGAGCAGCGTTTCGCTGCTTCAGGCCGCCAGTTGTCGGTGATGGAATCGCTGATGTTCGACCACCAGCTGGAGCAGGACGCCGTGCCGGGTCGCATGCCGATCCGCAACAGCTACATCACCTCCAGCTTTGGTGGTCGCAACGACCCGTTCGGTCGCGGTCGCGGCAACCACAAGGGCATCGACTTCCATGCCAAGGTCGGCGACCCGGTCATGGCCGTGGCCGATGGCGTGGTCAGCTTCGCCGGCGTGAAGGGCGGCTACGGCAACGTGGTCGACGTGGACCACGGCAACGGCTACGTGACCCGCTATGCGCACAATTCGCGCCTGGTGGTGAAGCCGGGCGACCTGGTGCGGGCCGGCCAGGAAGTGGCCAAGGCCGGCTCCACGGGCCGTTCCACCGGTGCCCACGTGCACTTCGAGGTCTGGGAACGCGGCCAGGTGGTCAACCCGCGCAAGTTCCTGGGCGATGGCGGCAACACCCCGGTCGGGCGGGTTTCCCGCGGCTGAGGGCGCCATCTGGCGGATCGCGGGCGCTTGAAACCAAGTGCCCTCGTCCCAAGCTACAATGGGTGTTGCCATAGACAGGGCGCGATGCGCCCTGTTTCGTTTGCGGCGGGCGGCTCCCGAGGGAGCGTCGCCGTTGGGGCGTCTCATTCCAACCGGTTCCTTCAATGATCAACAGCCTGCTTACCCGCGTCTTTGGCAGTCGTAACGAACGCCAGCTGCGCCAGCTCAACCGCATCGTCGCCAAGATCAATGCGTTGGAGCCGGACATCGAAAAGCTCTCCGACGAGCAGCTCAAGGCCAAGACCCCGGAGTTCAAGCAGCGCATCGCCGACGGTGAAGCCCTGGACAAGGTGCTCCCGGAAGCCTTCGCGGTCTGCCGTGAAGCCAGCCGCCGCGTGCTCGGCATGCGCCACTACGACGTCCAGCTGATCGGCGGCATGGTCCTGCACCTGGGCAAGATCGCCGAAATGCGCACCGGTGAAGGCAAGACCCTGGTGGCGACGCTGCCGGTGTACCTGAACGCGCTGGAAGGCAAGGGCGTCCACGTGGTCACCGTGAACGACTACCTGGCCCGCCGCGACTCGGCGCAGATGGGCAAGCTGTACAACTGGCTGGGCATGAGCGTCGGCGTGGTCTACCCGGGCATGCCGCACAGCGACAAGCGCGAGGCCTACGCCAGCGACATCACCTACGGCACCAACAACGAATTCGGCTTCGACTACCTGCGCGACAACATGGCGCTGTCGCGGGCCGACCGTTACCAGCGTGGCCTGCACTACGCCATCGTCGACGAAGTCGACTCGATCCTGATCGACGAAGCGCGTACCCCGCTGATCATCTCCGGCCCGGCCGACGATTCCCCGGAGCTGTACATCCGCGTCAACCGCGTGGTGCCCAGCCTGATCCGCCAGGAAGCCGAAGAAGGCGAGGGCGATTTCTGGGTCGATGAGAAGGGCAAGCAGGTGCACCTGTCCGAAGCGGGCATGGAGCACGCCGAACAGCTGCTGGTCGAAGCCGGCATCCTCAGCGCCGAAACCGAAGGCCTGTACGCGGCGCAGAACCTCACCGTGGTCCACCACCTCAATGCCGCCCTGCGCGCGCATGCGATCTACCAGCGCGACGTCGATTACATCGTGCGTGATGGCGAAGTGGTGATCGTGGACGAATTCACCGGCCGTACCCTGGCTGGCCGCCGCTGGTCCGATGGCCTGCACCAGGCGGTGGAAGCGAAGGAAGGCGTGCCGGTCCAGCGCGAGAACCAGACGCTGGCGAGCATCACCTTCCAGAACCTGTTCCGCATGTACAAGAAGCTGTCCGGCATGACCGGTACGGCCGACACCGAAGCCTACGAATTCCAGAGCATCTACGGCCTGGAAGTGGTGGTCATCCCGACCAACCGCCCGACCATCCGCAAGGACTCGCCGGACCAGGTGTTCCTCAACCGCAACGGCAAGTTCAACGCCGTGCTGGCCGACATCCAGGAATGCAACAAGCGCGGCCAGCCCGTGCTGGTCGGCACCACCTCGATCGAAACCTCGGAGATGCTGTCCGAGCACCTGCGCAAGGCCGGCGTGCACCACGAAGTGCTCAATGCCAAGCAGCATGACCGCGAAGCGACCATCATCGCCAACGCGGGCATGCCCGGTGCGGTGACCATCGCCACCAACATGGCCGGCCGTGGTACCGACATCGTGCTGGGCGGTTCGCACGAAGCGGAGCTGCACGCGCTGGGCGAAGATGCCACCGCCGAGCAGCGCGCCAAGGTCAAGGCCGACTGGCAGGTCCGCCACGACCAGGTCAAGGCCGCCGGCGGCCTGCACATCGTGGGCACCGAACGCCACGAATCGCGCCGTATCGACAACCAGCTGCGTGGCCGTTCCGGCCGACAGGGTGACCCGGGTTCGTCCCGCTTCTACCTGTCGCTGGAAGACAACCTGATGCGCATCTTCGCCTCGGACTGGGTCCAGAAGGCGATGCGCATGATGGGCATGAAGGAAGACGACGTCATCGAAGACCGCCTGGTCAGCCGCCAGATCGAAAAGGCGCAGCGCAAGGTCGAAGCGCACAACTTCGACATCCGCAAGAACCTGCTGGACTTCGACGACGTCAACAACGACCAGCGCAAGGTGATCTACGCCCAGCGCGATGAGCTGCTGGACGCCGAGTCGGTGAAGGACAACGTCGACGGCATCCGCGGCGATGTGATCTACGACATCGTGGCCCGCTTCGTGCCGCCGAACTCGATCGACGAACAGTGGGACCTGCCGGGCCTGGAAGCCACCCTGGCCTCCGACCTGGGCGTGCAGATGGACGTCACCGGCCTGGTCAAGCAACACGAAGAACTCGACGCCGAAGCCATCGCCAACAAGGTGCAGGCCCGCGTGGACGAGCACTTCGAGCAGAAGGAAGCCGGCGTCGGCGAAGAGACCATGCGCGCGCTGGAGAAGCACGTCATGCTCACCGTGCTCGACCAGAGCTGGAAGGAGCACCTGGCCCGCATGGATTACCTGCGCCAGGGCATCTACCTGCGCGGTTACGCGCAGAAGCAGCCCAAGCAGGAATACAAGAAGGAAGCCTTCGAGCTGTTCTCGGAAATGCTGGAGAACGTCAAGCGCGAAGTGGTGACCCTGCTGGCGCGCGTGCGCATCCGCAGCGAAGAAGAAGTGGCGGCGCTGGAAGCGGCCGAACGCCAGCAGGCCGAAGCGCGCCTGCTGCAGTCGCAGTTCCAGCACCAGAACGTGGGCGGCTACGGCGCCGACGAAGAGGCGGCGGACGTGGAAGCCCAGCGCAACGGCGTCGTCGGCCAGGTGACCCGCGAAGAGCCCAAGGTCGGCCGCAACGATCCATGCCCCTGCGGCAGCGGCAAGAAGTACAAGCACTGCCACGGCCAGTTGAGCTGATCAGAAAAACCCCGCGAAAGCGGGGTTTTTTCTTGGGGCGGCGCCTTCGATATTTCGGACGCCGTTCAACGCCTCAGTACATTGCGCTGGCTACAGTGATCTCCGGGTACAACTTATGAAATCTGGAGGTGCGTGTGGGCCAATTTCAGCGTAGTGCTGCGATAGCTGCGGTGCTGTTCACAGCGATGCCGATACCGGAGGCAGCGGCCGAGGGATCTGGACCGAGGCAGGCGACTGCTGCTTGCTGTCTCGGGGACGACAACAATTCGCAGCTCAAAGGCATCGGCCTGGGCCAGGAGAACCCTTCAGCTCCCGACCTGAGTGTGGATCCAGGGTGGCGGGTTTATGGATTCAAACGCGATGGAATCTCATATTTCCAGGTCAATGACGCTATGGGCAGCGTCCAGCTGATCATCGGTACGTTGGATGGCCTGTTCTGGGCATTGCCTGCCGGGGAGACATCAGATCACGTAGTTCTGCCTCCACGGCGCGTGGTGGACGTCGACGCCATGGATCGTTCCGAGGTGTACCGGCACCCAGCATTCACACTTGTGCGCTATCGAAAGGGTGGGGGCGCCGTGTGGTCAGTCGAGTATCCAGTAACGGAGCGTTGAACGACGGGTGAGTCCATAAGGACCATGCGGATGCGATTGTGGCGGCACTGAACGGTGCCGCCGTAGGCGAGCGCCCGACCAGAAAGCCGATCGATTGCCAACGTTCGGGTTGCTTCGGAAAGGCGATGGCGCGGGTCAAGAAGCGCCACGACCACAACGATGCCGTCGCGGCCTCCCACGCGGCCGCAACGCGCATTGACCCTAATCTGCGAGGACTCATTCTGCAACAACAGAGAAACCGCCTCGGTGAGGGTGCGGTACGTGGCCAGCTGCAGCGGGACTGTCAGCCGGCACGGATCGCCTACAAGTCGAGGTTGGGCGATGCTTCCCGTGTTCGACCATGCCTCGCTGATTCCGCCGACCTGCAGCGCCAGATACAGGCCAACATGCTCCAGCGCTGTCGGGTAGACCATGCTGGCCTGCTCGCGGAACTTGAGTGAGTACAGGCTGGAGGTTCGGATCAGGCTGCTGGCAATCTCCCCATGGCCTTGGCGTTTCAGCCAGTCGGCTGTTTCACTGAGGTAGGCGTCAATGCCGTCGCCGATCCGGTTGATCTCCAGCGCCCGGTGCCGAAGATCATTTTCACCCGTCAGGTGCGATGTCTTCGTCAGGGATATGACCTGTCTGCTATGCAAGTCCCGCGTCCTGTAGCGATGGTAGTAGTGACTGATGGTCGAACCCAAGGCGAGCAGCGCAGACCCTGCTACGGCCAGGATCAGCTGAACGGTGAACGTTTCAGCGTCGAAGGACCAAGCGCGACCGGTGGTAGGCATGGTCAGGCCGACGACAAGGTTCAGTAGCGGAACTCCGAGCACAGCGCCGCGCCACCCGTACAGGCAGGTCAGCACGATGGCAGGAAGCGCCATCATCAACTGAAGACTGGGTCGAAGTCCCTCATACGCCGCCGGGAGATGGATCGCGGACAGGCCAAGGGCAAGCATCAGCAGGAGCAGCCCTGTGGTGGCAATCGGAAGGCGCGGAGTCGGGTTCGGTCGCTGCCGCTGCAGCCATAGCAGCGCCAGTGGCGCCATAGTCAAAATGCCAATGAAGTTTCCAAGGATCTGATGTGCCGCCCTCGTTGGAAGGGGAATGCTGGAAGCTACCGGCCAAAGCAGCTGGGCGGTTCCAATGTTGATCAATGCGGCGGCGATGGAGGTCGTTGCGGCAAGCAGGAGCAGCCTTGCACCTGGGGCCTCGGGAAGCAGGTTCCGATGAAGCCGCACGATCAACGCAACAGTCGGCATCAGAAGGGCCGAGCTGATGATGGCCCACGCCATGCCGTACTTTTCAACCAAGGGATACCGAACCTGTGCAAGGTGGGCATACTCTCCGAGGATCAGATACGGCCAGAGTCTGGTCGGAAACAGTAGTAATGCGGCAATCCGAAGGCCCGCCAACAGGTTGAACTGATCAACTGATATCTGGCGCGCAGCCAGGCAGGCCAGCGCATACAGGGCGGCAAGCAGTAACCCATCGGGGTAGATGCGCATCTGCAGCTTCAACTGAAGTCCATTCTTCCACCAGTTCACCAGCACATTTCGCCTCCTGTTCAGTGCACGACGACATCAGCGGAGACGTGTCTTCGCTCGTCGGTGCGGGGAAGGTATCGGCGGTGGCGAATGGGTGCAATCGGGTCGGCGAACTTTCAGAATGGGCTGATTTTCGCGCTCTGCTCTCGAAGTGTGGTGGCTATCACCAGGGCGATAGGATGCAATGCCGAACCGGATGTTGAATGCGACTTTTCATGTTGAGTTTCAGAGCGTTTGACGTACTGAGCCACTTGGCGTCATCGGCCCGCCACGTGTAGCGATTCAACGTGTCCACTGAGGACCATGCGTCGCATCATCACAAACGCTATGCAATCGCATGAAGGCGCTGTTCTGTGACCGGCTTCTCTTATGCAGATCTTTCAGAAAAACCTGACACAGAAGCGTGGTGCATCCCCACGCGAGTGTCAGATGCGACCCACGTGTGGATAT
Organism: Stenotrophomonas sp. CFBP8994; assembly: GCF_034044835.1. Taxonomy (NCBI): domain Bacteria; kingdom Pseudomonadati; phylum Pseudomonadota; class Gammaproteobacteria; order Lysobacterales; family Lysobacteraceae; genus Stenotrophomonas; species Stenotrophomonas sp. CFBP8994. Next base: position 100,713 of record NZ_JAXCWT010000007.1, on the reverse strand, counting down.
ACGACAGAGGGTTAACGTGTTCAGCGCTGTCGCGAATGCATTGCATTCGGGGCAGGCTCGACGCGCATTGCGCTCCGCAGGCTGCGGCAGCGTCGCGTTTCCCCTGAGTCGCCATCCATGGAGTTTCATGAACAGGATTTATCGCCTGGTGTTCAACCGCACCACCGGCCTGATGCAGGTCGCATCCGAACTCGCCACGTCCCCCTCTTCGTCCTCTCCCGCGACCGACAGCCGCCGCCGGCGTTCGCCGCTGAGCGCTGCCATGCTGGTTGCGCTGGGCCTGTCGGTCGCGGCGCTGCCGTCCGCATTCGCGGCCGTGTATGACTTCGACGCGCCGGACACCGTCACCGATTCGCGTGCCTACGTGGACGGATTCCGCGTAGGGCCGAACGGCAACCTCGTGGTTTCCGTCCGCAATGGCGGCTCGCTCACTTCCAACGGCCTGGTCTCAATTGGCACCCTGGCCGGCAGCAACAGCGAACTGCATATCTGGGGACCGACTTCGTCGCTGACCGTCAACAGCGCGGCTGTACGCGTGGGTGAGGCCGGCATCGGCGCACTGCGCCTGTACGACGGCGCTCAGGCCACCCTCGGATCCATTTTGTCGTTGGGCCATGCCGCCGGTGGCGGCGGCATCGTGCAGCTGGATGACAGCGGTACGTTGCTCAGCGCCCGTCAGATCCTGGTGGGCCGGGAAGGCTCTGCTTTCCTGACCCTGCGCAATGGCGCACGGGTCGAAACCACCCAGGCGGCGCCTGTAGTGGGAAATTCGTTCGGCCTGAGCATCGCTGCCGAGGCAGGCAGCAATGGCACCATCAATGTCGTCAGCGGCAGCCAGCTGCTGGTCAAGGACAACACCCTGCTTGTGGGTGAGGCCGGTACCGGCGCGCTGTTCATCAACAATGGTGGCGTGACCGCCGGGCGCGACGTACTCATCGGTGCTGCCGCCAGTGGCAAGGGCGAAGTCATTGTCCGCAACAGCGGCACCTTGGCGTCGCAGCTGGTCAGCATCGGTGAAGCACAGGAGGCCAGCGGCTCGCTTCTGGTGACCGGCGCAGGTTCGACGGTCACCACCGATACCCTGCGGGTGTCCGGCAACGGCGACGGTCTGCTGCGCATCGAAGATGGCGCGCTGGTGGCCGTGACCGGCAACGTGACCGCCGAAGACAACCAGGGCCTGCCGAGCACCGCCGCACGCACCGGCCGCATTGAAGTGACCGGCGCCGGTTCGGTGCTGAGCGGCGACCGGATCATTGCCAGCACCCAGCTGCTCGTGGAGAACGGCGGCCAGATCCAGTCCAACACCGCGCGCATCCGCGACTCGCTCAGCGCTACCGGTACCGCCACCCTCACCGGTGCCGGCAGCCGCTGGACCAACCAGGGCGAGCTGGACATCCGCACCGGCGTGGACGTGCTGGACGGTGCGGTGATCGGTACCGACACGCTGCTGGTGTCCGGCGGCGCCAACACCATGACCTTCAAGATCGGCGCGGTCGATGAGCAGGTCCGCGTCAGCGGCGCGGGTTCGGCCATTGAGGCCACCGGCGACGTCACGGTGGGCAGCCACCTGGTCGGCGAACCGTTCGGCATCCTCAACGTGGCCAATGGCGGCCGTGTTGCCGCCGGCGGGGACCTCAAGCTGGGCACCCTGGGCTTTGTCGTGGTGGGCGGCGGCCTGGAAACCTGGTCGGTCGCCGATGGCGCCCCGACCTGGGCGGCGGCCGAAGCGGCCGGCGAACTGGGCGCGGCCGATATCGTCATGGACGGTGCGCTCAGCGCGCTGGTGTTCAACCACACCGGCGACATCAGCCTGGCCAACACCGTCAGCAGTACCAACGGCACCACCGGCGGCGTGACCAGCGTGGCCGGCACCACCACCTTGACCGGCGACCTGGCCGACTTCGGGGGCAAGGTCACGGTCAACGGCGGCACGCTGCGCATCGATGGCGACATGTACACCGGGCGCAGCTATACCGGTACCAGCCAGGCTGCTGCACAGCAGATCGAGGTCACCGGCGGCACCCTGGTGCTCAACGGCAACTCCGGCTTCGACCAGACCATCAACTACGGCAGCAGTACCGGCGTGGTGCGCAGCTCGAACGTGATGGTGCGCAATGGCGGCATGCTCGCCGGCAATGCGACCGTGGGCACCACCCAGGTCTTCAATGGCGGCGTGCTGTCGCCGGGTGATGCCGGCATCGGCACGCTCACCATCAACGGTGACCTGTACATCAATGCCGCGGGCGCGGTGCCCGAAAGCGTGGCCGACAAGGCCTTCTACGACGTGGACCTGCTTGGCAACGGCCAGTCCGACCGGGTTGCCGTCACCGGCAAGGCCTACATCGGCCATGGCGTCGGCATCGCCGGCACCACCGGTGCCACCGGCGTGCGCGTGACCGGGCTGGACCCGAATGCCAGTTACCAGAACGGCCAGACCTACGCGATCCTCGACGTGGCCGGCGGCATCAATGGCGGCTTCGACGATGTGATCTCGCGCTCTGCCTTCATCACCCCCACCCTGACCCAGACCGGCAACCAGGTCGTGCTGACCATCGCGGTCAACACGCCGGTGACCCCGGTGGATCCGGTCGACCCGGGTACCCCGGTCGATCCGGGCACGCCCGTCGATCCGGGCACCCCGGTCGATCCCGGCACGCCGGTGGATCCGGGCTTCCCGGGCACCCCGGGCGTTACCCCACCGATCGTCTTCGGCGCCGTCGCCGTCACCGGCAACCAGCGCGCCACCGCTGCGGCACTGGATTCGCTGCAGCAGTCCGGCGACGCGCTGGCGCTGTACAACGGCCTGCTGATGCTCGATGAGGCCGGTGCGCTGGTTGCCTTCGATGACCTCGGTGGCGAACTGCATGCCAGCAACCGTGCGCTGCTGCTGGACGACCGCTTCCTGCGTGAAGGCATCTCCCAGCGCCTGCGTCCGACGCCGGACACCAAGCTCAACGGCTCCTCGGTGTGGGTGGCCGGCAGCGGCGCCTCCAAGCGCCAGGACAGCGATGGCACCGCCTCGCGCACCCAGGACACCCGCCAGGGCCTGATGGTGGGCTACGACTGGACCTTCGGCGACCGCTGGACCGTCGGCGTGGCCGGTGGCCCGGAATCGCTGCGCCAGCAGATTCGCGACCGCAACGCGATCACCGAGGTCGACGCGGTGCACGGTGGCCTGTACGCCGGCTTCCGGGGTGAGCAGGCTTGGATCAACGGCGGCGCCAGCTACGCCGACTACGAGGTGGAGACCCGTCGCGCGCTGGGGGCCGGCACGTCCTGGGAACAGAGCCTGGACAGCCGCCATGACGCCCATTCGGTACAGGCCTTTGCTGAAGGGGGTTGGGACATCCAGCTCAGTGCGCTGACCCTGAGCCCGTACCTGGCCGTGGCCTACACCCGCCTGTCGAGCGAGGCCGCCACGGAAACCGGCGGCACCGCAGCCCTGTCGGTGGCATCCAGCAAGGATGAGGTCTGGACCACCACGGCCGGCATCCGCGCCGCGTGGGACATCAGCGGTGGCCAGACCGACGGCGCCCGCCTGGAGGCCGGCCTGGCCTGGCAGAACGCGGCCGGCGAACTGCGTGCCGACTCGCGCAACCGCTTCGTGGCCGGCAGTGACAGCTTCACCGTCAGCGGCCTGCCGCTGGCGCGCAACGTGGGCATCGCCGAACTGGGCATCTCGCTGAACACCTCCGACAACAGCCGCCTGTCGATGTTCGCGCAGGGCCGTGCCGGCGATGGCCAGCGTGAAGTGGGCGCCCAGCTGAACTGGAACGTGGTGTTCTGATCGAACCCACGGTCTGATCCACCCGAAGGGCCCCGCATGGGGCCCTTCGTCTGTCCGGCATTGCGCATGCCCGGGCCGATTGGGCATTCTGGTCGCATGCCATCCCCCAAACGATCGATCCACGTCGTGGCCGGCGTCATCACCGACGCCCGCGGCCGCATCCTGCTCAACCGCCGTACCGAGAACCGCGACATGGCCGGCCTGTGGGAATTCCCGGGCGGCAAGCGCGAAGAGGGCGAGAGCTCCGAGCAGGCGCTGGTGCGCGAACTGCGCGAGGAGCTGGGGATCGAGGCCGAGGTCGGCGACTGGATCATGGACGTACCGCAGCTCTACCCGGACAAGCACCTGCGCCTGGAAGTGCGGCACATCCGCAGCTGGAAGGGCTCACCTCGCGGCCGCGAAGGCCAGGCCATCACCTGGGTGGCGCCGGACAAGCTGTCGCGCTATTCGATGCCGCCGGCCGATCTGCCGGTGGTGGCCGCGCTGCGCCACCCGGACCGCTACCTGATCACCCCCGAACCGGACACCGACGAGGATGCCGCGCACCAGGACTGGTACGCACGGCTGGCGCGTGCGCTGGAGGCGGGCGTGCGCCGCGTGCAGCTGCGAACGCCGAACAGCGCGGCCCGCATCGCCTTGGCCGAACAGGCCGTGGCCCGGCACCGCGGCGGAGTGCAGTGGCTGCTCAACCGCGATATCGAATTGGCCCGCCGGCTTGGCGTCGGCGTGCACCTGGGCGGCGAGCAGTTGCTGCAGCTGGAGGCGCGGCCGTTGCCGGCCGACCAGCTGGTGGCCGCGTCCTGCCACGACCTGGCCCAGCTGCAGGCCGCGCAACGACTGGGCTGTGACTTCGCCGTGCTCGGCCCGGTCCAGGCCACCGACAGCCACCCCGGCAGCGTGCCGATGGGCTGGGACGCCTTTGAAACCCTGCGCGCACAGGTCTCGCTGCCGTTGTACGCGCTGGGCGGCCTGCACCCGGACGACATCACCCAGGCGCGCCGCCACGGCGCGCAGGGCATCGCCGCCATCCGCGCGTTGTGGCCTACAGCGTGATCCAGAAACAGCCGTACTGACGGCGCAATCCAAACACCGTCCGCGCCGGCGTGGCGGTCGTACCGAGTGTCTGCTCCAGCCGCAGCCCGATCGGCCGCGGCCGGCTGGCCTGCGGCGCGGCCGCTTCCACTGCCTCGACCAGGGTCGCGTTCGGGTCGGCCGGCAGCGGCGTCGGCGCGGCGACCTCCGGGTATACCGGGGCGATATCCAGCAGGGGCCGCTGCACCACCGATTCCAGTCGCCCGATGATCTGGTTGGCGGAGGCATTGGAGACGTTGCCCCACAGGTAGATCGACGACAGCCGGTTGACGTCCTGCAGGCTCACCGCATCGCGGATCTGCCCGGTCAGCTCGCTCAACCGGCGCGCGCAGCCGGCGCGGTAGATGCCGGTATTGCCCACCGAATCACCACGCGGCGGCATCCGCGCCGTCGCGCCCAGCGCATCGCAGCTGCGGTCGGTGAACACCGTTTCGCCCTGTGCAGTGGTGCAACGGTTCACGCGCTGCGCCTGTGCCTGCGCCCAGGGGGCCCAGCACAGCATGCACAGCGACAGCAGCAACGGAACGACCGGTTTCATCGCAGCAGGGTAGCGGGACGCGCGTTATCTGCAAGCAATGGCGTGCGCGATGTTCAGCGGCCCAGCAGCTTCAATACCTGGGTGGTGGGCTTGGCCAGGTTGAGGGTGTAGAAATGCAGGCCCGGTGCGCCACCGGCCACCAGCCGCTCGCACAGCTGGGCGACCACTTCGGCACCGAAGGCGCGCACCGCATCGGCGTCGTCGCCGTAGGCCTGCATGCGCTTGCCGATCCAGCGCGGGATCTCGGCACCGCACTGTTCGGAAAAGCGGCGCAGCTGGCTGAAGTTGGAGATCGGCATGATGCCCGGCACGATCGGGACCTGCACGCCCAGCTTGCGCACCGCGTCCACGAAGTGGAAATAGGCGTCGGCATTGAAGAAGTACTGGGTGATGGCCGCATCGGCACCGGCGTCGATCTTGGCCTTGAAGTACCTCAGGTCGCGCAGCGCGTCGTCCGATTGCGGGTGCGTTTCCGGGTAGGCGCCGACCTCGATGTGGAACGCGTCGCCGTGCTCGGTGCGGATGAAGGCGATCAGTTCCGACGCGTAGCGCAGGTCGCCGGGATGGCCCATGCCCGAGGGCAGGTCGCCGCGCAGCGCCACGATCCGCCTGCAGCCGATGGCCCGGTACAGCTTGAGCAGTTCGCGGATCTCCTCGCGGCTGCCGCCCACGCAGGACAGGTGCGGCGCGGCCTCGAAGCCGTGGTGCTGCTTGAGGTGTCGCACCGTTTCGGAGGTGTAGCTCAGGGTCGAGCCGCCGGCGCCGAACGTGCAGGACACGTATTCCGGCGCGTACGCCTTGAGCTTGGCCGCGGTACGGTCAAGCTGGGCGCGCTGGTCGTCGGTCTTGGGTGGGTAGAACTCGAAGCTGAGGGCGGTCATGGGCGGCGGCGGCAGCGGATGTGGGTCCATCATATCGCTTCATCGCGATGAATGTAAAAGGTGGCGGGCGTTGCGTTTACACCTTGGCGGGTAAAGTGGCCTTCCCCAAGGAGAGCACGCATGGACATCCTGATCACCGGCGGCACCGGCTTCATCGGCCAGCGCCTGTGCCAGCGGCTGCTGGCGGCCGGGCACCGGGTCACGGTGCTGACCCGCAGCCCGGGTCGGCCCGGCCAAGCCGGGGTGCAGTACGTCGGTGCACTGGGCGATGTGGGCCCGGTCCATGCGGTGGTGAACCTGGCGGGTGAACCGCTGGTGGAAGGCCGCTGGAACCCGGCGCGCAAGCAGGCCATGCTGGAGTCACGCATCGGCACCACCCGGGCCCTGCTGGACTGGATGCGCGGGTTGCCGACCCGCCCGCAGGTGCTGGTGTCCGGCTCGGCGATCGGCTACTACGGGCCGCGTGATGCCACCCCGCTGGATGAAGCGGCCTCGCCGGGGCATGACTTCGCCGCCATGCTGTGCCGGCGGTGGGAGGCCGAGGCGCTGAAGGCCGAAGACCTGGGCGTGCGCACCTGCCTGCTGCGCACCGGCATCGTGCTCGACCGCGAGGGCGGTGCGCTGGCGCGCATGCTGCCGCCGTTCCGGATCGGCGCGGGTGGGCCGATGGGCGATGGCATGCAGTGGATGAGCTGGATCCATCGCGACGACCTGGTGGGGCTGATCCTGTGGCTGCTGGCCGATCCCGAAACACGTGGCGCCTGCAACGGCACCGCGCCGGCGGCGGTCACCAATGCGGAATTCGCCCGCACCCTGGCGCATGTGCTGAAGCGGCCAGCGTGGGTGCGGACGCCGGCATTCGCATTGAAACTGGCCTTCGGCGAGATGGCGGGCCTGCTGCTGACCGGGCAGAACGTGGTGCCGTCGCGCGCGCTGCAGGAAGGCTACCGGTTCCGCTACCCGACCCTGGAAAAGGCGCTGCGCGCGATCCTCGACTGAGGCCGGTTACCCTGTGCACCTGTCTCCAGCTGCGTACGCCATGTCGATTGTCCTCACCGAATTCGCCCGTCCCCGTCTGTTCCCGCGCGTGCCCCGTGGCAACACCATCCAGGACTGCACCGCCGAGCAGTTCCAGGCGCACCTCAACGCGCACGCGCCGTTCAAGGTGCTCGATGGCTACGCGCCGTTCTGCAAGCTGTTCGTGTATGAGAACTGGACGTCCACGCGCTGCCTGACTGTGCCGGTCACCGATGCCAACCGCCACCAGCTGCGCAGCGCCTATGAGGCGCGCAACCGCGACGAACTGCCGGTGCTGGTGCGCTGGTTCGAGGGCGTGCAGTCGCCGCGCGCGAACTACCTGGTGGTCATCCTGTACAGCGCCGAACAACTGGCGAAGGAAGGCTCGCCGATCGAAGCGGACTGGGGCATCGTCGGCTGCATCTACACCGCCGAACCGGAAGAAGTGCCGATGGCGCCGATCACCATGATGCGCAATGCGCTGGGGGTGGAAGAGGGCGGCTCCGGTGTGCCGCTGGATCGTGAGGCTTACAAGCGCGCCGTGGCGTACTGGGAAAGCCACGCGAACTGGCGGCCGTAAGGTTACGGCCGACCGATACCCGCCATTTCTGCTTCGGTCAGCGCGACCAGATCGGCCGGCGCCAACGCCACCTCGAGCCCGCGTCGGCCGGCGCTGACGTGCATCACCGGCAGCGCCCGCGCGCTGGCATCGATGAAGGTGCGGTGCTTCTTCTTCTGGCCCAGCGGACTGATTCCGCCGACCAGGTAGCCGGTGGCGCGCTGTGCCGCGTCCACCGCCGCCATCTCGCACTTTCTACAGCCCGCCGCCTCGGCCAGCGCCTTCAGGTCCAGCGTGCCGCTGACCGGCACGATCGCCACCAGCAGCTCGTGCTTTTCGGTACTGGTCAGCAGGGTCTTGAACACCAGTGCGGGGTCCAGCCCCAGCTGCTCCGCCGCTTCGCCGCCATAGGAGGCGGCGTTGGCATCATGGTGGTAGGCAAGCACGCGGTGGGCGATACCGTGCTTCTTGAGCAGATTGATGGCCGGGGTCATGGTCATTGCAGCTGGCGTGGTCGCACTACCTTAGCGTGGGCGCGACCGCAGAATCTTGACCCGGACTATCGGGGGCGGTTCCAGGTAGGGGTCTATCCCGCTGCTGCCGGCACTGGGGCCGCCAGCAGCAGGAATGCAACCTCAACCCATGGGCGCGCAATCGACATGGTCGACCTTCCCGGCCCCGTACTTCGCTTCCGCCTTGGCTTTTGCCAAGCCATCGGCCACGTCACCGTTGCTGGCAGCGACCTGGAAGTAACCCTCCGCCTCGCCCTTGAGCACATTGCCGTCCGCATCGTGCACGGCACACCGGTAGTCCTTGGTTGCACCTGTCGCTGGGGCAGATGGAGCCGTTGGCGTCGGATCGGTTGTCGTGGCCGGTGCCGACGTTGCCGTGCTCGATGCCCCTGCCACCGCATCGCATTGGGCCTTGGTCAGCGTGACACTGTTCTTCTTGTAGCGCGTGGCGGCAGCCAGCGCACCGGCCTCTGCTGCCTTCAGGTCGGCCGCCTTGATGGCGTATTTCCCGTCCGCGTTGGAGCTCGCTTCCGGCGTTTTGCCATCTGCACCGGAAAACACCATGCACCGATAGTCGGCGGCGTGGACGGGGGACATGCAAGCGGCACCGCACAGCACCAGCAGTGCGGGAACTAGGAACTTGATATTCATGGAAATCTCCGGAATGCACCCAGATATTCCCCCGCGCGCTGATGATCCCGGCGCGGATGTGAAGCTCGCATGACGAAAACGGGCGCCCGAAGGCGCCCGTGGTATCTCGTAGTGCCGACTGTCAGTCGGCAACCGTCCGACCGGTAGTGCCGACTGTCAGTCGGCAACCGTCCGATCAGTAGCGGTAATGCTCCGGCTTGAACGGACCTTCCACCGGCACGCCGATGTAATCGGCCTGTTCCTTGGTGAGGGTGGTCAGCTTAACGCCGATCTTTTCCAGGTGCAGGCGCGCCACTTCCTCGTCCAGCTTCTTCGGCAGCAGGTACACCTTCTTCTCGTAGCTGTCCTTGTTCGCCCACAGGTCGATCTGCGCGAGCGTCTGGTTGGCGAACGAGTTGGACATCACGAAGCTCGGGTGGCCGGTGGCGCAGCCCAGGTTGACCAGGCGGCCTTCGGCCAGCAGGAAGATCGCGTTGCCGTTCGGGAACACGTACTTGTCCACCTGCGGCTTGATGTTGATGTGCTGCACGCCCGGGAAGCCCACCAGCGCATCGACCTGGATTTCGTTGTCGAAGTGGCCGATGTTGCAGACGATCGCCTGGTCCTTCATCGCGCTCAGGTGCTCGATGCGGATGATGTCCTTGTTGCCGGTGGTGGTGACATACAGGTCCGCACGGCCTAGGGTGGATTCGATGGTGTTGACCTCGAAGCCTTCCATCGCCGCCTGCAGCGCGCAGATCGGATCGATTTCGGTCACCACCACGCGCGCGCCGTAGGCACGCAGCGACGCGGCGCAGCCCTTGCCCACGTCACCGTAGCCGCAGACCACGGCGACCTTGCCGGCCAGCATCACGTCCATCGCGCGCTTGAGGCCATCGGCCAGCGACTCGCGGCAGCCGTACAGGTTGTCGAACTTGGACTTGGTGACCGAGTCGTTGACGTTGATCGCCGGGATCAGCAGGGTGCCGGCCTGGGCCAGCTGGTACAGGCGGTGCACGCCGGTGGTGGTTTCTTCCGAAACACCCTTCCAGTCCTTGACCACGCGGCCCCAGTAGCCCGGGCGTTCCTTGGCTACGCGCTTGAGCAGGTCCTTGATGACCTGTTCTTCGTGCGAGGCCGCCTTTTCGTCGACCCAGGTGCTGCCGTTTTCGAGCTCATAGCCCTTGTGGATCAGCAGGGTGACATCGCCACCGTCATCGACCACCAGTTCGGGGCCGGTCAGGGTGCCGTCGGGCAGGGTGAAGGTCAGCGCGTCCAGGGTGCAGTCCCAGTACTCTTCCAGCGACTCGCCCTTCCAGGCGAACACCGGGGTGCCCGACGCGGCGATCGCCGCAGCGGCATGGTCCTGGGTGGAGAAGATGTTGCACGAGGCCCAGCGCACGTCGGCGCCGATGTCCTTCAGCGTTTCGATGAGCACGGCGGTCTGGATGGTCATGTGCAGCGAGCCGGTCACGCGCACGCCCTTCAGCGGCAGGGTGGCGGCGTGCTTGCGGCGGATCGACATCAGGCCCGGCATTTCGTGCTCGGCGATATCCAGTTCCTTGCGGCCCCAGTCGGCCAGCGAGATATCGGCAATCTTGTAATCACCTTCGGTGGAGAAGGTCTTGGCAACAGCGTTCATGCAAAAGCTCCGGTAATGGACGAATGGCTCGTCTTCGCCGGGCGCCGTTGGAACCAGCCCTGCCACCGAGCCTGGCCGTGCGGAACAGGTCCGGCAGCGGTCGCAGCGCCCCTCGGTGGAGGGGATGCCCATTATATCCCGGCGCACCGCCCGGGCATGAATCGGCGCACGCCCCCAACCATCGGCAGGGGGGCAAATCGCGCCCCGCTGTTAAGGTCCAAGGTTTGCACAGGATGGGGTGGGAAGATGACAGGCACTGACCGTACGCGCCGCGCGCGCTGGAGCAGCCGGCTGATGGTGGGCATGGCCCTGCTGGCGGTGGCGCCACTGGCGCTGGCGGCAACGCCCACGGCCGGCAAAAGGGCGCCCCAAGCCACTGCGGCCCCGGCCGGGCAGGGTTACCAGCTGCCGTCGGCGGCGCTGCAGGCGGTGGCCAACGCCCCGCGGGCGCCCACCCTCAGCCTGTCGCCGCGCCGCGATATCGCCGCCCTGCTGCAGACCCCGCCGCTGCCTTCGATCAACGAGGTGGCCCAGCCCGAGCTGAAGCTGGCCGGCGTGCGGATCAACCCGGCCACGTATTCGGCCAGCACCTTCACCTTCGCCGACAAGCTGTGGCTGATGAACATCGCCGACGGCAAGGAGCGCCAGATCACCGGCCTGCCGCAGCCGCTGTCGGTGGCCTCGCTGGCGTGGTCGCCGGACCAGCAGTACCTGGCCTTCAACCAGGTGCATGCCGCCAGCGGTGCCAACGAGCTGTGGATCATCGATGTGGCCGGCGGCACCGCGCGCCGCCTGTTGGCCGACCTCAACACCGTGTTCGGCAGCGGCTACGACTGGCTGCCCGACAGCCGCGGGCTGGTGGTCACCCAGCAGGTCAAGGGTCAGGGCCCGGCGCCCGCCGCCGGTGGCATCCCGACCGGCCCGGCGATCCAGCAGACCCAGGCCGACGCCGGCGTGCGTGCGATCCGCACCTACCAGGACCTGCTCAGCAACGAAGCCGATGCGCGCCTGTTCGATCATTACGCCAGCTCGCAGCCGGTCCGCGTGGCACTCAATGGCGTGACCGCGCCGCTGTCCACCGCTGGCGTCTACCTGGACGTCAGCATCTCGCCCGACGGCCAGCATGTGCTGGCCCAGCGCGTGCAGCGTCCGTATTCCTACCTGGTGCCGGCCGATGATTTCCCGCGCCGCATCGAAGTGCTGTCCGCCGCCGATGGCCGGCTGCAGCACACCGTGGCCACCCTGCCGCTGGTGGAGGGCCTGCCCACCGGCAACGACGCGGTGCCGACCGGGGTGCGCGAGGTGAGTTGGCGCGCCGATGCGCCGGCCACGCTGGTCTGGGCCGAGGCGCAGGACGGCGGCGATCCGGCCCGCGATTCCAAGGTGCGCGATGCGGTGCTGATGCAGGCCGCGCCGTTCGAGGCGCCGCCAGTGACGCTGGCGCAGCTGGGCAGCCGCTATGCCGGTATCCAGTGGGGCCGGGGCGACCTGGCGCTGCTCAACGAGTCGTGGTGGAAATCCCGCGTGGTCAAGCAGTGGCGAATCGCGCCGGACCAGCTCGACCAGGCCCCGCAGCTACTGTCCGAGCGCTCATCGCAGGACCGCTACAACGATCCCGGCAAGCCGGCGCTGGTGCGCGATGTGAACGGGCGTTCGCGCCTGCAGATCACCGCCGATGGGCGCAGCATCTTCCTGATCGGCCAGGGTGCTTCGCCGGAAGGCGACCGACCGTTCGTGGACCGTTTCGACCTTGAGAGCCGCACCGCCACCCGTCTGTTCCATTCGCAGGCGCCGACCTATTCGCTGCCGCAGGCACTGCTCGACCAGGAAGGCACCTCGGTGCTGCTCACCCGCGAGTCGCCCGATACGCCGGCCAACTACTTCGTACAGTCGCTGGCCGATGCCACCGCCGCGCCGCGCGCGCTGACCCGCTTCGAGCATCCGCTGCCGCAGCTGCGCGGGGTGAGCAAGGAACAGATCCGCTACAAGCGCAACGACGGTGTCGACCTGACCGCGACGCTGATGCTGCCGCCGGGCTACAACGCCAGGAAGGACGGCCCGTTGCCGATGCTGATGTGGGCCTACCCGGGTGAGTTCAAGACCGCTGCGGCGGCCAGCCAGGTGACCGATTCGCCCTATCGTTTCAACGCCATCGGTTACTGGGGCCCGCAGGCGTTTTTGGCCAAGGGCTATGCGGTGCTGGTGAGTCCGTCGATGCCGATCATCGGCGAAGGCGACAAGGAACCCAACGACACCTACCTGCCCCAGCTGGTGGCCAACGCCGAAGCGGCGGTGGATGAAGTGGTGCGGCGAGGGGTGACCGACCGCGATCACATCGCCATTGGCGGGCATTCGTACGGGGCGTTCATGACCGCGAACCTGCTGGCGCATACGCGGCTGTTCAAGGCCGGTATCGCGCGCAGCGGTGCGTACAACCGCACGCTCACCCCGTTCGGGTTCCAGGCCGAGGAGCGCAACTTCTGGCAGGCGCAGGACGTGTACCTGAAGATGTCGCCGTTCAACTTCGCCGACAGGATCAAGGATCCGATCCTCTTCATCCACGGCGGGGACGACAACAACTCCGGTACGTTCCCGATCCAGAGCGAGCGCATGTTCGCGGCGGTGAAGGGGCTGGGCGGTACGGCGCGGCTGGTGATGCTGGCCAACGAGTCGCACCATTACCGCGCGCGTGAGTCGCTGATGACCATGCTGGCGGAAAGCGAGCGGTGGTTGGAGCAGACCATCGGGCCGGGCATGAAGATCAAATGATGCCGCGCCGGGCGTTGCCCGGCGGATGCAACACATGCAATTGAAACCATTTGCGCGGCAGGGATTGCCGCGCAATCTGGGTTAGGCTTGATGCGATTCCGTTCCCGAGGCCAGTGCGTCGCAGATGAACGAGTACCGCAGCAGCATCGTCTTTGCCAGCCCCGACATTCCCCTGCGTGACGACGTGCGCCGACTCGGCGCACTGGTAGGCGACCTGCTTGCCGAGCAGGTCTCCACGCAGTTCTTCGATGATGTGGAACAGGTGCGTACCCGCGCCATCGCGCGCCGTGAAAGCGAGGCGCCGCTGTCCGATCTCAACGATGCATTGACCGGGCTGCCGCCCGAACGCGCCGAAGCGATGGTGCGTGCGTTCAGCACCTACTTCCAGGTGGTCAACATCGCCGAGCGGGTGCACCGCATCCGTCGCCGTCGCGATTACCAGCGTGCAGGCACCGCGCCGCAGCCCGATGGCCTGCAGGACGCACTCCAGCAGCTCAAGGCGCAGGGCGTCACCCTGGAGGAGCTGGCCAGCTGGCTGCCGCGCATCGACATCGAGCCGGTGTTCACCGCGCACCCGACCGAAGCGGTGCGCCGCGCACTGCTGGAAAAAGAACAGCTGATGGTGGCCAGCCTGGTCGACAACCTCGACGGCCAGCGCACCCCAGGCGAAGCCGCGGCCGATGCGGCGCGCTTCCGCATGGCACTCACCGCGTCCTGGCAGACCACCGATTCCTCACCGGTGCGCCCCACCGTGGACGACGAGCGCGAACACGTCGGCTTCTACCTGGTGCAGGTGCTGTACCGGGTAATCCCGGTGCTGTACGAATCGCTGCAGCAGGCCCTGCTCGATACCTATGGCGACAGCGTGCCGCTGCCCCGGCTGCTGCGCTTCGGCACCTGGGTGGGCGGCGACATGGACGGCAACCCGAACGTGGATGCCGGCACCATCCGCAACACCCTCGATGCGCAGCGCCAGGCCGTGCTGGGCCGTTACCAGAAGGACCTGCTGCAGCTGGCCAGCCTGCTCAGCCAGTCCACCGAGCGGGTGGCGGTCAGTGACGCGCTGCAGGCCCGGGTGGCGCACTACCAGCAGCTGCTGCCGAAGGTGGTTTCGCGCCCGCGGCATGCCGACATGCCCTACCGCCTGCTCAACGACCGCATGCGCGCGCGGGTGCAGGCCACGCTGGAAGATACCGACGGCGCTTACGCCTCGCCGCAGGAGCTGGAGGAGGACATCACCCTCATCCTCGACAGCCTGCATGCCAACAAGGGCGACCACGCCGGTGGCTTCGCGGTGCGCCGGCTGTTGTGGCGGGTACGCACCTTCGGCTTCCATCTCGCGCGGCTGGACGTGCGCCAGGAGTCCAGCGTGCATGGGCGCGCGCTGGCCAGCGTACTGGACGGCCAGGACGCCTGGGACGCGGCCGACGCGATCGCGCGCGCGCAGCGGTTGGCGCCGTTCGCCAGCGGCGAGCAGGCACTGCCCGCCAGTACCGAAGAGGGCGGTCAACGCCTTGATGCGGTGTTCGCCGCGCTGGCCGATGCCCGCCGCCGCCACGGCGCCGATGCGTTGGGCAGCTACATCATTTCCATGGCGCATGACCGCAGCGATGTACTGGCCGTATTGGCGCTTGCGCGACGTGGCGGACTGGTGGACGACGCCGGTGCGGTGCCGCTGGACATCGCGCCGCTGTTCGAAACCGTGGACGACCTGCAGCGTGGCACGGACACGCTGCGCGACCTGCTGGCAGATCCGGTGTACCGTGCGCACCTGGCCGCGCGCGACGACGTGCAGATGGTGATGCTGGGCTATTCGGACAGCGGCAAGGATGGCGGCATCGCCGCCTCTCGCTGGGGCCTGCAGCGGGCCCAGGTGGAGCTGCTGGAGGTGGCCGCGGAGAGCGGTATCCGGCTGACCTTCTTCCATGGCCGTGGCGGCTCGATCAGCCGCGGTGGCGGCAAGACCACCGATGCGGTGGATGCATCACCGCGTGGCAGCATCGATGGCCGCCTGCGCGTGACCGAACAGGGCGAAGTGATCCACCGCAAGTACGGCATCCGCGCGCTGGCGTTGCGCTCGCTGGAGCAGTCCACCGGTGCGGTGCTGCGCTCCAGCCTGCGCCCGCGTGCACCCGAAGCGCGCGAGGCACAATGGCGCCCGGTGATGGACCTGGTCGCGCGGAAAAGCGCGGAGGCCTATCGGGCATTCGTCGGCCAGCCCGATTTCATGCAGTACTTCCGCCAGGCCACCCCGATCGACGTGATCGAGCGGATGACGCTGGGCTCCCGGCCGTCGCGGCGGCTCGGCCAGGATGCGGCGCTGACCAACCTGCGCGCGATTCCGTGGGTGTTCGCCTGGAGCCAGGCGCGTGCGGTGATTCCGGGCTGGTATGGCGTGGGCAGCGGACTGCAGGCGGCGATCGATGCCGGGCATGCGGATACGCTGCAGGAGATGGCGCGCGACTGGCCGTTCTTCAGCACCTTCCTGGACGATATCGCGATGGTGCTGTCCAAGGGCGACATCACCATCGCCGAGCAGTTCTCGCAGCTGGCCGGACCGCTGCACGACCGGTTCTTCCCGCAGATCCAGCACGAACTGGCGCTCACCGGCAGGCAGATCCTGGCCATCACCGGGCAGGACGAACTGCTGCAGCACGACCAGCGCCTGGCGCTGTCGATCCGCCTGCGCAATCCCTACATCGACCCGATCAGCGTGCTGCAGGTGGACCTGCTGCGGCGCTGGCGCGACAGCGGCGGCGAGGATGACGAAGTGCTGCGCGCGTTGGTGGCGTGCGTCAACGGCGTCTCCCAGGGCGTCCAGAACACCGGCTGATGCACGTATCGACCGTTGGTCGTGACGCCCGCAACGCCCCGCGGTAGGTCACGACCGTTGGTCGTGACGCTTACTCGGGCGACGGCGGATTGGACGCCAGCAACTCACGCTGGCGCTGCTCCATCTCCGCGCGCAGCTGCCGGCGCAGCAGCGCGGCGGCCTGGCGGCGGCGCTGGTCGCTCGTTTCCAGCTGCAACGGCGGTACCGGGGTCGGCTTGCCGTCGTCATCGACGGCCACCATGGTGAAGAAGCAGCTGTTGGCGTGGCGGACGCTGCGCTTGAGGATATCCTCGGCCACCACTTTCACCCCGACTTCCATCGACGAAGTGCCGGTGTAATTCACCGAGGCCAGGAAGGTGACCAGTTCGCCCACCGCGATCGGTTCGCGGAACGTCACCTGGTCCACCGACAGGGTGACCACGTAGCGACCGGCATAGCGGCTGGCGCAGGCATAGGCGACCTGGTCGAGCAGGCGCAGGATCGCCCCGCCATGGACCTTGCCGGAGAAATTGGCCATCTCCGGCGACATCAGCACGGTCATGGTCAGCTGGTGGGATTTGATATCGGTAGGCATGCAGGGATTGTAACGACGAAGGGCCCCATTCCCGGGGCGTCGGGTGCACAAGCTGCGGGGGCGGGGGGGCCTTATTTCAGCTTCGCATCGGCGCGCAGGGCGGCGGCGCGGTCGGTCTTCTCCCAGGAGAAGGCCGTTGCGTTCACCGTTTCACCGGCAGCGTTGAGGTAGCTGAAGTCCTTCGGCTTGCGGCCGAAGTGACCGTAGGCCGCCGTCTGCTGGTACATCGGGTGGATCAGGTCCAGCATCTTGATGATGCCGTACGGGCGCAGGTCGAAGTGCTTGCGGATCAGCTTTTCGATCTTGTCATCGCTGATCTTGCCGGTGCCGAAGGTGGTGACCGAAATCGAGGTCGGCTCGGCCACGCCGATGGCGTAGGAGACCTGCACTTCGCAACGGTCGGCCAGGCCGGCGGCCACGACGTTCTTGGCCACGTAACGGGCCGCGTAAGCTGCCGAACGATCGACCTTGGACGGATCCTTGCCCGAGAACGCGCCACCACCGTGACGGGCCCAGCCGCCGTAGGTGTCGACGATGATCTTGCGGCCGGTCAGGCCGCAGTCGCCCACCGGGCCGCCGATCTCGAACTTGCCGGTCGGGTTGATGTGGAACTTGGTGCCCTTGTGCAGCCACTTGGCCGGCAGCACCGGCTTGATGATCTCTTCGCGGACGGCCTCGATGAGGTCCTTCTGCTTGATGCCCGGGGCATGCTGGGTCGACAGCACCACGGCGTCGATGGCGGACACTTCGCCGTTTTCATAGCGCAGGGTGACCTGGCTCTTGGCGTCCGGGCGCAGCCACGACAGCGGCGAGTTCTTCTTCTTGCGGATCTTGGCCTGCTGTTCGACCAGGCGGTGCGACAGGTGGATCGCGGCCGGCATGTAGCTGTCGGTCTCGTTGGTGGCATAGCCGAACATCAGGCCCTGGTCGCCAGCGCCCATTTCTTCGGGCTTCTTGCGGTCCACGCCCTGGGCGATGTGCGGCGACTGCTTGCCGATCAGGTTCAGCACGCCACAGGTGGCGCCGTCGAAGCCGACGTCGGAGCTGTCATAGCCGATGTCCAGGATCACCTTGCGGGTCACCGCTTCCAGGTCGATCCAGGCGGAGGTGGTGATTTCACCGGCCACGATCGCCACGCCGGTCTTGACCATGGTTTCGCAGGCCACGCGGGCGCGCTGGTCCTGGGCAAGGATCGCGTCCAGCACCGCATCGGAGATCTGGTCGGCAATCTTGTCCGGATGGCCTTCGGAGACCGATTCGGAGGTGAACAGGTAGCTGGACATCAGGCGTAATATCCTTTGATTCGGATGGAAAGATGGGCGCGAATGATACACGGCAAGTCGCGCCATTGCATTGTGGCCCAGCGGGGGTTGCCCGTGGTTAAGCCGGCGTGCCCACCGTGAAAGGCCGCCGCAGCGCGATTGACCCCCAGCCTCGGGGCCCAGTGTTCCACCAGCGTGACAACGCCGCCCAGCCCGCGCAACCCCCAACCCCGAACCCGCGCGACCCTGAACCCGGGCGGCCCCAACCCGCGCGACCCCCAACCCGTGCGACCCCGGATCGTAGTGACACGCCATGCGTGTCAAAGCCATGACCCTGCGCACGGAACCCGCCATGCGTGTCAAAGCCATGCCCCCACGCACGTAAACGCGCGGACGTCCCGTACCATCGCCGGATGGATTCCCTAAGCCAGATAGTCTTGGGCGGCGCCGTAGCCGCCGCCATCGCCCCTGCCGGCCACCGCCGCGCCGCGCTGCTTGCCGGCGCCGCGCTGGGCACCCTGCCGGACCTGGATGCCCTGCTGCTGGCCTTCACCGCCACCGACCCGGTGGCGCTGATGACCGAGCACCGCAGCTACAGCCACTCGCTGCTGGTGCTGCCGTGGGTGGCGCTGTTGATCTGGTGGGGTTTCAAACGCTTTGGCCACGGCCGGGTGGCGCAGGCACCCGCGCGCTGGTTCTGGGCGATCCTGCTGGCGCTGATCACCCATCCCCTCCTCGATGCGTTCACGGTGTACGGCACCCAGCTGTGGTGGCCGTTCACCCCGCCGCCGACGATGTGGTCCAGCGTCTTCATCATCGACCCGCTGTACACGGTGTGGTTGCTGCTGGGCTGCGCGGTGGCATGGTTTGCGCGCAGCCGCCCCTTGGCGCAGAAGGCGCTGCTGGCGGGGCTGGTGCTGAGCACCGGTTACCTGGGCTGGTCGCTGCTGGCCAAGCACCAGGTCGACCGCGAAGCCGACCGTGCGCTGGCGGCGATGGGGCTGGGCGATGCACCCCGGTTCTCGGTCGCCACGCCGTTCAACACGCTGCTGTGGCAGGTGGTGGCGATGACGCCCAGCGGCTATGTGATCGGCGAGCGTTCGCTGGCGGCCGACAGGGGCCCGATGACGTTCCGCGGCTTCCCCTCGAACGTGCAGGCGCTGCGCCAGGCTGCGCACATTCCCGCCGTTGCCCGATTGAACTGGTTCAACCGCGGCTTCATGCGCGCGCAGGTGGTCGATGGCCAGCTGCAGCTGAGTGACCTGCGCATGGGGCTGGAACCGGATTACACCTTCACCTTCGCGGTGGCACGTGCGGAGGGCGAGCGTTGGGTGGCGATCCCGCCCGAGCAGCTGCGCCCGGCGTACGACGGCGAGCAGGGCCGGGCGCGCGCCAAGCGCCGCCTCGGGGCGATGTGGCAACGCATCTGGCACGCCCCGCAGACGCCGGGCCGGTAAGCCCACGGGTAGAGCCGACTGTCAGTCGGCTGCGCGCAGCGCGCCGGCGAGCAGCCGACTGACAGTCGGCTCTACCACCGTCAGCAGTACCCGCCACTCTTTCAGTAAACGGTGGCGCGGGCCTGCACGAACGAGAAGAAGAACACGGCGTTGGGGTCGTTCTGCACCAGGCTGAACTCGCGGCGCATGCCGTCGACGGTTTCCTGGTCGACCAGGCCGGCTTCCAGCAGCGGATCGGCGGCCGACAGCAGCAGCTGTTCCCAGAAGGCGATCATGGTCTTGCGCCGGGCCGGTTCGCGGTTGTCCAGGTGGATGGTCTTGATCTCGGTGTGGACGTCGCGGAAGCCGCCGGCCAGCAGCAGGTTGCCGAGCTTGGCGCCGACGAACGGGTCGCCGCCGTGGTCGTACTGGAAGTCGTTGAAGGCCATCCAGTAGCGCCAGATGTGCGGCGAGTACGGGTCGAGCAGGAACGAGGCGTTCATCACTTCGGTGACGTAGACGGGCGAGCCGGGCACCAGCACGCGGCGCACTTCGTTGAGCACGCGGGCCGGCGAGGGCACGTGTTCGAGCACCCAGCACAGGAACGCGGAATCGAACTCGCGCGCGCCGAACGGCAGGTTGCCGGCGTCGGCCTGCAGCAGGGTGTAGCGCTCGCTGCACCACGGGGTTTTCTCGAGGTTCTGGCGGGCGGTGGCCAGCTGGGTTTCGCTGAGGTCCACGCCGGTGACGTGCAGTTCGGGGAAGCGGCGCAGCAGGATTTCGGTCTGCGCGCCAACGCCGCTGCCGACTTCAAGCAGGCGCTGGGCGCCGCTGTAGTCGATGTTGTTGAAGATGGACGATTCCAGCAGGCGGGCCTGGGTGACCAGGCGATGCTGTTCGGTGCTGGAGAAGCCGTGCAGGTAGGTGGGGGCGGCAATCGGGGTCATGGCGGTCACTTGGGGTGGATCAGGCCGCGGAGGACAGCGGTTCGCCGGCGGCCAGTGCGGTGAAGTAGTCGGTGGTCAGGGCGATCTGGCCTGCAGCGTCTTCGGCGCGGTTGACGACGGCGCGGAAGGCGGCATTCTCGGGGCGGTCCTTGGCGTACCAGCCAAGGTGCTTGCGGGCGATGCGCACGCCCTGGGGTTCGCCGTAGAAGTCGTGCAGGGCATGCAGGTGGCCGAGCAGGATGTCGCGCACTTCGTGCAGGCTGGGCGGCGGCAGCAGGGTGCCGGTGGCGAGGTAGTGGGCGACTTCGCGGAAAATCCAGGGGCGGCCCTGTGCGGCGCGGCCGATCATGACGGCGTCGACGCCGGTCTGGGCGAGCACGTGGGCGGCTTTCTGCGGGGAGTCGATGTCGCCGTTGGCGATCACGGGGATGCGCAGGGCGGCCTTGATGGCGGCGATGGTCTCGTATTCGGCGCTGCCGGTGTAATGCTGGTCGCGGGTGCGGCCATGCACGGCGAGTGCGGCGATGCCGCTGTCTTCGGCGATGTGGGCGATGCGGGGGCCGTTGCGGTGGTCGCAGTCCCAGCCGGTGCGGATCTTGAGGGTGACGGGAACATCGACGGCGCCGACGACGGCGCTGAGGATGCGGGCGACGAGGTCTTCGTCGCGCATCAGGGCGGAGCCGGCCCAGGCGTTGCAGACTTTCTTGGCGGGGCAGCCCATGTTGATGTCGATGATCTGGGCGCCGTGGTCGACGTTGTAGCGGGCGGCGTCGGCGAGCTGCTGGGGTTCGGTGCCGGCGATCTGGACGCTGATGGGGTCGGGTTCGCCGGCATGGTCCATGCGGTGGATGGATTTGCGGGTGGTCCAGAAGCGCGGATCGGAGATGGTCATTTCAGACGCAGCCAGACCCGCGCCCAGGCGCTTGCACAGCAGCCGGAACGGTTTGTCGGTGACGCCGGCCATGGGGGCGAGCACCACATTGGGCTGGATGTTGTAGGGACCAATCTGCATGCGGGCATTGTAGTGCCGGCCCATGGCCGGCAACCAAGCAGACCCCTGCGATCCGGCCCCACATTCAGGCCGATCCGGAAGGCCCTGATGCCGTACGGGCATGAGCAGATGCTTGACGGTTGCTTCCTGCGCCCCCATGGCTGCGGGATGGTTGGGGGTTGCCTGTGGCAAAAAGCAGGATCAAGGTCAACGGCGTCGGCTCTGCCGGGTCCCACGGCTTGGCAGGTCGGGGTGGGTTTGCGGGGGACGCCGTAAACCCATCCATGGGGGCTTGGTCGCGGCATCCATGCCGCTCACACCCCCGCAAACCCACCCCGACCTGCCTTTGAGACATTGTCGGTGACGGTACGAACGTCAAATGCAGAGGCAAAAAAAACCGGCGCCTTGGCGCCGGTTTTGGTAGGGCACGACCGTTGGTCGTGCTGCTTTATGCGTCTGCCGGCGTGTAATGCGGCATGGCTACGGCGGCGCCTTCCTTTTCGGTGGAGCGGCCGGCGAACTGGTTGGCGAAGCGGACGTGGCGGGCGAAGGCGGCATCCGGGTCCTGGGCCAGGGAGGCGACCAGGGCGCCGTTGAAGGCGTCGCCGGCGCCGGTGGTGTCGAGCACCTGGACCTGTTCGGCGCCTACGCGGTAGTAGGGCTGGGTGTCGCCGCGCAGGTTCTCTTCGGCGTGCGAGACGAACACGCCGACGGCGCCGAGGGTGACCACGACGGTACCGTTGCCGACCAGCTTGCGGCACAGGGCGTGCAGGCTGGCGCCGTCGAGGGCGGCAACGTCGTCGGCGTCGACGCGTTCGCCGACATGGCGGCCGAGCAGGGCGGCGAATTCGGTTTCGTTGGGGGTCAGCACGTCGGCAAGCTTGAGCAGGCCGATGCTGGAGGGCGCGTCGGCCGGGGCGGCGTTGAGGACGGTGGTGGCACCGGCTTCGCGGGCGATGGCCAGGGCCGCTTCGATGGTTTCGACCGGGGATTCGAGCTGGGCCAGCACGACCTTGGCGCCGGCCAGCAGTGCGCGCTGCTGGTCGATGTAGGCGGTGCTGAGCGCGGCGTTGGCGCCGGGGCCGATCACGATGGTGTTGCGGCCGCGGCTGTCGACGTAGATGCCGCCGGTGCCGGTGGGCTCGGTGCTGGCTTCGGCGCTCAGGGCGAAGCCGTCCTGTTCGGCCAGGCCACGGGCCATGGCGCCGCCGGCGTCATCGCCGAGGGCGCACAGGAACGTGGTCGGGGCGCCGGCACGGCGGGCGGCCACGGCCTGGTTGAAACCCTTGCCGCCGGGGCCGGTGCTGTAGCGGCCGGCGATGGTCGCACCCGGGGCCGGGAGCGATTCGCAACGCCACACATGATCCACGTTGAAGGAACCGACAACGACGACACTGCTACTCATAAAGACTGTTTCTCGGGAACGGATATCAGCTGAAATGCGTCAGCACGCCGGCGATGGTCGCCGTCATGAAGGTGGCAATGGTACCGCCCAGCACGGCCCGCAGGCCGAACTTGGCCAGGTCGTGGCGGCGTTCCGGTGCCAGCCCACCAATACCACCGATCTGGATGGCGATCGAGCTGAAATTGGCGAAACCGCACAGGGCGTAGGTGGCGATCAGGCGGCCTTCAGCCGACAGCGACACGCCGGGGACCTGGCCGTTGACGATTTCGGACAGCTTGGAATAGGCGACGAACTCGTTGATGACCACTTTCTGGCCGATCAGCGAGCCAACGGTGGTGGCATCGGCCCACGGGGTGCCGATCACCCAGGCGATCGGGGCCAGCAGGTAGCCGAAGATGGTCGACAGGTCGGTCGGGCGGCCGATCATGGCCTGCAGGCCGGTGATTTCGCCGAACCAGGTCAGCGGGGCGTTGAGCAGGGCGATCAGGGCGATGAAGGCAAGCAGCATGGCGCCGATGTTCAGGGCCAGCTTGAGGCCGTCGCCAGCGCCTGCGGCGGCGGCGTCGATGATGTTGCTGGAGGTCTTCTCCACTTCCATCTTGACGGTGCCACGGGTCAGCGGGGTGCCGGTTTCGGGCACCAGCAGCTTGGCCACCACCAGGGTGGCCGGGGCGGCCATGATGCTGGCGGCCAGCAGGTGCTTGGCGTAGAACGCCTGCTGCACCGGGTCGTTGCCGCCCAGCATGCCGACGTAGGCGGCGAGCACGCCGCCGGCGATGTGCGCCATGCCGCCGATCATCATGGTGATCAGCTCGGACTGGGTCATCTTGGCGATGTACGGGCGCACGGTCAGCGGCGCTTCGGTCTGGCCGATGAACACGCTGGCGCAGACGCTGGTGGTTTCGGCGCCGGACACGCGCATCACCTTGGTGATCGCCCAGGCCATGCCGCGCACGATCAGCTGCATCACGTTGAGGTGGTACATGACCCCCATCAGCGCCGAGAAGAAGATGATCGTCGGCAGCACCTGGAAGGCGAAGATGAAGCCGAACTGGTTGGTGTCCATCAGGCTGCCGAAGATGAAGCGCGAGCCTTCGTTGACGAAGCTGAGCACCTTGACGAAGCCGTCGCCGAGCAGCGAGAACGCTTCGCGCCCACCGGGCATCAGCAGCACCACCGCGGCGAAGGCGATCTGCAGGGTGATACCGGTGATCACCAGCCGCCAGTCGACGGAACGCTTGTTGTTCGAGAACAGCCAGGCGATGCCGATCAGCACTGCCAACCCGAACAGGCCGAAGCCAATCCTGCCCAAACCTTCGACCATCAGACTTCCCCTAGGGCGCCGCGAAAAACGGGAAGCCTAGAGCAGCGGCAGGGGCGGGGCAAGGAAAAGCAGCGTGCGGGGGCCGATCGGCCGCGATCGGGCAAGTATCCACAGGGGTTCGGGCCCGCCGGGCGATACACTGATGCGACTCATTCCGGCCGCGCCCCGGTGTCCTGGCGCAGCCATCCAGCAGGAGAAAACGCATGCACTACCGCCGCCTGGGCTCGTCCGGGCTGAAGCTGTCGGCCTTGTCCTTCGGGGCCTGGGTCACCTTCGGCGACCAGATCAGCCGTGACGAGGCCCGCAACCTGGTTGCCTGTGCCTGGGACCACGGGATCAACTTCTTCGACAACGCCGAGGGCTATGCGCGCGGCCGCGCCGAGCAGGTGATGGGCGATGTGATCGCCGACCTGCGCCTGCCCCGCGATGGGGTGTGCGTGTCCAGCAAGGTGTTCTTCGGCGCGGTGGACGAGCCCCGGCCGACCCAGCACGGCCTCTCGCGCAAGCACGTGACCGATGCCTGCCACGCCGCGCTCAAGCGCCTGCGGGTGGACTACCTGGACCTGTATTACTGCCACCGGCCGGATCCGGACACCCCGATCGCCGAGACCGTGCTGGCCATGGACACGCTGATCCGGCAGGGCAAAGTGCTGTACTGGGGTACGTCGGAGTGGTCGGCCGCGCAGATCCAGGAAGCGGTGGACGTGGCGCGCCGCCACCACTTGCACCTGCCGACGATGGAGCAGCCGCAGTACAACCTGCTGCACCGCGAACGGGTGGAGCGCGAGTACGCGCCGCTGTACGCCGACCCGGGGCTGGGCACCACGATCTTCTCGCCGCTGGCCTCGGGGCTGCTGAGCGGCAAGTACAACAGCGGGTTCGATCCGGATTCGCGGCTGGGCCAGGCCCAGATGGGTTGGCTCCGCGAGCTGGTGCTGGGCGATTCGGCCGAGGCCCGGCTGGACAAGGTGCGCGCCTACAGCGCGCTGGCTGCCGAGCTGGGCCAGTCGCCGGCGCAGCTGGCCATCGCCTGGTGCCTGCGCAACCCGAACGTCTCCAGCGTGATTCTCGGCGCCAGCCGGGTCAGCCAGCTGGAGGAGAACCTGGGCGCCTTCGAGGTGCTGGAGCAGGTGGCCGAAGCGGACTGGAGCAGGGTGGAGGCGGTCTTCGCGCCCTGACCTGACGGCCGGTAGAGCCACGCCCTGCGTGGCTCCGAGGTGCCTGATGCCCACGTACAGCCAAGCAGGGAAGGGCCCTGCCGATAGGCAGCATCAATCGATTTCCAAAAATCGATCATTAATTTCATCAATCAACATGAGAATGGTTGTTGATTGTGAACTGAGAATCATTATCATCTAACTCGTCCCTCGCACGAGTCCAGACAATGAACACTCAAGCCGCTGTACTGCTGCGCCCCGAAACGCTGACCCTGCGCGACCGCCCGGTCCGCGCCGTTCCGGCCGAAGAAGTGATCGACAGCGAGGCCCTGCTCAAGGGTCGCCGCGAAATCCTGATCCAGCACGGCGACCGCTTCTATCGTCTGCGCCACACCAGCAACGACAAGCTGATCCTCACCAAGTAACGGCCCGCCTCCCCCACGGGGTGCATTCGCGCGGCCGCGATGCGCTCCCCAGGCCTGCCGCCTTCACCGCTCTCTCCCCCTCGGCACGTCGCCTGCGACCGCTTGGTCCCTGGCGTCTGTCGGGGGTCTCCTTCCGCGTCCAGCCGACCCTGCCCACCCACATGACCCGTCCTACCGCCCTGAGCCTTGCCTTGTGGCTGGCGCTGCCCATGGCCGCCGCCCACGCGGCTGCCCCTGCCACCCCCGATGCCGGTGCCGACGCGCGCGACTTCGACCGCGTGCAGGTCACCGCTACCCGCACCGAACGTGCGCTCAGCGACGTGGCCGCCACCGTTGATGTGATCGACCGCGAGCAGCTGGATGACCACCTTGTGCGCAGCATCAAGGACCTGGTCCGCTACGAGCCGGGCATCTCGGTGACCAGCAGCCCGGCACGCTTCGGCCTGGGCGGGTTCCGCATCCGCGGGCTGGATGGCAACCGCGTACTGATCCAGACCGACGGCATCGCCATGCCCAAGGCCTTCAGCATCGGCAGCTTCTCCGACGCCAACCGCAACTTCACCGACCTGGAAACGCTCAAGCGGGTCGAGATCGTGCGCGGCCCGGCCAGCGCGCTGTACGGCTCCGATGCACTGGGCGGGGTGGTGGCGTTCGTCACCAAGGACCCGGCCGATTACCTGAAGGACGGCAAGAACAGCTACGTCGGCCTGAAATTCGGCTATGACGGCGAATGGAACGGCCTGCTGGGCAGCGCCACCACCGCCTTTGGCGGCGACCATTGGAGCGGCATGGTGAACGTCAACCATCGCCAGGGCCAGGAAACCGAAAGCATGGGCGATGTGCGCAGCAGCGACCGCACCCGCACCGCCGCCAACCCGCAGGACCGCGATGGCCGCAGCGTGCTCGGCAAGCTGGTCTATGCGCCGAGCGAAGACCAGCGCTTCCGGCTGACGGTGGAAGGCAACGAAGACAGCGTGGACACCGACGTGCTGTCGGCCATCGACCACACCACCACCACCGGCATGCAGGCGCGCGACCATCAGACCCGCGCGCGGGTGTCGTTCGCGCACGAGATGGACAATCTGGCCGCCGGCTTCGCCGACAGCCTGTCCTGGCAGCTGTACCGGCAGGACAGCGAAACCACCCAGCGCACCGATGAGCAGCGCGCCAACCTCAGCACGCGCCACCGTGAATTCAACTTCGACCAGCGCGTGTACGGCCTGCAGGCGGTCTTCCACAAGGCGCTGCAGACCGGCGCGGTCGAGCACGCGCTGACCTATGGCTTCGATGGCACCTGGACCGAAACGCGGCAGAAGCGCGACGGCTACCAGGTCCTGGCCAACGGCCAGACCAGCACCACGATCCTGCCCGATGCGTTCCCCGTGCGCGATTTCCCCATCAGCAGAACCACCGAGCTCGGCCTCTACGTGCAGGACGAAATGCGCTTTGCCGATGGCCGCTTCTCGCTGGTGCCGGGCGTGCGCGTGGACCACTACGAACTGCGCCCGGACGTGGACCCGATCTTCGCCGCCGACAACCCGGGCATGCCGGTCTCGGACCTGACCAAGACCAGCGTGTCGCCGAAGCTGGGCATGGTGTGGCGTTTCGCCGATGACTGGTCGCTGTTCGCCGGCTACGCGCACGGCTTCCGCTCGCCGCCGTACAACGATGTCAACCTGGGCTTCACCAACGTGATGTTCGGTTACACCGCCATTCCCAACCCCGACCTCAAGCCTGAAACCAGTGATGGCCTGGAACTGGGTCTGCGCTATGTCAGCAAGGCCGCGTACGTCAGCCTGAGCGGCTACTACAACGACTACAAGGACTTCATCGAGTCGCAGCGGCAGGTCGGCATCAACCCGCAGGGGCTGATCGTGTTCCAGTCGCAGAACATCGCCGACGCGGAAATCTACGGTGCTGAACTGAAGGCGGGGGTCGAGTTCGGCGACCTCAGCACCGCGCTGGCCGGCTGGTCGTTGAACGGCGCGGTGGCGTGGTCGCGCGGGCAGGACAAGACCGAAGACGTGCCGCTGGAGTCGATCGATCCGCTGCGCGGCACGCTCGGCGTCGCCTTCGACCGAGATGCGTGGGGGGTGGAGCTGCTGGGCACGTTCGCCAGGCGCAAGGACCGCATGGCCAGCGCTACCGCGTTCCGCCCGGCCGGCTATGGGGTGCTGGACCTGGTGGCGCACTGGGACTTCGCCCCCGGCGCCAGGATCAATGTCGGCGTGTTCAACCTCGGCGACCGCACCTACATCGATTACTCCGCGATCACTTCCGCGCTGGCCTCCAGCAGCACGGTGATCGACCGTTACACCAACCCTGGCCGGAACGTCTCGGCCAGCCTTGCCGTGAGCTGGTAGCCATCATGAGCCGAGCCCTTTCCGCACTGCGAACCCCAGACCGGTACCTGCGCCCTGGCCAGCTGCCATCCCCGGAACAGCTGGCGGCACTGGGCACGGTGCTGTGTCTGTACCGCCCCGAAAGCAGCGAGCTGGGCGGCTGGAAACATGCCGTTTCGGCCCATGCCTGCCAGGGCATGGACAGCGAAGGCATCCGCGAAAGCCTGTGTTTCTCCGATGCGCGCGGACGCTGTTGCTGGCGGCTGTACCTGCTGCCCGACAGCGATTTCCTGGCCTGGGACCGCCTGGTATCGGCGTTCCCGGCGCGCCCGGAGCCGACCAATGAGGGCGGCGTGGCCGAGCGCCTGTGGCGCCGGCTGGCCACGCACCTCGGCGGCGAGCCCTGGCGCATGTGCGCGCTGCGCCTGCACGCGCGCAACGGCCAGGCACTGGCCGCCAGCGTCGCCTCGCTTTCCGCGCCGGGCGCCACCGCCGCGCGCCGGATCGCGCTGGTCGAGGGTGCCGACGGCGAACTGTGGGTCGACGACGCCAACGTGGCCCCGCTCTTCCACCTTTCCTCCTGAAGGCAGCACCATCGATGAACCTGAACCCCGTAGCGACACGCCATGCGTGTCCCACGCAAGCGCCAGGCACCACGCAGGACACGCATGGCGTGTCGCTACGCGCCTGCGCAGGCGTTGCGTGTGCGCTGCTTGCCACCAGCGGCATCGCCCACGCCCAGCCCTCCGACCTGCAGCGCGACCACGCCAGCATCCTGGGCATGAAGGGCGAGTACATCGTCGATTTCGCCTTCGATGAGACCGTGCTGCTCAAGCCCGGTTATGAGCGCGCGCCGGCCGTGCGCAGCGGCGGCAACGAAGTGGTGATCGTGGTCGAGGACAGCCCGAAGCGGATCGTGCTCCAGCACCTGCTGGTGGACGGCAAGAGCGGCCACGTGACCAAGCATTGGCGGCAGGACTGGGTGTACGAGGCGCCGAACCGGTTCGAGTTCAGCGCCGACCAGACCTGGCAGGTGCGTGCGATCGATCCGGCGGTGAACGCCGGCGCGTGGACCCAATGCGTGTATGAAGTCAGCGATGCCCCGCGCTACTGCGGCACCGGCCGCTGGGAGTATCGCAACGGCGTGGCCACCTGGACCAGCGACCTCAGCTGGCGGCCACTGCCGCGCCGCGAGTACACCCGCCGCAGCGATTACAACGCGTTGGCGGTAATCAACCGGCACACGCTCACCCCCAACGGCTGGACCCACGAACAGTTCAACACCAAGATCCTGCGCGGCGCCGACGGCAGCCAGCAGGAGATCGCCCGTGAGTTCGGCTTCAACGATTACAACCGCACTACCGAGGTCGATTTCAAACCGGCCTACGACTACTGGACCGCAACGGCGGACTACTGGGCCAAGGTGCGCGCCCGCTGGGACGGTTTCCTCGGCCAGGCGCCGGGCGTACACCTGAAGACCAAGCTGGATGGCATGGCGATGATCATTCCGCTGTTCACCCAGGCGCAGGACCTGCAGGACGGCAAGCAGGTCAAGGACGCGCAGATCGACGCGGTGTTCAGGCAGTGGGTGGAAACCAAATGACGGCTGCGCCGTCATTCCTTGAACATCAGGAACGCGGCCACCACGATCAATCCGAACGCGGCGTAATGGTTCCACTTCAACGGCTGGTCCAGGTAGAACGCGGAGAACACCGCGAACACCACCAGCGTGATCACCTCCTGCATGCCCTTCAGCTGAGGGGCCGAGTACACCGCGCTGCCCAGCCGGTTGCCGGGCACCTGCAGGCAGTACTCGAAGAAGGCGATGCCCCAGCTGACCAGGATCACCATCATCAGTGGCGCGCTCTTGTACTTGAGGTGGCCGTACCAGGCGAAGGTCATGAAGATGTTGCTGCCCAGCAGCAGCAGCACGGGGTACAGGTAAGCGGTGAACGACGTGCCGGGCATCGCGGGCATTCTCAGGGGGCAGGGGCGGGCAGCATACCTAGCGCCGACCCCTGCCGGTGTCATCAATCGCGTTCATGCCTCGCTAAGGGCCAGCGCCGGCGGGGTGTGCAGGATCCGTCGGGTGCCCCACCAGCCGGCCAGCATGCTCAGCGCCACGCCCAGTGCGCCGCCGGCCAGCAGCGGGCCCCACGGCGGGCTGAGCTGCAGTTCGAATACCTGGCGGGCCACGACGCTGCCCAGCAGTGCCGCCGTGCCCACCGCCAGCAGCGAAGACAGCAGACCCAGCGCGCCGAATTCCACCAGCACAGCGCCGCGCAGCTGGGTGCGGGTGGCGCCCAGCGTGCGCAGCACCGCGCTGTCGTAACGGCGTTCACCGGCGGTGGCCTGCAACGCGGCCAGCAATACCAGCACTCCGGCCAGCAGGCTGAAGCCCATCACCAGCTGCACGGCCTGGCTGACCCGGTCCACCACCTCGCGCACCCGCTGCAGGATGCTGTCGATATCCAGCAGTGAGATGTTCGGGTACTGGCGGGTCAGCCCGGCCAGGGCCGGGGCCTGTTCGCGCGGCAGGTGGAAGGCGGTGATCAGGTTGTACGGCGCATCGCCCACCGCCCCTTCATTGAGCAGCAGGAAGAAATTGACCCGGAACGAGTCCCAGTCGGCCTTGCGGATGCTGGTCACGGTGAAGCGCCGTTCCTGCTCGCCCATCTGCAGGGTGACCGTGTCGCCCAGCTTCATCCCGTAGCGTTCGGCCCAGCCCTGTTCGATCGAAGCTTCGGCAGCGGTGCTGCCTGCGGCCCAGTACGTGCCGCTCAACAGGGTATTGGCCGGCGGGAAATCATGCCGCCAGGAGAAATTGACCGGGCGGTTGGCATCGTCTTCGTCGTTGTTGTTGTCCTGGCGTTCCTGCCGCTGCGGTGGCCTGTCGTTGACGGCCAGCAGCCGGCCGGTGCTGAACGGCTCGATCCCGGGCGCATCCACGCCCAGGCCGTCCAGCGCGGCCAGCACTGCCTGGCGCTGTTCGGGCTGGATGTTCATCAGGAAATAGTTCGGGGTATCGCTGGGCAGGCGGTCGCGCCACTGCGCCAACAGCCCCGGGCCGATCACCGACAGCAGCAACAGGGCGCACAGCGACAGCGAGAGTCCCACCAACTGCATCACCGCCAGCCCGCGGCGGCGGGTCAGGGCGGCGAGGCCCAGCTTCCAGCGCCCGCGCAGGCGCGGCTGCAGCCCGCGCAGCAGCCACAGCAGGGTGGCCCCGGCCGCACCTGCCAGCAACGCCAGCGCGGCGAGCCCGCCCAGCACCCAGGCGGCCAGCCGCACATCGCCGGTGGCCTGCACGGTGAGCGCCACGGTGGCCGCCAGCGCAGCGGCATACACCAGCAGGGAACTGGGCGGCAGGCTGGCGAAGCTGCGGTTGAGTACGCGCATCGGCGGCACCTTGCGCAGCCGCAACAGCGGCGGCAGGCCGAAACCCAGCAGCAGCACCAGCCCGATCCCCGCCCCGCTCAGCGCCGGCGTGGCCTGCGGCAACGGCAGCCGGCCCGGAATCAGCCCGCCCAGCGCCTGCACCAGCCCGGCCTGCGCGGCCATGCCCAGCCCGATCCCGACCAGGCAGGCCGGGATGGCCAGCAGCACCAGCTGCAGCGCCATGGCGGTGAGGATGTCGCGATTGCGCGCGCCGAGGCAGCGCAGCACCGCCACCTGGTCGATCCGGCGCAGCGCGAAGCGGTTGGCGGCCAGCGCGGTGGCCACGCCCGCCAGCAGCACCGCCAGCAGCGCGGCCAGCGACAGGAAGCGGCCGGCCAGGTCGAACGCGCCGCGCACGCCACGCTGGGCATCGGCAATGCCGACGATGCGCAGGCCCTTGGCGCGCGGCTGCAGCCAGCCGCGGAAATCGGCAATGGCGGCCGTGTCGCCGGCAAACATCATCCGGTACGACGCGCGGCTGCCCGGGCCGAGCAGACCCGCACGGTCCACGTCGATGCGGTTGACCAGCAGCGGCGGCGACAGCTGCATCAACTCGCCGGAGGTATCCGGTTCGGCCTGCAGCACGCGGGTCACGGTGAGCGTGCCGGCGCCGAATTCGAGGGCGTCGCCCACCTTCAGCCCCAGCGCCTGCATCAGGCGCGGGTCGGCATAGGCCTCGCCTGCCGCCGGGGTGCCGGCCACTTCGCCGGCGCCGCCCGGGGCGCGGCTGACCCGCAGTTCGCCGCGCAGCGGATAACCGTCGCTGACCGCCTTGATGTTGGCCATCTGGCTTTCATCGCCATGGAACAGCACGCTGGGGAAGCTGACCATGCGGGTGCTGGCCAGCCCACGCGCGCGCGCCTCGTCGGCGAAGGCCTGTGGCACGTCCTCGCGGCCGCCCAGGCCGAGGTCGCCACCGAGCATTTCCGCCGCGCTGCTGGTCAGCGCCAACGTGACCCGGTTGACCAGCGTGCCCACCGCCGTCATCACCGCCACGCCCAGCACCAGCGCGGCGAACACGGTCAGCAGGTCGCCGGCGAGGAATTCCCGGCGCAGCGCACGCCCGGCATGGCGCAGTACGTTCATGCGGTGATTCCGGCGGCATCGACCAGGCGCCCGCCGTCGAGCCGGTAGATGCGCTCGCAGCGCTGGGCCAGGCGCAGGTCATGGGTCACCAGCACCAGCGTGGTATCGCTGGTGGCGTTGAGCGCGAACAGCAGGTCGCTGATCTGCTGCCCGGTGGCCTGGTCCAGGCTGCCGGTCGGCTCATCGGCAAACAGGATGCGCGGCCGTGCCACGAACGCACGCGCCAGCGCCACGCGCTGCTGCTCGCCGCCGGACAGCTGGCGCGGGTAATGGCGGGCGCGGTGGGTCAGCCCGACCTGCGCCAGCACCTCGCGCACCCGCGCCGCATCCTCGCGCCCGGCCAGTTCCAGCGGCAACGCGATGTTTTCTTCAGCGGTCAGCGCCGGCAGCAGGTGGAAGCTCTGGAACACGAAGCCGACCTCGCGCGCGCGCAGCTGCGCACGGGCTTCCTCATCCAGCGCGCCGAGCGTGGCCCCGGCCAGGGCGATGTCGCCGCGGCTGGGCAGGTCGAGTCCGGCCAGCAGCCCGAGCAGGGTGGTCTTGCCCGAACCGGACGCGCCGACGATGGCGACGCTCTCGCCTTCATGGACGGTCATGTCAATGTTGTCCAGTATGTGGACTTCACCCTCCGGGCCACGTGCGGACTTGCCCACGTTGTGGGCGGCGATGGCGACGGGCGCGCTGCGGGGGGACAGGCTGTCGATGAGGATTCTCCAATGTACCGAGCAAAATGGGCGGGCCGGGCGGCCCAGGTGTTCTTGCTGCTGGCAGGGTTGCTGCTGCTGCCTGCGCTGGCATGTGCCAAAGGTGCCAACACCCGGCACGCGGTGCTGGTGGTCGGCGACAGCCTCAGTGCCGCCCACAATATCCCGGCCGCATCGGGCTGGGTGAACCTGCTTCAGCAGCGGGTTAGCCAGCAGATCACGCCGCCGCCGACGATCATCAATGCCAGCATCAGCGGCGAAACCACGGCCGGCGCACTGACCCGGCTGCCGGCCCTG
Source organism: Stenotrophomonas sp. CFBP8994 (assembly GCF_034044835.1). Classification (NCBI taxonomy): domain Bacteria; kingdom Pseudomonadati; phylum Pseudomonadota; class Gammaproteobacteria; order Lysobacterales; family Lysobacteraceae; genus Stenotrophomonas; species Stenotrophomonas sp. CFBP8994. The sequence continues at coordinate 67,065 of NZ_JAXCWT010000007.1, read as the reverse complement.
CTGGAGAAGCATCGGCCGTCGGTGGTGGTGATCGAACTGGGCGGCAATGACGCGCTGCGCGGGCTGAGCCCGGCGCAGCTGCGCGGCAACCTGGAAAAGATGATCGTGGCCAGCCAGAAGGCCGGCGCCAAGGTGCTGCTGCTGGGCATCGATGTCCCGCCCAATTACGGCCCGGCCTATCGCGACCGCCTGCGCCAGGTGTATGCAGGCCTGGCCAGCCAGTACAAGGTGGCGCTGCTGCCGTTCCTGCTGGAGGGAGTGGCCCTGCAGCCCGGGCTGATGCAGGGCGACGGACTGCACCCCACCGCCAAGGCCCAGCCGAAGGTGCTGGACAACGTCTGGCCGCTGCTCAAACCCCTGTTGAACGCCCCGCCGAACTGATCCGTGAGCGGCTTCACATCGCCTCCACCGACGATCCGGCATGTTTCACAAAGCTGAAGAAAGAGGGACTCCCATGCGTCAGACAAAGGAAACCTCCGGCCTGGTGCTGGTGGTCGAAGACAACCGCAATATCTCCGAGATGATCGGGGAATACCTGGAAGGCCGCGGGTTCGAAGTGGACTACGCCCAGGACGGGCTGGACGGTTATCGTCTGGCGGCTGAAAACAGTTACGACGTGGTGGTGCTGGACCTGATGCTGCCGCGTCTGGACGGCATCGAAGTCTGCCGCCGGCTGCGCAACGATGCGCGCAAGTCGACGCCGGTGCTGATGTTGACCGCGCGCGATACGCTCGACGACAAACTCACCGGACTGGGCTTCGGCGCCGACGATTACCTGACCAAGCCGTTTGCGATCCAGGAGCTGGAAGCCCGCCTGCGCGCGCTGATCCGGCGCGAACGCCGCCAGGTGGGATCGGAAGTGCTCAAGGTCGCCGACCTGGTGCTGGACCCGGTCAGCATGCGCGCCACGCGTGCGGGCACCGAGCTGCAGCTGTCGCCCATCGGCCTGCGCCTGCTCACCATCCTGATGCGCGAATCGCCGCGCGTGGTGACCCGCCAGGAAATCGAGCGCGAGATCTGGGGCAACGGGCTGCCGGATTCGGACACGCTGCGCAGCCATCTGTACAACCTGCGCAAGATCATCGACAAGCCGTTCGACCGTCCGCTGCTGCACACCGTGCAGAGCGCCGGCTACCGTATTGCCGATATCGCCCAGCCGATGAGCTGATGCGCAACAGCGCAGGGCGCACGATGGTGGGGGCTTGCGGCCCCGATGTACACGATGCCCCGGCACTTGCCGGGGCATCGCCGTTGCTTGCACGATGGAATAACGGCGCGCTTTCCTATAATCGCGGCGACTCGACCTGGACTTCGTAATGCCGCACGGTCTGCCGCGCAAGATCCGCATTGTCTTCATCCTGCAGGCCGTACTGGCCAGCCTGGGCATCCTGCTGGGCGCGTGGCTGGTCTCGCTGGTGATCAAGCACAGCCTGGTCAGCAGCGCGCTGCAGGAAGAAGCGACATATTTCTGGGACCTGCACGCGGCCTCGCCCGCGCAGCCGCCGCCGAACACGCGCAACATCCGCGGTTACCTGCTGGAGGCCGGGCAATCGGCGCTGAGCCTGCCGCCCAACCTGCGCACGCTGGCGCCGGGCTTCCACGAGTTGAAGGCCGACGACCAGCTGGTGCTGGTCGATGCGCGCCCGGAAGGGCAGCTGTACCTGGTGTTCCTGCGTTCGCGCGCGGAGATGCTGGCGTTCTGGTTCGGCATCGTGCCGGTGCTGTTGACGCTGCTGGCGGTGTATGGCGCGTCGTGGATCACCTACCGGGCGTCGAAGCGATTGGTCTCGCCGGTGAACTGGCTGGCGCGGCGGGTGTCGCGCTGGAACCCGGGCCATCCGGAGGCGTCGGACCTGGCACCGGACAAGTTGCCGGCGGACATGCAGGGCGAAACGCGGCAGCTGGCGGCGGCCCTGCATTCGCTGGCCACGCGGGTCACCGCGCACGTGGCACGCGAACGCAACTTCACCCGCGATGCGAGCCATGAACTGCGCACGCCGCTGACCGTGATCCGGGTGGCCAGCGACATGGCGCTGGGCGACCAGGACATGACGCCGCGGCTGCGCCGCGGCCTGCACCGCATCCAGCGCGCGGGGCGCGACATGGAGGCGGTGATCGATGCGTTCCTGATCCTGGCACGCGAGGCGGACGTGGAGCCGCAGATCGAACTGTTCGACGTCAACGAGATCGTGCGCTACGAAGTGGACAACGCGCGCGAGCTGATCGCGGGCCGGCCGGTGGAGATCCACCTGCACAGCGAGGCACCGGTGCACCTGCACGCGCCACCCCGGGTACTGCAGGTGGTAGTCAGCAACCTGCTACGCAATGCCTGCAGCTATACCGACGAAGGCCGTATCGACGTGGACGTGCTGGACGACCGGGTGGTGGTGCGCGACACCGGCATCGGCATGTCGGCCGAAGCGCTGTCGCGCGCGTTCGAGCCGTTCTACCGCGCCGAACCCAGCCGCCCGCAGGGTACCGGCCTGGGCCTGTCGATCGTGCGCCGCCTGTGCGACCGCTTCGGCTGGAAGATCGCCCTGACCAGCGAACCCGGGGTCGGCACCCAGGCCACGATCATCTATCGCTGACGCGTAAAAGCGCAGAGCAACGGCGTTTCCATTGCCCGCGTGCAGGTGAGCGGCGGGGGGTGGGCCCGCGGGAAGCGCCGTGAACCCATCCTTGGGGGCTTGGTCGCCGCATCCATGCGGCTCACGCCCCCGCAAACCCACCCCCGCCACTCCCCTCGATGGTGTGCGAGCGCGGTAGGGTCGGTTCCCAAACGACTGCCGACTCTGCTGATCGGCCCTTTAACGCATGACCTCAAAACAACGTGCGCTGTTACCGCTTTACCGTTGCACCACACTGCACCTTGCTTGCCAATGCCTTCCGCCAGATCGCATACCCCTCCGGCTTCATATGCAGCATGTCTTCGCGGAACAACGCCGCGCGTGGCTGCCCGTCCTCGCCCAGCATCGGGGTGTAGATGTCGGTGTAACCGGTGTTCGGCAGCTTCGCCAGCGCCTCTTGGATCAATCCATTGGCTTCCTGCACCGCCGGCAGCAGCTGCGCGCGCGACGGGCTGGGCTTGATCGAGATGACTTCGACGGTGGTCTTCGGCAGGTCGCGGTGCACGCGCTGCACGAACGCCACCACGTCGTCGCGGACCTGGGTCGGCGTGCGGCCGCTGTTGAGGTCGTTGTCGCCGGCGTAGAAGAACACTTTGCACGGCGCGTACGGAATCACGATCTGGTCGGCGTACCAGGTGCTGTCGCGCACTTCGGAGCCGCCGAAGCCGCGGTTGAAGACCTTCTGGCCGGGGAAGTCGGCCGCCAGGGTGTCCCACATCCGGATCGAGGAACTGCCGATGAACTCGATGCCGCCGCGCGGGGGCGGACTGGCGGCGTCGGCCTTGGCGAAGGCGGCCATGTCCCCGGCCCAGGCCACGTTGGAGACCTGTTCGGGGACCTGCGGCGGGGCCGGCACCGGGGCGGGCGTGAGGGCCAGGGCGGGCAGGCTGGCGGTCAGCGCCAGGGCGAGCAGCAGGGGGCGGGCGAAACGCTGGGACATGAACGACTCCTTTGATGCGTGGGGGTCATTCTAGGCCGGGTGGGCCGGCCAACGCCCGGCACGGCCGGGTGGCGCCGCCACCCTTGTGGCAAAATGGGGGATTGTCCACCGCTTCGCGCGCTGCCCATGACCCCTTGTCGTGCCCCGCACCTGCCGTCCTGCCTTGTTTCCCGCCGTGGGGTGTCCCTGCGTGGCTGATGAAACCGGGCACATGCCGCGCGGCCCCAAGCGCATCTTCAAGGCGGCGGTGTGGTCCTGGCAGGGCCTGCGGGCGGCCTGGCTGCACGAGTCGTCGTTCCGGCTGGAGGTCTACCTGCTGGTCGTGCTGGCGCCGCTGGCGCTGTGGCTGGGGCAGACCCCGGTCGAGCGCGCACTGATGATCGGTTCGATGCTGCTGGTACTGGCCATGGAGCTGGCCAATTCGGCGATTGAAGCGGTGATCGAGCGCTACGGCGCCGAATTCCATGAGCTGGCTGGCCGCGCCAAGGACATGGGCTCGGCGGCGGTGTTCGTGCTGATGATGAATGTTCTGCTGTGCTGGGGCCTGGTCCTGGCGCCGCGCGTGCTCTGACGCGCCCACGTCCGCTTTCCCCCTTAGTAAGGATCCAGGTCCATGTTGCTTGAACTGCTGTCCGACCCGAATGTCTGGTTGACCCTGCTGACCCTGAGCGCGCTGGAAATCGTGCTCGGCATCGACAACCTGGTGTTCATTTCCATTGCCGTGAGCAAGCTGCCGGAATCGCGTCGTCCGTTCGCGCGCAAGCTGGGCATCGCGGTGGCGTGCATCACCCGCATCCTGCTGCTGGTGTCGCTGGCCTACCTGGCGCACATGCAGGCCAATCTGTTCACCGTGGCCGGCATGGGCATCTCCATCCGCGACCTGGTGCTGATCCTCGGCGGCCTGTTCCTGATCATCAAGGGCGGCATGGAAATCCGCGAGCTGATCACCGGCGGCGAAGACGAAGATCCCACCACCACCAAGGCCTCGGCCGTGTTCGGCATGGTGATCGCGCAGATCGCCATCATCGACATCGTGTTCTCGCTGGATTCGGTGATCACCGCGGTCGGCATCGCCGACCACGTGCCGGTGATGGTCGCGGCGATCCTGCTGTCGGTGGCGGTCATGCTGCTGGCGGCCAACCCGTTGGGCCGCTTCATCGACGCCAACCCGACCGTGAAGATGCTGGCCCTGGCCTTCATCCTGCTGATCGGTGCGGTGCTGATCCTGGACGGCCTGGACGTGCACGTGCCCAAGCCCTACATCTATGCCGCCATGGGCTTCTCGGTGCTGGTGGAGTGGCTGAACCTGCTGATGCGCCGCCGCGCCGTGGCCCACCACGTGCCGGGTGCCGGCAATTGGTGAAACCGACCTGCGGTCGGTTTCACCCGTACCGACCAACGGTCGGTACCTACCGGGTTGGACGCGGATCCACCGGCAATTGGACGCGGATCCACCGGTAGCGGGTGCGCGCGGACCAACCCGGCAGGTGACGACCGTTGGTCGTCACCCCCGGACACCCTAACGGGGAATTAACCCCTATTCATGCCATTCTCCGGCCGCGTCCACCCCGATCCGGAGCCGGTCATGCGTATCTCTCCCCGACTGATCCTGCTGGCCCTGCTGGCCAGCCTGTTGTCAGGTTGTGGCTATAACTCGATCCAGCAGAAGGATGAGCAGGTCAAGGCCGGCTGGGCCGAGGTGCTCAACCAGTACAAGCGCCGCGCCGACCTGATCCCCAACCTGGTGCAGACCGTGGAAGGCTATGCCAACCAGGAGCGCCAGGTGCTCACCGACGTGACCAATGCCCGCGCGCGGGTGGGCCAGGTCAACGTGAATGCCGACGACGCCGAGTCGCTCAAGCAGTTCCAGCAGGCGCAGGGCGAGCTCAGTGGCGCGCTGTCGCGGCTGCTGGTGGTGACCGAGAACTACCCGAACCTGAAATCCGACCAGGGCTTCCGCGATCTGCAGGCGCAGCTGGAAGGCACCGAGAACCGGATCACCGTGGCGCGCGGCCGCTACATCCAGCAGGTGCAGGACTACAACACCTACGTCCGCTCGTTCCCGCAGCTGATCACCGCCAAGCTGTTCGGCTACAAGGAAAAGCCGAACTTCACGGTGGAGAACGAAGCGCAGATCTCGCAGCCGCCGGCGGTGAAGTTCGGTGCGCAGCCCGCGGCCCCGGCGCCCGCGCCGCCGCCGCAGCAGGCTCCGGCCCCGGCCCAGTAAGCCGGTGAACACCCCGCTGCTGCTGCGCGCGTGGTTGCTGCTGTGCCTGTGCCTGGCCGTGCCGGCTTGGGCGCAGGCTGACGCGGCGATTCCGCCGATGACCTCACCGGTGGTGGACACCACCGGCACCCTGGATGCCGCGCAGAAACAGGCGCTGGAGGCCCAGGCGCTGGCGTTGCAGCAACGCAAGGGCAGCCAGCTGCAGATCCTGATGGTGCCCAGCACCCAGCCGGAAACCATCGAGCAGTACACCCAGCGGGTGTTCGAGCAGTGGAAGATCGGCCGCAGCGGCGTGGACGATGGCGTGCTGCTGGTGGTGGCGAAGGATGACCGCCGGGTGCGGATCGAGCCCGGCTACGGGCTGGAAGGCGCCATTCCCGATGCCATCGCCAACCGGGTGATCCAGGAATACCTGGCCCCGCGCTTCCGCAGTGGCGACTACGCCGGCGGGCTGGTCGACGGCAGCGCTGCATTGGTGAAGCTGATCGACGGCGAGGAACTGCCGGCGCCGGTGAGTGCCCACCGTGATCTCCGTGGCAGTGGCGGCGATGGCTTCACGCTGGCGCTGGTGATCGGCTTCTTCGTGGGCACCTTCGCCCGCGCCCTGCTGGGCTGGCTGCCGCGCCCGGTGCGCGCGCTGCTGGGCGGTGGCGGCGCAGCGGTGGCCGCCTTCCTGTTCACTTCGCTGTGGCTGGCCAGTGGCCTGGCCGGGCTGATCGGCCTGTTCGTGGGCTTCTCCTCCGGCCGGGTCGGCCGCTTCGCCCGCAACAGCGGCTGGGGCGGCGGTGGCTTTGGCGGCGGCGGAGGCTGGGGTGGTGGAGGCGGCGGCTTCGGCGGTGGCGGTGGCGGCTGGGGCGGTGGGGGTGGACGATCCGGAGGCGGTGGCGCCTCGGGAGGATGGTGATGCGCATCTGGCGGCATCTGTTCGCACCTTCGCTGCAGCGGACCTTCCCGCCGGACGCGCTGCAGGCCATCACGGACGCCATTGCCGGCGGCGAGCGCCGCCACGGCGGCCAGGTCATGTTCGCGGTGGAAGCGGATCTGCCATTGACCGCGCTGTGGCAGGGGGTCACGCCCCGGCAGCGGGCCGAGCATGCCTTCGCCCAGCTGCGCACCTGGGATACCGAGAACAACAACGGCGTGCTGGTCTACCTGCTGCTGGCCGACCACGCCATCGAGCTGGTGGCCGACCGCGGCCTGCGCGGCAGGGTGGGCGAAGCGCAGTGGCAGGCGGTGTGTGCGCACATGCAGCAGCAGTTGCGCGAGGGTGCCCTGCAGGACGCGGTGCTGCTGGCCATTGCCGAGGTATCGGACATACTGGCGGGGCACTATCCGCCCGGCAGCGGGTCCAAGGATGACGCCCTGCCCAATACCCCGCAGTTCCTTGGTTGAGGTACGGCGGCGCTGGCCCGAGAATAGCCGCTTACCTGCAAGGCATTGCCCATGATCTATCTCCACGACATCGACCCCATCGCCATCTCGCTTGGGCCGGTCAAGGTGCACTGGTACGGCATCATGTACCTGCTCGGCTTCACCGCGGCCTGGTGGCTGGGGCGGCGGCGCATCGCGGCGGGGCGCCTGCCGGGCGTGGATGCCAACGGCTTCTCCGACCTGCTGTTCTACGCCATGCTCGGCGTGGTGGTGGGTGGCCGCGTGGGGTACATGCTGTTCTACGCGCTGGGCGATTTCCTGCATAACCCGCTGCTGCTGTTCAAGGTGTGGGATGGCGGCATGAGCTTCCACGGCGGCCTGCTGGGCGTGCTGTTCGCCTCGTGGTACTGGTCGCGCAAGCACCGCCTGCACCTGGGCGACACCATCGACTTCATGGCGCCGCTGGTACCGCTGGGCCTGGGCTTCGGCCGCATCGGCAACTTCATCGGCGCCGAGCTGTGGGGCAAGTACACCGACGGCACCTGGGGCGTGGTGTTTCCCTCCGGCCTGCCGTCGCCGCTGAACCAGCTGGACATGCCGGCGCTGCGCGAGCAGTTTGCAACCGGCGCACTCAATCCGTTCGCCCGTCACCCCTCGCAGTTGTACGAAGCGCTGCTGGAAGGGCTGGTGATGTTCGTGGTGCTGTGGGCGGTGTCGGCCACGCCGCGCCACCGTTATCTGGTCTCGGGCCTGTTCGCGCTGATGTATGGCGTGTTCCGCTTCGCGGTGGAATTCGTGCGCATGCCCGACAACGGCGTGTACCTGGCCTTTGACTGGTTCACCCGCGGCCAGCTGCTGAGCCTGCCGCTGGTGGTGCTGGGCCTGGTGCTGCTGGCCCTGTCGCGCCGCGCGCCGGTGCTGCAGCCGGTGCTGCCGGTCACCCCCGCCACGGCTGGGAGCAAGGCATGAAAGCCTACCTGGACCTGCTCGAGCATGTGCTCGAACACGGCACGGAAAAATCGGACCGCACCGGCACCGGCACGCGCAGCGTGTTCGGCTGGCAGATGCGCTTCAACCTCAACGACGGTTTCCCGTTGGTCACCACCAAGAAACTGCACCTGCGCTCGATCATCCACGAGCTGCTGTGGTTCCTGAAGGGCGACACCAACATCGGCTACCTGAAAGACAACCAGGTGCGCATCTGGGACGAGTGGGCCGACGAGAACGGCGACCTCGGCCCGGTCTACGGCAAGCAGTGGCGCAGCTGGGCCACCGCCGACGGCGGCAGCATCGACCAGATGCAGTGGCTGGTGGACGAGATCAAACGCAACCCGGATTCGCGCCGGCTGGTGGTGAGCGCCTGGAACGTGGGCGAGCTCTCGCAGATGGCGTTGATGCCCTGCCACAACCTGTTCCAGTTCTACGTGGTGGACGGCAAGCTGAGCTGCCAGCTGTACCAGCGCAGCGGCGACATCTTCCTGGGCGTGCCCTTCAATATCGCCAGCTACGCACTGCTGACCCACATGGTGGCGCAGGCCACCGGGCTGGGCGTGGGCGATTTCGTGCACACGCTGGGCGACGCGCACCTGTATTCCAATCATTACGAACAGGCCCGCGAGCAGCTCGCGCGCGAACCGCGCGCGCTGCCCACGCTGTGGCTGAATCCGGACGTGACCGATCTGTTCGGCTTCCAGTTCGATGACATCCGCATCGACGGCTACCACCCGCACCCGGCGATCAAGGCGCCGGTGGCGGTATGAGGCGGGCGCGTCGGGTCGCCCTGCTGATGCTGCTGCTGTCGCCGGCACTTGCACAGGCCGCAGCCGATTCCCCCGGGAACCTGGCCGCACAGGTCAATGCGCAGATCGTGCTGCGCCAGGTCAACAACAATGTTGCGATGATGGCGGACGGGTTGGGTGCGGGTTTCCTGCCGGGCGATCTGCCGGCCGCATGCGAGCCGGCAACGCGCGCGGCGGTGGCCAGCATGTCGACGGCGCTGGTGCGCTTCATGCAGGAAACATTCAACGATCCTGCCTACCAGCGCGGCTTCGAGCAGCTGCTCGGCAGTGCCTGGACGGCGCAGCAGCTGCAGGCCTTCCTGGACCGAAGCGGGGAGGAGGAGCTCGGCGTGCTGAACGCCGAGGTGATGTCGGCCCCCGGCCTGCAGGCGGCACAGGAGGCGCACATGGCCCGGCTCACCCAAGCGGCCGACAGCATGATGGACGCCGACCCGGGCCTGCAGAAGGCACTGGCCGAAGTGAACAGCGCGCAGCAGCACTGCGACGCGGCGCGGATGGAACCGGAGGCCGGCACGTGAAGCTGTCTCTTGTTGCGGCACTCGACCACGACCACGGCATCGGCCAAGCGAACCAGCTGCCCTGGCAGCTGCCGGACGACCTGAAGCGATTCAAGGCGCTGACGATCGGCAAGCCGATCCTGATGGGCCGCAAGACCGCGCAGTCGCTTGGCCGCGCGTTGCCGGGCCGCCCGAACCTGGTCCTGACCCGCTCGGGCCAGGTACCGTTCGAGGGCATGCAGGCCGTGGCCACCATCGACGAAGCACTGCAGTTCGCGGCCGCTGCCGGCGCAGACGAACTGTGCGTGATCGGCGGCGGCGAGATATACCGCCTCGCCATGGCGCAGGCCACCGACCTGCACCTGACCTGGGTGGATACCCGCGTCCAGGCCGACACCCATTTCCCGCCGGTCGACCCGCAACTGTGGGTTGAAACAGCGCGCGAGCATCATGCCGCTGATGCGCGACATGCATTTGCGTTCGATTTCGTGGATTACGCGCGGAAGGCGTAACAGCAACAGCAACAGCCTTCGCCTGCGAGGGTGTCTGGCTTGGCCGGCGCCGGTGGGTTTGCGGGAGACGCCGCAAGTACGTCCCTGTAGGCTCGTTCGCGCCATCCATGGCGCTCTACGCTCCCGCAAACCCACCGCCGCCAGCCTTTGACAGTTGGCAGGTGACCACAGAAAAAGCGACCACTGCGCACTGCGCTGGACGTTGGTTTTCCCCAGGCCACCAACCAACCGTCAATGGGTCGGCGGGGGCGGGGGTACGGGGGCTTTGCGAAACATGGATGTTTCGCAAGAGCCCCCAAGGGTGAAGGCGCACTGCTTGCGAGGCACTGCCTCGCGTGCGACTGAACGCACAGCCGCTGGCGGCTGGGCCGGACCCCGGAGGGGGGTTTACGGCGCCCCCCGTACCCCCGCCACCGCCGGCCCAGCGCAGATACGTTCGCAGACCAGGGCTTTGGCTTTGGCCTTGGCGTTACGCGGTAGTCGGCGTACCGTCGCCCGCACTCCCAGCTGGCTCACGCGCACGACGTGGCTGCTGTTGCTGTTGATTCTGGCGCTGCCCACGCGGCGGCCGACCATTGCCGTTGTTGCCCGAATTACCTTCGCCGGCCGGACGCCGTGCCTGCGGACGCGGCGGTGCAACCGGCTTGGGCACATCGCGGCCCGGCACCTGCACCACGCGCAGTTCTTCGGTATCCAACTGCAGTGCCGTGAGCTTGCCGCCCCATACTGCGCCGGTATCGATCGCATGCACGCCCTGGGTGATCGTCAGGCCCAGCGCCGACCAGTGACCGCACACGATCTTCAGATCGCGCTCGACCCGGCCCGGTACCTCGAACCAGGGATACAGCCCCTGCTCCTGCGTGCCCGGCGTGCCCTTGTCCTCGATCCCGATCCGCCCGCGGGGCGTGCAGTAGCGCATGCGTGTAAGCAGGTTGATGATCGCCCGCGAACGGTCGTAACCGGCCAGCCCGGGCGACCAGCCCGGCTTGTCGCCGTACATGTTGCGGAACAGCTTGCGGTAGCCGCTGCCGTGCAGCTGCACCTCCACCTCGCGTGCGTGCTTCTCGGCCAGCTGCGTGGTCCACTTCGGGGCCAGGCCCGCGTGCACCATCATCCAGCCCAGCTCACGGTCCACGTGCACCAGCTTCTGCAGGCGCAGCCATTCCAAGAGTACGTCGCGGTCCTCGGCCTGCACGATCCGCAGCAGGTCCGGATTGACCTTGCGCTGCTCTTCCTCGGTGCGCGCACCGACGGCCAGCAACGACAGATCATGGTTGCCCAGCACCACCACGCTCTGATCGCGCAGCGAATGCACCAGCCGCAGCGTTTCCAGCGACTGGCCGCCCCGGTTGACCAGGTCGCCACAGAACCACAGTTTGTCCACCGCCGGGTCGAAGCGGATTTTCTCCAGCAGACGCTGGGTGACGTCGTAACAGCCCTGCAGGTCGCCGATGGCCCAGACACTCATGCGTGCGCCTCCATCAGTGCAGCGTGCGCGGAATGGTCAACACGAAGGGCGCGATCGGGGCGGCGAACTCGGTGCCATCGTCGGCCACCATGTCGTAATGCCCCTGCATCGTGCCGTGTTCGGTTTCCAGCATGACACCGGAGGTGTAACGGAAGTCTTCACCCGGGCGCAGCCGCGGCTGCTCGCCGATTACCCCATCGCCGTCCACGTGCTCCACCCGACCGTTACCGTCGGTGATCCGCCAGTGGCGGGCCACCAGCCGCGCGGCCACGCGGCCGGCGTTATGGATGCGGATCGTGTAGGCAAACGCAAAACGCCCGTCCTCGGGCGTGGACTGGTCATCGAGGAAGCGCGGGGCGACCTCGACCGAGATCGCATAGTGTGCAGCGTCGTTCATGCAGGCAGTTTAGAGGGAGTTTCAATCTTCCGCGCGCGGCACGTTCGCCAACGCGATGAACTGCGCCACTTCGAGCTGCTCGGCGCGCGCGTCGCTGCGCACCCCGGCCGCTTCGAACTGCTCGGGCGTCACCACCCCATTCAGTGCGTTGCGCAGCGTCTTGCGGCGCTGGCCGAAGGCGGCACGAACCACGTCCGCGAAGCGACGGCGGTCGATGATGCCCACCGTGTCGGGATCGCGCGGCACCAGCCGGACCACGGCCGAATCGACCTTCGGCGGCGGACGGAACGCGCCCGGCGGCACCACGAACAGCGAGGTCACCTTGCACCACGCCTGCAGCATCACGCTGAGCCGGCCGTAGACCTTGCTGCCGGGCGCAGCGGCCATGCGGTCCACCACTTCCTTCTGCAGCATGAAGTGCATGTCGCGGATCGCCGCCGCATGGTCCATCGCGTGGAACAGGATCGGTGACGAGATGTTGTAGGGCAGGTTGCCTACCAGCCGGATCTGGCCGTCGCCGGCCAGTTCGGTGAAGTTCACCTGCAGCACGTCGCGGTGGATGATGGTGAGTTCGCCCAGCGGCTCAGCGGCGGCGGTCAACGGCGCGATCAGGTCGCGATCGAATTCGATCACTGTCAGGCGCGGGTGGCGGCGCAGCAACGGCAGGGTGATGGCGCCCTGGCCCGGGCCGATCTCGACCAGGCGGTCGTCGTCTTTCGGGTTGACCGCCAGGACGATCTTGTCGATGTAAGTGCGATCGGCCAGGAAGTGCTGGCCCAGCTGCTTTTTGGCCGGCGCGGTAAACCCGGCGGCCGAGGGGGAATGCGGGGAAGTCATGGCACCAGTGTACGTTGGCGCGCCAGCCGGGCACACCACTGCGTGGCGGCGAGCAGGCTGGACGGGTCGGCGGTGCCGCGCCCGGCCAGGTCCAGCGCGGTGCCGTGGTCAACCGCTACGCGCGGGTAGGGCAGGCCCAGAGTGATGTTCACTGCGTGCTCGAAACCGCTGTACTTGAGCACCGGCAGGCCCTGGTCGTGGTACATCGCCAGCACCGTGTCGAACCCGGCCAGCTTCTGCGGCAGGAAGGCGGTATCGGCCGGCAGCGGGCCGATCAGGTCCATCCCTTCAGCGCGCAGCCGCGCGAGCAGCGGAATCACCAGGTCCAGTTCTTCACGGCCCAGGTGCCCGTCTTCGCCCGCATGCGGGTTCAGTCCGAGCACGGCGATCCGCGGCGCGGCAATGCCGAATGCCCCACGGAGCGCACCGTGCACGATCCGCAGCGTACGCGCCAGGCCGTCCGCAGTGATCGCATCGGCCACCGCGCGGAGCGGCAGGTGGGTGGTGGCCAGCGCCACCCGGACGATGTCGTTGGCCAGCATCATCACCACCTCCACCCCGGCCTGGTCGGCCAGCAGTTCGGTGGTGCCGCTGTAGGCGATCCCGCCCTGGTTGATGACCGCCTTGTGCACCGGCCCGGTGACTACCCCGTGCAGGTGGCCGTCCAGGCAGGCCTGGCCGGCCTGCAGCAGGGCGCCGATCACCGCGCCGGCGTTGGCCGGGTCGGCCTGGCCGAAGCGTGAGGGGGCCGCATTGCGGACCTCGCGCAACGGCAGATCGCCCGGCTGGCGGGCGATGGCATCTTCAGGAAGCAGGTTCAATGGCAGCGACAGCGCCGCTGCGGCCGCCCGCAAGGTATCCGGGTCGGCGAAGCCCAGCAGCCGGCAATCGGTGCGCGGCTGCTGGATCAGGCGAAGACAGAGTTCAGGACCGATCCCGGCGGGCTCGCCCGGTACCAGAGCGAGCTGCGGGATCATGGCCAGTGCCTCAGGGCTTGGTCGCGGCCGGGGCCGGGGCCGGAGCAGTGGCCGGGGCCGCTGCCGGGGTGCGCAGGTCCACGTAGGCTTCGCCGCGCAGTTCCTGCAGGTAGCGGTTGTACTCTTCTTCCAGCTTGCGGCGGCCGATCGTCTCGCGGATCTGGGCGCGCTTGTTGTCGGTGCCCGAATCGGTCTGGCGGGTCGCCACGCGCTGCACGATGTGCCAGCCAGCGTCGGTGCGGAACGGCTGGCTGACGCCACCGTCGCTCAGGCCGGTGACCTGCTTGCCGAAGTCCGGGCCGAACGCGTCAGCCGGGAACCAGCCCAGATCGCCGCCCTGGCCCTTGCTGTTGGTGTCCTCGGACGAGGCCTTGGCTTCGGCCTCGAAGTCGGCGCCGCCGGCGATGCGTGCACGGATCGAGTCGATCTTGGCCTTGGCGGTGGCGTTGTCCTGCTGGTCGTTGACCCGGATCAGGATGTGCCGGCCGTGGTATTCGGTGATGGTCTGGCCGGTGGTGGCGGCACTGGCGTCGCGCACTTCCACCAGCTTGAGCAGCTGGAAACCGCTCGGGCCGCGCAGCGGACCGACAACGTCGCCGGCCTTCATGCCGCTCATCATCTTCGCGAACGCGCCGGGAATCTCATCCAGGGAACGCCAGCCCAGGTCGCCGCCTTCCAGCGCGTTGGGGCTGTCCGAGTACCGGACGGCAGCCGCGTTGAAGTCCAGCTCGCCCTTGTCCAGCAGGCCCTTCACGCCGTCGACCTTCTGCTGGCCGGTGGCGATCTGCTCGGCGGTTGCGCCTTCGGGTAGGGCGATCAGGATGTGGGCCAGGTGGTACTGGGTGCCTGCGGTGGCTTCCTGCTTCAGCGCGGCATCCACTTCACCCTCGCTGACGCTGATGCGGCTCTGGGCGAAACTCTGGCGCAGGCGCTGCACGGTGATTTCATCGCGGACCGAGCTGCGGAAGTCGTTGAAATCCACGCCATCGGCGGCCAGGCGCTGGCGCAGGGCGTCCAGGTTGGAACCGTTCTGCTGGGCAATCGCGTTCAGGGCCTGGTTGAGCTCCTGGTCGCTGACCTTGATGCCACTGCCTTCGGCGCGCGTGACCTGCAGCTTGACCAGCACCAGGCGCTCGAGCACCTGGCGGCTGAGCACGTCATCCGGCGGCAGCTGGCCTTCGCGGCCGGCGTACTGGGCCTTGATGTTCACGATGGCGCGGTCCAGCTCGCTCTGCAGCACGACATCCTCGTCGACGATGGCGGCGATGCGGTCCAGCGACTGGCTCTGCTGGGCCAGCACCTGCAGCGGCGCGGAAACGGTGCTGACCGCGATCAGGGAGGCGAGTAGGACGGGGAAGGTCTTGGTCATGGGATCAGATTGGGATCGTAGTCTTCGCGCGTGGGGGCGCCCGTGTTGGCGGGCGGCACGAGATAGAGGTCGTCTCGGTAGTACCCGAGAATAGCACGGCGCAAAGTGCGGTCCGTGTTCTGGCCGATGGAGCTCAGGCCCTTCAGCACGAACTCGATCTGGAAGGAATTGTTCAGCTCACCTTCGCGGTTGCGCACGTAACGGCGGGCCAGTGCGCGGACCGCCAGGCAGCAGCTGTCCCATTGCACGCCGCCGATGATTTCCAGCGGCGCCTTGTCTTCGATGGAGTAGTAATAGCGCCCCACCAGGCTCCAGGTCTGGTTGATCGGGTACAGGAAGGACAGGTCCACCTGTTCCAGCAGGGTGCGTTCTTCCTTGGTCGCCGTCGCCGGGGCGGCCGTGTTGAGACGGTGGCGGTAGGTCAGGTTGACGATGCCGTCGTTGGACATCAGGTAGCGCGCGCGCACGCTGGCCAGGTCCTCGCGCTTGTACTTGGGATCCCACTGGTAGGTGGCGCCCAGGTTCCAACGGTCGTTGATGGCGTAATTGGTATCGGCGATCCAGGCCGACTTGCCCTGTTCCACCTGCGAGGTGGTGCCGGGCAGGGTCACCCGGGAATCGTCGAAATACAGGATCTGGCCGATGCTGGCGGAGAAGCGCTCGCGGCCGGTTTCCTGGTTGATGAAGCGGGTACTCAGCGCCATGGTCAGCTGGTTGGCGTCGTTCTGGCGGTCCGCACCGGTGTAGCGCGAATCGCGGAACAGCTGGCCCCAGCTGAAGGTGAAGTCGCGCGTATCGAAGATCGGCAGATCGCTCTGGTCGCGGTAGGGCGTGCGCAGGTAGAACAGGCGCGGTTCCAGCGTGTGCAGGTACGAGGTGCCGCCGATGGTGGTCTCGCGGTCGAAGAACATGCCTGCGTCGAGACTGGCGATGGGCACGCCGCGGTGCGGCGAGGTGTTGCCACGCAGCTGGTCGGGAGTGAGCGTGCCCAGATCGACCTTTGCGTCGGTCAACGCCTGCAGTCGGGTCTGGTCAGCCAGTCCACGGTCCAGCTCATACCCGGTGTAGCGGTACGCCAAGGTCGGGGTGACATACCAGGACGCGCCGGCGAACGGGAAGGTCACGTAAGGCTTTACATCCAGCCGCGAACCGTTGAAGTACGGGGTGACCACGCCATTGTGGACGAATTCGCCATCAGGCAGCTGGGTCTTCTGGTCGACGTCGTCATGGGTGAAGTGCACCGCCTCGGCGTACACCCCCACTTCCAGCCATGGCAGCAGCGGCTTGTCCCAGGTGGCGAACAGGCGCGGCTGGCGGGAGTAGGGCAGCGACGCGTCGGTCAGCGTGTAATCGGTGTTCTGCCAGTAGTCGGCCATCAGCCCGGCCGTCCAGTTCTCACCGGTACCGTAGATGCCGACCTGGCTCTGCAGGCTCGAGGTGGTCACCCCCAGCAGCTTGCTGGAGAAGTCCTCGGTGTACCGCTCGTCACTGACCCAGGCGATGTTGGCGCGGGCCTGCCAGTGCGGGTCGATGTTGTGGTAACCCTGGTATTCGACCTGGCCGCGGTCGCGGTCGCGCAGCTTGTCATTGGGCAGGTAGGCGGTCTGCAGTTCGCCACGGCCGCCGTCGTACAGATAGCGGAACTCGTTGTCGAGCATCAGGCCGCGCTTGCTCATGTAGCGCGGGGTCAGGGTGTCGTCGTAGTTCGGCGCCAGGTTGAAGTAGATCGGCTGGGCATAGTCGAAGCCGTTGCGGCCGGACATGCCCAGCTGCGGGTAGAGCAGGCCGGTCTGGCGGCGGTCGTCGATCGGGAACTTGAAGTACGGCGCCCACAGCACCGGCACGTTGCCGATGCGCAGCACCGCGTTGCGGGCGGTGCCGAAGCCTTCGTCATTGTCCACGTCGATCTGCGGCGCCGACAGTTTCCACACCGGCTGCGAGGGGTCGCAGGTGGTATAGGTCGAGCGGTGCATCTGGCCCACCGAACCCTGCAGGTCGATCGAGTCTGCGCCGCCATGGCCGCGCCGGTCCACCAGCTGGTACTGGATGTCGCTGATCTTGTGGGTGTCCGATTCCTGGTTGCCTTCGGCGCGCTTGGCCGTCATCCGGATCGACGAATCCTGGTAGCGCACATTGCCTTCGGCGATGTAGTTGCCACTTTCGGTGTCGAAGCTCAGGTGGTCGGTGCCCAGGAACTGGTCGCCACGCTTCAGCGCCACGTTGCCCTGGTATTGCGGCACGGTGCTGGTACCGGTAAGCGCGTCGCCTTCGATATCGGTGGGTTGCTGGTCGCGGGTTTCGGCCGCGGCCTTGTCCGCCACAGGGGCGTCCTGGAAGGCGGGCAGGACATCGGTCACCGGGCACAGGCCCCAGTTCACCGGTTTGTCGTCGGCCATGGCCGGCAGGCAGATGGCGATGCTCAGGGGGAGAGGCAGCAGGCGGAGGGCTCGGCGCACGCGGGATTCGGATTCGGACGAAAACGGATCGTAGCTTGCCCCATCCCTTGCATAGGGGCAATGAAGGCTTGCTGCAGCCAAGGGTTCAGGTTCATCTCACAGCAGCGCGCCTACGTGCGCGACGGAGCATTCGGCAAGCGCCTGCAGGTCGTATCCGCCCTCCAGCATGGAGACCATGCGGCCGCCGCCATGGCGACGGGCCAGCCGGCGGAGCTCGGCGGTGATCCAGGCGAAATCCTCGGTTTCCAGCATCAGGTCGGCCTGCGGGTCGCGCAGGTGGGCATCGAAACCGGCCGAGACCAGCAGCAGCTGCGGGCGGAAATCGTCGATGGCCGGCAGCATCTCGTCGGCCCAGGTGTTGCGGAAGCGGAAGCTGCCGCTGCCCGGTGGCAGCAGGATGTTGAGCAGGTTGCCCGCGCCACGGTCGCGGCGCAGGCCCGAGTTGGGGAACAGCCCGGCCTGGTGGGTGCTGTAGTAGGCCACGCGCGGGTCGGCCACGAAGATGTCCTGGGTGCCGTTGCCGTGGTGGACGTCGAAATCGACCACCGCGATCCGCTCCAGCCCATAGCGGTCGCGCGCGTACGCGGCCGCGATGGCGATGTTGTTGAAGAGGCAGAACCCCATCGCCGTGGTCGCGGTGGCGTGGTGGCCGGGCGGGCGCACCGCGCAGAACGCCACCGGATCCCCGCCCAGCATCACGGCATCCACCGCAGCCACGCCGGCGCCGGCGGCATGCAGGGCGGCGCTGGCCGAACCGGGCGAGGTCATCGTGTCCATGTCGATCAGGCGCAGCGGTTCGGTCTGTGGTGCCAGCACCAGGTCGATCAGCGCGCTGTCGTGCACGCGCGCCAGTTCGCCGAACTTGGCCGGCGGCGCCTGGCGCCAGTCCAGCTGGTCGGGGTAGGTGGCACGCAGGGCATCGAGCACCACCTGCAGGCGTTCGGGGCATTCGGGGTGGCCGCGCCCGGGATCGTGTTGCAGACAGGCGGGATGGGTGAAAACCAGCATGCGGACGGGGTTCCGGAGCGGGGGCGGCTCAGCCGTGGCGGCGGGTATGCTGCCAGAGGACCTCGCCGTGGCCGTCGGCGCGGGCGAGCACGCGGGCCAGCACGAACAGCAGGTCCGACAGCCGGTTGAGGTAATGCAGCGCTTCGGCGCGCACCGGCTCCTGGCGGGCCAGGGTGACGGTTTCGCGCTCGGCGCGGCGCACGATGGTGCGGGTCAGGTGGCAGCGTGCGGCGGCTTCGCCGCCACCGGGCAGGATGAATTCCTTCAACGCGGGCAGGTCGGCGTTGTAGTGGTCCAGGTGGCGCTCCAGCGCCGCCACGTCGCCCGCCTGGATTGCCGCATGGCCGGGAATGCACAGCTCGCCGCCCAGGTCGAACAGCTGGTGTTGCACGGTGGTGAGCAGGGCGCGCACGTCATCGGGCAGCGCCACCGCCAGCAGCACGCCGAGCGCCGAATTGGCCTCGTCCACGCTGCCGAAGGCGTTGACCCGTGCCGCATCCTTGGCCACCCGGCTGCCGTCGCCCAGGCCGGTGCTGCCGTCATCGCCAGTGCGGGTGTAGATGCGCGACAGCCGGTTGCCCATGCGTGCCGGGCTCAGTGCAGCGCGTCGCGGCGGGCGTGCAGCAGCTTGACCACCTGTTCGGTGGCCAGCTGCAGCGCGGCGGCCAGGCCGACGTAGATCGCGGCGGTGCGCAGGTAGGGCAGGAACCAGTCCGCATAGTTGCGTGCCCAGCCCTGCAGCGTGGGGGCGGCGACCACGTCGCTGGTCCAGTAGAAGCCGCTCTGCGCGAACAGGTGGCACACCGCCACCGCCGCCAGCAGCAGCACGCAGCCCTTGGCCAGCGCGGTCCAGTCCGCGCCGTGGTAGCCCTGGCGCAGCAGCGCGCCACCGGCCCACATCGCGAAGTAGGCCGGCACCAGCAGTGCGGTCCCCGGCGAGACGCAGTAGTGCTGCCAGTAGCCGATGCCGCTGGCGCGGATCACCAGCACATCGATCACGATCGCCAGCACCATCAGCAGCGGGAAGGCCCAGCGCGTCCAGCTGCGCAGGTGGAAGCCTGCAATGAAGAACACCGCCCACGACGCGTCGGGGATCGCCGCGAAGTGATTGACCCGGGTCGCCGCCATCAGCAGCACGAGCACGAACAGGATGAAGGCGCGTTGGGCGGTAGGGGTCATGGGGGCAGGCGTCGGGAGTCCAGCGTTCATTCTAGCGCCTGCCGCCACGGGGCGTAGCCGGGCCGCACGCACTATCATGGGCGGCATGAGTGAACGTCATGACGTAGTGATCGTGGGCGGCGGCCTGGTCGGCGCCAGCCTGGCCATCGCCCTGGACCGGGCCGGACGCGATGTCGGGCTGGTCGAGATCGCGCCGCCCGGCGCGCTGCCGCCGGTGTTCGACCAGCGCAACCTCAGTTTTGCCGCCGCCACGGTCAACGCCCTGACCGCCTTGGGGGTGATGCCGTTGCTGGGCTCGGCGGTGGGGCCGATCACCCGCATCCAGGTCACCCGCGCCGGTGATTTCGGCCGGGTCCAGATGGACGCTGCGCAGTACGATCGCCCGTGGTTCGGCCAGGTGGTGGTGGCGCGCGATTTCGGCCAGGCACTGGAAACCCGCCTGCAGGGCCTGCGCCGCCTCACCCGGTACCGGCCGGCGCGGTTCGTGCGGCTGGGCGCCACGGTCGATGGCTGCCGCGAAGTGGTGATCGCCGACGATGCCGGTGAGCGCACCCTGCTGGCGCGGCTGGTGGTGGGCGCCGATGGCACCCGCAGCGGCGTGCGCGAAGCGCTGGGCATCGGGGTGGACGAACATGATTTCCAGCAGACCCTGTTCGTGGCCCGCGTCCGCTCGGCGCGCGCGCCGGACGGCACCGCGTTCGAACGCTTTACCGATACAGGCCCGACCGCCCTGCTGCCGCGGGGCGACCGCCATTACGGGGCGGTGCACGGCGTGGCCCGCGACCAGGCCGATGCCGTGCTGGCACTCGACGACGCGGCCTGGCTGGCGCGCCTGCAGCAGGCCATCGGCTGGCGCGCCGGGCGGCTGCTGGAAAGCGGCGCGCGCAGTGCCTACCCGCTGGTGCAGGTGTTGGCGCAGGGACTGGTGGGCGAGCGCGCGGTGCTGCTGGGCAATGCGGCGCAGACCATCCATCCGCTGGGCGCGCAGGGCTTCAACCTGGGCCTGCGCGACGCGCTGACCCTGGCCGAGCTGATCGAAACGGCCGACGACGTGGGCAGCGATGCGCTGCTGCAGGCGCATGTCGCGCGCCGTGAAGAGGATCGCCGCCAGACCATCGCCTTCTCCGGCGGACTGGCACGGCTGACCAGCAATCCCGCGCCGTTGATGCGCCCGCTGCGCAGTCTCGGGCTGCTGGCAGCGCAGGCGACCTCGATGCAGTCGATGCTGGTCGGCGGTGCCATGGGCTTCCGCGGCGAGGTCCCGGCGTTGTGCCGGGGAGCCGGCGCATGAGCCGGCGCGCGCGCGATGTGATCGTGGTGGGCGGCGGCGTGGTGGGCGCCGCCTGCGCGCTGGCGCTGGCCGATGCCGGGCTGGAGGTCACCCTGGTCGAAGGCCGCGAACCGCCAGCGTGGCAGCCGCAGCAGCCGGACCTGCGGGTGTATGCGTTCGCGCCGGACAACGCGCAGCTGCTGCGTACGCTCGGCGTATGGCCGGCGGTGCTGGCCGCGCGCGCCTGCGCGTACCGGCGCATGCGGGTCTGGGACGCCGCCGGCGGTGAGGAACTGCAGTTCGATGCCGACCGCCTGGGCCGTGAGCAGCTGGGCTGGATCGTGGAAAACGACCTGCTGGTGGACCGGCTGTGGGCGGCCCTGCCGGCGGCGGGTGTGCAGCTGTGCTGCCCGGCACGGGTGGAAGGGCTCGAACAGGATGCCGACGGCGTGCGCGTGCGGCTGGAGGACGGGCGCCGGCTGGACGCCGCGCTGGCCATCGCCGCCGACGGCGCGGACTCGACCCTGCGCCGCCTGGCCGGCGTGCAGGTCAGCCGCCAGGAGTACGCCCAGCGCGGCGTGGTCGCCTACATCGATACCGAACAGGACAACCAGGCCACGGCCTGGCAGCGCTTCCTGACCACCGGGCCGCTGGCAGTGCTGCCGGCCGGCACGCACCGCAGCTCCATCGTGTGGACGCTCCCCGATGCGGAGGCCGAACGCGTGCTGGGGCTGGACGAGGCCACCTTCAACGCCGAGCTGACCCGCGCCTTCGGCGCCCGGCTGGGCGCGATGACCCTGGCCTCGCGGCGCGCCGCCTTCCCGCTGCGCCGCCAGCTGGCCAGTGCCTACGTGGCAGGCCGCGTGCTGGCGCTGGGCGATGCCGCGCATGTGGTGCATCCGCTGGCCGGGCAGGGCGTGAACCTGGGCCTGCGCGATGTGGCGGCGCTGCATGCCACGGTGCTGCGTGCGCAGCAGCGACGCCAGGACTGGGCTTCGCCCGACCGCCTGCAGCGCTGGGCGCGCGAACGCCGCAGCGAGAACACAGTGTCGGCTTATGGCTTTGACGCGATCAACACCATTTTCTCCAACGACGAGATGCATTTGACGCTGGCGCGTGGTTGCGCGCTGGGCAGCGTGGGCCGCCTGCCGCCACTGGTGTCGGCACTGTGGAAGCGCGCGGCGGGGCTGTAGGTTCCGGGGGATCGAAATCTGGAAGTGGGCTGGGCTGCCACTGCGCAGACTGCGGCGCGGCTGGCGCTGTCCGGCCTCGACAGCGCGTCGCGCTTCCCATCTTCCGGAACTCCCCCATGGCACTTTCGCCCCTTGATCGTCCCCAGCAGCCTTCGTCGGCGAACCGCATGTGCGGCCGCACTCCGCGAGGCGTCTCTGGCAGCCTCGGCGTGCAGCTCACCACCATACACAACCGTGGTGTGGCGTCGAAGCCGCTGCGTGACATCCCGGAGGTCCGCGCGGTCGGCGGTGAGGTCCACACGGTGGCGGCCGTGCGGCAGGACGACGTCGATCGCGACAGTTGCCAGTACTTCGTGAAGCTGTTGCTGTCCCACAAGCAGGGTATCCCGGTCGAGCAGTGCCTCGCGTTGAACCGGCGTCGCCAGGGTTGATGCGTGCGGCAGCAAGGCCCACGCGTTGGCGCGACGAGCCCGGGATGATTGATTCTTGAAAGTGGGTGGCCCCTGCGTTTCAGCAGACTGAACGGGTCTGGAGGCGTTCCACCGTAACGGGTGCGGCGCGTCGCTCCCTTTCCCGAGGAAGAATCATGAGCATTGCCGAGGTTCTCAACCAGCTTTTCCGGCCGGCGTCGTTCAACGCTGAAAAGACCGTGCGCGCGATCGTTGCCCATCCCGAGGCGGCCGCCAGGGATTTCAATGGACTGATCACGCACATCAACAACAGGTGCCACCAGTACGGCATCGGCTGCCGGGGCGAGGATGGCCTTCGGGCGCAGGTGAACCTGGACAAATTTGCCCGCTCCAAGGGCGCCGCCGCGCCGACCGAGGGCCAGGCCAAGCTCCTGCTGAACAGCCTCAAATCCCTGCAGCGCGACCTCGAGCGCCAGCGTGGTCCGGCCCGGTTGGCCTCCGGAGCCCATGACAGCTGGAACAATGACCGCCTGAATCAGTTGAACAAAGCGCTGGAACTGACCCGCAGCCTGCAGCACTTCCGGGGGCCCGCCAAGGGCTGAGCCCTCCTCAGCGCAGCAGCCAGCGCTGCCGCGCGTCCTTCATCGCCCGGTCCAGGCCAGCACCGTGATTTCCTCACGGTCGTGGTAGAGCTGCTTGGCGCGCACGGTGAGCGGTCGCCCGGCCTGCGCTTCGAACAGCTCCAGGCACAGCCGGGTTTCGTCCCAGCGCTTCTTCATCGGCAGCTTGAGGTTGAAGATCGCGTGCCGGCACCAGCCCTCGCGGAACCAGGTGGCCATGCGCTCGGCCACGCGGCGCGGCTGCTCGACCATGTCGCAGACCATCCAGTCCAGCGGCGCCTCGGGCTGCCAGTGGAACCCATCGGCGCGCAGGTGTTCGACCAGGCCGGTTTCCAGCACGTGCTCGCGCAGCGGGCCGTTGTCCACGCTGATCACGTGCATGTGCTGGCGGGTGAGCACCCAGGTCCAGCCGCCGGGGGCGGCGCCCAGATCGGCCGAGCGCATGCCGGGCTTGACCAGCTGCTCGCGCTCTTCAGGGCTCATCAGGGTCAGCAGCGCTTCGTCCAGCTTCAGCGCCGAGCGCGACGGCGCGTCGGGCAGCAGCTTCAGGCGCGGAATGCCCAGTGCCCAGGGAGCGCTGTCGCGGGTATCGGCCACGCAGACAAATGCATGGCGACCGTCAACAAACACGACATGCAGGCGTGGCAGGCTGGTGTTGGGCTTGTCGGTGAGCAGGCCGGCCTTGCGCAGCGCCGGGCGCAGGGCATTGCCGAAGGCGCGGGCCAGGCCGGCCAGCGGCTTGCCTTCGTCCGAATCGGGATGTTCCACCCACATGTCGCCGAAGCGTTGCTGGCCGTCCAGCGCGGCCAGGATCGGGGTGATCCGGTCGGTTGGATCCAGCTCGCGCAGTTCGGCCAGCACTACCAGCTTCTGGCGGGCGAAGATCAGCGAACGCCAGGGCAACGCTTTGGATAGCGCGGCGCCCTCGTCGGTGGCGAACAGCACGTAGCCATCGTTGCGCTGGGTACGGGCGTAACCGGCAATGTTGGCGTAGGCGGCACGCTCGGCAAGTTCACCGGCCAGTTCGGGCTCGAAACCCTGCCGGCACAGGCACAGCAGGCCACTCATCGACGCACGCCCATGGCGTGGGTATCAGTAATGCGCACCGTTGATCTCCCCGTACTGGCGCAGCACTGCGCGTGCCGCGTCGCGTTCGATGTCGCGCACGACCTCGATGCCGCGCTTGTTGAGTTCGCCGATCCAGTCGGCCGGCAGCGGACCTTCATCGAACGGGGTCAGTTCTTCCACATCCTGCGCGCTGGCGCCGATCAGCAGCCGGTCGATGCCGGCCCAGATGGTGGCGCCGTAGCACTGGCAGCACGGCTGCGAGGAGGTGGCCAGGGTGATCGGCGACAGCACGTCGTTCAGGCGCGGGCTCTGCAGGCGCTGCTGGGCGAGCATGTAAGCCATGTTCTCGGCATGCGCCAGCGAGGTGCTGTGCGGCACCACGCGGTTGACGCCGGCCGCGATGACGCGGTCGTCCGGACCAAACACCACGGCGCCGAACGGGCCACCGGTTTCCGCCTCGACGTTCAGCCGCGACAGTTCGATCGCCAGGGCGACCTTGGCGGCATCGCCGGGATACGCACGGGCCAGGTCGATCTGGTCGTGGATCCAGGCGGGCAGGGTGAGGTGGACTTGCGCGTACAGCATGGGACAAACCTTTCGAATGCGGTGGGGCTTACGCCGACCAGGTGTCGCGCAGGGTGACGCTGCGGTTGAACACGGGGGCGGCGGCGGTGTGGTCGCGGCGGTCGGCGACGAAGTAGCCGGTGCGCTCGAACTGGAACGACTGTTCAGGCGCGGCGGTGGCCGCGGCCGGTTCGACGTAGCCGGTGACGGTGCGGCGCGACTCGGGGTTGAGGTAGTCGCGGTAGGTCTTGCCTTCGGACTCATCGTCCGGGTTGGGCACCGAGAACAGGCGGTCGTACAGGCGGATTTCGGCCGGCACGGCGTGCACGGCGCTGACCCAGTGGATGGTGCCCTTGACCTTGCGGTTGGCGCCTTCCATGCCGGGACGCGATTCGGGATCCAGCCAGCCGCGCAGTTCGGTGATGGTGCCGTCGGCATCCTTGATCACTTCATCGCAGCGGATGATGCCGGCGCCGCGCAGGCGCACTTCGCCACCGGGCACCAGGCGCTTCCAGCCCTTGGGCGGCACCTCGGCGAAGTCTTCGCGCTCGATCCACAGTTCGCGCGCGAACGGCACGTCGCGGGTCCCGAAGGCGTCGTCCTTGGGGTGGTTGGAGAAGGTCAGCGTTTCGGCATGGCCCTCGGGCAGGTTGGTCAGCACCAGCTTGACCGGGTCGACCACGGCCATGCGGCGCGCGGCGGCACTGTCGAGGTCTTCGCGCAGCGCGCCTTCGAGCACGCTGAAATCGATCATCGAGTTCTGCTTGCTGATGCCCACGCGTTCGGCGAACAGGCGCATCGCGGCCGGGGTGTAGCCACGGCGGCGCAGGCCCTGCAGGGTCGGCATGCGCGGGTCTTCCCAGCCATCGACGAGCTGTTCGGTGACCAGCGCCATCAGCTTGCGCTTGCTCATCACGGTGTAGTTGATGTTCAAACGCGAGAATTCGATCTGGCGCGGCTTGGCAGCTTCGCGCGGCAGGCCGCGTTCGACCAGCGGCGCGGTCAGCGCATCGTCATGGGCGAAGTCGACGTTGTCCACGCACCAGTCGTACAGCGGGCGGTGGTCTTCGAATTCCAGGGTGCACAGCGAGTGGGTGATGCCTTCGATGGAATCGCCCAGGGCATGGGCGAAGTCGTACATCGGGTAGATCGGCCAGGCGTTGCCGGTGTTCTGGTGCTCGACGTGCTTGATGCGGTACAGCGCGGGATCGCGCAGGTTGATGTTGCCGCTGGCCATGTCGATCCTGGCGCGCACGGTGCGCGCGCCGTCGGGGAACTCACCGGCGCGCATGCGGCGGAACAGGTCCAGGTTTTCGTCCACGCTGCGGTCGCGCCAGGGCGAGGGGCGGCCGGGTTCGGTCAGGGTGCCGCGGTAGGCGCGCACTTCCTCGGCCGACAGGTCGCAGACATAGGCCTTGCCGTCGCGGATCAGCTTTTCGGCGGCCAGGTAGTAGGCGTCGAAGTAATCGGAGGCATGCCGCAGTTCGTTCCAGGTGAAGCCCAGCCAGCGCACGTCATCCTGGATGGCGGCCACGTACTCGGGGTCTTCCTTGGCCGGGTTGGTATCGTCGAAGCGCAGGTTGCAGACGCCGGCGAACTCACCGGCGATGCCGAAGTTCAGGCAGATCGACTTGGCATGGCCGATGTGCAGGTAGCCGTTGGGCTCGGGCGGGAAGCGCGTCTTGATCGCGGCATGCTTGCCGGCGGCCAGGTCCTCGCGGACGATCTGACGGATGAAATCCCGCTTTTCGTGGGTTTCCGGAAGGGCGTCGGTAGGGGCGGCAGTAGGCTCGGACATGATGCGCAGGCAGAAGGCAGAAAGATTGCCAGTCTAACGCGTCCCCCCGGGACGCGTTAGACGGTAGGTGCCGACCGTTGGTCGGGGTACGCGCCATCGCATGCGCGCTGTCGCCCCAAGGATTGCTGCGCAAACCTTGGGCCCCTTCTCACCAGCACCCATACCCCCGCCGCTTCGCGGCCGCCCCCTGACTCAGGGGGCTAGCACCCAGACCGGTCCCGGCAAAGCCCCGGCCCACGTGTTCATGCCGACCGCGTATGCTGGCCACGAACTCGCCCGGAGCCTGCCCCATGCACGTGATCTACCAGGCCGACAACCTGTTCGACGCCCATCTGGTCAAGCACGCGCTGGAGGCGGCCGGGATTCCGGCCTTCGTTTTCGGCGAGTCGCTGCTGGGCGGGATGGGCGAGCTGCCGCTGTTCGGGGTGCTGCGGGTCTGCGTTCCGGACCTGGCCCGCCCGGAGGCGGAGCAGATCGTGGCCGGGCTGGACTTGGGCGGGCCACAGGACGACCCCATATTCGACGGTGACGAAAGCGCCGGCCTGTTGCCGGCCTAGGAGAGCGCCATGTTGGGTATTGCCAAGGGCCTGTTGGGCATTGGAGCGTTCAAGCAGCGCCTGCCGCGCCCGGAAGAGGCGCTGCCCGGCCGCGAGCACCCGCTGCCGCTGCACAACCAGCACTACGTGAACAGCCACCCGCTGAAGGACGGCTTCGCCGGGCTGGAGCGCATCCGCTTCGCCATGGGCTGCTTCTGGGGCGCCGAGCGCAAGTTCTGGACCTTGCCGGGGGTGTATTCGACCTCGGTGGGCTATGCGGGCGGGGTGACCCCGAACCCGACCTACGAGGAAGTGTGCTCGGGCCTGACCGGGCACACCGAGATCGTGGAGGTAGTGTTCGACCCGGCGATCATCAGCCTGGGCGAGCTGCTGCAGGTGTTCTGGGAGAACCACGACCCGACCCAGGGCATGCGCCAGGGCAACGATACCGGCACCCAGTACCGTTCGGCGGTCCATGCCACGTCCCAGGCCCAGTTCGATGCGGCGTTGGCCAGCCGTGATGCCTACCAGCAGCGGCTGACCGAGGCCGGGTTGGGGGCGATCACTACCGAGATCGAATTCCCGGCGCCGGAGTACTACTACGCCGAGGACTATCACCAGCAGTATCTGGCCAAAAACCCGAATGGTTACTGCGGGATTGGTGGCACTGGGGTGAGTTGCCCGATCGGGGTTGGGGCGTAACAGCGCTTGGTTGCATTTGATGCTGGAGGTGCCGGGCATTGCCCGGCACCTTCATGCGTTCTGGCGAACAGCCGGTAGCCTGCGCATGGCCTTAGCTGGGCCGGCGGGTGCGGGTTTGCGGGACACGCCGTGAACCCATCCATGGGGGCTTGTAGAAAACATCCATGTTTTCTACAGTCCCGCAAACCCGCCCCCGCCGACCCTCGACGGTGTGTTGGGGGCCACGGTAGATCAACGGCGGTGCCGATCATTTTCATGCGTTACCGGGCGTGGTGGCGTTCCGTGCCGTCGTTCGGGAACCGACGCTACCGGTCCCAGGTCCAGCCGTTCGCGGAAACCCAAAAACAAACGGGACGGATGCAATCGCTGCATCCGTCCCGTCTTTGCGTTCGAGAACGCAGGAACTGCTTACAGCCGTTCGCGAATCGTCTGGCGCAGCGCTTCAAGGTCCTTGGCGAATGCGTCGATGCCGGCGGCCAGCTTCTCGGTGGCCATCGGGTCGGCGGCCAGGTCGGCGGCGAATGTCGCGGCGTCGATCGGGGTGACGGTGACCGCTTCGGGGGCACCCGCCACCAGCTTGCGCGGCAGCTCGCCGTGGTCGGCGTCCAGCTTTTCCAGCAGGTCCGGCGAGATGGTCAGGCGGTCGCAACCGGCCAGTGCTTCGATCTGCGCGGTGGAACGGAACGAGGCGCCCATCACCACCGTCGGCGAGCCGCGGCGCTTGAACTCGGCGTACACGCCGCGCACGAACACCACGCCCGGGTCGGCGTCGATGTTGGCCGGGGCCTGGCCGTTGGCCACGTACCAGTCCAGGATCCGGCCGACGAACGGGGAGATCAGGAACGCGCCGGCCTCGCTGCAGGCCAGCGCCTGGGTCGGGTTGAAGATCAGGGTCAGATTGCAGTCGATGCCTTCGGCCTGCAGCTGGCGGGCGGCTTCCACGCCTTCCCAGGTGGCGGCGATCTTGATCAGCACCTTGCTGCGCGGCACGCCGGCCGCTTCGTACATGGCGATGAACTGGCGCGCCTTGGTCACCGTGCTCGCCGTGTCGTGCGCCAGGTCGGCGTCGACTTCGGTGGACACACGGCCCGGCACCAGCGTGCTCAGCAGCGTGCCCACGCCCACGGTGAGGCGGTCGGCCACGGCGTGCACGACAGTTTCGCGCTCGCCCGACTGCTCACGGCCCCAGGCCAGTTCGCGCTCGATCAGTTCGGCATAGACCGGCAGGTCGAGTGCCTTCCTGACCAGCGTGGGATTGGTCGTGCAGTCGACCGGCTTCAGGCGCTTGATCGCCTCGTAATCGCCGGTATCGGCCACGACCACGGACAGGTCGCGCAGCTGCGAAAGTTTGGACGGGGTTGCGGTGCTCATTGCGGCTCCTGGAACGTTACCTGGGCCCTGCGCGGTGCGTGGCAGGGACGATCAAATCTTGGGGGCGTGGACGGCCTTCACCCGCAGGCGCAGTTTGCGGCCGCCAGGTGCATCCCAGTCCATCGACTGGCCAACGGCCAGGCCCAGCAGTGCGGTGCCCACCGGTGCGAGGATGGAGACCTTGCCCTGGTCGACATCGGCTTCGCGCGGGTACACCAGCGTCAGCTCGTGCTTGTCGCCGTGCAGCTCATCTTCGCATTCCACCCGCGAATGCATCATGACCACGCCTTCGGGCATCTGTTCCGGCGCCACGACGGTCGCACGGTTCAACTCATCGGCCAGGGCCAGCGCCGCAGGCGTCTTGGCGACGGTGGGTCCGTCGAGCATGGCCTCGAGGCGGTCCATGTCGTGACTGGAAACGGTGATGGACGGCGGCAGGCCGCTGGCGGTAGACATCTGAAACTCCTTGATTATGGAAGACCCAAGCAAAAGGCGGCGCCTGCTGGCACCGCCTTGTCCTATTGTGCTGCCTATCCGCAGAGTATGCGACCCGGGCCCGGGGCGCCCCGGCATGGCCGGTTCAGCGTGACCGTCAGGCCCGCGCCTGCAGCGGCTGCGGCCGGTCCGGGGCGCCATCGGCGGGGTCCAGCATGAACAATGCCTCCGGCAGCCGCTTGAACTGCTCGGCCAGCTGTTCCAGGAACCCGGTCATGGCCGAGCTGCGCCGCCAGGCCATCGCGATGCGCCGGCTGGGCCGGTCTTCGCCTTCGAAGTCGAGCAGACGGATGTTGTCCGAGCGCGGCACCGGCGGCTTCACCGACAGCGTCGGCAGCAGGGTGATGCCGACGTCGGCCGCGACCATCTGGCGCAGCGTCTCCAGGCTGGTGGCGCGGAATTCGGATTTCTCGTTGGCGCCGAACAGCCGGCACACCGCCAGCGCCTGGTCGCGCAGGCAGTGCCCGTCTTCAAGCAGCAGCAGCTTCTGCGAAGACAGCTCCTGCACGTCCAGGTGCAGGCGTCGCGCCAGCGGGTGCTGGCCGGAGACGGCCAGCAGGAACGGTTCCTCGAACAGGAACTCGGCGTGCAGCTGGTCGTCGTCCAGGGGCAGTGCCAACAGCGCCGCGTCCAGCCGGCCGTCGCGCAGCCGATGCAGCAGTTCGTCGCTTTTTTCTTCGACCAGCAGCAGTTCCAGCTGTGGGAACCGTCCGCGGATGTTGGGGATGACGTGCGGCAGCAGGTAGGGGCCCAGCGTGGGGAAGATGCCCAGCCGGACCGTGCCCGCTTCCGGATCGCGGCTGCGCCGCGCCGCTTCTTTCAATTGTTCGATTTCGCCCATGATCGAGCGCGCGCGCGCGGCCGCTTCCAGTCCGGCCGGGGTCAGCATCACCTTGCGCGGGGAACGCTCCACCAGCGGCAGGCCCAGCTCATCCTCGAGCTTGCGGATCTGGGTCGAGAGCGTGGGCTGGCTGACGAAGCAGGACGCCGCCGCGCGACCAAAGTGGCGATGGTCAGCCAACGCCACCAGATATTTCAGATCACGTAGGTTCATTTCCTTGTACCTCTAGACGGTAATGGACCGGGCGATGGCGTGGTTTCCCCAGCAGGTAAAAAAGGTTCCCCGCAAGCGGGGAACCGGACGTTTCAGGCAGCTTCGGCGACGGCGCCGCTGCTCTTGGGAACGGTAGTTCGGATCAGGTGGTCAAAAGCGCTCAGCGCGGCCGTCGAACCGGCGCCCATGGCGATGATGATCTGCTTGTAGGGTACGGTTGTGCAATCTCCTGCGGCGAACACGCCCGGAACACTGGTCTGGCCGCGGTCGTCAATGACCACTTCGCCGCGCGGCGACAGCGCCACCGCGTCCTTCAGCCATTCCGTATTGGGCAGCAGCCCGATCTGCACGAAGATGCCTTCCAGCTCGACCCGGTGGGCGTCGCCACCCACGCGGTCCTTGTAGACCAGGCCGTTCACCTTTTGACCATCGCCCAGTACTTCCTGGGTGAGCGCGCTTGTGATGATGGTGACATTGCCCAGGCTGCGCAGCTTCTTCTGCAGGACTTCATCGGCACGGAGTTTGTCGTCGAACTCCAGAAGGGTCACATGCGTCACGATGCCGGCCAGGTCGATCGCCGCTTCCACCCCGGAATTGCCGCCGCCGATCACCGCCACGCGCTTGCCCTTGAACAACGGACCGTCGCAGTGCGGGCAGTAGGCCACGCCCTTGTTGCGGTACTGGTCTTCGCCGGGCACGTTCATCTGGCGCCAGCGCGCACCGGTGGACAGGATTACCGAGCGCGACTTCAGCGATGCGCCGTTCTCCAGCTTGATCTCGACCAGGCCATCGTCGCCGGCCGGCACCAGGCCGCTGGCGCGCTGCAGGTTCATGATGTCCACGTCGTACTCGCGCACGTGCTGTTCCAGTGCCATGGCCAGCTTCGGGCCTTCGGTTTCCTTGACGGAGATGAAGTTCTCGATCGCCATGGTGTCCAGCACCTGGCCACCGAAACGCTCGGCTGCCACACCGGTACGGATGCCCTTGCGCGCGGCGTAGATCGCCGCAGCGGCGCCGGCCGGGCCGCCGCCGATGACCAGCACGTCGTACGGCGCCTTCGCGGCGATCTTCGCCGCATCGCGCTTGGCCGAACCGGTGTCCAGCTTGGCCACGATCTGCTCCAGGCTCATGCGGCCTTGGTCGAACACTTCGCCGTTGAGGTACACGGTGGGCACGGACATGATCTGGCGCGCTTCAACCTCGGCCGGGAACAGGCCACCGTCGATCGCCACGTGCTGGATGCGCGGGTTCAGCACCGCCGCCAGGTTGAGTGCCTGGACCACGTCCGGGCAGTTCTGGCAGGACAGCGAGAAGTAGGTCTCGAACCGGTACTCGCCTTCCAGCCCCTGTACCTGCTCGATCACCTCGGCCGTTGCCTTGGAGGGGTGGCCGCCGACC
Organism: Stenotrophomonas sp. CFBP8994; assembly: GCF_034044835.1. Classification (NCBI taxonomy): domain Bacteria; kingdom Pseudomonadati; phylum Pseudomonadota; class Gammaproteobacteria; order Lysobacterales; family Lysobacteraceae; genus Stenotrophomonas; species Stenotrophomonas sp. CFBP8994. The sequence goes on along the minus strand of NZ_JAXCWT010000007.1, from coordinate 34,922 downwards.
TGCAGCAGCGCCAGCACCAGCGAGGTGAATTCGTGGCCCATCGGCAGGCCGGCGAAGGCCAGGTGGATGTCCTGGCCCGGCGTGGTCAGCGCGAAGGAGGGGGTGCGCTCGGCGCCGTCGCGGCGCACGTCGAGGGTGATCTGGCTGGACAGGCTGACCAGGGTTTCCAGCAGCTCCAGCATCTCCTGCGACTTGGCGCCGTCGTCGGCGTGCGCGGTGATCTGGATCGGCCGGGTGACGCGTTCCAGGTAGGTCTTCAGCTGGGACTGGAGGTTGGCATCCAACATCGAGAAACTCCTTGATTCAGGCAAAGGAACGGCGTCGACGTACCACTACGGTACATCTGGGCGGCGTAGGGGTGAATCGAAACGGGCGCGGGCGCACCGGCTTGGATTCACCCCCACTCCCGTCGCAACGGGAATGGGGATGAGGCGTTGCTTAGATCTTGCCGACCAGGTCCAGCGACGGGGTCAGGGTCTTCTCGCCTTCCTTCCACTTGGCCGGGCACACCTGGTTCGGGTTGGCGGCGGTGAACTGGGCAGCCTTCAGCTTGCGCAGGGTCTCGGAGACGTCACGGGCGATCTCGTTGGAGTGGATCTCCAGGGTCTTGATCACGCCTTCCGGGTTGATGATGAACGTGCCGCGCAGGGCCAGGCCTTCTTCGGCAATGTGCACGCCGAAGGCGTTGGTCAGCTGGTGGGTCGGGTCGCCGACCAGCGGGAACTGGGCCTTGCCGACGGCCGGCGAGGTTTCGTGCCACACCTTGTGCGAGAAGTGGGTGTCGGTGGTGACGATGTACACCTCGGCACCGGCCTTCTGGAACTCGGCGTAATGATCGGCGGCGTCTTCAATCTCGGTCGGGCAGTTGAAGGTGAAGGCGGCCGGCATGAAGATCAGGACCGACCACTGGCCCTTCAGGGTGCTGTCCGACACCTTGATGAATTCGCCATTCTGATAGGCGTTGGCTTCGAACGGCTTGATCTGGGTGTTGATGAGCGACATCGATATTCCTCGTGGTGAAGGGGGATGGGTGAATCAGCCAACACAGAGTACCGGCTGGGTTTCGATAAGGAAAATGCATTGATTTCATCAATACGATAGACACAGTCTATCGAAACGGCCTGATTCCCGAGTGAACGCGGGCCGCTATTCATTCGTAGCCCATTGTGTGGAAAGGATTTTCATCATTTCCTCGCGCCGCGCGGTGATAGCCGCAGGTTATCCGCCCGTCGCGGTGCCTGAACCGCCTTTCAGCGTCGCGAGGTGGCTGCGACAACCGGTCGCGGCGGCCGGCCCGTGCCGCCATTGGCCTACACTGCGCCCCCACCGACGCCCAGGCCCGCCATGACCGCCACTCCACAGGAGATCCGCCAGCTGCTTGCCGCCGCCGCCCGCGTGCTGCCCGGGGTGGAAGGCCGGCACGAAGCCGAACTGCTGCTGCTGCATGTGTTGGGGCGTGAGCGCGGCTGGCTGTTCGCGCATGCCACCGACCTGCTCGACCCGCGCACGGCGGAGGCATTCGCGGCCCTGCTGCAGCGTCGCATTGCCGGTGAGCCGGTGGCCTACCTGCTGGGCCGGCGCGGCTTCTGGACCCTGGACCTGGCGGTCAGCCCGGCCACCTTGATTCCGCGCCCGGAAACCGAACGGCTGGTCGAACTGGCCCTGGAGCGGCTGCCAGAGGGCGTGCCGCTGCGGATCGCCGACCTGGGCACCGGCAGCGGTGCCATTGCGCTGGCCCTGGCCAGTGAACGCCCGCTGGCGCAGATCGTGGCCACGGACATGAGTGCCGATGCCCTCGCCGTCGCTGCAGGCAATGCCCGTCAGCATGGGCTGGCCAACGTCGCGTTCCGCCAGGGATCCTGGCATGCACCCTTGGCCGGCGAGCGCTTCGACCTGATCGCCAGCAATCCGCCGTACATCGCCAGCGACGACCCGCACCTGGCACAGGGCGACCTGCGCTTCGAACCGGCTACCGCGCTAGCCTCCGGCTACGACGGGCTGGACGACATCCGCCTGATCATCGCCGGCGCGCCCGCGCACCTGCAGCCGGGCGGTTGGCTGCTGATGGAACATGGGTGGGACCAGGGCGAAGCGATCCGCGCGCTGCTGGAGGGCGCCGGATTCGTCGAGGTGGAAACCGCGCAGGACCTGGAGCAGCGCGACCGGGTGAGCCTGGGACGGTGGCCCACCACCCAGCGGTAGAATGAGCGACCGTGATTCCACTGGAGCTCCACCCATGCGCACGCTGTACCCGGCCATCACCCCCTACGACGTTGGCAGCCTGAAGGTCGACGACCGCCACACGCTGTATTTCGAACAGTGCGGCAATCCGCAGGGCAAGCCGGTGGTGATGCTGCACGGCGGCCCCGGTGGCGGCTGCAGCGACAAGATGCGCCAGTTCCATGATCCGGCCAAGTACCGCATCATCCTGTTCGACCAGCGCGGTGCTGGCCGTTCCACCCCGCACGCCGACCTGGTGGACAACACCACCTGGGACCTGGTGGCCGACATCGAGAAGCTGCGCGAGCACCTGAAGGTAGAACGCTGGCAGGTCTTCGGCGGCAGCTGGGGTTCGACCCTGGCGCTGGCCTATGCCCAGACCCACCCGCAGCAGGTCACCGAGCTGGTGCTGCGTGGCATCTTCATGCTGCGCCGCTGGGAACTGGAATGGTTCTACCAGGAAGGCGCCAACCGCCTGTTCCCCGATGCATGGGAACACTACCTGGCGCCGATCCCGGCGGTGGAACGCCACGACCTTATTTCCGCCTTCCACCGCCGCCTCACCAGCGACGATGAAGCCACCCGCCTGGCCGCGGCCAAGGCGTGGAGCGTGTGGGAAGGGGCCACCAGCTTCCTGCACGTGGATGCCGACTTCGTGAACAGCCATGAAGACCCGCGCTTCGCGCTGGCATTCGCGCGCATCGAGAACCACTACTTCGTCAACGGCGGTTTCTTCGAGGTCGAAGAACAGCTGCTGCGCGACGCGCACCGCATCGCCGACATCCCGGGCGTGATCGTGCACGGCCGTTACGATGTGGTGTGCCCGCTGCAGAATGCGTGGGAGCTGCACAAGGCCTGGCCGAAATCCACGCTCGAGATCAGCCCGGCATCGGGCCATTCCGCGTTCGAGGCAGAGACCATCGATGCGCTGGTGCGCGCGACGGATGGTTTCGCCGCCTGATGGACGTACCACCCACGGTGGGTACCTGCCGGGGCTACGGGGTTGACCGCGCCGTGACGTCCAGCGCGGTGAACACCCGCGCCAGGCGTTCGGCCCACGCGCGCTGACCGGCGGCATCGGCGATCAGGTCCTGGCGGATTTCCAGCTCAACGTGCAGCAGCCCGCGGCCTTCGCCATGCACCGGCACCGCGTAATCGCTGGTGCTGCTGACCGAATACGGTTCGTTGTCGCCCACCACCAGGTCGCCTTCGTCGCGCAGTGCCTGCAGCAGCGCATGCGCCAGGCGCGTGTCCTGGTGGTACAGCACCCCGGCATGCCACGGCCGGTCCGCACCGTTCATGCGCGGGGTGAAGCTGTGCATCATCACCAGCAGCGTCGGGCGCTGCTGCCCGGCGCGTGCATCCAGTTCGGCGGCAATGCGTGCATGGTAGGGCGCGTGGATCGCATCGATGCGCTGCTGGCGCTGCGCGGCCGACAGCCCGGCGTTGCCCGGCACCACGGTATGGTCGCTGACCTCGGGAATCAGCGTCGGCGACGCCAACGGACGGTTGCAGTCGATCACCAGCCGCGAATAGGTCTGGGTGATCGCCCACGCGTCGAGCAACCGGGCCAGTTCGCGGGTGACCCCGGCAATGCCGATGTCCCAGCCGATATGGCGGTCGCGCTCGACCTGCGGCAGCCCCAGGTTCGCCAGCACCTCCGGCACCTGCTGGCCGGCGTGGTCGGTGATCAGCACATACGGCGAACGCCCGGCCGGATGCAGCACGGTGAACGGTGCAGGATCCTTGGCGCCAAGCAGGGGCGTGGCCGCCAGCGGAAGCGCGCGGGAATCAGCCACGTGCGGTCCCATCCAGGTGGTGCTCGATCATCCACAGCCCAGCCCACAACTTCGCGTCCAGCTGGTAGCCCTGGCCCATCTTCTCCACCAGCCAGGCCGCCGCGCGGGCGCGCGGCACCTCATGCACGGTGATGTCCTCGCTGGCATCGCCGCCGCCCTCGCCGACCCTGCGCAGGCCGGTGGCGCGCACGAAGGCGATTTTCTCGCTGCTGGCACCGGAGGAGGTCGGGCCGATCATCAACACTTCGGCATGCCCGGCGGTCCAGCCGGTTTCTTCTTCCAGCTCGCGCACGGCCGAGTCTTCAATCGATTCTCCCGCGTCGATATCGCCGACCAGGCCGGCCGGCATCTCGATCGTCTTGGCCTGCAGCGGTACGCGGAACTGTTCGACGAACAGCACGTTGTCGTCGGGGGTGACGGCGATGATGATCGCGGCCAGTCCGCCGGCGTGGGTGCGTTCGCTGTACTCCCACGAGCCGCGCACGACCATGCGCTGGTACTTGCCTTCGTAGACGACCTTCGGGGCTTGCGTGTTGGGGCTCATGCGAACTCGCTTGCGGGAGGAGAAATATCGGGAATGCCGGCAGCGTTGAACAGCCGGCGCCGGGTCAGCGGACCAAAGCGCAGCGCCTCGCACAGGCCCTGCAGCATCTGCGGATCGGCGCTGGAACGGCTGAAATCGGCCTGCTCCGCATCCAGCGGTGCATCCAGCGCGATGGTGGTGAGCTGCCGCCACAGCAGTGCATGCTCACGCTGCTCGCGCAGCCGCACCGCCATCTGGGCGGCGCCGCGCAGGCGCAGGAACGGCACTTCGTCCAGCCGCTCGTAGAGGATGTCCAGGCTGCCGAAATGGGCGAGGAGCACGGCGGCCGACTTGGCGCCGACGCCGCTCACCCCGGGAATGTTGTCGACCGCATCGCCGCACAGTGCCAGGTAATCGGCGATCTGGTGCGCATGCACGCCATGGCGGGCCTTGACCCCGGCCATGCCCCAGCGCTGGTTGCGGGCGTAATCCCATTGCTCGTCATGCTCGAACAGCAGCTGCGACAGGTCCTTGTCGGCCGAGATGATCACCCCGCGCATGCCGGCCGGGCGGCGCGCATGCAGCGCGCTGCCGATCAGGTCGTCGGCCTCGTATTCGTGGTGGGCCAGCACGGTCAGGCCCAGCGCGCTGCACAGCGCCTTGCAGTGCGCGAACTGGCGGCGCAGCGCGTCGGGCGCCGGATCGCGGTTGGCCTTGTAGGCAGCGTAGAGGGTGTGGCGGAAGCAGCTGTCCAGCGCCTCGTCGAAGGCAATGGCGATGTGCTGCGGGCGCTCGCGCTCCAGCAGGTCGAGCAGGAAGCGGGCAAAGCCATGCACCGCGTTGGTCGGCCAGCCCTGCTGGTCCTGGAATTCATCGGGCATCGAATGCCAGGCCCGGAACACGTACAGGCTGGCATCCACCAGGTAGAGGGGCGTGTGCACTCAGCCCACCCAGTCCTGCAGCAACGCGGCCGGATCAGGGCGCTCACGTTCGGGCACGGCGGTCTTCGGGGTGCCGATATGGATGAAACCCACGATCTGCTCAGGCTCGGCCAGGCCCAGGTGGGCATGCACGGCCGGGTCGAACGCCATCCAGGCGGTCAGCCACTGGGCGCCAAAGCCCAGCGCCTGCGCGGCCTGCAAAAGCGCGAAGCAGACGCAGCCGGCGGTCATCAGCTGCTCCAGCTCGGGTACCTTCGGGCTGGGCGTAGGCGCGGCGATGACGGTGATGATCAGCGGCGCATGCGAAAAGCGCAGCCGGTCCTTTTCGACCTGTGCGTCGGAGACAGTGGGGTCGCGCTCGCGGCTGCGCCGGGCCAGGAACTCACCCAGCTGCAGGCGCGCATCGTCGGCGATGCGCAGGAAGCGGAAGGGCACCCGCTTGCCGTGGTCCGGCACGCGCACGGCCGAGGCCAGCATCCGCTGCAGGGTGGCCGGGTCCGGTCCGGGCGCGCCCAGTTGCAGGGCGGGAACCGAACGGCGGGCGTCCAAGGCTTGCAGCGCAGGGGAGTCGAGCATGGGGTCTCTGTCGGGCATCGGGGTGGCTCAGATTATAGTCGGGGCAGTTTGTGACCCGTCTTCCGGCGATCTCCTGCCCATTTGCGACAAAACGTGATGAACCTCACTTAATTAACGGCACTCCTTCACGTCGCTGTACTCGCTTCCCACCCGCGCTGGCCTTACGATACAAGGCCTGCCGGCACCCGGGTCATGAGGTTCAAAGTGCGGACTGTTTCACTGTCCCTGACCGGTGGGGCGTCCTACCATCCGTGTGCTGGTGTCTTGGGGACGCCCGTGCCTGTTGTATCCATGCTGCATTCTGTACCAGCGAGGGTGGGGAGCCTTTTCGCATGATCGCCACGCCCAACGTATCGGGACAGCCGGGTCGCGACCCGGCGCTGTTGAAGCTTGCACGCGAGGCCGCCCTGCCGGGCCTGGCCGAGTCGTTCGCGACCGTGATCGCCCGCTTCGACGACGTGCTGTTCGACCGTGCCGGCACCGCCGGCGCGTCGCAGCTGCTGTTCCTCGATGGCATGCGTGAACTGCGTCGGCGCCGTGAAGACATCGTGGCCGGTTTCCGTGGGCACCTGGCCAGGGCCTGGGACGCGCTGGAACACGCTGAGCCGCTGTCGGCCGAAGCCACGCTGGCCGGTGCGGGCGGGGAAGGGCTCAGCCTGGTCCCCGAGCACGTGCTGGAATCGCGGCTGGCGGTGCGCAACTTCGCCACCGTGCTGCTGCGCGACTGGAAGCCGGTACTGGGCCGGCTTGACCGCCGCCTGGGCTGGATCGCCGGCGGGCTGGAACTGAACGCCGACAGCAACCCGATCAGCCCCGAACACATCGGCGTGGCCATCCATGAGGCCTTCGCAGACTGTGAACTGGCGCCGGAAGTGCGCCTGGTGCTGATCAAGCTGTGCGAGCGCGACCTGCACGCGCCGATCGGCAAGCGTTACGAGAAACTCGACGAACAACTGGCCGCTGCCGGTGTGATGCCGCAGATGGCCGCCCCGCGCCGCGCCGCGCCGCGTCCGCCCACGCCCCGGCAGGAGCTGGACGAGCTGGTCCAGGCCCTGGAAACCGAAAGCGGCGCAGCCGACGAAGGTGCGGCCCCGGCATGGGCACGGCGCTTCGCCGACCGCTGGGCGGCCAGCCGTGGCCGCATGCAGTCGGCGCAGGCCGCGCATGACCATGCAGCCGAAGGCCCGGACGGGATGAGCGGCAACCAGGGCATGTTGCTGGAAGCGCTGCACGAGCTGCTGCAGCAGACCCGGCATGTCCGCGAAGACGCGACCTCCGCCGCCAGCGTGGCGGTGGGGCAACAGCGACCATTGAGCCAGCGCGAAATGATGTCGGTGCTGTCGCTGCTGCAGGCCACGCCGAGTGCGACCCTGCGCGCGGCGATCGGCGAAGACGGCGAATCGCTGGCGCAGCGGCTGAAGAGCGAAGTGCTGTCCGGTGCTACCCGGCTCGGCGTGGACCCGGCGCAGGCGCGCCTGGACCCGCAGGATGAAGATGCGATCGACCTGGTGGGCATGCTGTTCGATGTGATGCTGGACGAGCGCGACCTGGAAGGTCGCTCGCGCGAGCTGATCGGCCGGCTGGTGGTGCCCTTCGTGAAGGTGGCCATGCTCGACCGCCGCATGTTCGTGCAGAAGACCCACCCGGCGCGCAAGCTGCTCAATTCGCTGGCCGAGGCCTGCGAAGGCAACACCGGCGAGAGCCAGGCCGAGCGCGTGCTGATGGGCAAGGTCGAGGAAATCATCGAGCGGCTGGTGGCCGAGTTCAACGAGAACCTGGCCATCTTCCTGACGTTGGAAGAAGAATTCCGCGACTTCCTGGCCCAGCACCGCCGCCGCATCGAGATCGCCGAGCGCCGCGCGGCCGAGACCCAGCGCGGCCAGGAAAAGCTGGAAGTGGCGCGCACCCGCGCGGCGTCCGAACTGGATTGGCGGATCGCCGATACGGCATTGCCGCAGGCCATCGGCGATTTCCTGCGGCAGCCGTGGCAGCACCATCTCACCCTGGCGGTGCTGCGCGAAGGCGACGACGGCCCCTCCGTGAGCGAGGCGCTCGCGTTGGCCGACGGGATCCTGGAAGAAGTGTCCGAAGCCCGGCGCCAGATCGTCGGCAAGCCGTGGCTGCAGGCATGGCACCCCGTGCTGCGCAAGGTGTTTGCCAGTGTCGGCGTACACGCCGATGGCGCCAACGCGGCGATCGATTCGCTGCATGACACGCTGCAGTCCATTGCCGAATCGCGCCCGGAACTGGAACGCGCGCTGCCGGAGCTGCCGCAGGTGGTCCTGCCGACGCCGCCGGCTGCGGACAGTGCGGGCGTGGAGCTGGGCAGCAAGGTCGACGTCACCGATTTCGACAATGCCGATGCCGACCGTTTCCGCGGCCTTGAAATCGGCAGTTGGCTCGATTTCGTCGACAAGGACGGCAAAGTCCAGGCGGGCAAACTCTCCTGGGTCAGCCCGATCTCGCAGCGCCTGCTGTTCGTGAACCGACGCGGCGTGCGTTTCTGCGTGGCCTCGCCGGAAGAACTGGCGGTCATGGTGCGCCTCGGCCGCCTGCGCGCGCACATCGACGATGGCGCCTTCGACAGCGCCATGCAGGGCGTGATCGATCGCCTGGATACCAAGGGCGCTACGGTTCACTGAGGTTGCCGCTTGCGGCAACGTCAACGTCAACGTCAAAGGCAGCGTTTCGGTTGCTACGTGCTGGGGGAGGCCGACGGGCAGCCCCTTACGGGACACGCCGTAAACCCATCCCTGGGGGCTTGGCAAAAACATCCATGTTTTTGACAGTCCCTACAGGGGCTGCCCGCCGGCCTCCCCCGACAGCGGATCGCGCGCGGATGGAAAAATCAGCCACGCAGGGCGTGGCTCTAAGCGGATCACATGGGGCAGGGTAGGGTCGGTTCCCAAACGACTGCCGTTGTAACGCCCGCGCGCGGTAACGCATGGAAATGATCGGAACTGCGTTTGATCTTCCATGGCCACCGACCGAATTCGGGAGGGCCGGCGGGTGCGGGGGTACGGGGGCTTTGCGAAACATGGATGTTTCGCAAGAGCCCCCATGGGTGAAGGCGCACTGCTTGCGAGGCACTGCCTCGCGTGCGACTGAACGCACAGCCGCTGGCGGCTGGGCCGGACCCCGGAGGGGGGTTCACGGCGCCCCCCGTACCCCCGCACCCGCCGGCCCTGCGCGATAACGTGTCAGGCATCAGGCTGTTCGCCCAACTGCGTGAAGCCGCCGGCCAACGGCCGGCAACCACGCGAAGCCCGATTCCAGGCAGCTTCCAGCGGAAAGGCATCCAAACCAGCCAATCGGGTTACGATCCCACCACTTACCGCTGCTCGGGGACATGCATGGCTGTCGAGGTGTTGGGGGTCAAGGAACACGCGCAGGGCGAACGCCGCGTAGCGCTGACGCCGGAAACGGCGCGCAAGTACATCGCGCTGGGCGCCACCGTGTGGATCGAACCGGGCGCCGGCACGCGCGCCGGCTTTACCGACCAGGCCTACCTGGATGTCGGCGCGCAGCTCGCCGATGACACCCGCCTGGGCCAGGCCGACATCGTGCTGTGCGTGCAGCCGCCGGAAACCGCGCGGCTGCGCCAGCTCAAATCTGGTGCCAGCCTGGTCGGCATGCTGCACCCGCAGGCCGACGCCGAACGCGCCGGCGTGATCCAGTCACGTGGGCTGCAGGCATTTCCCTTGGAGCGCCTGCCGCGTACCACCCGAGCACAGTCCATGGACGTGCTCAGTTCGCAGGCCGGCATGGCCGGCTACAAGGCCACCCTGATTGCTGCCCAGCTGGCACCGCGCTTCTTCCCCATGCTGACCACCGCCGCGGGCACCATCCGCCCCTCGCGCGTGCTGGTGGTGGGCGCCGGCGTGGCCGGCCTGCAGGCCATCGCCACCGCGCGCCGGCTTGGGGCGCAGGTGGAGGGCTTCGATGTGCGCCCCGAAACCCGCGAACAGATTGAATCGCTCGGCGGCAAGTTCCTTGACCTTGGCGTCAGCGCGGTGGGCGAGGGCGGTTACGCCCGTCCGTTGACCGACGACGAGCGGGCCGAGCAGCAGCGCCGGCTGGGCGAGCACCTGCGGTTGGTCGATGTGGTGATCTGTACCGCCGCCGTGCCCGGCCGCCCCGCGCCGAAGATCGTCACCAGCGCGATGGTGCAGGGCATGCGCCCGGGCAGCGTGATCGTGGACCTGGCCGCTGAGACCGGCGGCAACTGCGAGACGACCCGGCCGGGCGAAACCGTCGACGTCGGCGGTGTCACCGTGGACGGCCCGCTCAACCTGGCCAGCCAGGGCGCGGTGCACGCCAGTGAGATGTATGCGCGCAACCTTTACAACTTCGTCGCGCTGTTCCTGAAGGATGGCGCGGTGGCGTTCGATTGGGACGATGAGCTGCTGGCGAAAACGCGCTGGATTGCGAACTGATATCGCGCCGCCGCGCAGGGCGTGGCGCTACCGCGGCGGCAGGTCCTTGACCGGATTGGCCTTCAGCCATTCCTGCCGCTGCTCCGGGCTCATGCTGCCCCAGCGCTCACGCAGCGCATCGCGCTGGGCCGGGGTCATGCCGCGCATCTGCGCGAACAGCGCGCGGGCCTGCTCGCGCTGCTCCGGACTCATGTTCTCGAAACGGTGGCGGCCGCGCCGCGCCAGCTCGCGCTGTTCCGGGGTCATGCTCTGCCAACGCTGGCCATGCTGCAGCATGCGTTCGCGCTGTGGCGGCGGCGCGTCGTTCCAGCGGTCGCGCACCGGCGCGATCAGCGCATCGCGCTGCTGCGGGGTGAGCTTGTCCCACTCCGGCAGCGTCGAGGTCTGTGCGGCGCTGGCCGCGCTCAGCGAGAGCAGTACCAGTGCCAGGGTCAGTCGCGGTTTCATGTTCACTCCATTGCCAGGTCGGTGGCGCCCAGCCACAGGTACAGGTCCGGATTCTCGTCGAGCACGTCGCTGCTGTCATCCGCCGCCACGGCCGCCACCTGCATCGGGGTGGCCGCCGGCGGTCGAGCGGTGAAGCTGATGCCCAGGCCCAGCGCCACCAACAGCGAACACGCGGTTGCCAGCCACCAGCCGTGCGCGCGGGCCCGCTGCGGCGCATGCCGTGCGGCACGCAGGCGCGCCAGCGTGGCGGGAGAGAGCTGGGTCACCGCATGTGCGTGCAGCTGCGCCAGTGCGGCGTCATCGGGAAGGGTGGGGGGCACGGGGCGGCTCACAGTTCAATCTCCAGGTGCTGCTGCAGCGCCTGCCGGGCGCGCGAAAGATGGGTTTTTACCGCGCCCTCGCTGCAGCCCATGGCCGCTGCGGTCGTGGCGCCGTCGAGCTGCTGCAGCACGCGCAGGGTGAAGGCCTCGCGCTGGCGTGCAGGTAGATCGCGCAATGCCCTGACCAGCGCCGCGTACTGGTCGCGCTGCTCATGGGCCTGGGCCGGGCCGGGTCCAGGATCGGCCCAGTCGATGTCGTGGTCGCCGGCCAGCTCGTCGCTGCTGCGCCAGAACCGCAGCCGGAAGCCGCGGCGGCGCTGCAGGTCGACCACCCGGCGGCGCAGGATGCTCCAGAACAGCGGTGACCACTCCCCTGCCGGCTTGTCGCGGTAGGCCAGCATGCGCAGCATCGCGTCCTGCACCGCGTCCAGTGCGTCCTCGCGCTGGCGCAGCCCGGCCTCGGCGAAGCGGAACGCGCGCGGGCCGATCCCGGCCAGGAACGCATCCAGCGACACCGGCAACGCGGTTTCGGCATCGGCATCGTCAGCCAGGGGCGGCAGGGAAGGGCTCACCAGCACAGGGTAGCGCTCGCGCAGGGGGATACGGTGAGAACGCACCAGTGCGGCATCGGTTGACCGCCCTGCAGAACGGTTCAGCGCATGGTTATGATGCAGGGGACGGGATGACCGCCGGGAAGAGGGACAGCAATGAGCGACGGGTTCGTGGCGTTGTATATCTTCATGCTGGCTGCGATCGCAGGCCACGTGATCATTTCGCGGGTGCCGGTGATCCTGCATACCCCCCTGATGTCCGGGTCGAACTTCATCCACGGCATCGTCCTGATCGGTGCCATGGTGGTGCTGGGCCATGCGCAGACCCCGCTGGAAAAGATCATCGGCTTCATCGCCGTGGTGCTCGGCGCGGGCAATGCCGCCGGTGGCTACGTGGTGACCGAACGCATGCTGGACATGTTCAAGCCCAGCCAGAAGCGCGACGCCGGGGAGAAGGCGCCTTGAACGTCACCACCGCGCAACTGCTGCAGTGGCTGGTGCAGGTGAGCTACCTGGTTGCCGCCACCCTGTTCCTGCTCGGCCTGCAGCGCATGGCCTCGCCGATGACCGCGCGCAGCGGCATCCGCTGGGCCGGCCTGGGCATGCTGATCGCCACGGTGGCGACCTTCTTCCTGCCCGACCTGCACAACGTGCCGCTGATCCTGGCTGCGGTGGCGATCGGTACCGGCGTGGCGTGGTGGTCGGCCAAGCGCGTGGCCATCACCGACATGCCGCAGATGGTGGCGCTGTACAACGGCATGGGTGGCGGGTCGGCCGCCGCGATCGGTGCGGTGGAACTGCTGCGTTTCTCGTTCCTGGCCAACCGCGATACCAGCCACTGGAGCGCGCAGGCCATCGCCGAACTGAGCGCGCGCCAGCCCTCGGCCACCGTGCTCGCGCTGGCGGTGATCGGCTCGGCGATCGGCGCGGTGTCGCTGTCCGGCTCGGTCATCGCCTGGGCCAAGCTCGATGGCCGGCTGGACCGGCGGGTGACCTTTCCCGGCCAGCAGGCCTTCAACCTGCTGGTTGCGCTGGCGATGGTGGTGCTGGGCATCTGGGCGGCAGTGACCCTGAGCCCGGTGGCGATCATCAGCTTCTTCGTGGTCGCGCTGGCGCTGGGCGTGCTGATGACCCTGCCGATCGGCGGCGCCGACATGCCGGTGGTGATCTCGCTGTACAACGCGTTCACCGGCCTGGCGGTCGCTTTCGAAGGCTACGTGCTGGGCAACGAGGCGCTGATCATCGCCGGCATGATGGTCGGCGCGGCCGGCATCCTGCTCACCCGCCTGATGGCCAAGGCGATGAACCGGCCGATCAGCGGCGTGCTGTTCTCCAACTTCGGCGGCGGTGGCACGGCCCAGGAAATCACCGGCGCGCAGAAGCCGATCGAGGCCAGCGACGTGGCCGCGATGCTGGCGTTCGCCGAGCGCGTGGTGATCGTGCCCGGTTATGGCATGGCCGTGGCCCAGGCCCAGCACAAGGTGTGGGAGCTGGCGCAGCGGCTGTTGGAACGCGGCATCAAGGTCAAATTCGCGATCCACCCGGTGGCCGGGCGCATGCCGGGCCACATGAACGTGCTGCTGGCCGAAGCGGGCGTGCCCTACGACCTGATCGCCGACATGGACGATATCAACCCCGAGTTCCCCACCACCGACGTGGTGCTGGTGATCGGCGCCAACGACGTGGTCAACCCGGTGGCGCGCACCGACCCGGCCAGCCCGATCTACGGCATGCCGATCCTGGACGTGGTCAACGCCCGCAACGTGGTGGTGATCAAGCGCGGCAAGGGCACCGGCTTCGCGGGCATCGAAAACGCGCTGTTCTACGCCGACAACGCCCGCATGCTCTATGGCGATGGCGCCGGTGCGGCCAGCGCGCTGGTCAGCGAGCTCAAAGCCCTCGATGGAGGGCATTGACCGCACGTGGCGCCGGGGGCCAGGGCCGGCCAACGGCCGGCGCTACGAATTGTTACGGGCCCATTGAGATCTGGATCAATCGACCGGTAGCGCCGGCCGTTGGCCGGCCCACGCAATCGCCGAACGTTACCTCGCTATCCACCAGCCGATGACCAACGCCACCCCCAGCCACAGCCATTCGGCCACCCCGTTGGCCAGCTGAACCAACGTGAACGCCATGAACGGCCCCATCCGCAACGCTGATTCCCACGGATCCAGTCCCAGCGACCCGCCCAGGTAGGCCGACGCGATCCCCCAGTTGGCTGCCAGGGCCACCAGCACCGTGCCCAGCAGGGTCAACGCCACCCGCAGCAGGCCGCCGCGCAGGTTGCCCAGGCGCAGCATGAAACCCAGCTCCAGGGCCACCAGGACGGCCATCCAGCCTGCCTGGCGGCCGCTCAGCAGCGCGATGAACAACCAGGCCAGCGTGGCCGTGACAACTCCTAGCAACAACAGCGGGGGCCAGAGCCAGTGGGCGGACCTGGCGGGCGCAGAGGTGGGCGGCATGCATTCTTCCTTTGGTCCGCCACAGGATACCGGCTTGCGGGGTGACCGGCGCGTGGCCGGCCACTGGGCTAAAATGAGCGCCTTGCGGGAATCGGCCGCGACCCCATATCGATCCACATGTACTCCCGTAGCAGCGAACCCGTCCACTTCGAACGCGACTGCGAGGCCGTCATGGTCCCGCAGGGCGAAACGGTCACCTTGCCCGCCGGCAGCTATGGGTACATCACCCAGGCGCTGGGCGGCAGCTATACCGTGTTTGTCGAAGGCAATCTGTTCCGCATCGCCGGCAAGGACGGCGACGCCATGGGCAAGGAACCGCCCGCGCCGCTGGAACTGCCCGCCGACGCCTCCGACGAGGAGGTCGAAAAGCTCGTCTGGCAGCAGCTGCGAACCTGCTTCGACCCGGAGATCCCGTTCAACATCGTCGACCTGGGCCTGGTCTACGAAGTGGAGCTCAAGCACCTGGATGACGGCCAGCGCGAGGTCGACGTCAAGATGACCCTGACCGCGCCGGCCTGCGGCATGGGCGATATCCTCGTCGACGACGTGCGCAGCAAGCTGGAAATGATCCCGACCGTGGTCGAAGCCGATGTCGAACTGGTGTTCGACCCACCGTGGGGCCAGCACATGATGTCCGAGGCCGCCCGCCTTGAAACCGGCATGCTGTAATTGAACCCGTAACCAGAACAGGAAATTTCCGGTGTCCCAGTCTTCCGTGAGCTTCACCACCACCCGTTCCGCCCAGCCGCGCAGCAGCGAGGAGCGTGAACGCATCCTGGCCGCCCCCGGTTTTGGTCTGCACTTCACCGACCACATGGTGGAAGTGCGGTGGGACAAGGACACCGGCTGGCACAACGCCAGCGTGCGCCCGTACGGCCCGCTGCAGCTGGACCCGGCTGCCGCGGTGCTGCATTACGGCCAGGAAATCTTCGAAGGCATCAAGGCGTACCGCCATGCCGACGGTTCGATCTGGACCTTCCGCCCCGATGCCAACGGCCGCCGCCTGCAGCGTTCGGCGCAGCGCCTGGCGCTGCCGGAACTGCCGGTGGAGATCTTCGTCGAATCGCTCAAGCAGCTGATCGCCGTGGATGCCAGCTGGGTGCCGTCGGCCGACGAATCCAGCCTGTACTTCCGCCCGTTCATGATCGGGGATGAAGCCTTCCTCGGCGTGCGCGGCGCGCAGAAGGCCGGCTACTACGTGATCGCCAGCCCGGCAGGCCCGTACTTCGCCAAGGGCGTGGCCCCGGTGTCGATCTGGCTGTCCACCGAATATGCGCGTGCGGCCAAGGGCGGCACCGGTGCGGCCAAGTGCGGTGGCAACTACGCCGCCTCGCTGCTGCCGCAGCAGAAGGCGCAGGCGCAGGGTTGCTCGCAGGTGCTGTTCCTGGATCCGGTCGAAGGCAAGTACCTGGAAGAACTGGGTGGCATGAACGTGTTCCTGGTCTACAAAGACGGCACCCTGGTCACCCCGGCGCTGTCCGGCAGCATCCTGGAAGGCATCACCCGCGAAAGCATCCTGCAACTGGCGCGCGACCGCGGCATGAAGGTCGAGGAGCGCAAGGTGACCATCGACGAGTGGAAGCAGGGCGTGGCCTCGGGCGAGATCGCCGAAGTGTTCGCCTGCGGGACCGCTGCGGTGGTCACGCCGATCGGCCAGCTCAAGGGCGAGGGCTTCTCGGTGGGTGACCTGACCGCCCCGGCTGGCGAAGTGACCATGTCGCTGCGCAAGGAACTGACCGACATCCAGTACGGCCGCCTGCCGGACCGCCATGGCTGGCTGGTGCGCCTGGACGGCTGATCGTTCGACGCGCGTTGAATACCCAAGGCCCGCCTGGCAACAGGCGGGCCTTTTTCATGGGCGGCGCCTCCCGAGGACCGGTCTGAACGATCCAAACGGACCCAACTCATTGACGCGCAAGCAATGTCTCGGTCATGACGCGCAAGACAGTGACGCAGGACACGAATTGCGTCCGGCGTGACCGCATCGGCACGGGGAAGTTTCTTCACATTCACAAACCGTTGACCCGAAAAGTCTCAGATCGAAAATTTCACAACCCTGAAAGCGGGCTGAAACATTGTTGGGCTTAATCGAAACCACTAGCGTCCGGGTTCGGGCGGTTTCGCAGGGGAAAGCCGATCCGTCTTCCAGGTTCGATCCAAGCCACCGCTCCACAGCGCCGGATCTGACCGACCTTTGCCGCCTCGACGGCTCCTCAATCTTGAAGGGAATTCCGATGTCTCATGATCCGCAGCGCTTGCGTCAGCGTGCCTTGGTTGTACTCGGTGGTTCGGTGCTTTCGACCCTGCTCCTGGCGGCGCCGGCGTTCGCCGGCGACGTGCAGTTGAGTGGCCTGGCCTCGGCCCCAACCCACCAGCGTTTCATCGTCAAGTACAAGGACGGCGCCACCGACGTGGCCACCCCGACCGCACTGGCCAGTTCGCTCAAGGCCGCCGCCCAGGCCGTTCCTGCCGCGCAGGGTCGCGCGCTGGGCCTGCAGAAGCTGCGCCAGCTGGCCATCGGCCCGACCGTGGTCAAGGCCGACCGGCCGCTGGATGCCGCCGAATCGGAACTGCTGATGCGTCGCCTGGCCGCCGATCCGAACGTGGAATACGTCGAAGTCGACCAGCTGATGCACGCCACCCTGGTGCCCAACGACAGCCGCCTGTCCGAGCAGTGGGGCTTCGGCACCAGCAACGCCTCGATCAACGTGCGCCCGGCCTGGGACAAGGCCACGGGGACCGGCGTGGTGGTGGCGGTGATCGATACCGGCATCACCAACCATCCGGATCTGAACGCCAACATCCTGCCCGGCTATGACTTCATCAGCGATGCCGCGATGGCGCGCGATGGCGGTGGCCGCGACAACAATGCCAACGACGAAGGCGACTGGTACGCCGCCAACGAATGCGGCGCCGGCTACCCGGCTTCCAATTCCAGCTGGCACGGCACCCACGTGGCCGGCACCATCGCCGCGGTGACCAACAACACCACCGGCGTGGCCGGCACCGCCTACAACGCCAAGGTCGTTCCGGTGCGCGTGCTGGGCAAGTGCGGCGGCTACACCTCCGACATCGCCGATGCGATCGTGTGGGCATCCGGCGGCACCGTCAGCGGCGTGCCGGCCAATGCCAACCCGGCCGAAGTGATCAACATGTCCCTGGGCGGCGGCGGCACCTGCTCGACCACCTACCAGAACGCCATCAACGGCGCGGTCTCGCGCGGCACCACCGTGGTGGTGGCAGCGGGCAACAGCAACACCAACGTGTCCTCGTCGGTGCCGGCCAACTGCGCCAACGTGATCGCGGTGGCCGCTACCACCTCGGCCGGCGCCCGCGCCAGCTTCTCCAACTACGGTGCCGGCATCGATGTCTCGGCGCCGGGCCAGGCGATCCTGTCCACGCTCAACAGCGGCACCACCGTGCCGGGCGCTGCGTCCTATGCGTCGTACAACGGCACCTCGATGGCGGCCCCGCACGTGGCCGGCGTGGTCGCGCTGGTGCAGTCGGTCGCGCCCACCGCGCTGTCGCCGGCGGCCATTGAAACGCTGCTCAAGAACACCGCACGGGCCCTGCCGGGCGCCTGCAGCGGCGGCTGCGGGGCGGGCATCGTCGATGCGGATGCGGCCGTCACCTCCGCGCTGGGCGGGACCAACCCGAACCCGGGCACCGGCACGCTGCAGAACAACGTGCCGGTCAGCGGCCTGGGTGCTTCCAGCGGTGCATCGCTGGCCTACACCGTGGCCGTGCCGTCGGGCCGCTCCCAGCTGAAGGTGACCATCGCCGGCGGCACGGGTGATGCGGACCTGTACGTGCGCTCGGGCAGCGCGCCCACCGACACCGTGTACACCTGCCGCCCGTACCTGAGCGGCAACAACGAGACCTGCACGATCACCGCCCCGGCCGCGGGGACGTGGCACGTCCGGGTGAAGGCCTACAGCACCTTCTCCGGCGTGACCCTGACCGCGCAGTATTGATGTGATCGGTCACCCGACCAACGGTCGGGTGCTGCCGCAGGTAGGTGCCGACCGTTGGTCGGCACGCCCCACGCGTGACGCGGTTACCGCGTCACGCGTCTTCGAACCGGTTCGCCGCGACGTTCTTTCGCACGTGTTCGGGGTTCCAGATGCGGCCGTTCATGGCGATGTACACGCCCGGCTGCAGCGACTGCACCGCGCCGATCGCACAGCCGATGTTGAACTCGGCGTCCGAGCCGCGGAAGCGCGCCGGGCTGAGCGCGCCGGTCATGACGATGGTCTTGTCGGGGATGCTCCTGAGCACCCGGCCGGTCTGCACCATCGAATCGGTGCCGTGGGTGACCAGCACGTGGCGGGTCGGCTGCGCGGCGATGGTGGCGCGGATCAGCTCGCGGTCTTCGTCGGTGATGTGCAGCGAATCCTTGCGCAGGATCGGAATCACGTTGAAGCGGAAGGTCACCCCC
This sequence comes from Stenotrophomonas sp. CFBP8994, assembly GCF_034044835.1. Classification (NCBI taxonomy): domain Bacteria; kingdom Pseudomonadati; phylum Pseudomonadota; class Gammaproteobacteria; order Lysobacterales; family Lysobacteraceae; genus Stenotrophomonas; species Stenotrophomonas sp. CFBP8994. Next base: position 16,209 of record NZ_JAXCWT010000007.1, on the reverse strand, counting down.
AGCTCGCGCAGGATCATCCCGATCTGGGGATCGCCGATCTGGTAGTTCGACTTGTCGTCGAAGTAGATCTTGTCGATCGTGCCACCGGTGGTGATGATCAGTAGTTCTTCCATTGCAGGCTTCCTGGAGTGCGGGCGGTACCGCGCGGCAACACCCGCGCTGGGTGCCCATGATACGGCTGCCGGCGCCCGCCCGCAGCCGCGCGCGAGGCGCTCAACGCTTCGAGAAACGCCGGCGCAGGCCGGGCGCGCTGGAGATCCCGATCACCGCCAGGGCCAGCAGCAGTTCCAGCCAGGCAAAGTGCGCGGTTTCCGGGTGGCTCCAGGCACTCATCACGCCGTGGCTGAACCAGAACAGCGCCAGCACCCCGGCCCAGAACATCGCCTTGCCGCGCCCGGTGACCACGCCGAGCGCCAGCAGCAGCGGCGGGGCGGTGAAGACCAGCTGGCTGGCCAGCCAGTGCCGGTCGTGCGCGAACCACACCGCAAACACCGCCGCCAACGCCAGCAGCACGGTGGCCAACGTCCACTTCTGTGCGCGCGGGCTCATCCCAGCCGCCGCGCGATATCGGCCACGCGCCGGCCGAGCGCGCGCGCCAGGATCGCTTCGTCCTCGCTCGGCACCGGGTTGTCGTCGGCACCGGCCACATGGCTGGCACCGTAGGGGGTGCCGCCGGTGGTGGTGTGGCTCAGCGCCGGTTCGGTGAACGGAATGCCCACGATCAGGCAGCCGTGGTGCAGCAGCGGCACCTGCATCGACAACAGCGTCGATTCCTGCCCGCCATGCAGCGACGCGGTGGAGGTGAACACCCCGGCGGGCTTGCCGGCCAGCGTGCCGTTGACCCACTCGGCCCCCAGCCCGTCGAGGAAATGCTTGACCGGCGCGGCCATGTTGCCGAACCGCGTCGGGCTGCCCAGCAGCAGGCCGCTGCAGTCGGCCAGGTCCTCCACGCTCACGTAGGGCGCACCGTCATCGGGCACCGGCGGCCGCGCGGTCTGGGTGACCGCCGCCACCGGCGGCACCGTGCGCAGGCGCGCGCTCATGCCGGGCACTTCGCCGATGCCACGCGCGATCTGGCGCGCAAGCCGCGCCACCGAACCGCCGCGGCTGTAATACAGCACCAGGATCTCCGCCATCTCGCTTCCGTTGTGTCCAGTCTGTCCGCAGTATGGCATTGCCTCCACCCGGCTTCAGGTACGCTTGCCACGATGGAACCCCTGGACACCCTCAACCTGTGGATGGAACGCGTGCGCGATCGCGCCCGTACCGCCAGCTTCGGTCGCTTCCTGTGGCGCCGCTTCCTCGACGACCGCCTGTTCCAGGCCGCCGCCTCGCTGGCCTACACCACCGTGTTCGCGCTGGTGCCGCTGGCGATCGTGGTGTTCGGCGTGCTCTCGGCGTTCCCGGTGTTCGACCGCTGGAGCGACACGCTCAGCGACTACGTGTTCTCCAACTTCGTGCCCAACGCCGCGCGGGCGGCCGAAGGCTACCTGCGCCAGTTCTCGGCCAGTGCCGGGCAGCTCACCGCCGCTGGCTTCATCGCGCTGGTGGTGTCGCTGCTGATCACCCTCAACAGCGTCGAGCAGACCTTCAACCAGATCTGGCGGGTCAGTTCGGCGCGGCCCAAGCTCACCCGCTTCCTGGTCTATTGGACCGTGCTGACGCTGGGCGCGATGCTGGCGGCCGCGTCGCTGGCCGTATCGGCCCGCGTGTTCGCGCTGCCGCTGTTCGGCACCAGTGAAGGCCGCCTGCTGGCCAATGCGTCGTTGACCCTGGCGCCGATCCTGATCGAGTTCGTCTGCATCATGCTGGTCTACCGGGTGGTGCCGCACCACACGGTGAAGTGGCGGCATGCCATTCCCGGCGCGATCCTCGCGGCCGTGATGCTGGAGCTGGTGAAGTGGGGCATGGGCGCCTACCTGGGCAGCTTCCAGTCCTACCAGAAGCTTTACGGCACGGTGGCCTTCGTGCCGATCCTGCTGCTGTGGATCTACCTGTGCTGGGTGTCGGTGCTGCTGGGTGCCTCGCTGGCCTCGTCGATCGCCGCGTTCCGCTACCAGCCGGCCGACCTGCGCCTGCCCACCGGCTACGAACTGTATGGCCTGCTGCGCCTGATCGGCCGCTTCCACCAGGCGCGCATGGACGGACGCGGGCTGGACGAAGACGAGATCCTGGGGCTGGAGCCGATGCTGACCGACTCGCTGCTGCAGAGCATGCTCTGCGACCTGGAAGCGATCCGGGTGGTGCGCCGCGACGAACAGGGCCAATGGCTGCTGTCGCGCGACCTGGACAAGCTCACCCTGGCCGACCTCTACGAATCCACGCAGCTGCGCATTCCGGTCAAGGAAGCCTACCTGCCTTACCGCGACGACAGCCTCGGTACCGCCTCGGTGGCGGCGCTGGATGCCCTGCGGCTGCCGTTGCGCGAGCTGCTCAAGCGCCGCGTCAGCGATATCTATTCCCCGTCTGGAGACACCCCATGACCTTCAAGCCCCTGCTGCTGGCCGTCGGCCTGCTCGCCCTGGCCGGCTGCAACAAGCCGGCACCGCAGCCCGAAGCGGCCGCCCCGGCGCCGGCCCCCGCAGCAGAACCGGCCGCCCCGGCCGCCGACCCCGCCACGCCTGACCTGGAGCGCAAAACCGTGGCGCAGCCGCGCCTGGTGCTGCCCGCCCTCGACGGAACCACGTACGACCTGGCCGCACATCGCGGCAAATGGGTGGTGGTGAACTTCTGGGCGACCTGGTGCGCGCCGTGCCGCAAGGAAATGCCGGAGCTGTCGGCACTGCATGCCATGCGCGAGGAGATCGAAGTGGTCGGCCTGGCCTACGAAGACATCGAGCCGGAGGAGATGAAGGCGTTCCTGCAGAAGCTGCCGGTGACCTACCCGATCGTGCTGGTGGATACCTACAACCCGCCGGAAGACTTCGCCGTGCCGCGCGGCCTGCCGCTGACCTACCTGATCGCCCCGGACGGCAAGGTCGCCAAGGAATTCCTGGGCCCGGTCACCGCAGCGGACATCGAAGCGATTGTGCATTGACGATCTGCCCTTGGTTGATTGATCCCGATCCGCGGACGCCACGTAACAATTCGTAGCGCCGGCCGTTGGCCGGACACCGCGCGAAGCGCGGCCCAAGTGTCCGGAGACGGTTGCGCCACGCTCGCGACCAACACGCCGGGGTTTACAGGTTCCGAAGCCGTCTGTCGGGCGTTCATGGCGCCGGAACGAAAAGCGGCCGGCCAACGGCCGGCGCTACAGTCGGCTTCGGATCGTCCAAGCGTCGGACGGATTACCTGAGCCGCGTTTTGCCGGCTGCGGATACGTGGGCCGCGCTGCGCGCGGTGTCCGGCCAACGGCCGGCGCTACGAATTCATACGGGCCCATCAGGATCGGGATCAATCAACCTGGGGGTCATGAGGTGACAGGTTGATCGGCTTCAATGCACCGTATTGTTCCTTGTGCAGTTTTCCCTTGAGCGGCGGCAGGTCCGGGATGGGATCGTCCACCCCGGTATCGGGCAGGCGATCCAGCAGGTTGCGGATCAATCCCAGCCGCCCGCGCTTCTGGTCGTTGAAGTCCACCAGCGTCCACGGTGCCTCTTCCCGATGCGTCGCGCGCAACATCGCCTCGCGCGCTTCGGTATACGCGGTGTACTTGCTGCGCGATTTGAGGTCCACCGGTGACAGCTTCCAGCCCTTGAGCGGGTCGAGGTGGCGCTCGGCAAAGCGTTTCTCCTGCTGCACCTGATCGACCGTGAGCCAGTACTTGAACAGCAGGATGCCATCGTCCACCAGCAGCTTCTCGAACACCGGCGCCTGCGCCAGGAACGCGTGGTACTCGGCCTCGGTGCAATAGCCCATCACGTGCTCGACCCCGGCCCGGTTGTACCAGCTGCGGTCCATCAGCACGATCTCGCCGGCAGCGGGCAGGTGCGACACATAGCGCTGGAAGTACCACTGGGTACTTTCGCGGTCGGTCGGCTTGGGCAGCGCCACCACCCTGCACTGGCGGGGGTTTAGGTGCTCGGCGATGGCCTGGATGGCGCCGCCCTTGCCGGCGGTATCGCGGCCCTCGAACAGCACCAGCACGCGCTGCCCGGTGTGCTGGGCCCAACGCGCCATCGCCGTGAGTTCGAGCTGCATCGGTTCAAGCAGTGCCTGGTACGCCTTGCGCTTGAGCTTGCCCATCGGTGCGGGATTCCGGCTGACGAAGAAGCCCGAGCCTAGCGCAATGGGTAGTCAGCCCGCGTGTGCATCCTGCCAGCCATGCAAACGCCCCATCGCCTGCACCTCGGCACTGAAGTCGCGGGCGAACCCGGCCATGTCGAACAGGCCGGTGTCCGAACGCCGCTGGGCCAGGGTGGCGCGCAGCGCTGCCAGTGCCTGCGGGTCGTTGCCCAGCGCGATGGCGGTCTCCACGAAGACGCGGTCGTCGGCAGCGTTCATCGCCGGCAGCTGCAGGTGATGGTTGAGCGAGCCGGCCACGCGCGAAGCGAACGTCGCGCCCGGGCAGGTCAGCACCGGGCAGCCGGCCCACAGTGCATCGGATGCGGTGGTGTGCGCGTTGTACGGGTGCGTGTCCAGGAACAGGTCCGCCTGCTGGTAGCGCGCCAGGTAGGTCGGGTGCGGCAGCTTGGGCATGAACACCAGCCGCGCCGGATCCAGCCCCGCCTCGCGCGCCGCCGCGCGCAGCCGCGCATCGGCATTGCCCGGCCCGGACAGCAGCCACAACACGCTGCCCGGTACGCCCTGCAGCACCGCGAACGCGCGGCGCATGCTGCGCGGGTTGAGCTTGTAACTGTTGTTGAAGCAGCAGAACACCACGCCCTGCGCTGGCAGGCCACAGGCCTCGCGGCCTGGCGCGGGCTCGAGCACGCGGGTGTTGTCCGAGGGCTGGAACGCGCGGGGCAGGCGCCGGACCTGTTCGCTGAAGGCCGGCGTCAGCGCGGCAGGCAGCACGTAGTCATCGGCCAGCACGTAGTCGATCCATGCCGCGCCCGACGTGCCCGGATACGCCAGCCAGTTCACCTGCACCGGGGCCGGGCGCATCGCCAGTACCGCCGGCGCGCCACCGCCGCCCCAGCCACGCAGATCGAACAGCACATCGATGCCGGTCGCGCGGATCCGCGCGGCGATCGCCGCGTGCGGCAGGCTCGACACGTCATGCAGTGCAGTGGCAGCGGCCTGCAGGCGCGCGCGGATCGCGCTGCCATCATCGGCGTTGAGGGCAAACAGATGCAGCTCCAGCGCGCCGAGCGCACGCAGCTGCTCGAACAGCGCCACGGTAAGCAGCCCGGTGGGGTGCGCGCCGAAGCCATTGGAAAGGAAACCCACGCGCAGCTGGCCCTCGCGGCGGACCTGCGCAGGCGGCAGCGCACGCACTCCCTCGGCAATGCCCGCAGCGCGCTGCCGCGCACACGCCCGCTGCTCGGCGGCGCTGGCGTCTTCGCTGAGGAAGGCGAACGGCTCCACCACCGCCGCGCCTTGCGCCACGGCCTGGCGCACCTGCTGGGACAGCGGTTCGAGTTCGCGCCAGTCGCACAGCCGGCGTTGCCAGTTGAGCAGCTGGGCGGTGATGTAAGGCTCGCCGGGCAGCAGCCGATGCGCCTGGCGGTAGGCATCGGCAGCGGCTTCGGGCTGGCCGGCGTCTTCCAGCGCGTGGCCCAGCCACAGTGCGATGCCGGGGTGCTCGGGGACCAGGTTGGCGGCCTGGCGCAGCAGCGTGGCTGCTTCGCCATGGCGGCCCTGCATCCAGCGCGTGCGGCCCAGTCGGGCCAGCGCTTCGGGGTGGCCGGGGCGCAGTTGCAACGCGCGTGCAGCGGCGTGATCGCCGGCAGCGGTGTCACCGGCCTCGAGCTCGGCGTCGGCCAGCATCACCCAGGCGATGAAGTCCTGCGGCTGGCGCTGTACCGCGCTGCGCAGCTGCTCGCGCTGCGGGTCCATGCTCACGCGCCGGCGGACAGCTGGGCCAGTTCATCGGCCTGGTGTTCGTGGATCAGCCGCTCCACCAGCGTGTCCAGCTCACCGGCGATGATGTTGGGCAGGTCGTACAGGGTCAGCCCTTCCACGCGGTGGTCGGTGATCCGGCCCTGCGGGAAGCTGTAGGTGCGGATGCGCTGGCTGCGGTCGCCGCTGCCGACCTGCAGCCGGCGGCTTTCGGCGGTGGCGGCCGCCTGCTTGCTGCGCTCGGCATCGAGCAGCTGCGCCTTCAGGCGCTTCATCGCCTTGTCGCGGTTGGCGTGCTGGCTGCGCTCGGTCTGGCATTCCACCACCACGCCGCTGGGCACGTGGGTGATGCGGATGGCCGATTCGGTCTTGTTGACGTGCTGGCCACCGGCGCCGGACGAGCGGAACGTATCCACCCGCAGGTCGGCCGGGTTGATGACGATCTCATCGACCTCGTCGGCTTCGGGAATGATCGCCACCGTGGCCGCCGAGGTATGGATGCGGCCCTGCGACTCGGTGGCCGGCACGCGCTGCACGCGGTGCGTGCCGGATTCGAACTTGAGCTTGGAATAGGCGCCGCGGCCGACCACGCGCGCCACGATCTCCTTGTAGCCGCCATGCTCGCCGGGGCTGTCCGATTCGATCTCCACCTTCCAGCCCTGGCGCTCGGCATAGCGCGCGTACATGCGGAACAGGTCGCCGGCGAAAATCGCCGCCTCGTCGCCGCCGGTGCCGGCGCGCACTTCCAGGAACAGGTTGCCATCGTCGCGCGGATCGCGCGGCACCAGCAGCAGCGCCAGGTCATGGTCCAGCTGCTGCAGGCGATCCTGCGCGGCGGTGATTTCCTCCTCGGCCAGCTCGCGCAGGTCCGGGTCGGCACGCATCGCTTCGGCGGCGGCCAGGTCGGCCAACGCCCGGGCTTCGTCGTCCAGCGCGGTGGCGATCGGCTGCAGCTGGGCGAATTCACGTGAAAAATTGCGGAAGCGCTCGTTGTCGCCGACCACATCCGGGTCGGCCAGCAGGCGTTCAAGTTCTTCGCGGCGTTCGGCCAGCGCTTCCAGCTTACGGCGCAGGGTCGGCGTCATCGTTGCTCACGGCAGGGTGTTGGTAGCCCGGCTTGGCCGGGAACAGGCGCTCGGCGGCGCGGGTCAATTCAGTATCGCCGCTGAGCGCGGCCGCACGCAGCGCGGCGGTCGGCGGGTGCAGCAGGCGGTTGGTCAGCCCATGCGCGAGCAGCTCCAGCACCTCCTCCGGCGATTTGCCGTGGGCCAGCTGCTGGCGCGCCTTGTCCAGCATTTCCACCCGGGTGGCTTCGCCGTACGCGCGCAGCTGGCGCAGCGGCGCCTGGTGCGCGTTGGCCTGCAGGGTCTCGACGAACCGCGATACCTGCAGCTCGATGATGGCTTCGGCTTCAGCGGCCGCCTCGCGCCGGCTGCGGCGGTTGTCCTCCACCGCGCGCTCCAGGTCGTCGACCGTGTACAGGAAGGCGTCCTGCAGCTCGCCCACCCCGGTTTCGATATCGCGCGGTACCGCCAGGTCGAACAGCAGCATCGGCTTGTGCTTTCGGGAGCGCAGCGCGGCGGCGATCTGCGCCTTGGTGATCACCGGCTCGCGCGCGGCGGTGGCCGAAAACACCACGTCGGCTTCGCCCAGGTGGCGTTCCAGCTCGGTCAGCGGCAGCGCCACGCCGCCGTGGCGGGTGGCCAGCTCCTGTGCGTGCGCCAGGGTGCGGTTGGCGATCAGCAGCCGGCGGACTCGGCCTTCGCTGAGGTGGCGGGCGGCCAGTTCGATGGTTTCGCCGGCGCCGACCAGCAGTACGGTGGAGTCTTCCAGCCGCGCGAAGGAGTTCTGCGCCAGGCGCACTGCGGTGGAGGCCACCGAGATCGGGTTGGCGCCTACGCGGGTATCGGTGCGCGCGCGCTTGGCCACCGAGAAGGTCTGCTGGAACAAGCGATCCAGGCGCTGGCCGAGCAGGCCATGGTCGCGCGCGGTCGCCCAGGCGTCCTTCACCTGGCCCAGGATCTGGGGCTCACCCAGCACCATCGAGTCCAGCCCGGTGGCGACCCGGAACAGGTGGCGCACCGCATCGGCATCGGCATGCTGGTACAGGTAACCGTGCAGCTGCCCGGCGTGCGACTCCAGCCACTGCGCCAGCGCCTCGCCCGATTCGGCCACGGCATACAGCTCCGTGCGGTTGCAGGTGGACAGCAGCACCGCCTCGGCCACCTGCGGGGTATCGCGCAGCGACGCCAATGCCTGGGGCAGGGCGTCGCCGCCAAAGGACGCGCGTTCGCGCAGTTCCACTGGCGCGGTCTGGTGATTCAGTCCGAGCACCCACAGGGTCATTGTTCAGTTGCTTGCGATAAGCTGCTGGCCATTCAAGTCGTCATTTTAAGGCCAGAAGCCCCCGATGCCCGCATTGATTCGCATCTCCAGCGTTCTGCTGCTGTCCCTGTTCACCGCCACCGCCCTGGCGGCGGCCCCGGCTGCACCGGCCGGCAAGGCCGGAACGGCCGAACCGGCGTCTCTGACCCCGGTCATGGCCGGTGAGTTCGCGCTGCAGGCCGGCAAGCTGCCCGAGGCCGCGCGCTGGTACCTGGAGGCCGCCGAGGCGGGCCGTGACGACGCCGGCCTGGCCGAGCGCGCCACCCGGATCGCCATGCTCGCCGACGATGACAAGCGCGCCAGCCGCGCGTTGTCCCTGTGGGAGAAGCGTGCGCCCCGTTCGTTGTCCATGCGCAGCGCTGCGGCCGCGCTGGACCTGCGCAAGGGCGATGTGAAGGGCGCGCGGACCGAGCTGGCCAGCCTGCTGTGTGACCCGGACCCGCGCGGCTGGAAGTTCGCGCTGGCCGCGCTGGTCGGTGGGGGCCGCGACCCGGCCGCCGCCGCCGATGTGCTGGGCCGGCTGGTCGACGACAACGCCATCCCCAACCAGCTCGAGCCCTGGCAGGAATTCGGCCGGCTGGCCATGCGCATGGACCGGCCCGAGCTGGCCCGGCGCATGGTCGATGAAGTGGTGCGCCGCTTCCCCGGTGAGCCGCGCGTGGCGCTGCTCAATGCCAGCCTGATGTTCCAGGCCGGGAAGACCGACGACGCTCTGGCGGCGCTGCGTTCGGTGGAGCCGCGCACCGCCGAAGACCCGGAGCTGCGCAATGCCGTGGCCATCGCCTACGACGCCATGGGCGATGCGACATCGGCCGAGCGCGTGCTCGCGGTCGGTCCGCAGAACGTGCAGACCTGGGGCATGCGCGCCTCGCTGCTGGCCAAGCAGAAGGACGATGTGGCGCTGCTGGCGCTGTATACCGATCTCTCGAAGCAGGCGACCAAGCCGGATCCGGCGCAGCGCCTGCTGCTGGGCAAGATCGCCGAATACCTCAAACGCCATGCCGAAGCGGTGGACTGGTACCTCAGCGTGCCGGGCGGCGAAGAACGCGCCGAAGCGCGCCTGCGTGCGGCCAGCGCACAGTACGAACTGGGCCAGACCGACAAGGCCTTCGCCGGGGTGCACGCGATCCAGTCCGACGCCATGATCGACGATGAAGCGCGGCGCGATGCCTACCTGCTCGAAGCCGAGCTGCGCCAGCGGGGCGATGACCTGCCGGGTGAGCTGGACGCGCTGGCCCGGGCCCTGGCCGCCTACCCGGACGAGAACGCGCTGCTGTATGCCCGCGCGCTGGCCTGGGAGCGCCGCGATGACGTGCCGCGCGCCGAAGCGGACCTGCGCAAGATCCTGGTGACCGAGCCGGAGAACGTGGCCGCGCTCAATGCGCTGGGCTACACCCTTGCCGACCGCACCACGCGTTACCAGGAAGCATTGGAGCTGATCGACCGTGCCCGCGTGGCCGAGCCGGACAACGCCGCCATCGTCGACAGCTACGGCTGGGTGCTCTATCGCCTGGGCCGCAACGAAGAAGCGCTGGTCCAGCTGCGCCGCGCCTGGACGCTGGCCAAGGACCCGGAAATCGCCGCGCATGTGGGTGAGGTGCTGTGGGTGCTCGGCCGCAAGGACGAGGCCCGCCGTTTCTTCGATGAAGCACGCAAGCTCGACCCGGAAAACCGTGCGCTGCAGCGCGTGATCGAGAAATACGGCGTATGAACCTGATTCCCGTGAAGGCCGCCCTGGCGGCGGTCCTGGCCGTGTCGTTGTCGGCCTGCGTGTCATTGGACACGCGCAAGGCCCCGGCCGCCCCCGATGTGGTGACCACCGTGAGCACCGAAGCGCAGCAGGCCGAGGCCGCGCGCGTGGACGCACTGCGCGCACAGCCGGCGTGGTCGTTCCAGGGCCGGGTCGCGGTCAGCAAGGGGCGCAACGGCGGCAGTGGTCGCATCGATTGGCAGCAGCAGGCGCGGCAGTACGTGGTGTCGCTGAGCGCGCCGGTCACCCGGCAGAGCTGGACCCTGAGCGGCGACAGCGAAAGCCGCAGCGGGCGCCTGGACGGCGTGGACGGTGGTCCCCGCCAGGGCGAGGATGCGCAGCAGGTGCTGCTGGAGGCCACCGGCTGGGATATCCCGGTCAACCAGTTGCCGGACTGGGTGCGCGGCCTGGTCGCCGAAGGGGCCGGCGCCGGGCAGATCGATCGGGACGCCGACGGCCGGCCGCGCCGCGTCCGCCAGATGGACTGGGAGATCCAGTTCCTGGACTGGTATCCGGCCGAAGGCGACCGCCCGGTGCTGCCGCGGCGGATCGAGGCGGTCAATGGCGACGCCAAGGTGCGCCTGCTGGTCGACGGCTGGGTGCTCGGCAGCCCATGAGCGCGCTGGACCTGAACGCCGGTGGGCCGTGGTTTCCGGCCCCGGCCAAGCTCAACCTGTTCCTGCACATCACCGGCCGCCGCGCCGACGGCTACCACGAACTGCAGAGCGTGTTCCGGCTGCTGGACTGGGGCGACCGGGTCCAGTTGCAGGTGCGTGAAGACGGCCAGGTGCGTCGTGTGGGGCCGTCCGCGCCCGGCGTGGCCGAGGCCGATGATCTCGCCGTGCGTGCTGCGTTCCTCCTGAAAAATCATGCGAGCGTCGCGAAAGGTGTCGATATCGCCGTCGAAAAGCACATTCCGGCGGGTGGCGGTTTTGGCGGGGGTTCTTCCGATGCGGCGACCGTCCTGGTGGCGTTGAACGCGCTATGGAAAACGGGTCTGGACGAAGACGCGCTGGCCGGCCTGGGCCTGCAGCTGGGCGCGGACGTGCCGGTCTTCGTGCGCGGCCGCAATGCCTGGGCCGAAGGCGTGGGGGAACAACTGACCCCGCTGGCGCTGCCGCCGGCCTGGTATGTGATCGCCGACCCCGGCGTTCACGTGCCCACGGCTGCACTTTTCGCCAGTCCCGATTTGACGCGCGACGCCCCAGTAGCGAAAATAGCGGACTTCGCTTCCGGGTCTTTGCTCGGGAATGCGTTCGAGCCGGTACTGCGCCGTCGCGAACCTGCCGTCGAGGCAGTGCTTATCGCGTTGGACAGGATTGGCCGGGCACGACTCACCGGGTCGGGAAGCGGTTGTTTCGTCGAGTTCGCCACGCGCGCTGCTGCAGAGCAGGGCCTGGCGCGTTTGCCGAAGGAACTGCGGGCATGGGTGGCTGCGGGCGTGGAGCGCTCGCCACTGCTTGATGTACTCGAGCGTTATTGATTTTGATGCAGGGGCGTCGCCAAGAGGCCCAAGGCACCAGGTTTTGATCCTGGCATTCGGAGGTTCGAATCCTCCCGCCCCTGCCACTTGCGGACGCCAACCGCGTTCCATGCGCATGCTGCGCGGACACGGTTGAACGGCCGCGGTGTTGTCACCGCAGACGTCCTCGGGCGCCGGCGGCCGAGTTCTCCGCCAATCGCTCCCGCCCGAGACCGTCATGATGCAAGATCACCCGAACCTGCTGGTATTTTCCGGCAACGCCAACAAGCGCCTTGCGCAGAGCATCTGCAAGGAACTGGGGGTGCGACCGGGCAAGGCGCTGGTGTCGCGCTTCTCCGATGGCGAAGTGCAGGTCGAAATCGAAGAGAACGTCCGCAAGCAGGACGTCTTCGTGATCCAGCCGACCTGTGCGCCCAGCGCCGAGAACCTGATGGAACTGCTGGTCCTGATCGATGCGCTCAAGCGCGCTTCGGTCAACAGTGTCACCGCCGTGGTGCCGTACTTCGGCTACTCGCGCCAGGATCGCCGCATGCGCTCCTCGCGCGTGCCGATCACCGCCAAGGTCGCCGCCAAGATGTTCAGCGCCGTTGGCGCCGACCGCGTCCTGACGGTGGACCTGCATGCCGACCAGATCCAGGGGTTCTTCGACATGCCGGTGGACAACGTGTATGCCTCGCCGCTGCTGCTCGCCGATATCTGGCGCGCCTACGGCACTGAAAACCTGATCGTGGTGTCCCCGGACGTGGGTGGCGTGGTGCGTGCGCGTGCCGTCGCCAAGCGCCTGGACGATGCCGACCTGGCGATCATCGACAAGCGCCGTCCGCGCGCCAACGTCTCCACCGTGATGAACATCATCGGTGACGTCGAAGGCAAGACCTGCGTGATGGTCGATGACATCGTCGATACCGCCGGCACCCTGTGTGCGGCCGCCGCGGCGCTGAAGGCGCGTGGCGCCCTCAAGGTGGCCGCGTACTGCACCCACGCCGTGCTCTCCGGCCCGGCGGTGGACAACATCAACAACTCCCAGCTTGACGAGCTGGTGGTGACCGATACCATCCCGCTGCGTGAAGAAGCGCGCGTGTGCAGCAAGATCCGCCAGCTCAGCGTGGCGGAAATGCTGGCCGAAACGATGCGCCGCATCGCCTTCGGCGAGTCGGTCAGCTCGCTGTACGTGGATTGATTCGTTTTTTTCCTGGCCGCCGGCAACGGCAGCCAGGGCCCCGGGGACGTCTGGTCGCGGACGTGCCCTTCATCGCCAAGCCATTCCGGCAAGGCAACAACTGGTAGAAGCAAAATGTCGAAGACCCATGAAATCAAGGTCACCAAGCGTGAACTGCAGCGTAAGGGTGCGAGCCGCCGCCTGCGTCACGCCGGTGTGATCCCGGCCATCGTGTACGGTGGCAACGCCGAACCGGTCGCCATCAGCCTGGACCACAACGCCACCTGGCTGGCCCAGCAGAACGAGTGGTTCTACTCGTCGATCCTGAGCCTGAACCTGGACGGCCAGATCACCAAGGTCCTGCTGCGTGACATGCAGCGCCACCCGCACAAGCAGCTGATCATGCACCTGGATTTCCTGCGCGTGGATGAGAACCAGGCCCTGACCGCTTCGGTGCCGCTGCACTTCCTCAACGAAGACACCTCGCCGGCCGGCAAGGCTGCCGACGTCGTGGTCACCCACGAACTGAAGGAAGTCACCATCAGCTGCCTGCCGAAGGACCTGCCGGAGTCGATCGACGTCGACCTGGGCGAGCTGAAGGCTGGCGATGTGGTGTACCTGTCCAACATCAAGCTGCCGAAGGGCGTTGAGATCGTTGCCCTGGCCCAGGGCAAGGACCACGACGACGCCATCGTCACTGCCAAGCACGGCAAGGGCGAAGCCGCTGACGAAGAAGTGGCTGCTGCAGAGTAAGTGATTGCGGCGCCTGTCCCCCCGGGGCAGGCGCCGTTTCTGCATGTACCGGCACGACGCCGGTAGCGATGAAGAAGAGCGATGACAGGATTGCGATTGATCGTTGGCCTGGGTAACCCCGGACCCGAGCACGCCCAGACCCGGCACAATGCCGGGTTTCGTTTCATTGACGCCCTGGTCGCACAGGCCGGCGCGCGCTGGAGCGTGGACAGCAAGCTGTTCGGCGAGACCGCCAAGGTCGATATCGCCGGCCAACCGGTGTGGCTGCTCAAGCCCGCCACTTTCATGAATCTCAGTGGCAAGTCGGTCACCGCCGCCCAGCGCTTCTGGAAGATCGAGCCCGAGGAAACCCTGCTGGCGCACGACGAACTGGACCTGCCGCCCGGCGTGGCCCGGCTCAAGTTCGATGGCGGCCACGGTGGCCAGAACGGCCTGCGTGACACCATCCGCCTGCTCGGCCATGGCAGGTTCCACCGCCTGCGCATCGGCATCGGTCATCCCGGTCACAAGGACCGCGTGGTGCCATGGGTGCTCGGCCGTGCCAGCAAGGACGATGACGTGCTGATCGGGCATGCCATCGACGACGCCATCGACGTACTGCCGCTGGCCGTGCGTGGCGATTACAGTGAGGCGATGAAGCGCCTGCACACCCCGAAATAACCACGGCGTACCGACCGACGGTCGGTGCCTACCACCCCAGAGGTTGTCAAAGATGGGTATCAAATGCGGCATCGTCGGCCTGCCCAACGTCGGCAAATCGACTCTGTTCAACGCGCTGACCAAGGCGGGCATCGCCGCGGCCAACTTCCCGTTCTGCACCATCGAGCCGAACGTCGGCATCGTGCCCGTGCCGGATCCGCGCCTGAACGAACTGGCGGCGATCATCAACCCGCAGAAGGTCATCCCGACCGCCGTGGAGTTCGTCGACATCGCCGGCCTGGTCGCCGGTGCCGCCAGCGGTGAAGGCCTGGGCAACAAGTTCCTGGCCCACATCCGCGAAGTGGATGCGATCACCCACGTGGTGCGCTGCTTCGAGCACGGCGACATCATCCACGTGGCAGGCAAGGTGGATCCGATCTCGGACATCGAGACGATCGACATCGAGCTGGCCCTGGCTGACCTGGACAGCGTGGAAAAGGCGCTGAACCGCGCCGAGCGCGCGGCCAAGGGTGGCGACAAGGATGCCGCGGCACGCAAGCCGGTGCTGGCCAAGCTCCAGGCTGCGCTGGCCGACGGCAAGGCGGGTCGTTCGGTGGGCCTGGACGAGGAAGAGAAGGCGCTGGTGCGCGACCTGTTCCTGCTGACGCTGAAGCCGGTGATGTACATCTGCAACGTGCTGGAAGACGGCTTCGAGAACAATCCGCACCTGGAAGCCGTGCGCGCCCACGCTGCGGCCGAGGGCGCGATGGTGGTGCCGGTCTCGGCGGCCATCGAAGAAGAGCTCTCGCAGCTGGACGACGAAGACCGCGACACGTTCCTGGCCGACCTCGGCCTGAGCGAGCCGGGCCTCAACCGCGTGATCAACGCGGCGTACAAGCTGCTCGGCCTGCAGACCTACTTCACCGCCGGCGTGAAGGAGGTCCGCGCCTGGACCGTGCGCAAGGGCGCCACCGCCCCGCAGGCGGCCGCCGTGATCCACACCGACTTCGAGAAGGGCTTCATCCGCGCCGAAACGATCGCGTATGACGACTTCATCAAGTACAAGGGCGAAGCCGGCGCCAAGGAAGCCGGTCGCCTGCGCCTGGAAGGCAAGGAATACCGCGTCCAGGAAGGCGACATCCTGCACTTCCGCTTCAACGTCTGATTCAACACGACGCTGATGTCCGCAACGCCCCGCCTTGAGCGGGGCGTTTGCGTTTGGGCGTGGACAATAATTAGCCACGCCCCGAAAGCGCTGCGCGACAGGCTTCAGCGCACTTGTCCACAGCAAACTCCCATGGCTTTCCACGATGCGTGTGGAAAACCCGTCGTTCGCCTGGACAAATAATCACCACGCACTCAAGACCGTTGCAGCGCGGTGCTCATGCAGGGTTGTCCACAGCTAACTCCCACCGCTCTCCACGACCCCTGTGGAGAACCCGCAAGCCACTACCGTAGAGCCGGGCTCTGCCCGGCTGCTTCACGCATCTGGGCCAACAGCCTTGCTCTGCGAGCGAACCTGGCTTGGGCCGTCGGGTGCGGGTTTGCGGGACACGCCGTGAACCCATCCATGGGGGCTCGTAGAAAACATCCATGTTTTCTACGGTCCCGCAAACCCACCCCCGCCGGCCCCCGACAGTTGGTCGGTGGCCAAGGAAGGAGCGGAATTACCGTTGTTCGGCATGCTCCGGCATCGCCGGTAGGGTTGGTTCCCAAACAACCGCCGTGAACGTAGCTACGTCCGGTGGCGCATGAATTGGATCGGAATGATTGACGGCCAACGGCCGTCCCCCGCGTTTCCCATGGCAACGACATACCGTCAAAGGCGGGTCGGGGCGGGTTTCCGGGGGTGTAGAAAACATGGATGTTTTCTACAAGCCCCCATGGATGGGTTGAGGTGGTCTAATCCGGCTGGACACTCGATAGGATCAATCCAAGCATCGAGGTGACCCGTGGCAAGACAGATAACTCAAGGTATGAGAGACGAGGCCGTGCGCTTGGTCGTGGTGGAGGGGCAGACGGTAAGAGAGGTCTGCCAGCTGATGGAGGTCGGCCCAACCGCGCTGAGGCGCTGGATAGATCAATGGCAGCGGAAGC
>NZ_JAXCWT010000006.1:0-257175 GCF_034044835.1 Stenotrophomonas sp. CFBP8994 | reverse complement strand
ATAACGCCAACGGCCTGGTACCGCCTGCGCTCCACGAAGCGCAGGTGGCCTGAACGCCCCTTGAGAGTGTCCAGAAAAACTTGACCACCACAGGTTTACGGCGCCCCCCGTACCCCCATGCCCGCCGGCCCAAGCCAGGGACGCCCGCAGACCAAGGCTTTGGCTTTTGAGGCTCTGGCTTTTCAAGGCTCTGGCTCTCAAGGCTTTGCTGTAAAAGGCCGTTCGCGGCCAACCATCGGCACATATCGGCTGGGGAAGAACGGCGCTAGGCTGCGGAGGTAGGTCGCCATCACCTTCCCGGAGAGAGCCATGCGTGTTCGTGTCGTGCCTGTCGTGCTGTTGAGCCTGATGATTGCCGCCAGCGTGTCGGCGCAGACCGCGCCGATGACGCCGGATATTCCGGCCAAGGGATTCGTCACCCCTACCGCCGGTTATGACTACGACAAGCGCGAAGTGATGATTCCGATGCGCGACGGGACCAAGCTGTATACCGTGATCGTCGTGCCCAAGGGCGCGCGCAATGCACCGATGCTGTTGACCCGTACGCCCTACGACGCCGCCAACCGCGCCAAGCGCATCGATTCGCCGCATATGCGCGACATCCTCCCGCAGGGCGACGAAGTGTTCGTCGATGCCGGCTATATCCGCGTGTTCCAGGATATCCGAGGCAAGTATGGCTCTGAAGGCGATTACGTGATGACCCGGCCGCTGCGTGGCCCGCTCAATGCCACCAAGGTCGACCATGCCACCGACGCCTGGGACACCATCGACTGGCTGGTCAAGCACGTGCCCGAAAGCAACGGCAAGGTCGGCATGCTGGGCTCTTCGTATGAAGGCTTCACCGTGGTGATGGCGCTGACCAACCCGCACCCCGCGCTGAAGGTCGCCGCGCCGCAGAGCCCGATGATCGATGGCTGGATGGGCGATGACTGGCTCAACTACGGCGCCTTCCGCCAGGTCAACTTCGGCTACTTCACCGGCCAGCTGGCCAAGCGCGGCAAAGGCCCGTCCATTCCCAGCACCGGCTACGACGATTACACCACCTTCCTGCGTGCCGGCTCGGCCGGTGACTATGCCAAGGCCAATGGCCTGGAACAGCTGGCGTGGTGGCACAAGCTGGTGGAACACCCGGCCTACGACGCCTTCTGGCAGGAACAGGCGCTGGATGCGCGCATGGCCAAAACCGAATTGAAAGTCCCCACCATGTGGCTGCAGGGCCTGTGGGACCAGGAAGACATGTGGGGCGCGGTGCACAGCTATGCCGCGATGGAGCCGCGTGACACCGGCAATACGCACAACTATCTGGTCATGGGCCCGTGGCGGCACAGCCAGGTCAACTATGACGGCAGCAGCCTGGGCGCGCTGAAGTTCAACGGCGATACCGCATTGCAGTTCCGCCGTGACGTGCTCAAGCCGTTCTTCGACCAGTACCTGGTCGATGGCGCGGCCAAGGCCGATACGCCCCCGGTGCTGATCTACAACACCGGCGAAAACCACTGGGACAAGCTGCAGCAGTGGCCGCGTACCGCTGCCCAGACCAGACCGCTGTACCTGCGCGCCGGCGGCAAGCTCTCGTTCGAAGCGCCGCAGGCGGGGGAGGCCACGTACGAAGCCTACGTGTCCGACCCGGCCAAGCCGGTCCCGTTCGCGCCGCGTCCGGTGCGCTTCGCCGACCGCGATATGTGGACCAGCTGGCTGGTCAAGGACCAGCGCTTCGTCGATGGCCGCACCGACGTGCTGACCTTCGTCAGCGAGCCGCTCACCGAACCGCTGCGGATCGGCGGCGCGCCGCAGGTGAACCTGCAGGCGGCCACCAGCGGCAGCGACAGTGACTGGGTGGTGAAGCTGATCGACGTGTATCCGGACCAGGTGCCGTCGACGCCGGAGATGGGCGGCTATGAGCTGGGCGTGTCGATGGCGATCTTCCGGGGCCGCTACCGCGAAAGCTTCAGCGAACCCAAGGCGATCGCCTCCAACCAGGTGCTCGATTACAAATTCGGCCTGCCCACCGCCAACCACGTGTTCCAGCCCGGCCACCGGGTGATGGTGCAGGTGCAGTCCAGCCTGTTCCCGCTGTACGACCGCAATCCGCAGACCTTCGTGCCCAACATCTACCTGGCCAAGCCCGGTGATTACCAGAAGGCGACCCAGCAGGTGTGGCATGCACCGGGCAACGCGTCGTTCATTGCGTTGCCGGTGTACTGATGCCGAGGGCGATTACCCGGACACGCTCGGGTAATCGGTATAGCCCTTGGCGCCGCCGCCATACAGCGTGTCCGGATCGAGGTCGGACAATGCCACGCCCAGGCGCAGGCGTTCGACCAGGTCCGGATTGGCGATGAAGGCGCGCCCGAATGCGATCATGTCCGCATAGCCGGACGCGATGGCCTGCTCGGCACTGTCCTTGTCGTAGCCGTTGTTGGCGATCCACGGGCCCTTGAACTTCGCGCGCAGCGCCGCGTAATCGAACGCGATGTTGTCGCGCGGGCCACCGGTGGCGCCTTCGATCACATGCACGAAGGCCAGGCCGCCAATGGCATCCAGGCGCTCGACCGCACGTTCGAACAACGGCTGCGGCTGCGAATCCCGCGCATCGTTGGCCGGGGTCACCGGCGACAGGCGCACGCCGGTACGCTCTGCGCCGATTTCCGAAGCGATCGCGCGCACCACTTCGTCGAGCAGGCGGGTTCGGTTTTCGATGCTGCCGCCGTATTCGTCGGTGCGCAGGTTGCTGCCATCACGCAGGAATTGATCGATCAGGTAGCCGTTGGCGGCATGTACTTCCACGCCGTCGAAACCGGCGGTGATCGCATTGCGTGCGGCCTGGCGGAAGTCCTGGATCAGCGCGGGAATCTCGTCCAGGCGCAGCGCGCGCGGCTCGGAGACATCCTCGAAGCCCTTTTCCGTGAAGGTCTTGCCATTGGCGCGCAGCGCGCTGGGCGCCACCGGCACTTCGCCGTCCGGAAGCAGGCTGGTGTGCGAGATGCGGCCCACGTGCCAGAGCTGCAGCACGATGCGGCCGCCGCGCGCATGCACCGCATCGGTCACCTTGCGCCACGCATCGATCTGGGCCTGGCTGTAGATGCCGGGCGTGTCCAGGTAGCCCTGGCCGAGCGGGCTGATCTGGGTGGCTTCGGCGATGATCAGGCCGGCGCTGGCGCGCTGCTCGTAGTACTGGATGGCCAGCGGGTTGGGCACGCGGCCTTCGATGGCGCGGTTGCGCGTCAACGGTGCCATCGCGATGCGGTTGCCGACCTCGATCGCGCCGAGCCGGGTGGGGGTGAACAACGTACCGTCAGGGGACTGTGTCATGTGCGATGCCTTGGGGAAGGGAAGTCGTGCAGGGATACGACACCCAGCATAGGCCCGGGTGCGTTGCAGCGATGGGAAGCATTGTTGCGGGGCGCTGCGTGCACGTTGTGTAACGCATCCGGGGCGTAGGGTAGTGAGGTACCCAAGCAGAGGCAGTGCAATGATCGATTACCAACTCAAGGGCAAGGTTGCCATCGTCACCGGTGGCGTTTCCGGTATCGGCCTGGCCGTGGCCGAGCTGCTGGCCGATTCCGGCGCGGCGGTCGCGGTGTGGGACCTCAAGGACGACGCGGTGCAGAAGACCGCCGAGGCCATCCGTGGTCGTGGCGTCAATGCGATCGGCATCGCCCTGGACGTCACCGACGAAGCGGCGGTGGAAGCGGCCGTACAGCGCACGGTGCAGGAACTGGGCGGGCTGGATATTGCTGTCAACAATGCAGGCATCGGTGGCCCGTCGGCGACCAGCGGCGAGTACCCGGTGGACGGCTGGAAGCGCGTCATCGACGTGAACCTCAACAGCGTATTCCTGTGCCAGCGCGCGCAGATCCAGGCGCTGCGCAAGGACGGCAAGGGCGGCAGCATCATCAACATGGCCTCGATCCTGGGCCAGGTCGGGTTCGCCAATTCGGCCGCCTACGTGGCCGCCAAGCACGGCGTGGTGGGACTGACCCAGACCGCAGCCTGGGAACACGCGGGCGACAACATCCGGGTCAACGCGGTGGGCCCCGGCTTCATTGCCACGCCGCTTCTCGACAAGATGGATCCGACCGTACGCAAGGCGCTGGAAGCCAAGCACGCGCTGAACCGGCTGGGAAAGGCGGAAGAAGTGGCAGCGCTGGTGGCCTGGTTGGCCAGTGCCGACGCGTCGTTCGCCACCGGTACGTATTACGCCATTGATGGCGGTTACCTGGCCCAGTAAACACCGTGGGGCAGGGGCGGGCCCGCCCGCTCCTGCACGCCATGCTCACGCCGGATTTCACGGCACTCCCACGACGCTCACGCAAGGCTTGAGGCATTGCCGAGGAGAGCTGGATGGGACTGGAACAGGATCTGTCGATTCTGCTGCGCATCGCCGCAGCAATGTTGTTTGGTGGCGTGCTCGGCCTGGAGCGGGAGTTGGGCAAGCATGCGGCCGGGCTGCGCACGCACATGCTGATTGCCGGCGCGGCCGCGCTGATCGTCGGCCTGGGCGACAGCATCGCCGAGCATTTCCAGCAGGAGCGCTACCGTGACCTGCTGCAGGTGGATCCGGTACGCCTGATCGAGGCGGTGGTGGCGTGCGTTGGCTTCGTGGCGGCGGGCACCATCCTGCGTGGCAACCGCGATGATGAGGTCAGCGGTTTGACCACGGCCAGTTCGCTGATCATGGCCGCTGCCATCGGCATCGCGGTGGGGATCGGGGAATATGTGATTGCTATCGGGGTCAGTGTGATGTGCGTGATCGTGCTGACGGTGTTCCGTCGATTGGCAAAAAAGCTGGAGTCACCATGAGCAGCGAGCGTCCGTTCGAGATCAAACGCCTTGATCACCTGGTGCTGCGGGTACAGGATCTGCAGCGTGCGGTGGCCTTCTATCGTGACGTGTTGGGCTGCACGGTAGCGCGGGAGCGCCCGACGCTGGGCATGGTGCACCTGCATGCAGGATCCTCGATGATCGACCTGGTGAGCGTGGAGGGTGCATTGGGCAGCCGTGGTGGTCCGGCGGCCGGCGCGCAGGGACGCAATCTTGAGCACCTGTGCCTGCGCATCGAACCGTTCGACGAGGCGGCGTTGCGCGAGCACCTGACGATGCACGGGGTGGCGGTGGATGGGCAGGTCAGCAGCAACCTGGGGGCGGAAGGCGATGGCTTGTCACTTTACCTGCGCGACCCCGATGGCAACGGGGTGGAGCTCAAGGGGCCGGCCAGTCCGTGCTGCGGTTAGGCAGCCAATCCGCTGTGGGGGCGTAGATCTTTGGTCTAATGGGCGGATCGTGAACGCTTCGCCATGGTTGGACCATGATCATTTCCGCTTCCACCGATTACCGCGCCGCCGCGCAACGCCGGCTGCCGCCGTTCCTGTTCCATTACATCGACGGCGGCGCCTACGCCGAGCACACGCTGCGCCGCAACGTCGAGGACCTGGCCGGGATCGCGCTGCGCCAGCGGATCCTGCGCAACGTGGCCGACCTCAGCCTGGATGCGGAGCTGCTGGGTGAGCGCATGGCGATGCCGGTGGCACTGGGGCCGGTGGGGCTGACCGGGATGTTTGCGCGACGGGGCGAGGTGCAGGCGGCGAGGGCGGCGGCGAGCCGCGGCATTCCGTTCACGCTGTCGACGGTGTCGGTGTGCGCGATCGAGGAGGTAGCGCCGGCCATCGGTCGCCCGATGTGGTTCCAGCTGTATGTGCTGAAGGACCGCGGTTTCATGCGCAATGCGCTGGAACGGGCCAAGGCGGCAGGGGTCACCACGCTGGTGTTCACGGTGGACATGCCCACGCCCGGCGCGCGCTACCGCGATGCGCATTCGGGGATGAGCGGCCCCAACGCGCCGTTGCGGCGCATGCTGCAGGCCGTGACCCACCCGCGCTGGGCGTGGGACGTTGGGTTGCGTGGGCGCCCGCATGACCTGGGCAACATCTCCACGTACCGCGGCAATCCCACCGGGCTGGGCGATTACATCGGCTGGCTGGGCAGCAATTTCGATCCTTCCATTTCGTGGAAGGACCTGGAATGGATCCGCGAGTTCTGGACGGGGCCGATGGTGATCAAGGGCATCCTGGATCCCGAAGACGCGCGCGATGCGGTGCGTTTCGGCGCCGATGGCATCGTGGTATCCAACCATGGCGGCCGCCAGCTGGACGGAGTGCTGTCGACGGCGCGCGCGCTTCCGGCCATCGCCAGTGCGGTCAAGGGCGAGGTGGAGATCCTGGTCGATTCGGGCATCCGCAGCGGGCTGGACGTAGTACGCATGCTGGCGTTGGGTGCGGACGGCGTCCTGCTTGGTCGCGCGTTCGTCTATGCGCTGGCGGCTCACGGCGAGGCCGGCGTGGCCAACCTGCTGGATCTGATCGCGAAGGAAATGCGTGTGGCGATGACGCTGACCGGCGCGCGGAACATTCGCGAGATCAGTGAGGATTCTCTTCTCGGTTTGTCGCGCTGAAAGCGGTAACGCGGTAAAGCGGTGAAGCCTTGGTCTGCGAATTTGCCTGGCTTGGGCCGGCGGGCATGGGGGTACGGGGGGCGCCGTAAACCCATCCATGGGGGCTCTTGCGAAACATCCATGTTTCGCAAAGCCCCCGTACCCCCATGCCCGCCGACCCATTGATAGTGAGCCGGTGGCCCTGGAAAAAGCGGTGGGCAGACGCTGTTGCTGTTGCCTTTGATTTCCCCGGGCAAGCAGCCATCTGTCAAAGGCTGGCGGGGGTGGGTTTGCGGGACCGTAGAGCGCCATGGATGGCGCGAACGAGCCTACATGGACGTACTTGCGGCGTGTCCCGCAAACCCACACCCGCCGGCCAAGCCGCGAACGTTCGCAGACCAGGGCTTTTGCTTTTGCTTGTGCTCTTGCTCTTGCTCTTGCTCTGCGCCGGACGCGCTTGAACCAACATCACTCGCAGCGGATTGCAGTGATGATGTTGTCCTTGTCGAGGTAGACGCGCAGGCGGTCGGAGCGGTGGTCGCGGGTGGCGACGGTGGAGCCGGGGCCGATGGGGATGATCAGGCCGGCGCCGCTCTGCTTGAAGACAGTGCGCATGGTGGCTTCGTCGGCATTCTTGCCGATGGCCCAGGTCAGGCCTTCGGCGTGGCATTCGCCGCTGCCGGTGATCTCCGGCCCGGGCGCGGTGGCGCAGGCGGACAGGGACAGGGTGGCCAGGGCCACCAGCGGAAGCACGTTGCGCGAACGGGTCGTCATGGGTCGCTCCTGCGGTTGCCAGCCCCGACCATACCACCGCCGTGGTGGCCCCGGGGTGGGCGCCGCTACACTGGTGGCCGGGGTCGACCAAGGAGCCGGTGGTGCTGCACGTGTTCATGCTGGGGGGGCGTCATGCCCGCGCGCGGATCGAAGTCCATGACGTGGCCTTCGCCAACGTTGAACGCATCGAAGATGCATATCCGCAGCTGCGCCGGGACTGGTTTGGCGAGGCCAAGGGCCTGCATGTCGATGGCTGGTTGGCCGTCGATGGGGTCGAGGACTATCGGGTAGCGTTTGGCGACGCCGCCCCGGCGGCGGGCGAGCCCCGGCTGTTCTTCGTCAATCTGGGTGGCTATGTGCCCGGCGCACTGGGCGAGGCGCATGATTACCTGCTGCTGGTCGCGTCCGATCTGGCGGCGGCCCGGCGCAAGGCCAAGACGCTGCAGGATGCGCGGTGGGACAAGCCGCATACCGACGCGTTGCTGGAGGTGGATGACTGCATCGCCATCGACCAGGTGGGGGGCCGCCATGTACAGCTGGTGCGCGCTGCGCATGCAGGCATCCAGCAGGTCAGCGATTACATCGTGATCGGCTGAGCGCGCAGCGTCGACCACAGCGCCTCCAGGTGCTGCACGAACGCTGCCGGCGCGGTCGCCAGGTTCGCGCTGCCGTGGTGTTCGCCGCCGAAGGGCTCCTCCCCGGGCAGCGACACCCGCGTTTCACCTTCGATTCCGTAGCCGGTGCCGCCGTCTATCAGGCTGATGTGCAGCTGGTGCGGGTCGATGCCGCCCCCACAGAACGTGTGGCTGGCCAACGTGATCTCTGCCTGGCCATCGCCATCCAGGTCGGTCACGCCCACGTGCTCCAGGAACCAGCCCGCTTCCAGGTCCAGTCCGGCGCAGGGCTGGCGGATCTGACGCTGCCATTGCTTGCTCCAGGCCCCGCGCGGGTCCGACCGGGCATGCAGTTGCGCGGTCAGTACCGCGACGTCGAGCACGTTGCCGCTGTCGGCATCCTCATGGGTTTCGTCTCTTCGCTCCAGCACCAGCAGGCCTTCCCCGTGGCGGTCGCGGAAATGCACGCGCCGAAGCACGTGGTCGCCCCCCGGTAGCGGCGCCGCAGTGGCCACCGGTTCGGCAAGCAGGGTCAGTTCGTGCACCGCCACCGCCGGCCCCTGCGCGGCACAGGCGGCCAGTGCCAGGCAGGCGGCCCCCATCAGGGCAGGGTAGGGCAGGCGGAACAGGCGGGGCGGGCAGGCGGGATCGTGCATGGGAGGTCGTCGCGTAGCTGCCGTGATCATTACCCATCCCCTGCCGGCATGACCACGCACCACGTCGCGACCGGCTCGTTTAGGGGGCCCGGATTGACCCGCCCGGCCCGCGATGTTGCAGTGCAGCGAATTCACCGGGCGGTAGCCGGCTGCAAAACAGCCACGCTATAGTGATCGATCAATGCGGTGCCCGCTTTCGTGCCCGGGCTGTATGGCGCGTCGTACCTGACCAAATTCATGACTGCTGAAACGACTACTCCGCCGGCCGCTCCGGCCCAGGCTTCCGGTCCGCTGTTCTACCGCCAGCCGCTGCCGCTGCAATCGGACAAGCACGCCAACTGGCGCCTGCGTCCGGGTTCGCTGGCGTTTGCCGCCGAGACCAACGCCATTCCGGCGGTGATCGGCGAATTCGGCATGGCCGCCCAGCATTTCCCCATCCTGTTCACCGGCCAGGATGCCTCGCCGATCGTGGCCGTGGGCCTGGCCCGCCGCAACCTGTTCGTGACCGACGGCAAGTGGGCCGATGACACCTACGCCCCGGCCTACCTGCGCCGCTATCCGTTCGTGTTCGTGCAGGCCGAGGACGATAATTTCCTGCTGGCGCTCGATGCCGATTCGGAACAGGTCAACCAGGGCGTCAGCGACGAAGGCGAGCCGCTGTTCGTTGATGGCAAGGCGACCGAACTGGTCGACAACGCCATGAAGTTCTGTGCCGATTTCACCCGCGAATACGAACAGACCCGCCAGTTCAGCGCCGCGCTGAAGGAACAGGACCTGCTGGTCGAGCGCAGCATCGACGTGACCCTGCCCAGCGGTGAGAAGATGTCAGTCAACGGCTTCCACGTGGTGGACGTCGAGAAGTTCGCCAAGCTGCCCGACGCCATCGTCCTCGCCTGGCATCGCAACGGCTGGCTGGCCTCGATCCACCACCACCTGAGCTCGCTGGCGCGCTTCAATGCGCTGGTGCAGCGCCAGAGCGCGCAGGTCCCTGCCGCGGCCTGATCACGCAATGGCGTGTGAGGACAGAAAACGGCGGCCGCAGGGCCGCCGTTTCTGTCTGTCCCGGCATCAGGAACGGCTGCCCCGTGCCTGGCGCAGCTGCCGTCGGAATGCCTCCAGCTTGCTGGAGCGGGGTTGGAGGTCGATTCCGACCCAGCGGTCCTGCTCGCGGCCATCGGCATCGATCTGCAGTTCGTGATGGAACAGTTCGCGGGTGCCGATGGCGACGTCGCTGATGCCGGTCACCTCGCTGATCGACGCCACCACGCGGCGGCCGCTGCCCAGTCGCTGGACATGCACCACGAAATCAACCGCACTGGCGATCTGCCGACGCACGTTGTCTTCGCTGCCCTGGAAGCCCGCGAGTCCTGCCAGGATCTCCAGCCGTTGCAGGCAGTCGCGCGCGGAGCTGGCGCGCACAGTGGCCATGGAGCCATCGTGCCCGGTCGCCATCGCCTGCAGCATCTCGATGACCTCGGCGCCGCGCAGTTCGCCCACCAGGATCCGGTCGGGGCGCATGCCCAGGCTGCTGCGCATCAGCTCGCGGATGCCGACCGCGCCCTGGCCGTCCACGCCCGGTGCGCGGCTTTCCAAGCGCACGACATGCGGGTGCTTGAGCGTCAGTTCGGCAACCTCTTCGACGGTGGCGATGCGCTCGTCGGCCGGAATGTATCCGGCCATGGCGTTGAGCAGCGAGGTTTTCCCCGAATCGGCGGTGCCGCAGACGAGGATGTTGCAGCGGCCCAGCACCATGGCGTTCAACAGCGCATGCACGGCGGGATCGAACGTGCCCATGCGCAGCAGCTCGTCACAGGTGAACGGGGTCCTGCGGAACTTGCGGATGGAGACCACCGGGCCATCCAGCGCCAGCGGCGGGATGATCGCATTGAGATGGCCACCAGCGGGCAGGCGCACGTCCGCGATAGGGCAGTCTTCGTCCAGCCGGCGCCCCAGCGGGGCCAGGATACGGCGCAGGATCCGCAGCAGGTGGTCATCATCGGTGAAACGCTGGTTGATCGGTACCAGCTGCCCGGCCTGGGAGACATGGATATCCCGGTAGCCGTTGATGAGGATGGCATCGATGGCGGGGTCGCGCAGCAGGTCTTCCAAGGGGCCGAAGCCGGTGAGTTCCTTGACCAGCGCGGCTGCCACGATTTCCATTTCGGCGGCATTGACCGGGATGCGCCATTCCTGCACGAACCGGTCGGTCTGGGTGGTTACGTAGCGGGCTACCGTGACCGGCGACCAGGCGTCGATGTCGACCTGGCCATCCTCGATGCTGTTGAGCAGGTGCTCATGGGCAGCGGCCAGCACCCGCAGGAAGTCCTCGGACTGCGCGAACGGCACCCGTGGGTCCGCTGCCGGATCCGCCGGCACGGAATCCGCATGCGCAGCGACCGGGCCGAGCGGGGCTACTTTCTTTTCCATTGACGGCTGTCCAGGAAGCGCATGAGGGTTTCCAGCGGGGTGTGCGGCCGCGCAGGCGGCGCGGCAGGGCACAGGCGCGCCAGCAAGGGCGCGAGCGCGCGCAGGTAGGGCGCGCGGGGGGCATCGTGCAACAGCAGGTGCCCATGGTTGGCGCTGGTGCGCAGGCGTTCGCAGCAGGGCAGGGCAGCCAGCAGCGGCAGGCCGAACCGGTCAGCGATCTGGGCCGGGCCCAGTCCGCCGCCCTGGTGGTGGCGGTTGATGACCAACTGCAGGCGCGCGTCGCGGCTGCCGATGGCGTCCAGGTGTTTCAACACCTGGTCGAGTGAGACCAGCGTGCCGATCGCCGGGTCGGCGACGAGCCAGATCTCGTCGGCACCGTTGAGGAGGGAGCGGGGAACCTGGCGGACCGGAACACCACCCAGGTCGCACAGCACCGTGCCGAACACCCCGCGCAGGCGCTGCATCAGTACGGCCGGATCGGCAAGGGCACCGCCATCTCCGCTTGCCGGCTGTCCCAGCAGGTGAAGTCCGCCTTCGTGCCGGGTCACTACCGTGCGGACCAGGTTGGCGTCGATGCGATTGGCATGGCGCAGCGCATCCTCGTAGTGGAACTGGCTGTCCACGTTGAGGTACAGCGCGGCATCGCCGGCCGGATGGCCGAGATCGACCAGCAGGGTGCACGTGGCGTCGTCCTCTCCGGCGCGGGGCACGGCGAGCTGCTGTGCCATCACCCCCAGATGGGTGGCCAGCGTGCTGGTGCCGACCCCGGCGCGCACGCCCAGCAGCAGGATCAGCCGGGCCTTCGCAGCGCCCGGCGCAGGCAGGTCGGGAACATCGGCAGGCACGGCGGCGGCGCGGCGCAGCACGGCGTCGATCTCGGCGGTGCTCGCTTCCAGGTCGAGAATGTCGCGCAGGCCCGCCCGTACCGCCGCGACAATGCCATCCTCCTCCTTCGACGAGGTCGACCCGACCGCGACCAGCGGCAGGTCGGGATGACTGCGCTGGAGCCGCCTGGCCAGCTCGCTCGAGGCCTGGGCGGCCCCGCGCAGATAATCCAGCAGCACCACGCAGGGGCCGCTGCGACGATGGACGTCGAGGGCACCCGCCGGCGCGGCACTGTCCTGCCAGTGCACGCGCATGCCCACCGGGAGCCGGGCTTCGAGCAGGGCGGCCAGGTGGCTGGCCGGGGCGTAGAGAACGAGGGTCATCGGTGGCGGCCTGGGGTGCAGCAGCTGTAGGGGAGCGGCCATGGGAGGCGTCCTTGCGCGCGGGGCACGTCGGGACGATGTTCCGCCACCGCTGGCCCCGGCGGATGCACAAAATCGGCAGGGTGCTACATGCCACCCTGTGATGGCCCCATGGACATCAAGTGAATGGAGGATATTGACGCCGTGTAAACACCTTCACGCAGAAACTCCGCGAAAACACACCGATATTCTGTCCGGTAGAACCAGCGACGCATTCCGAAGGGGGGAATGCCCAGCAAACCAGGAAGGGGCCTGCACGGTGGATGGCGACCATCGTGGAGTCCACGCCAAACGGGGAAACCGCTGTCATGGCCGATGGTGAAGTGCAGGAGATTCACGGTACCGCGTTACGCCAGCATGACCTGGCGTCACTGGGCGGCGTGCTCCGGGTCTGCGAACTGGAACTGGTGCTGCTGGACGACAACGGGCCGCGCGCATCGATCCAGTCGCAGGTGCATGATGAATCGCTGTTCTGCACGGTGACCTGCGGTTTCCACTTCCGCGGACGCTTCGTGTTGCCGCCGGAATGGTGCCTGCTCGGTTTCATCCACGAGACCGACCCATCGCGAAGCTGGTGCCACGGCGTGAGCCTGGGCGCGGGTACGGCATTGACGGTGTTTCCAGAAGGCGCCAGTGAATTCGCGCTCAGTGCCGGCAGCCGTTTCAGCTTCCTGCTTACGCCCATGCACCGGGTGCAGCGCAAACTCACCGAACTCAGCCTGCGTTCGAACCTGCCTTTCGGGCAGGCACTGTCGCTGTTCGATGCGGGCGCCAGCGGTTGCGGGCTTGCCGGGCGCTACGCGCAGCTTCCCGCATGGCTTGGCGGCGCGGATCCGGCCCTGCCTGCTGACGCTGCGGCCGTGCTGGTGCACGAACACGTGCAGGCCCTGCTCGCGGCCCAGGGCCAGAGCCGGGCGGCCAATTCCCGTGCGCGCCGCGCGCACTATCTGATCTCCCAGCGCGCCGAATCCTTCATGCGGCAGAATCTGCGGCGCAACATCTACATGCACGAAATCTGCGCCGCAGCGGGCGTGAGCGAGCGTGCCCTGCGCTATGCCTTCGAGGACCTGTTCGGCACCTCGCCCAACCGGTACCTGTAGATGCTGCGGCTGTGCGCCGCATGCCGCGGCCTGTCGATGGCCGACGCCACCCGCAAGTCGGTCAAGGCGGTGGCGCTCAGCTGTGGCCTATGGGATCTGTCGCGGTTCGCCGACAACTATCGGCGCGTGTTCGGTGAGCTGCCCCGGGACACCCTGATGCGTGCGCCTGCCTCGGCGGGCATCCCGGCCTGAAGGCACGTTTCCGGCAACGTGCCGGAATTGCGCATCCACATGCCGCATTCCTCCCTCGTCTTGCCGGAACGCACGTTCGTGCTGCCGGATCAAAGCGTCTGCGCGTCCATCCCAGCGTTCTAATGACCACGAAGCGCCAACGCGTGGACAGGGCCCTGGAGGTCCAGGAGCACGCGACCGGCAGGCTTTGTCCTGGCTCGCTGTCAACCGCGGGATGTCTCCCCCGTCATCGCTCAGGGGGCAGCGAGCCAGGCCATTTTTCGCCTGCGATCCGTCTCAGCCGGCAGCCCGCTCGCTGGTGATCACCGCACCTTCGCGCATCACCAGGGTCACCGGCGTCCGTTCCACGACGTCAAGCAACCGTTGCCACTGCACGTCATCAAGCGCACCGGTGGCATGCAGCACCCGGTGGACCAGCAGGCGGTTGTCGGCGTCTCGGGAGGAGGACAGTTCGGCGCGGAACTCGCCGAGGTCCCAGCCCTTCTTCTCCGCATACATGCGCAGGGTGATGGCCGTGCAGGCCGACAGCGCCGCCAGGTACAGCTCGAACGGCGCCATGCCCGCGCCCTGTCCGCCGAGCGTGGCAGGCTCATCGGCCACCACGTGGTGTGCACCGGCCTGGATCTGGTGACGGTAGTTGGGGCCGTCGGAAACAATCCTGACCTGTGCCATGGCGCACGCTCTGCAACGGGAATGTGGGGCGCCGAGCATGCCATGCCTGCTGGCTGCGCGCAGCCTGCCAGCAGCGGGACGGTTTGTTGCCTTCGCGGGTGGCTACTCCACGCCGGGTATCTTCACCTTCAATGCGGTCGCCTCGGCCTCGCAGTCCTGGGCCACCACGCCGCTGCCGCGCAGGCTGTCGATCTCGGCACGGGCTGCCCTCATGTCCGCGTTGAAGGTTTCATTGGCGTGCAGCACCGCGACGGCGCCAGCGCCGACCGCACGCCCCTGCAGCACATCGCTCTGCCAGTGCGCGTTGCAGATCAGCCGGTTTTCGCCGAACGCACGACCGCGGGCGAGCACGGCATCGGCCTGGGCCGGGCTCAGCTCGCTCAGCAGCAGTGCCCAGGCCCAGCCGATCGAGGTATGCCCGGAAGGATAGGAGCCGTCGGTGCGCAGCGAGGCTTCGTCGGCCGGGAAGCAGGTCTTCTCTTTGTAGAACACGAATGGCCGTGTGCGCTTGTAATGGTCCTTGGCCGCGTACGTCGCCAGGCCCGCATCGACGAGGCTGCGTTGCAGCAGCAGGTAGAGGCGCGGCGTATCCTGCTGGCTGATCGGCACCCCCAGCGCGCAGGAAAACGTACTGGCCACCTGCGGGAAGCGCAGGTCGGCATCGCGGCTGGCCAGTGCGTAGCGCGGACTGGATTTCAACTTCTGCGATGCCCGGCTGGTCGCCTGGTCACGGGCAAACCCGGGCGAGCCCTTGGCGGGAGGCGGTGGCAGCAACAGCAGGCTGTCGGGCAGCGCACGTCCCAGGTAGCCGGCGGGCACGCCCGGGCGCAGCTCCGGAACGGGCGCAGGCTGCGGCGGCATTGCGGAGGGGATCAGTGCCGGTGCTGGGCTGGCCAGCGGACCGGTGGCGCAGCCGGCCAACAGCACGACGGACAGCCAGGACGCCTTGCGAAGAGCGGGCATGGGAATCTTCATCCGTAGGGTTCTACTGGCCGGCCGCACCACGCGGCGCGGCATCGCGCAGGGGAAAGCGCACCTCGATCCGCGCACCGCCGAGCGGGCTGGTGCCCACGTGCAGGGTGCCGGCCAGCAGGCGTGCGCGTTCTTCCATGCTGATCAGGCCCAGCCCGGGCGTGCGCCGCAGGTGGCTGGCCAGGATGCCCACGCCATCGTCATCCACCCGCAGCACCACGTTCTGCCCACGCACGCACACCAGCACGTCGGCCACGCTGGCGCGCGCGTGCTTGTCCACGTTATTGACCGCTTCCTGGACGATCCGGAACAGGCTCAGCTCCTGATCGTCGTTCAGGCGTGGCGCGTCCTCGATGGTGCAGCGCAGCCGCAGCCGTCCACGTGCGTTGCGTTTGATGCAGAACGCATCCAACGCACTGGCCAGCCCGGTGAAGCGCAGGATGCTGGGGTGCAGTTCGTGCGAAATGGCGCGGATGTCGTTGGACACCGACAACAGCTGGTCCTGCAGTTCCACCACGCTGGGGCGCTCGGCGGGCGGGATGTGGTTGCGCAGGGTACTGAGCCGGATCGAGATCGCGGCCAGCGACTGGTTGACGTCGTCATGCAGGTCGCGCGCGATCCGGGTGCGTTCCTCTTCCTGCACCACCAGCATCCTCCCGGTGACTTCGCCCAGGCGCGCGTACGCACGCTGCAGTTTTATCCGGTTGGACAGCTTCTGCTCGGAAAGTGCGCCCAGGAACAGCAGTGCGAACCCCGTGCACAGGGTCCAGGCCTGGCCGGTGAGCAGGTTGCGCTCGGGCGTCCAGAAGCCGAACGGTCCCATCGCTTCCAGGCCCAGCTGCATCCCCAGCACCGCGACTACCACCATGGTCAAGGATGCCCCCGCGATGCCGAACACGATCAGTGCCCAGACCAGCAGCGGAATCGGCGCCAGGGTGAGCAGCGGGGTGACCACGCCGTCCTGCCAGTCCACCGTCCACAGCACCACCAGCAGGCCCAGCAGCAGCAGGGCCAGGCCCAGCGTCTGCCAATGCCAGCCGTGGCGGCGCTCGGGCCCTTCAAGGATGCGGGCCACGTTGACCAGGGCCGGCACTATCAGCAGGTAACTGACGCTGCTGGTGAGGGCCAACTCGCGCATCGTGGCGGGCGCCAGCGCAGGACCGCGTCCACCCAGCGCCAGCGCGTACCACCACGCCCCGCACAGGGGCAGCAGCACACAGGCCAGCAGGAGGAACAGGGTCAGGTCGCGGTAGTCCTCCAGCGCAGCGCGCTCGCCGCGCCAGCGCAACAGCAGCCACGCCACCATTGCCACCATGGCGAACTCGCCCAGGCTGGCCAGCAGGCGTGGCAGTGCCGACAGCGGCACCAGCAGCAACGACAGCACGGTGCCGGCGCAGGCGGCGAGGATGCACCCGCGCCATTGGCTGCGTGGTGTGAACAGCAACCAGCCCAGCAGTACCGGGCCGGGTATCCACAGCACATGCAGCTGCGGGTTGGGGGCAAGCGTGGGCAGCCACTGGCCGAGCATGCAGCCGAGCAGGAGCGGGAGTACGTTTGTTATGAGAATGCGCACATCGAGTGGAGACGAGGTGAAGCGCTCACTCCGACGCAAGGACAAGCGGTTGCGGGCGGTGTCGGGCGGAGTCGCGCCGACCTGGTTCACCTGGCTGCTGGCCTGCACTCTGCACCTCGGGGAGATGCGCGGGATCGCCACACTGGCAATCCATGCGCCATAACGTGGTACGACTTTCGGGTGAGCAACGGACTGCGACCGGTCACGGCTGGGAGCTTTGGCGGCACGACTTGTCGCCATGTCGTAACGGCCCCACAATCGCGCCGATGAGAACAGGTTGACTCGACGCGCGCTATCCACATTCCGACGAATCCGGGAGCTGGCGATGGACGAACCGATGTTCCCCTACAGCCGTTTTGTCGTTGACGGCTTTGATGCGGACGCCCTGCTGGGGGTGGTGCGCGATACCCGCTTCGAACAGCGGCTGCTGGCTGCCGGCCACTTCCGCGCCTGCGTGCAACGCCTGGTCTTTCCCGAGTTCAGTCTGGACAGCGGCGCCTACACGCTGCCGATCTTTGCCAGTGGAAGCTTCAGCCAGGGCATGATCGCGCTGGCCCTGGCCGTCACGTGCGTGCAACCGATGTGGGCCAACGGACGCTGGATCGCAGCGGGCCAGATCATGGTGTTTGCCGAGGACAGCGAGTTGAACGTGCGCCCCAGTCCTGGGGGGTGGCAATGGGCCGTGATGCTCATTCCGCGCACCGTGCTGCAGCGGGAAGCAGTGCAGCGGGTCGGGCGGGAATTGCGGCTGCCCAAGGTGGGCTGGTACAGCCGCGCGGCGGCCCCCAGGGACGCGCGCAACCTGCGCGAAGGGGTGTTCACGGTGCTTCAGGACGCCGCCGGTTGGCAGGGGATTGTCCGGCCCGAGCAGCTGGAGATGCAGGCATCCACCCTGCTCGGGGTGTTCATCGATGCCGTGGCGGCATCCGATGGCGGACCCGAACGGCGGGGGTTGGGCAGCTGCAACGAGCGCCGCCGCGACGCCATCGTGCGCCAGGCCGAGGCCTATCTGAAATTGCAGCTGGACAATCCCTATGACAGCCGGGCGCTGTCCCGGCACCTGGGCGTGGGCGAACGCCAGCTGGAGCGTCTGTTTCGTGATGCTTACGGACATGGCCCGTGCCATTGGCACCAGCTGGCGCGGTTGAACCTGGCCCGCAGTGCCCTGCGGCATGCCCGGGGCTCGGTTGGGGTGACCGAGGTGGCGACGCGTTTCGGCTTTGCGCATCTGGGGCGGTTCTCGGTGATGTACCGCGACGTGTTCGGCGAAAGCCCCCGGGACACCCTGCGTGGCTGAACCGTTTTGAACGTCCGTCACAGTGTGAAACAACGTCACGGCGCCATCACGTCGGCACCATCAAGGTCGAATCGTTGTGCGGGGCTGGCGCTACCGCTGGCCCGCAGAGCACTTCAATCAGGGGACGATTGATGCCACGGGAGACGACAACATGCAGGTTTCGTATTCGCCGGCGGAGTGCCGGTATCGCAGGGTAGTGCTGGCCGACGACCACCGCGTGGTGGCGCAGGGCATCGAGCATCTGCTGGAGGACCGGTTCGAGTCGATTGAACTGGTGTCTTCCGGACAGGAACTGGTTGACGCCGTAAGGCGGGATCCGCCCGACGTCGTGGTGGCCGACATCAGCATGCCCGGCCTGACCGGCATCCAGGCACTGCGTCGGATGCGCGAAGAGGGCTACGAGATGCCGGTGGTGTTCCTCACCATGCATGACGAGTCGAGCGTGGCCGCCGAGGCGATCCGCGCCGGCGCCCGCGGCTATGTGCTCAAGAGTGCGGCGGGTGAGGAACTGGTGCGGGCATTGGCGGGCGTGATGGGCGGGCACACGTATGTGACCCCGACCCTGGCGGTGGATGCCATCACCAATGCGGGCCGGCAGCAGTACGTGCTGACCGACAAGCAGCTGCGCATCCTGGAGTACGTCGCGCGCGGCCTGCGCTCCAAGCAGATCGCCTACGAACTTGGGGTGTCGGTGCGCACGATCGAATCGCACAAGTACGCGATCATGCAGGAGCTCGGCGTGCACGGCACGCTGGAACTGGTGCGCAAGGCCGAACACGAAGGCCTGATCCGGCACTGAGCACCGTCTGCATACGGGCTGCGGGCAAGTAGATTTACTTGCCCGCGTCCGGTTGTTTTTCCCTTGTCCGGGGCACAGGCACGGCACACCATCAGGAAACGCGTCGACCTGGCGGGAACCATGAATGCTGCCCGTGTGCTGCTTGCCGAAGACGGCTCCGCCATGGGCCGGCAACTGCGTGGCCTGCTTGCCGAACAGTTCGAGGTGATCGGCCTGGTGCAGGACGGCGCCTCGCTGGTCAAGGCGGCGCAGTCGATGCTGCCCGACGTGGTGGTGACCGACATCGCCATGCCCGAGCTCAACGGCCTGGAAGCGGCGCGGCGGCTGCGCGTGCAGCGGCCGGTACTGGGCGTGGTGTTCATCACCGTCCACTCCGAATCGCAGCTGGTGGACCAGGCCATGGCGCTGGGGCCCTGCAGTTACGTGCTGAAGTCCGACGCGGGCGATGACCTGGCCATGGCCGTGCAGGCCGCATTGCGCGGCGAACGCTTCCTCTCGCACTCGCTGTAGGCAGATCCGTCGTTCAGATCAGCATGCCTGCCAGCTTGGCGACCAGATCGTCGACCGACATCGCCACCAGCGCCAGGGGCAGCAGTGGCGCCATGGCGGGCAGGACCATGCCCAGCAGGGTCCAGCGGGTGAACGGTACCACTGACATCGATGCGGTGCCCTGGTAAACCGCGCTGAAATCGGCGAACGCCGAGGCATCATTGTGGTCGAGCAGCGACTCGCTGCCGGCCGTGTCCTCACTGGCCGCTCTCCAGCGCTGGTCGAACGCGGCCGCCGCGCGGCTGCCCAGGGCGCTGAAACGGTACAGCGCATGCCGTCGCGCGCGGATCAGGATCGGGCTGAGCAGTACCAGCGGGGCCAGCAACAGCAGGGTCACGCCAATCACGTACCCCGCCAGCAAGTGGCGCAGCGAGTACAACGAGGCGTCGAGATAGGTCATGTGGTTGAGGCAGGCCCCGGACAGGACCAGTGCGCCAGCCGTGCCCAGCATGCTGAAACGCTCCTGGGCCATGCCCAGAAACGCCAGACCACCGGTCCGGTCGGGATGCTCGGCGTGCAGCGTCAGACCCACCGATGGCAGCCGGGCCAGCAGCATGGCCCACAGCAGGAACCGCCACAGCCACAGCAGCATGACCAGCCGGAACAGGGGCATGCCGACCCATGCATACCAGTGCCCCGCAGGCGTGGTCGCGCCGCCTTCGGTTCGCCAGTCGGGAACGCCGCTGAGCAGGCTGACCACGCCACCCTGGACGAACAGCGGCAGGAAGGCCAGCACGATGCAGGCCAGCTCCGGCCATCGACTGTCACGCAGACGTCGGATTGTAGCCAGCAGCGCCTGCAGCCGGGGCTGCCGACGTGGGTGGACCAGGCTGGCCTGGCTCAGTTGGCGCAGGGCACTGTGCAGCAGCGCATCGGCGCGCGGCGCGGCGAGTACCAGCAGCGGCAACGCCAGCAGCAGGCGGGCGAGGGTGGCGTAGTCGCCGAGCAAGGCCATGGCGTGTGGCTGCGGCAGCAGCATACCCTGCGCGCTGGCCAGCCCGACCAGGGGAAGCAGTGTCACCGCCACCAGCAGGGCGGCAAGCCACCACGACAGGTGCCGGCTGCCATGCAGTGCGCCGCTGGCGTGCAGCAGGCGGTGCACCAGTCCACCGCGCATCAGTGAGTAGCTGTCCTGGCTCATGCCGGATGAGCATACCCTCGAGGCATACCGTTGACGGCGCAGTAAAAATACTGAAGCCGGTGCAGTACCTATCCCGATGTGCGCTTACGCTGTCACCGCCAAGCTGGAATCCTCTGCAATGGAACCCGGCGATGCTCCTGGCCATCGATTTCCTGACGCGCTTCTGGACAGACATGATGGGTCGTGCGGACGGTCCGATGACGTTCCGGTTTTTCCTGCAGCCGACCATGGCGCTGATCACCGCGCTGATCGACGGCATCCGTGCCGCGAAGGCCGGCAAGCCGCCCTATGCATGGCTCATCGCCCACAGCAGCGGCGGTGAGCGCCTGGCCACGTGGCGCGAAGGCGTCACCGCAACGACGCGGATCCTGTTGCTGGGGGTGGTCATGGATGTGATCTACCAGGTCCGCGTGTACGGCGGCTTCCGCTACCCGCTGGAAGCGTTCGTGCTCGCGGTCCTGCTGGGCTTCATTCCGTACCTCATCCTGCGTGGCCCCTTCACCCGCCTGGCCGGCTATTGGCTGCGGCGCCACCCCCACCACGGCAAGAGTTCCCGGCCATGACCGAGAAAGATCCGGCGAAGGCACTGTCCGACCGCGCCATCACCATCGAGCAGGCGCGGCAGACGCTGGGCGGCACGGACCAGGCATCGCTGGAGCTGTCCTCGCGGCGCACCGGCATGTCGTTCCAGCGCACGCGGATGAGCGCCGACCGCACGCTGATGTCGATCATCCGCACCGCGCTGTCGCTGATCGGATTCGGCTTCACCATCTACCAGTTCTTCGGCCACATGCTGGAGACGCCCGGCGTGACCCTGCGCCCGCACGCCCCGCGCAACTTCGGCGTGGCCCTGGTCGCACTGGGCATGGTGATGCTGACCCTGGGCATCGTCTACCACCTGCGCTACATGAAGGAGCTGCGCAGCGAGCGTGCCCTCATGATGGGCGAAGGCCTGATCCACGGCGAAAGCCACTACCCGATATCGCTGACCCTGATCACCGCCGGCCTGCTCTGGCTGCTTGGCCTGCTGGCGATCGTGAGCATGACCTTCAATGTTGCGCCTTTCGGCTGAGGGGAAGAGATGAGTGTCGTGGCCGATACCATGATCGAGATCGACGGCGGGGTCTTCCTGATGGGCTCCAACGACCATTACCCGGAAGAGCGCCCCGCGCACAAGGTGCGGGTGGGGCCGTTCCGGATCGACCGCTATCCGGTCACCAACCGCGAGTTCTCGCGCTTCGTCAGCGCCACCGGTCATGTCACCGCGGCCGAGCGGCCGGCCGATCCCCGCGATTACCCGGGTGCGGATCCGGCGCTGCTGGTGCCCTCGTCGGTGGTGTTCGTGCAGCCCTCCGGCCCGGTGGACATGTCCAATACCCACAACTGGTGGCACTACGTTGCAGGCGCCAACTGGCGCCATCCGCGCGGACCCTTTACCCAACTGGACGGCCTGGATGACCACCCGGTGGTCCATGTGACCTTCGCCGATGCGCAGGCGTACGCGAAATGGATCGGCAAGGACCTGCCCACGGAAGCGGAGTGGGAGTACGCCGCACGTGGCGGCCAGGAGCCCAGCGAGTTCGCCTGGGGCGACAGCCTCACCGTGCGCGGGCGCCACCAGGCCAATACCTGGCAGGGCGAGTTTCCATGGATGAACGTGGAAGAAGACGGTCACCGCTGGACCTCGCCGGTGGGCAGCTATCCGCCCAATGGCTACGGGCTGTACGACATGATCGGCAACGTGTGGGAGTGGACCAGCGACTGGTACCAGCAGCATGACCGGCTGCAGAGCAAAGCCTGCTGCGCGATCGACAACCCACGCGGCGGCGAGCGCCAGCGCAGCCACGATCCGAACGATGGCAGCGCGATCCCACGGCGGGTGATGAAGGGTGGCTCGCACCTGTGCGCGCCCAACTATTGCCGCCGCTACCGTCCGGCCGCACGGATGGCCCAGCCGATCGATACCTCCACCTGCCACGTCGGCTTCCGCTGCGTGGAACGATGACCCACGAGGTGATTGCCATGCCAGCCCCTTCCGCCTCCCTCTATCGCCGCAGCTGTCTGGCCACGGCCGTGCTGCTTGGCACGCTTGCACTGGTCGCCGCGTTGCCCGCGCACGCGGTCGAAGGCGGGTTGGGACGTTCGATCACCGGCATGCAGATCACCTCCTACGTCGGCGTGATTCCGCCGGAGCCTGGCATGCAGTGGTCGCTGAGTTATGTGCAGTACGATGGCAAGATCGGCGCCAGCCGACCGGCGCCGATCGCGGGGCAGGTCTCGCTGGGGCTGGAGGGGGATGTCAGCCTGTGGGCCGCCAGCGGCGTGTACGTGTGGCCGACCAGGACCGGCCGGTGGAACTTCGCCAGCATGCTGACCGTGCCCTACATCGATGCCGATGTCACCGCCAACCTGCAGGGCCCGCTGGGCAACCAGGTGCGTGTGCAGGACAGCGCTTCGAATCTGTTCGACGTGTACTTCGCGCCGGTGATCGCTGGTTTCCACATCAACGAAGTGCAGCACCTGTCGTTCGGCCTGTATGTCTACGCGCCCACCGCCAAGTACACGCCGGGCAAGCTGGCCAACCCCGGCCTGAACGTCTGGACCGTGTCGCCTGCCGCCGGCTACACCCATCTGTTCCAGAAAGGCACGCTGGAATTCAGCGTGCTTGGTGGCATGGACTGGTACAGCCGCAACGATGACACCGACTACAAGAACGGCCTGGTCCTGCGCACCGACGCGCTGCTGGTCAAGCGCACCGCCAGTGGCTGGGGGTTCGGCGCGGCCGCCGGCTGGCTGCAGCAGGTGCAGGACGATGAAAGCGACCTGGCCGACCGCCTCGACGGCTTCAAAGGTCGTTCGTTCGGTGTCGGGCCGGTGCTGACCTACGGCAAGAAATGGTCCGGCGGTGAGCATGTGGATGTTTCGTTCCGCTATCTGAGTGAGTTCAGCGTGCGCAACCGCTTCGAGGGTGATCCCTGGAGCGTGTCGATCAGCGCGGGTTTCTGAGCCGCGCGTTTCCCTTTCCTTCTCCGGAGGCATGCAATGGCGACCCCTGCAATCTGTATTGCCCGCACTGCCTGCCTGCTGATCGCTGGGCTGGCGGGCGGCGCGCTGCCGCTCGCGGCGGCACCGGCGCGCACGCCGCCGGCCACCGCGGACGCCGGCGAGCGCGATCCTGAAGCGCTGGCGGCGCTGGATCGGATGGGTGCGGCGTTGCGTGGACTCAGACAGTTCTCGCTGACCTCCGATGCAAGCACCGAGGTGGTGCTGGAAGACGGCCAGAAGATCGAGCTGGACGGTGTGGTGACCTACAAGGTCAAGGCGCCCGACCAGCTGTTCCTGGAACTGCGCAGCGACCGCCAGTTGCGGCAGCTGTTCTACGATGGCAAGGCCTTGACGGTGTACTCGCCGCGGTTGAAGTACTACGCGCAGGTGGACGGGGTAGGGGCCACGCTGGGTGAACTGGTCGACCAGGCCGCTCTCCGCTATGGCATCGAAATGCCACTGGCCGATATGTTCCTTTGGGGTACCGACAAGGCGCCCACGTCCGCGATCCGCAACGCATTGCACATTGGCGGCGGTACCGTGGACGGTGAGCCGGTGGAGCAGTACGCGTTCAAGCAGGATG
This sequence comes from Stenotrophomonas sp. CFBP8994, assembly GCF_034044835.1. Taxonomy (NCBI): domain Bacteria; kingdom Pseudomonadati; phylum Pseudomonadota; class Gammaproteobacteria; order Lysobacterales; family Lysobacteraceae; genus Stenotrophomonas; species Stenotrophomonas sp. CFBP8994. The sequence goes on along the minus strand of NZ_JAXCWT010000006.1, from coordinate 233,104 downwards.
CCGTGGACTGGCAGGTGTGGATTTCCAAAGCGACCTCGCTGCCGAAGAAGCTGATCATCAACTCCCTGGATGACCCGGCCCAGCCGCAGTATCGGGCCCGCCTGAACTGGGATACCGGCACGGCGGTACCGGCTAGCGCGTTCCACTTCACCCCGCCGGCCGACGCCGCGCGGATAAAGCTGGTGCCGGTCGAGGTTGCCGTGGTTACCCCCGATGCCGGCCAGGAGAACTGACATGCGCACCCTGCTCAAGACCCGCACCCCTGTGTTGACCTGCGCGGGTAGCCTGCTGGTCCTGCTGGCGGTGGGCATCGCGCCGGTCAACGCGCAGCACGGCCACCGCGGCGGCGGCGCGGCCCGCGCAAGCGCGCACGCCAACATCAACCGGCCGGTACGCCCGCAGGGCGGCGGCACCCACCGCGATGTCAACCACAACGCAAACCGCAATGTGGACCGCGACGTCAACCGGAATGTGAACCGGAACGTGAATCGGGATGTCCATGTGGACGTGGACTACCACGACGACCACTGGAACCGCTATGACGACCACCCGTTCGCGACGGCGGCGGCGGTTACGGCGGGCGTGGCGGTGACCTCGGCGGTGATCGGCTCGATCGTGAATTCGGTGCCGCCCAGCTGTGTGACCACCGTCATCAATGGCATGGCCTACCAGCAGTGCGGCAGTACCTGGTATGAGCCGCGGTACAGCGGTACCACGGTGCAGTATGTGGTGATCAATCCGCCCCGGTAAGCGTGATGCGTCATCGGTGTGCGGCTGCGTTGAAGGGGGTGGGTCGAAGGAGGGTCCACATGCACGGTTCACTGCACGCTCACGGGCCTCGGAGGCCAGAATGGTGACGCTTACGCCACACCCGGAACCGACAACGCGGGACCAGGTCAAACTGCGGGCGGTACTGAACGCGCTGCCACTGGCTTTGCTTCTGGTCGACCGGCATTGCGTGGTGCGTTATGCCAACGACCGTGCGGCGACGGTATTCGGCTACGCGCCGGGTGAGATCGAGGGCCGGCCGCTGGTTGCGCTGGTGCCGGATGCCACCGGTGCCATCTGGTCCTGCAGCCATCGCACCGACCCCGTCGCCGCGCGTTGCATGGACCGTGACGAGCATGGCCTGCGTCGTGATGGCCAGGCGTTTCCGGTGAAACTGCTGTTCAATGCGGTGGAACTTGATTGCGGATGGCAGGGCATGCTCGCGGTTGCGGACCTGACCGCGCAGCGGCATGCCGAGCAGGAGCTTGCGGTGGAGCGCGAAAGCATGGCGCACATGTCGCGGGTCACCCTGATCGGTGAGATTTCGGGCTCGCTGGCGCATGAGCTCAACCAGCCGCTGGCGGCGATCCTGAGCAATGCCCAAGCCGGCCTGCGGATACTGCGCCGCGACCCGGGCGCGATCGGCGAGATCCGCGAGATCCTGCAGGACATCGTCGAAAACGACCAGCGCGCCGGCGAGGTGATCAGCCGCCTGCGCGGCCTGCTGCGGCGCGAAACCCGGACGCTCGGCGCGCTGATGGTCAACGACCTGGTGCATGATGCGCTCCGTGTGATCCGCAACGACCTGATCAACCGCGGTGTCGAGTACCGGCTGGACCTGTCGGTACCGTTCAGCCGGGTCCAGGGTGATGGGGTGCAGCTGCAGCAGGTCCTGCTCAACCTGATCATCAATGCCTGCGATGCCATGGTCGACAGCCCACGCCGGGTGCTGACCGTGCGCACGGACGGCTCGGTGCCAGGGACCATCCGGATCGAGGTGCGCGACACCGGCCCCGGCATCGCGGCGGAGCGCATGGACACCATCTTCGCCCCGTTCCACAGCAGCAAGCCCAACGGCATGGGCATGGGCCTGGCGATCTGCCGCACGCTGCTTCGGGCCCACGGTGGCGAGATCAATGCCCGTAACCTGCCCGAGGGCGGCGCCTGTTTCTACATCGACCTTCCTTTGATGGAGTAGTGCCATGAGCCCTGTCGTGCACATTGTCGACGATGACCCGCGCGTGCTTGCCGCGCTGGGACGCTGCCTCCGCGCCGATGGGCTGGAGGTGACCCTGAGCGGCTCCCCGGACGAATTCCTGGCCCGGTACGATGCCGACACCGCAGGGTGCGTGGTGCTGGACCTGCACATGCCCGGGATGGACGGGCTGGCGTTGCAGCAGCTGTTCGGAGAACGCGGCCAGGCGCCGGTGATGATCTTCGTCAGCGGCGATGCGGATGTTTCCAGCTGCGCCCAGGCAATGCGCGCCGGCGCGGTGGATTTCCTGACCAAGCCGGTGGATGCAGCGGTGCTGCTGGAGGCGGTGATGCGCGGCATCGACGCCGATGCCTGCGCACGGATCCGGCGCAGTGGCGAGCAGGGCGCGGTGCAGCGCTACCAGTGCCTGACCCCGCGCGAGCGCCAGGTGCTGCCACATGTGATTTCCGGGCGGTTGAACAAGCAGATCGCCGCCGACCTGGGGATTTCGTTGAAGACCACCAAGGTGCACCGCAGCCGCATCATGGTGAAGTTCGGCGTGCGTTCGGTGGCCGCGCTGGTCCGCCTCGCCGAACTGGCCCACGTCGATCCCGGCGGCGGATGAAAGGTACCTGCGCCCTGGTGCCCTCAGGCCATCGCCAGCACCATCACCGTGCCCCAGGTGGTCAGCAGCACATGGGCGATGGCGACGGCACCGGAGTAACCGATCACCGCGATCGAACTGTCCGAGCGTTCCTGCAGCGCGGCCAGCGCCGCGGTGAACGTCTGCGCGCCTGAGATTGCACCCAGCAGCAGCACCCCGGGAATTTTCAGTACCTTGTGGCCGAACCACAGACCGGCCAGCAACGGCGTCATGGTGACCCCGATGCCGCCCAGGAACAGGCCGAGCCCGTGTTGTTCCACCGCTTCGACGAAATGAGGGCCGGCACCCAGCCCGACCATCGCAACGAACGCGGCAAGGCCGTAGGACTGCATCAGCTTGACCGCGCTGTCCGGGACCCGCCCGAACAGCGGGCGGCGCACCCGCAGGTGCCCGACCACGATGCCGCCCAGCAGCGCGCCGACGCTGCTGCCGATGCTGACCGACAGCGTGCCCAGCGGCACCACGGCAACGATGCCGGACACCGCGCCGAGGAAGATCGCCATGCCCACGACCACGAAATCGGTGGCGGTGGTCGGGTGCAGGATCCGACCGACTTCGGCGGCAGCACGCACCACTGCAGGCTCCGGTCCGATCAGTTCCAGCACGTCCCCGCGTTCGAGCACTGTCTGGGTGCCGATCGGCATCGATTGGCCGTTGCGGCGGATCCCGCGCAGGAACACCGCGCGCACCGCATCGTCGCGGGCGATCTGTTCCAGCCGCTGCCCGGCCCAGGTACGCCGGCTGACCAGCACCTGGTGGGACGCCATTGGAATGTCCAGCAGTTCCGGGTCGTCCACTTCCTCGGCACGCTCGCCCAGCACTTCCACCAGCGCCTTGCGTGGACCGCCGATGACGATGTGGTCGCCGGCATGCAGGCGCGTGGCCGGGCCCGGCTCGACCAGTGACTGGCCGTGGCGCACCCGGTAGACGAACAGGCGCAGGCCCGGCAGCAGGCATTCGGCCTGGTCCACGCGCAAACCGGCGATGCGCATGCCCGGCGCGATGCGATAGGCGCGGGTGTCGAAGGGCTGCCAGGCCGATGCGATGCCGGCCGCCGAGCGTTCGATGCCGAACCGGTGCTCCAGTGCCAGCGCATCGTCGACCAGGTTCAGGCGCAGCAGGCGCGGCCCGATCACGTTGCAGGTGAGGATCACCCCCAGTGCCCCGGCCACGTAGCACAAGGCATCGGCAACGCCGACATGGGCGATGTAGCGGGCCTTGAGCGCGTCATCGATGGGCAGGCGCTGGATGGCCTCGCTGGCCGTGCCCATCGCCGGCGATTCGGTCAGGGCGCCGGACATCATGCCGGCCGCCAGGCCCGGATCGAGCTTCAGCGCGTGGGCGACGACCAGGGCGGCCAGCAGCCCTACCACGGGCATGAATACCGCCAGCACCGCATAGCGCCAGCCATCGCCCTTCATCGCGGACAGGAAGCGCGGACCGACCTCGTAGCCGATGCCGAACAGGAACAGCAGGAACACCAGCGATTTGGCGGTGGCCGCCACCGGGACATGGAATGCCCAGCCAATCAGCATGCCCACCAGCAACGAACCGGTGACACCGCCGAGGTTGAACCCATGGACCTTGATGCCGCCCAGCCAGTGGCCCAGCGCCAGGGCCAGGTACACGGCAAGTTCCGGATAGCGGTCCAGCAGCGATGCGAAGCCGTCCATGTGCGCCCCTCCGGATGGGTGGATCAGAGTCCCGGCGGATCGTAGTAGACCAGCAGCCGGAGGTCGTCCAGGTCGCTGGTCTGCGGACCCTTCTGGCTGACGTGCGCGTAACGCACCCGCATCATCAGGCCTTTCAGCGGCCCGTCGGCCGCCGTCCATTGGGCGTTGAGGTTGTACTCGTCCTTGGCGTAGTCGGTGGGCGCGTCCGGATCGGAGCCATCCACGTACAGCGCATAGAAGCTCAGCCCCTTGACCGATTGGACGTTGTACGCCGCACGCAGCAGCCAGGCGCCTTCGCCATTGCGGTTGAAATCCTCGACCTGCACGCTGGTGTAGCCGGGATAGCCGCTCCACGGGTTCTGCATGTTGGTGCCGCCACTGGCACGGGTGTAGCCGGTGGTGAACAGCGCTCCCTTGTAACCCAGTTCCAGCTTGCCACCCCATTGGCGGGCGGAGAATTCATCGCCGCGCAGCAGGTTGTCGCCCGCACTGTCCTGGTCGGAGTACTGCAGCGCCAGGTTGAGTTTGGCGGTGTCGCCCAGCGGAAAGGCGTACTTCGCCTCGGTGTAGAAGATGCTGATGATGTCGTTGCTGTGGTAGTAGATCGCACCGGCGCTTAGCCGGTCGCGGGTGTAATTCGCGCCAAGCGTATACACGCCGCGGTCGACCCAGGAAGGCGCGCCGGCGTCCCTGGCCATGGACACGAAAGTGTCGGCGTTGCGCTCCTTGATCTTGTCGAAGTAGCCGGCACCGAATTTCCATTGCGGTGCGCCGCCGTCGCCGCCGTACACTCCCTGCACGGTCAGGGCCTGGAAGGTGTTCGGGGTCATGCGCGCGTCATTGCGGTTGACGTAGGGGGTATCGATGCCGAAGCGGCCGAGCTTGAGCCGGGTGTCATCGTTGATCAGGAACTCGCCATAGGCTTCGCCCAGCACGGTGTAGCCTTCCTGGCCGGGTTTGAGCAGCAGGGTGCCGTCCTTGTCATCCGGTCCGTACAGGCGCTGGGAGGTGTAGCCGGTGGCGCCGAAGGCGAGGCGTTCGCGGAAGTAGCCGGTCTTGAACCCGGCCGAGCCGCCCAGTGCCCACGCCGTGCTCTGGCTGTCGTCGTACTTGTCGCGGTCCAGGTAGAAGGTGCGCGCCTGCACGTCGAAGGCGGTGTCCTTCCACGCCTGGCGGCGCATTTCGCGGATCCAGGCAGCGCGGTCGCGCGGGACGAACGCTTCGTCGAGGGGGGTCTGGCCCTGTTCGGTGGAACTGGGGGACGCGTCGGCCGGGGCCGGGTCATCGGGCGCAGCGGACTGCGCCCAGGCCAGGGCGGGCAGCAGCGCCGCTGCGGCCAGCATGCATGCGAGTGGCTTCATGTCCGTCTCCTAGTGCGAGAGCAACATCGCGAAGTAGCCAAACACGGTGTACAGCACGCCGGACACGGCATAGCCGACCGGGAAGCCCACCCAGGGCACGGTACTGTCGATCTCCTTGGCGGCCTCGCGCGCGGGACCCGAGTGCGACCGGGAGCCGGCCACGCCGCCCATCAGCACGGCGGGATTGATCTTGAATAAGTGGTACCCCACCGCCCAGGTGATGAAGGGCGGCACCGTGCTGGCGACGAAGCCCGCCAGGAAGATCTTGAGCGCGATGGCGCCGGTCAGCTGTTCCAGCAGCGTCGCGCCGGCATTGATGCCGACGATGGCGATGAAGGTCACCAGGCCCAGGTCCTCCAGGATGTTGCGGGCGGCGTTGGGCGTGCTGCCGAAGAAGCGCAGCCGCGACACCAGCGACGACACCAGGATGCCCGAGAGCAGCAGGCCGCCCGCGTTGCCAAGGCCGACCGAGAAGTCGCCGATCGGCACGTTGATCTTGCCGATCAGCAGGCCCAGCACCATGCCCCCGGACAGCGTCAGCAGGTCGGTGGTAGTGCTGGGACGGGCGATCTTGCCGAGCATGCCGGCCGCACGGTCCACCGCACTCTTCAGACCGGTGACGAACAGCACGTCCAGGCGCTTGAGTTCGGTTTCGGCGCCGGCCGGGATGGGTTCACCGGAACGTTCCAGCCGGGTGACCTGCAGCTGCCCCGCGAAATCCTCGCCGGCCAGGCTCCTCAGCGGCTTGCCGACGAAGTCCTTGTCGGTGACCAGGATCTCGGCCTGGTCCAGCGGAATGTTCAACGCCTTGGGGTCGTCCACCTCCGCACCGAGCAGGCCGATGTTGTCGGTGAGGTCCTGCAGCCGTCCACCCAGCGCGACCACGTCGCCCTGCTGCAGCACCAGGCCGGGGTCCGCGCCCAGCGTTTCCTCGCCGCGGCGCACGTTGACGATGCGGTACTGCGGATACCTGCTGCGGAACTGGCCGATGCTCTGCCCGGCGCTGGTGGCGTTGTCCAGCCGGTAGGCACGCAGGCCACCGCCGCGGTAGCCTGACAGCGCGGCATCATCGACGTTGCGCACGCCGTGTTCCAGCTCGTACTCGCGTGCGGCCTTGCGTGCATCCACGCCCCACCAGCGCGGCAGGTACTTGCAGACCAGGATGATGCCGACCGTGCCCCAGATGTAGGTGACGCCGTAGCCCAGCGCGATCATTCCCGAAACCTGCTCGGCGGTCGTCCCGGGCGGCAGCTGGTAGGCGCCTTGTTCGACCGCCATTTCGGCGGTCCCGATCGCGGCCGACATCGTCTGCGACCCGGCCAGCACGCCACCGGCCGCGCCGGCCGGCAGCCCGAGCAGCCCGGACATCAGCACCACCAGCAGCAGGCCCAGCACGGCGCAGATCACCGCCAGGACGGTGAACTTGATGCCGTCCTTCTTGAGGCTGTTGAAGAACGCCGGCCCCACCCGCAGGCCCACGCCGTACATGAACAGATAGTAGAAGAGCGACTTGGCGAAGTTGTCCAGCTGCAGCTTCACGCCGTAGGTGGACGCCCAGGTGGCCAGCGCCGCGCCGACCACCACCGCTGCGGCGACCATGCCCAGGCCGTAGCCCTTGACCGAAAACTTGCCCGCCAGCACCGCCATGCCGACGGTGAAGAACAGCAGGATATAGGGGTTGTCAGCGAGAAACTGGAAGAAACCTTGCATGACGTGTGCTCCTGTCCGGGGGACGGCGGTTCACTGCAGGGAACCGGCACGCAGGCCGGCCAGCGCATCGGGTTTGATCAGTTTGATTCCCTGCGCGGCGTGGTAGCCGTGGATCTCCTTGACATCCAGCTTGCGCATGAAGGCAATGGTGTCGGCGGTGATCACCTGGCCGGGCACCATGATCGGGAAGCCGGGCGGGTAGGGGATGACGAAGTTGGCAGAGACCATCTGCGGTCCTTCGGCCAGCCGCCGGTCGACGTCGTCGCTGTGCAGCCGCACGAATTCGCAGTTGGCTTCCTCGTAGGCCATGAAGAAGGCCGGGCGCATGTGGCCTTCGTTGCTGGCCCCGTCCGGCGCTTCGCGGAAGGCATCGTGGAACTGGCTGAAGTTGGGCAGGTCGGGCACGTCGGTCATCAACGCGCGGACCCGGTCGGCGAAGACCTGGCGACCGTTGGCGCCTTCCTGTGCCAGCCGCGCTTCGATTTCGCGCGAGAGGTCGGCAAGGGCCTTGATCAACAGCGCCGCGTCGCTGTGGGTGTTGTTGATGTTGGTCTGGACCAGGATGCTGTTGCGCGAGGTCTTGTTGATCTGGATGTCGAAGCGCTCGGCCAGCAGGCCCTTGAACTGGGTGCCGTCGAAGCCGGCCGCGCCGCAGATCACGGTCAGCCGGGTCGGGTCCAGCGCGAACTCATCGTCGTCCCACGCCTGCAGCGTCTCCACCCAGCTGGCATTGGGCGGCCCGTAGTCGCGCAGGCCGGAGGCGCGGAACTCGGCCGGGATCATGTCTTCGGGCGTGGCGACGTGGAAGTACTTCGAGATCAACGGGTGGCCGTTGATGGTGCGCCGCAGGCGCAGCGCCAGGTCGGTCATCTTCAGCGTCAGGCCGTAGCCTTCCAGTTCCATCTGCCGCCGTGCCAGGTCAAGCGAGGCGATCAGCTGCAGGTTGGGCGAGGTCGAGGTATGGGCGAAGAACGCTTCTTCGAACGGGCCTTCCACCTCGTGGAAATCCTCGTCCCAGACCAGCATCATCGACCCCTGCCGGAAGGCAGACATCGACTTGTGGGTGGAGTTGGTCTGGTATACCCGGATGCGCACCTTATCCGGATCGGGCAGCAGATGTTCATCCAGCTGGGCCGGGTCGCCGGGCTCGACCTTGCCGCGCTGCGCCTTCCAGGCTTCGTATTCGGTGCGGTACGCCTTGCTGCGATAGCGTTCGGTCAACGCGGCCGCGGCGCCCAGACCGGTCCGCCGACGGTGCAGCGGGCTGAAGCGGGCGAAGCCGAACCAGGCTTCGTCCCACAGGAAGATCAGGTCCGGCTTGATCGCCAGGCACTCCTCCATCACCCGTTGCGGGTTGTACATGTGGCCGTCGAAGGTGCAGTTGGTCATGTCGATGACCTTGACCCGGTCCAGCTTGCCGCCGGCCTGGCAGTCCAGCAGCGCCTGTTTGATGGTGCGCAGCGGGACCGCGCCGTACATCGAATACTGGGTCAACGGGAACGCTTCCACGTAGTAGGGCTGCGCGCCGCTGAGCACGAAGCCGTAGTGGTGCGATTTGTGGCAGTTGCGGTCGACGATGACGATGTCGCCGGGCTTGCACACCGCCTGCACCACGATCTTGTTCGAGGTGGAAGTGCCGTTGGTGCCGAAGTAGGCGCGCTTGGCGCCAAAGGCCCTGGCCGCGGCGGTCTGCGCGCGTTTGATGGTGCCGGTGGGTTCCAGCAGGCTGTCCAGGCCACCGGTGGTGGCCGAGGATTCGGCGAACAGGATGTTGGTGCCGTAGAAGTGGCCCATGTCGCGGATCCAGTTGGAGCCGAAGATGGACTTGCCGCGTGCGATCGGCAGCGCGTGGAAAGTGCCGATCGGGCGCAGCGCGTACTTCTTGAGGTTGTCGAAGTACGGCGTTTCGTAACGGTCGGCGATGCCATCCAGCAATGCCAGGTGCACTTCCATGGGTTCTTCGACGTGGTGGAAGACGCGGCGCAGCGGCGCGGCTTCGTCGCTGCCGGCCAGACGCTCCGGGGAGCGGTCGGTGAGCAGGTAGAGGTCCAGCTCCGGTCGGAAGTGCTTCAGGGCGCGGGCCAGCGAGGTGGACAATGCGCCGGCCGTCGACGGCTCGTCGTCGCTGCCGAGGTTGCGGGCGAGGAACTGCTTCAGGTCCGGGATGTCGAGCAGCGAGGTGAAACGGAATCCGTCGACGATGACCACCGCCTGCACGTCCGCATTGACCATTGCCGCCAGCGCGGCATCCTCGAAACTGCCGGCGTGGGTGACCGCGTAGTGGAACTGATCGTCGACGCGGCGCATGGCGCGCATTTCCTCGCGGGCACGTTGCCACAGCGCCGGTTCGTTGGGGGTCACGATCAACACTTCGAAGTAGGGCTTGTCCGGCGCGCCCAGCAGCTCGGGCGGCAGCGCATCGAGCAGGGTGCGGTCGCCGTCGTCGTCGGCGTTCCAGGCCTGTTCGTCGCGGCGGAAATCGCCGGACAGGATCGCGGCCGAAAGCTTGCGTGCCAGCCGCGCGAACTGTGCGGCGTCGTTGTCGGCCAGTGCCGCGGCCAGCGCGCCCAGCAGGCGTTCGCCGGGGTAGGCCCAGCACTGTTCGAGCGGGCGCAGGTCGGCCAATGCTTCGACGCAGGCGCCACGCCGTTCGGCGCTGTCGGTGCCTGCAGCCGCCCACGCACGCGCATACGCGTTCAGTTGGCGCCAGTGGTCGGCGCGCATCGAGGCGGCAGCCAGCACCGTGGACAGTTGCGGCAGGGCAGCAGGGTCGGCATTCATGGCAGGGCTCCGGCGGGGAACGAAAGGAATCCGCCACGCGCTCGAGCAGGCGCGGCGGCCACTACGCAGCGCAGGCTAGACCCCTGCCGCAGGGCCGGGAATTGGCCCTTGGTGCCATGCCCGGCGTATGGCCCCAAGGGCCAATTGCCGGCCGGGTGGCCCACGCCTAGCGTGGTTCATCGTCCTCGTTCCTGGAGCTGCCCCATGTCCACCCGCACCGTGTCCCGCGCCGCCGCCCGCCTGCTGCTGGTGCTGGTCGGCCTCACCTCCCTGGCCGCGCTGGCCGCCGATCCGGCCAAAACCAGGCTCAAAGGCGTGATCACGGCCGTGCAGGGCGACACCATTACCGTGGTGGACCAGGCCCGAACCGCACACATCGTGCAGGTGTCGGCCGACACGGTGTACAAGAAGACCAAAGGGCTGACCAACGTCATCCATGAAAAGACCGATGCCAGCGTCCTGGCGGCGGGGCTTCCGGTCACGGTCGAAGGCAGCGCCGCGGGCGATGCGCTGGCCGCGCGCGAAATCAGCTTCCGCTCCGAGGACCTGCGCACCACCCGGCAGATCCAGGCGGGCATGGCGCCCACCACGGAAGAGGTCGGTGCGATGAACAAGCGCATGGACGAGTTCGGCACGTACGAGCAGCTGGATGCGGCGGAAGTAACGTTCGACTCGGGCAGCGCAAAGCTCTCGGCCAAGGCACGTGGCGACCTGGATGCATTCGCCGCCAAGGCCAAGCAGACCCACAACTACGCAGTGGTGCTGCAGGGCTTCACCGATTCCACCGGCAACGCCGCCGCCAACCAGCGCCTGAGCACCCAGCGTGCCGCAGCGGTGGCCAACTACCTGCAGCAGAATGCCGGCCTTGCACCGGGCAGGGTCCGCGCTGGCGACGGCATGGGCGTGGCACCGGATGCGGGCAGCGGCAGCAACGGCGCAGCGCGCAAGGTGGTGGCCAAACTGGTCGTCGACAAAGGTGTACAAGCGGGCGTCAAACCCTGAACCCTGGCCGCAGGCGCACGGCGCATTGAAGTGGAGGTCGCATGCACACCTACCTGACATGGGCACGGCTACCCACGCTGGTGCTGGCACTGGCCTGCACGGCGGTGACGGTGCGCCCTGCCGTCGCTGCCGCACCCGTGCCCGCCAAAGCAGCGGCGAGCCAAGGCACCTTCACGCGCGAACAGCTGGACCAGATGCTGGCGCCGGTGGCGCTGTATCCGGACGCGCTGCTGGCGCAGGTGCTGATGGCCTCCAGCTATCCTGGCGATGTCACCGATGCGGTGGCGTGGTCAAAGGCACATCCTGATGCCAAGGGCGAAGACGCGGTGCGCCAGGTGGCCAACCAGGCGTGGGATCCCAGCGTGCAATCACTGGTTGCGTTCCCGCAGCTGCTGGCGGTGCTGGGGCAGGACCCGGCCTGGGTACAGAAGATGGGCGACGCATTCCTGGCCCAGCCCGACGCCGTGATGGATTCGGTGCAGCGCCTGCGCCGGCAGGCCCAGACCGCGGGCCACCTGGACAGCAATGAACAGCAGAAGGTCAGCACCCAGCCCGCGGCGTCCTCCGCGCCACAGACCATCGTGATCGAATCTGCCGACCCGCAGGTGGTGTACGTACCCAGTTACAACCCCAGCGTGGTGTACGGCAGCTGGGCCTACCCGGCCTACCCGCCGTACTACTACCCGCCGCCGCCGTATTACTACCCCGGCGGTGCGCTGCTCAGTTTCGGCATCGGCGTGGCCGTGGGCGGTGCGCTGTGGGGCGACCTGGACTGGGGGCACGGCGATATCGATATCGACGTGGACCGCTACAACGAGTTCAACAGCAACCGCCAGATCAACCGCGACGACAGCAGGTGGAAGCACAACGCGGCCAACCGTGACGGCGTGCCCTATCGTGACGGGGCTACCCGCGAACGCTTCGATGGAGCGCGCGACAGTGCGGCGCAGCGGCAGGACTATCGAGGTCGTGATGATGCACGGGCGGCCGAGCGCGACCGCGCACGCCAGTCGATGGAACGCCGTGGATTCGATACGCCCGCCACCACCAACCGTGAGGCGCGCGACCGCGCCGGTGCGTCGCAGCGAGAGCTGGGCCAGCGCCCTGCGCAGGGGCGCAACCCGTCCGGCAGCAATCAGTTCCGCAACCAGGGGGGCGCCGGCCACGGTCGCCCGCCGGGCAGCCATCCGGAGAATGCGTTCAATGGTGCGCGCAATCCCGGCCAGTCGCTGGGTGATGCCGATCGCGGGCATCGCAGCGTGCAGAGTTCGCAGCGTCCCGCCGGCGCACGCCCGCAGGGGCGGCCGATGAATCGGCCGGCCGCTCCGCGCGGTGGTGGCGGCGGCGGTCGTCGTCGTTGATCGGAGATCTGCCATGACCCTTCGTCTTTCCCTTTTGAGCGTGGCCTGCCTGCTGCTGGTCGCGCCCGCCCAGGCGCAACAGCCCTATCCCAGCGCCGCTGCCGCGGCCGATGCCCTGGTGGCAGCGCTGCAAGTGCGCGACACGCAGCCCGGACAGGTCTCGGTGGTACTGGGCGACGACTGGGAGGATTACGTGCCGCGCGACGATATCGAGCGCAAGGACGTGGACACCTTCATCAGCCAGTACCAGCGCAGGCACGCGATAAAGCCCGTCGACGCCAGCCATGCGCTGGTCAGCGTGGGCGCCGAAGGCTGGACGTTGCCGGTGCCACTGGTGAAACAGGGCAGCGGCTGGGCCTTCGACCTGGCTGCGGCCGCACCCGAACTGCGTGCGCGCCGGATCGGGCGCAACGAGCGCGAAGCGGTGCAGGCCGTGCTGGCCTACCATGACGCGCAACGCGAATACGCACGCCGTGACCGCAACGATGACACGCTGCCCGAGTACGCCGCCCGGCTGCGCAGCAGCCCCGGTACGCATGACGGCCTGTACTGGCCTGCAGACGCGGGCGGCGAGAGCCCGCTGGGGCCGTTGTTCGGCGGCGAGACGCCGGACGATGAGTGGCATGGCTACCACTACCGGATCCTGCAGGGGCAGGGCCCTTCCGCACCGCGAGGGGCGTACCCCTACTCGGTGGCCGGCGCCATGACCCGCGGCTTCGCGCTGGTGGCCTGGCCGGCGCGCTACGGCGACAGCGGCGTGATGAGCTTCACCATCAGCCATGCCGGCCAGGTCTATGAGAAAGACCTGGGGCCGGACACCGACCGCGAGGCCCGCGCCATGACCCTGTTCGATCCGGACAGCAGCTGGACGCAGGTCGATACCGCCGACTAGGTTTCGTCGCTGGCCGGCGCCGGCCGTCCTTCCCAGTGCGCCTTCGGCACCACCTTGGCCTGTTCCGGGTCGCCTTCGTAGTTGGGCGACATGATCTGCACTCCTGCCGCATTGAACGCGTCCTGGATATGCGCATGCAGCGCGCTGCGCACCTGCCAGCGGCGTTCGACCTCGACCACGCGCACGCGCAGCACGTAGCGCACCGCGACGTCGCCCAGTTCGGACTGCACCACGTGCGGTGGTGGATCGGCCAGCGCCCCGTCGGTGGCCGCTGCGGCCTGCAGCAGCAGCCGGTGCACCTGCCGCCACGGCGCGTCGTAGCCGATGGTGAGCGCGCTTTCCAGCCACAGGCCAGGCCCCTGCGGATCGCGCGAGTAGTTGCGCAGCTCGCCGGCAAGCACCACGTTGTTGGGGATGCTGACCTCCACCCCCAGCGGGGTGCGCAGGCGGGTGGTGAACAAGCCGATCTGTATCGCCAGGCCTTCGGTGTCGCCCACGCGCACGACATCGCCGACCATCAGGGTGCGTGAGTAGAGCAGGGTGAAGCCGCTGGCGGCCTGGCCGACGATGCTCGACGCACCCAACGACACCATCAGGCCGACGAACACGCTCAGCCCCTTGAACGCGTCGGTCTCGGCACCGGGCAGGTAGGGGTAGGCCATCGCCAGCGCGAACAGCCAGATGACCACGGTGATGATCCGCCGGGTCGGTTCGGCCAAGGGCTGGTCGATGCCCACGAACTGGAACCGGCCGCTTGCCACCCCGTCAAATACGATGCGTACCGCCTGCACCACCAGCCGTGCGGCCAGGAAGATCAGCGCCGCCGTGAACAGGTCGGGCAGCGCCTCCAACACGCCACGGCCAAAGCGGGCGACGCGTTCGCCGATCCAGCCGCCCATCGCCGCCGACCAGGGCTGGGTGTAGGGGAAGCGACTGAACACGAAGCGCAGCCATTCCTCCAGCACCACCAGCACCACCAGCCAACCCACCAGCCGCCCCAGGCTGCGCGCGCTGGTCACCAGCCCCAACAGCAGCTGCCGCGCCGAAACGCTGCGCAGCTGCTGCACACGCTGCTGGACCCAGCCATCCACCCGTCGGCGCATGCGCCGGCTGCACCAGCGCAGCCCCCACAACACGCCGATGGCAATGGCGGTGGCCAGCAGCGCCCACGCGGCGCCTGCCAGCAGCCGCTGCGGCAGGCGGGCCTGCTCGGCGGCCGCCAACGCCACCTGCATGCGGGCCACGGTGCGGTCGCGCAGTTCGGGCAGGGTTTCATTGCCCAGTGCGTTGCAGTCGGCCGGGGTCAGCACGGTGACCAGCTGCCCGCCGGCCAGGATGACCACGCCCTGCGGCACCGGCTGGGCCCGCAGGGTGGCCTGGCCGGGCAGGTCGACGATGCGTGCAAGGTTGGCTTCGGTGGCGCGTGCACGCATCTCCGGCGTGTTGCCGTACAGCGGTGCGCGGAAGGTCACCAGGTCACGGTTGAACCAGCGCGCCGTGGCCGGCGCGGGCGCGCCGCCCGCGATGAGCGCCCAGGCCAGCAGCCAGGCGCCGCAGGCACAACGCACCACCAGCCGAAGCGCGGGCATGTCGATCAGAACCGGTAGATCACACCCACCCGCACGCCGCTGTCGACGAAGCGCAGGTTGCCATCCAGCCGCGAGGCATCCACGTCCGCTTCGATGCGGCGCACCGTGTAGTCGAGCGAGAAACCCCAGTTGTCCCACGGGAAGTACTCCACGCCGCCACGGCCGAAGGTGACGTCGGCATCGACGTCATTGAGGCTGGCGCTGAAATAACCCGCGTCGGCGCTCAGGCGCCAGTGCTCGCCAGGTGCCCAGCGCCAGCTGCCGCCGATCGTGGGCGCCGGCAGGTCAGCATTGACGTTGTTGCCCGCGCGGGCATTGACGGGGTCACCGTTGACATCGGCGGTGGCGCTCAGGTCCAGGTCCATCTGGTACCAGATCAGGCCCACGCGGGGACCCAGGGCCCAACGCCCGTCGCCCCACGCCCACCAGGTGTAGTAGCCCTCGTAGGCATCCAGGTCGAACTTGGCGCGGATCCGGGTGTGGGTGGCGTAGTGCTGGCCGTTGAAGTCGATGTCGCGGTCGGTGTTGCGCTCGGCATCGGCGCTGTCGCGGTACCAGGACAGGCCGAACTCATGCTTTTCCCACGGGCGCCAGCTCAGCGCGATCACGCCGATGGCGTTGTTGTTGTCCAGGCCCAGGTCGCGGTGGAGGTCGATGCGGGTGCCTTGGCCGGTCTGGCCGTCGGCCCGCACTTTCGTATCGAAATCGGTGATGTAGCCGCCGGCGCGGACGCTGAAAGTATCCAGCGGTTCAACCGCCCAGCACGGGGCGCTGGCGAGCAGCAGAAGGAACGAGGGCAGCAGGTGCGGGCGTTTCATGGCAGGCTCCCGGGGGCGCGATGGGTCAGGGGGATCGATCGGTGCTGCGCAGGCCGACCAGGCGCGCGACCAGCAGCGCCAGGTAGAGCTGGCCGGCAATCGCTTCGAGCGTGGCCAGCCCCCGCGCGACCTGGCTGACCGGGGTGATGTCGCCGTAGCCGAGTGTGGCCAGGGTGACGAAACTGAAATACATCGCGGTGCCGATGCCCAGGCCATGCGCCGTGCCCTGGCCGCCCACCGCCATGGCGCTGGGTGAAATGGCCGACAGCGCGGCGAAGACCACGCCGCCACATACGCCCAGCAGCAGGTAGGCGCTCAACGCGGCGGCCAGGTGCTCGGTGCGCACGCGCTGGCTGGACAACGAAAAGCGCACCGCGTGCCAGGCCGCGATGGTGGCCAGCACGCCCCACAGCACCGCGCCTGCCATGGCCACCGCGCCACCGGCGTCGCTGGCCAACCAGCGCAGCAGCTGGGCGACCAGCACCAGCACCAGCAGCACGTGGCGCTGCAGGCGCTGCCCGATCGGAAACAGCGCCGCCAGCAGGCTTGCGCACAGCAGCAGTTCCATCAGCCGGTGGCCGAACGACACCGCCTCCAGCAACGGGCCCAGGGTGACTGTCACCAGCAGCGCACCGAACAGGAAGGCGTAGCGGTGGCGGTGGATCAGCAGGGCGGGCGAGGAGCGCATGCGCGGTCATGATCCCGTGTCCGGCACGAACCAGAACAGCGTGGCCAGGATCACGTACAGCCCGAGCAGCTGGACCCCGCGCAACCAGTCGGCACGGCCGTCGCTGGCGACCTGACCGGTGATGATCACCGCCACCAGTACGCTCAGCACCAGGCCGGGGCCGAACTCCAGGCTCATCGGCTGCGGACCGATCACGTAGCTGAGCAGCACCAGCAGCGGCGCGACCAGCAGCGCCAGCTGCACGCCCGAGCCCAGCGCGATGGACAGGCTCAGGCTCATCTGGTTGCGGCGTGCGGCCACCAGCGCGGTGGCCTGTTCGGCTGCGCCGCCGATCACGGCCAGTACGAACACGCCGGTGAATGCATCGGAGAAGCCCAGCTGCTGGCTGGCCGGTTCGACCACGCCGACCAGGATCTCGCTCATCCAGATGATGCCGATGCTGGTGCCGCCCAACAGCAGCAGGGCGCGGGCGTTGGACAGGCCGGCATCGTGGCCGTGGCCGGCGGCGGGGCCGCTGCCCTCGCTTGCCGCGCTGCGCAGGGTGAACACCACGGTGGCCAGGTACACCAGCAGCAGCAATACCGACAGCACCAGGCTGATCGACTGCAGCGCGGCATCGGCCTCGGGCACCACCGCGCGGTAGGACGCCGGCAGGATCAGGGTGATCACCGCCAGGGTCAGCATGGTGGCCTGCATGCGGGCGTTGGCGGCGTCGTAGCGCTGCTGGCCGTGGCGCAACCCGCCCAGCACCATCGACAGGCCGAGCACGAACAGGATGTTGCCGATGATGGTGCCCGCGATGGACGCCTTGACCATGCCGTGCAGCCCGGCGCGCAGCGCCGCCAGCGCAATGATGAATTCGGCGGCGTTGCCGAAGGTGGCATTGAGCAGGCCGCCGATGCTGGGCCCGAGCCGCGTGGCCAGCGCGCCGGTGGCGCGCGACATCAGCGCCGCCAGCGGCACGATCGCCAGCGCGGTGGCGCCGAACACCAGCAGGGCGTTGCCCGGCAGCAGGTAGTGCAGCGCGATCGCCAGCGGTACCAGCAGCAGCATCCAGTACATGCACTTACTCCGGGGAGGGGGAGGGCGGGCTGGCAGGCGCCGCGGCGTCTGCCGTGGCGTAGTCGCCGCCCAGGGCCAGGTACAGATCCACGCGCCGGCTCAGCCGTTCGCGGCGCACGCCCAGCAGCGCCGAACGTGCGGCCAGCGCCTGCATTTCCTGGGTGGCCACCGCGCGGTGGTCGGCCCGGCCGATCCGTTCGGAATCGCGCACCTGCCGCACCACCTGTTCGTTGTTGGCCAGCACCTGCCCGAGCAGCTGTTCGCGCTCGGCCAGCACGCGTTCGGCGGTCAGTGCGTCTTCCACCTCGCCCAGCGCCAGCAACGCACGCCGCGCGTAGTCGGCCACCGCCTGCTTCTGTTCGGCCGAACGCAGTTGCACCTGGCCGCTGAGCGCACCGCCCGTATAGAGCGGCATGATGCCGGTGGCCGAAACGCTGGAGGTGGTCTGTTCCAGGTCGTCCCGGGTGCGCACGGCCGCGTTGCTGAGCCGTCCGTAGCCGGCCGACAGCGACAGCGTGGGCAGCATCGCCGCGCGCGCCTCGCCAACCCGGTCGAAGGCGGCCGCCACCCGACGTTCGGCGGCATGCAGGTCCGGGCGCCGGTTGAGCACATCGATGGGCATGCCGGCCGGCACTTCGCCGGGCAGCGCGGTGAGCGCGGCCGGCGCGGCCAGCGTCGCGCCAGGGTAGCGGCCCAGCAGGATCTCCAGCGCGCGGCTGGCGCTGTGGGTGGCCAGGTCGGCCTGCTGGCGGGCATCCAGGTAGCTGGCGGCGCTGGCGCGCGCGGCCAGGGTTTCATTGGAACTGCCTGCACCCACCCGTTCGCGCTGTTCGGCCAGGCCGACCAGCTGCTCGCCGCTGCCGGCCATCTGTCCGGCGATGTCGTACTGCAGGCGTGCTTCGGTCACCGTGAACCATGCACGTGCGACGCTGGCGGCCAGCGATTGCTGGGCATACCGGTAGTCGGCGTTCTGCGCATCACTGGCGGCCATGGCGGCATTGCGTGCGTACCGCAGGCGCCCCCACAGATCGATCTCCCAGCTCAGGCGCAGCATCAACCCGCTCAGCAGCGGCACCAGGTCGGCGATCGGCTTGGAGCCGCCGCGGCCGATCAAGCCAATGGCGGGGCGCAGCTGGGCCTGGGCGATGTCGACCTGGGCATTGGCCTGTTCGACCCGCGCCGCGGCAATCAGCAGGTCCGGATTACGGGCCAGCGCTTCGTGCACCAGAGCGGTCAACTGCGGGTCGGCAAACGCGTCGAGCCAGCCGCGGTCGACCTGGGCCTGGCTGGCCTGCGCCGACCAGTTCGGTGGAATGGCCACCGTGGCCAGCGCGTCGGCGCGGATCTGCTCGCTGCCCGGCTCCGGCGCGGTGGCACAACCGGCCAGCGCCAGGGCCAGCGCCAGCATCAGCGGGCGGGGCAGGGCACCACAGCGGCGGCGCGGTGCGGTCATGTCAGTGCAGCTTCAGGACCAGCCAATCCAGCTTGCTGCCCACGCGCAGGATCACCCGGCGCACGATGTGGATCAGCTTGCCGTGCTCGGTGTAGATCGCGCCCTGGCCTTGTGCTCCCATGGCGATGAACACATCGCGGTCGCGCCCGTCCGGGCGCAGCCGTACCGCGATGCGCCCCGGCGGCAGCGGACTGGTGCCGGTCTGCGGAATCATGCCGCTGATCGGCAGCTGGCCGGTGCCGGATGCCCACACCACCGAATCCACCCGGCACTTGATGATGCGGTTGGGATAGACCTTCAGCGCGATTTCCGCTTCGTTGCCCGGCGCCACGTTGCCCAGTTCGTTCTGCGAGTACATCGCCAGGATCCACTGCTCGCGCTCGACGAAGGTCATCACCGGGGTCAACGGCAGGCTGGCGGCGTAGGAGCCTTCGCGCAGCTGCAGGTTGATCACGCTGCCATCGGCCGGGGCGCGCACCACGGTCTGCTCCAGCTGCCAGCGTGCTTCCACGATCTGCGCCTGCAGCTGGACCATGCCGGCCTGGGCCTGCGCCACTTCGGACAGTTCGCCGTCGCGGGTCTGTGCGGATAGCTTCTGCTGCACCTGCGCCATCTGCGCGGTGGTGGATACCAGGTCCGAGCGCAGGCTGGCCGCTTCGGTCTGTGCCTGCTCATGGTCGAAGCGGCTGCCGGCACCGCTGCTGGCCAGCTCACCGGTCTGGCGTTGGCGGCGTTCGGCCAGCTGCAGGCGCACGGCCAACGCCTCGCGGGTGGCGCGCGCGCCGCGCAGTTGTTCGCCCAGTTCACGCTGGTAGGCATCGGCACTGTCCACTTTGGCCGACAGTTCAGGCAGCTTCGCTTCCAGCGCCGCCAGCTGCTGCTGGTAGGGCACCGGGTCGATGCGGAACAGCACCTCGCCCTTGCGCACCGGGCGGTTGGCTTCCACCGGCACCTCGATCACCCGCCCGGTGACGCGCGGCACCACCTGCACCACGTAGTTGATCGCACGCACGTCCGAGGAGGAGGGTGCCACTACGTTCAGGACCAGGATCAGCGCGGTCATCGCGAAGATCGGCAATGAGACCACGACCACCTGCGACACGAAGTTCCACGGCAGCCACTTGAACTTGAAGAAGATCAGCCAGACGAAGAACGAATAGATGAGCAGCAGGATGACTTCCATGGTTCAGCCCTCCGGCCGTGTAGACGGGCCCGGGCGCAGGCGCTCCATCTCCGCCAGGCGCCGTTCGAGTGCATCTACCCGCTGCTGCCACGCAGACGCGTCCACGGGGGTGGGCAGGTCCGGTTCGACCGGCACCACCCGGGCATCGTGCAGGGGCGCCAGTGCGGCGTCGCCGTGTCCGTGGTCGATCTGGTCGGTGCCATAGGCCAGCTTGTGAAGCACCGGGCGGGTATAGGCCCACAGCCACGCCAACGGCCACAACAGGCCACCGAACAGCAGTGACAGCAGGCACAGGGTCTTGATCGCATCCAGCTGCGGGTGGTGGCGCTTGTGCGCGATCTTCTCGGGCAGGATGTGCACCATCCAGAACACTGCAATCAGGACCACCGGCACCACCACCAGGGCCAGCCAGGCGATCACGTTGGCCGCCGTATCCAGCGCCTCGCCACTGAGAAATGAAGCGTGCGCATCGGGGGCTGCGCCGAGCAGCAGGGCGGGCAGCAGCCACGTGGCGGCGGAAGCATCGACGGAACAGCGGGGACGGTTCATGGGGACTCCGGCCGACTGCGCGGGGGGGAGGGAGGGTTGCGCGCGCCGCGTTCGATCGCCGCCTGCGTGGCGTTGATCAGCGCATCGCCATCCACGGGTTTGCACAGGTACGCGTCGGCGCCCCCGGCCAGCGCCTGGTGGCGGCTGGCGGCACTGTCGTCGGCGCTCAACACGACCACCGGGATCGCCAGCTGCTGGGCGCGCAGCGCGGCCTGCACCTCGAATCCGCTGGGGCCGGGCATGCGCAGGTCCAGCACCACGCAGTCGGGCAGGCTGCTGGCCGCATGGCGCAGGAACTCCGACCCCGATTCGTAGGCCAGTACGTCGTACCCGGCCGAGCGAAGCAACCGGCGCAGTGCAAGCCGCACGTCGTCTTCGTCGTCGACCACCGCAACCACTGGCGCTCGCTTGGTCATTGGCGGTCAAGATCGCCCGTGCCGGACCCGGCCAGCAATTGGCCCTTGGCCCCATGCCGGCGCGGTAACCGGTAGTTTTGCTGGCTGGGCTGCGTAGTTATGCGGATGACCATGAGCTGGCCGCGGGCTAGGCTGGAAGCCAATTCACTGCCCGGAGTGTCGTGTGATGAAAGCCTTTGCGATCGCGGTCCTCGCCACCTCGCTGGTGGCCTGTGCCACCACGCCAACCGTTCACACCGACTTCGATCCGGGGGCGAACTTCGCCTCGTTCAAGACCTACAGCTGGGCGATGAAGCCGCAAGGTGGCTCCCCGCTGATCACCCAGCGCATCGTGGACGGCATTGACTCGCGGCTGGCGGCCCGTGGCTGGCGGCAGACCCCCAGCGACGGCGACGTCGCGCTGGCCGCGCATATCGTGACCAGCCAGCGCCAGACCCTGGACACCTTCTACAGCGGCAGCAACATGGGCGGTTGGGGCTGGCGCGGCGGTGGCTGGGGCGGTGGCATGGGCATGGGCAGCGCGACCACCACGGTGCGCACCTATGACGTGGGCACGCTGGTGGTGGACATGTTCGACGCGCGCAGCAAGCAGGCGGTCTGGCGCGGCACGGCCAGCGCCACGGTGCCGAGCTCACCGGAGCGGGCCAACGCGGCGGTGGAAGCGGGCCTGGACAAGCTGTTCGCCGGCTTCCCGCCGGGCAGTGCACCGGCCAGGTAATGCGCTGACACCCTTCGACGTTTCACCGCGCGGCGCCGCACCGGGGCCCATCCCTCCCACCGGTCCGGCGCCGCGCACTTCCATCGAGGTGCCTCTTGGCGATTCCCACGCCTGCGGGCATGCGCCTGCTGCTGGCCTGCCTGCTGGCGCCGGGTGCATCGCTTGCCGCCGGGCCGGCCACGACGCTGGACGGCACGCAGTGCGGTCACCGCGACAGTGGCGACACGCGTCCCCGCATCGGCGTGGCGCTGGGCGGTGGCGGTGCACGCGGCATCGCCCATGTGCGCATCCTGCGCCAGCTCGAGGCGCTGCATATTCCGGTGGACTGCATTGCCGGCACCAGCGCCGGCGCGCTGGTCGGTGCGCTGTATGCGTCCGGCAAGACGCCGGCGCAGATCGAGCAGGTGGTGCTGGATACGCAGTGGATGGCGATGTTCAGTGACACCCTGCCGCGTCGCGAGCGGTCGCTGCAGCGCAAGGCCGACGACTACCAACAGCTGGCGCCGATCGGCATCGGCCTGGGCGGGCAGGGCAAACGGGTGCAGATCTCCGGCGGCGTGTCGCAGGGAGAACGTCTGATCGCGCTTTTCGAGACCGCCACCGGCGGCAGCCGGGTCACCGGTGATTTCGACGACCTGTCCATTCCGTTCCGTGCGATCGCTACCGACCTCAACACCGGCGAAGCGGTGATCCTGGACCACGGCAGCCTGCCGATGGCCATGCGCGCCAGCATGTCGTTGCCCGGCATCTTCCGGCCCATCACCATCGACGGGCGCGTGCTGCTTGATGGCGGCGTGTCCAACCAGGTGCCCATCGACGTGGTGCGGGCGATGGGCGCCGACCGGGTGATCGCGGTGGATGTGGGCACGCCGCTCAGCGCGCTCGACCGTGACGCCAGCCTGGTGGACGTGATCGGGCAGCTCAGTGGATTTCTGACCACGCGCAATGCCCAGCGCCAGCTCGACACGCTCGGCCCGCAGGATCTGTTGATCACACCCCAGCTTACCGGCAAGGTCGCTACCGGCGATTTCGACAAGGCGCCCGAAGCGCTGGCGATCGGTCAACAGGCCGCGGACCAGGCGGCCCCAGCGCTGCGTGCCTTCTCGCAGCCGGCGCCGGTGTACCAGCGCTGGTACGCCACCCGCGAAACGCGCGCTGCGCCGTCGGCTCCTGCGCCCATCGCCTACATCGAGGTCCGCAACCACACCGGTTATGCCGATGAGCTGCTGTTGTCCTACCTGCCGGTGGAACTCGGCAAGCCGCTGGACAGCAAGGCCATGCAGGAAGGCGTGCTGCGTGCGTACGGCATGGATACCCTGGCCAGCATCAGCTACGAGCAGGACCGCCGCGACGACGGCCAGGTCGGGGTGGTGATCACCGCGTATGAGAAGCCCAACGGCCCGATCTACCTGGAGGCCGGCTGGACCCTGAGCAACGACCTGGATGGCAACCACGAAAGCAACCTGCGCGCCGGCCTGCTGTTCGCGCCGCTGTCGCCGTATGGCGCCGAGGCGAGGGTGACCCTGCAGGTGGGCAGCGAACCGGCGATACGCGGGAGTTACTACCATCCCTTCGACGTGGGCAACCGCTACGCGTTCGAAGCCCTGGGCGGTTACGAAACCCGCAGCTTCAATGTGTTCGACGACGCGGGCAACAAAACCTCGCGCTACCGGGTCAGCCGCACCGGTGCGGGCGTGGACCTGGTGCGCAATGTGTCCAACGTGCTGTCGGTACGCGCCGGCATCGAGCGATACACCGGCAGCGCGCGCATGGACATCGGCTCGCCCCGGGTGCCAAGCACCGATTTCGACGACGGTGGGCTGACCGCCAGCGTCACCTACGACAACATCGACAGCCTGTACTTCCCGCGCGACGGCTTCCTGGTCAACCTGGGGACCTACCAGTCGCGTGAGGCCTTGGGTGCCGATACCCGCTTCGGCCAGATCGACCTGGATGCGGTGGGCGCGTTTCCGTTCGGACGCAGCGCGGTGCAGCTGGGCCTGCGTTACCACGTGACCTCCTCGGGCACCGCACCGGTACAGAGCATCTACCGGTTGGGCGGGCGCTGGCGGCTGGCCGGGTTCCAGCACAACCAGCTGACCGGCCAGGACTATGCGCTGGGGTTTGCCGGCTACACCTATGAACTGGGCAAGGTGCTGGGCCGGTCCGCGCAGGTCGGTGGCACGGTGGAGTACGGCAATGCCTGGCAGCGCCGTTCGGACATGTCGATCAGCGATGGGATATGGAACGGCAGCCTGTTCCTGGGCTTCGATTCGTGGATCGGGCCGCTGATCTTCGGCCTGGGCATGCGCGAAGGCGGCGACCGGGTGGTGTTCATCGAGTTGGGGCAATCGCTGTAGCGCATCCCGGTACGCCGAAGGCGTTACAGCACCTGCGACAGGATTACGGCCAGTGCGCCGATCCAGCACACCAGCACGAACCAGGCCAGCACTGCGTTGGCGGTGATGCCGCGCTTGCGCACCAGCAGGCTCACCACCAACGCGGCCACCAGCGGCACCAGGAACAGGGCCAGGAACCAGATCCAGGGGTGCTGCAGCGTCATCGTGGCGCGTCCACCACGATGTACTGCACGGTGGTGCCCACGTAGCGTGGCTGGTACCAGCCATTGCTGCACTGCTGATAGCCGATGCCATCCACCACGATGGTGGTGCAGTCCACCGGCAGCGAGTACACCACCGAGCGGGTGGTCGCGGCCATGCTGGACTGTGGCAGCGCACGCAATGCCTTGCCCATGCCGGTCAGCGCGCCGATGGCCTCGGGATCGACGGCGGCGGACGCTGCGGTATCGGCAACGGACGGCGCAGCGCTGGCGGTATGCGACGCCAGCGGAACGGCCAGCAAGGCTGCAAGCAGCAGGCAGCAACGGCAAGGACGCATGGTGCTCTCCTGTGGGTCCGGGCCTGCCAGGCAGGCCATGCCCCACTGTGCGCACCCGCTACGGAGCGGACAACCGGAGTTACACCGACGCGGCCTAGGTATTTCTACCGGTCACGGCGCGCGACGTGGATCACCGCCACCACCGGCCACCCACGCGTCCACGGCCTGCTCCACCACGGTCATCGGCATCGCACCGTTGCCGAGGATCAGATCATGGAAGGCGCGGATGTCGAAGCGATCGCCCAGCTGCTTCTGCGCCTTGGCGCGCAGCGCCAGCAGGCGCAGCTGGCCCATCTTGTAGGACGAGGCCTGGCCGGGCTGCACCAGGTAGCGGTTGACTTCGATCCGCACGTCGGACTCGGTCATGCCGGTCTTCCCGCGCATGTAGGCCACGGCCTGCTCGGGCGTCCAGCGCTTGCGGTGCAGGCCGGTGTCCACTACCAGGCGCACCGAGCGGAACATCTCGGCCTGCAGGCGGCCGATGTCGCCGGCCGGATCGTCGCGGTAGACGCCGGCTTCTGCCATCAGCTGCTCGGCATACAGTGCCCAGCCTTCGGAAAACGCACTGGGATTGAGGCTGCGGCGCAGCAGTGGCAGGTCGGTCAGGGTCTGCCCGATCGAGATCTGGAAGTGGTGGCCCGGCGACCCCTCGTGGTAGGTCAGGGTGGGCGTGCTCCAGCGGGTGTTGGAGGCCATGTCACCCAGGTTGATGAAGAAGGTGCCCGGGCGCGAGCCGTCCATCGCCGGCGGGTAGTAGTAGCCGCCGGGCGAGGTGGCCTGCATGTGCGCCGGCACCGGCTGCACCAGCAGCTTCTGCGGCGGCAGGTGGCCGAAGTAGGTGGGCAGCAGCGGGTCGAGGTCACGCAGGCGCTGTTCGATATCGCCGATCAGTTCCCTGCGGCCGGCATCGCTGTCGGCGTAGCGGTAACGCGGATCGTCGCCCAGGGCCCGGATGCGCTCGGCCACGGTGCCATCGCGCAGGCCGATCTCGCGCAGGCGCGCGTCCATGCTCTTTTCCAGGCGCGCCACTTCGTCCAGGCCGATCTGGTGGATGGCATCGGCGCCCAGGTCGGTGCTGGTGTACCAGCGCAGGGCCGCATCATAGAACGCATCGCCGTGCGGCAGCGCCCACATGCCCTTGTTGCCGGGGTGGGTGGCCTGCAGTGCCTGCACGCGGTCGAGCAGGCGCTGGTAGCCGGGGTTGACCGAATCGCGAACGGCCACGGTCGCCTGTTCGAGCAGCGCGGCGCGCTCGGCGACCGGAATCGCCGGCAGTTTGTCCAGCTTGCGCTGCAGCGAAGCCACCCACAGGCTGTCCTCCGGCGCCGGTTTGAGCAGTGTGCGGAACTGGCTGGCCGCGCCGGCCAGGGCCAGTTCCGGCGGCACCACGCCCTGCGCGGCCTGCATGTCCACGTTTGCGCGCACCTGGTCCAGCTTGCTGCCCATGGCGTCCAGGCGGGCGATGTAGTGGCGCGCCGTGGTCACATCGGTGACGGCGTGCTGGTTGTCGAAGAACTGCGGAAGGTTCACCGGCAGGCTGAACAACTGGTCCACCGCATAGGTGCTGCCCCCCACCGGCAGCCATGCCGCGGCCCACGGCACCGCCATCAGGTCGATCTGTGCCTGGTAGAACCAGCGCGCCAGGCCGTCGCTGAGCTGTTGCTGCGGGTCCAGCGGTGCACCCTTCCAGGCCTTGATCGCAGCCAGGTTGTCGGCCAGGAAGCGCCGGTTGACCTCACGCTGGGCCAGCGACACGTCGGTGAGCCGGTCGGAGGTATCGGCCGCGCCGTCGCCGCTGATCCCGAGCAGGGTTTTCAGTTCGGGATCGGCTTTGATCGCGGCCATGGTCTGCGCATCGAGCAGTGCATTGAAGCTCTGCGCGTGCGGCACGCCTGCAGTAGCGGGTGCAGCCTGTGCAGCGGCGGTGACCGGCAACAGCGCGGTGGCGATGGAGAGGCAGAGCAGGGCGGGGACGGCGAGCGTGAATGACGGCACGGGGCGGACTCCTGCAGCGGGCGGGTGCCCCGCAGCCTAAGCCAGTGCGGGCGCCGCGTCAGCTGCGCCGTTCGAAGCCATCGGCGCTCCAGTCCTCGCTGCCCACCCCGTGATGGATCACGAACAGGCTGTCCGGGTCATAGCGCCGCTTGGCCGCCAGCAGGCGAGGGTAATGCGGGCCCCAGAACGACTGCTGCCAGTCGCGCTGGAAGAAGTCGCACTCGGACACATAGGTCGGTGCACGCGGCAGCACCGCGCGCAGGGCGGCGTAGGAACGCCCGACCCGCGCTGCCCCTTCGCGGGCTTTGGCTTCATCCACCGTTCCGCCACTGCCCGCGTACACCGGGCCACCGGCATTCCCGATCAGCGCCAGCGCGAAGGCATCCAGCACCGCCGGATGGGTCGCGGTGTCGCCGCTGGCGGCAAGGGCGTCGGCCGGGGCGCCAAACAGCCCCTTGTTGCAGTGCAGTTCGACCGGCATGTGCGCGGCCGCGCTGCAGATCGCTGCCGCCGCTGCATCGCGCTGTGCATCGCCGAGCAGCGCCGAGGGCATCCACGCCGACGCATAGCCATGCAGGTACCAGCCCACCTGGCCCTGGTCGCCCTTCCAGAGCATGTGGGCAGGCGCGGCGCCCGGGCGGGTGTCCCCGGCGATCAGCGTCGGGGCATGCTTGCGGAAGAAGTCCGCGTCCCACATGTGCTGGGCGGGCAACGCCAACGCCTGCAGGGGATCGATCACGGTGTATTGCGGGCGCGCGGCCACCCACGCTTCAAACGGGGCCCACACCGCGGCGGCCTGTTCCTGGCTCAGCCCCTGGAACACCATCGACGCCCCGAAGGTGCGATGGCTGTCGAAGCGCAGCTGTTCGCCCCACTGCGGCGTGCACAAGGCATCGCGGCAGAAGCGCAGTACTTCGGCGGCCAGCGCCTGGAAGCTGTCGTCGCTGTCGGCCCGCACCTTCATCGACACCCCGCCAAACGTGGCGGGCAGTACATGGGTGCGCAGCGTGATCCGGGTCACCACGCCAAAGCTGCCGGCGCAGCCGCCCTTCAGTGCCCAGAGCAGCTCGGGATCCTGGGTCGCGTTGACCACCCGCACACGGCCGTCGGCGGTGACCACTTCGGCTTCGAGCAGGCTGGCCGCTGCGGTGCCGAAACCCTTGGAGAAGCTGCCGAAGCCGCCGCCGGTGACCAGCCCGGTCACGCCCACCGAGGTGCAGCCGCCGCCCTGGACGTAGCGGCCGGCGCGGGTGGTGACCGCATCGTAGGCATCGATCCACATCGCCCCGGCACCGAGGCTGACCGCCGGCTGCGCGGCGGTACCGGCGGGCGCGCCCTGCGCCACGAAGGCATCGTGCAGTTCCACCGCGTTCATGGCGCGCGTCCAGACCAGCAGCGAATCCGGCGCGCAGGAGGTGCCGTGGTAGCTGTGCCCGCCGCCCTTGACCACCAGCCGCAGCCGGTGCCGCCGCGCGAAGTCGACTGCCGCGGCGACATCGGCGCTGTTGGCGGCAGCTACCACCCGCGCGCTGGGCCGCGACAGCCAGGCCCCGTGGTAGCCACTGGTCTGGGTCAACCCAGGCTGGTCGCCGATGAAGAACGGGTTCTGGATCTGCGCCAGTGCCTCGGCGCGGGTGCCGGCATCGCCGAGGAAGGGCGACACCGGGATCGACAGCCGTCCACCGACGGCGTTGGAGAGCTGGTCCCATTCGCTGGCAGAGGGCCACCCGGCGGTACCGGGACGGACACGGGCGAGGGCATTCCTTGACCCGGCTGAATTGCCCGCGGCCGCTTTTTGAACCAGCGGGAGCAAGGGCAGGGCCAGCCCGGCTTTCAGGCAGTCACGACGTTTCATGGCAGTCACAGGCAGAGGGCGATGAACCCAGCATGTGCTCGTCAACCCTTGCTGTCATTGGCGTGGGGCCGAATGACGGTCACCCGGGACGAATGGCGGCCGCGGGGTGACGTGGGTGTTGGCCGCTTCGCGGTCACGCGGCCCGGATCGACCAGCACGCGGCGGTGAACACCACCCGATCACCCCGCACGAACGGTGCGAACGCGTCGACCACGGTCGACAGCACCCCCTGCCGGACGTCCGGATCCAGCCCTTCGGCGCGCAGTGCCTGTCCGACCGGTCCCAGCAACGACACGTAGGTCGGCAAGGCGTCGCGGGCGATGCTGCATTCCACGTCGAGCGGGGCGATGTCGATGTGATCCCAACCACTGTCATCCAGGATCTTCCGCACGACGCCTGCATCGGCAAACGCAAACTGTCCCGGCCCCCCTTCGGCCCGTGCCGGCAGGGTCAGCAGCGGCGCTGCCGCGCGCTCGGCGGTGGTCATGAACGGATTATCGGCCGGACTGCGCCAGGCAATGGCATGCAGGCGGCCACCACGCCGAAGCGCCTGCCGTAGGTTGCCGAACGCGCGCACCGGATCATCGAAGAACATCACCCCGAACCGCGACACGATGCGGTCCAGGCTGGCGGGGGCAAAGGGATGCTGCTGGGCATCGCCCACGGCGAAATCGATGGTTTTGCCCGCCGCCAGCGCCCGCTCGCGCGCCACGGCGATCATCGGCGCGGAAATATCCACCCCGCTGCAGCGGCCCTGCGGACCCAGCCGATCGGCAATGGCCAGGCAGACCGCCCCGGTGCCGCAGCCGACGTCCAGCACGCGCGCATCGGGCTCGGCGGCAATGGGATCGGCAAGAACCGGCTCGAAGCCGGCGAACATGCCGTCGAGCAGCGACTGCGCCTGTACCCAGGCATCGCCGGCCGGGCCGTTCCAGAGGTCGTGCTGCGAAGGCGGGGATGCGGCGTGGGGCATGTTGGGCACTCCGGGAGGATTCCGCGCACTGTGCCACCTCAACCGTGATTGAGGTCAAGCGCCGGGCAGGGCCTGCGCATCACCCCGGATCACCCCATCAACGTCCCGGCCAACAGCTTTACGTTGAGCACCACGATCACCGCGGCAATCACCCAGGCCAGCGTCAACAGCCAGCGTGGCGCGACCAGCGTGCCCATCCGTGCCTTGTCACCGACGAACATCACCAGCGGAATCACTGCGAACGGCAGCTGCATCGACAACACCACCTGGCTCAGCACCAGCAGCCGCGCCGTTCCCTGTTCGCCATAGATCGCGGTGACGATCACCACCGGCACGATGGCGATGCCACGGGTCAGCAGGCGGCGCGCCCAGGGCGCGATGCGCAGGCGCAGGAAGCCCTCCATCACGATCTGCCCGGCCAGGGTGGCGGTCACCGTGGAGTTGATGCCCGAGGCGAGCAGCGCCACCGCGAACAAGGTCGATGCCAGCCCGACCCCCAGCATCGGCGCCAGCAGCTCATGGGCCTGTTCGATCTCCTGCACATCGGTGCGCCCGTTGGCATGGAACACCGCCGCGGCCAGGATCAGGATCGAGGCATTGATGAACAATGCCAGCATCAAGGCGATGGTGCTGTCGGTCACCGCCCAGCGCAGCGCGCTGCGCCGGCCGCTGTCGGTGCGCGGGTAGGCGCGGGTCTGCACGATGGACGAATGCAGGTACAGGTTGTGCGGCATCACCGTGGCCCCGATGATGCCGATGGCCAGGTACAGCGCATGCGGGTTGGTGACCACCTCCGCGCGCGGGATGAAACCGCCCAGCACCGCCTGCAGCGGCGGCGCGGCCAGCGCGATCTGCACCGCGAAGCAGGCGAAGATCACCAGCAGCAGGGCAATCACGAACGCTTCCAGCGCACGGAAGCCACGATGCATCAGCCACAGCACCAGCACCACGTCCACGGCGGTGATGATCGCGCCCATCATCAGCGGCAACCCGAACAGCAGCTTGAGCGCGATGGCGGTGCCGATCACCTCGGCCAGGTCGCAGGCGATGATCGCGATCTCGCACAGCACCCACAGGCACAGATTCACCGGTCTGGAGAAATGGTCGCGGCAGGCCTGCGCCAGATCGCGCCCGGTGGCGATGCCCAGCCGGGCCGACAGCCCCTGCAGCACGATGGCCATCAGGTTGGAGAGCAGGATCACCGACAGCAGCAGGTAGCCGAACTGTGCGCCACCGGCGATATCGGTGGCCCAGTTGCCCGGGTCCATGTAACCCACCGACACCATGTAGCCGGGGCCCAGGAAGGCCAGCAGCCGGAACCACCAGTGGCCGCCCCTGGGTACGGCCACGCTGGCGTGCATCTCGCCCAGGCTGGGGCGATCGCCGGTAGCCTGCGGCCATGCGCTGGTGGTCGGGGAGGTGGGGTCCGCGCTCATGCGGGCGAATATAGCAGAGGCTATGTTATCAAGGTGAGGGCATCGGCCACGAACGCATGCCATGGGTATGCGGCAGGCTGGCCTTCATGGCGTCGATGAAGGCGCGCAGCCGCGAGGGCATCTGGCGCGCGGCCGGATAAACCAGATGCACCGGCAACGGCGGCGCCTCCCAGCCAGGCACCAGCTGCACCAGTCGGCCGTCGCGCAGGTCATCGCCCACCAGCCACGCCGACACCACCGCCGCGCCCAATCCGGATACCGCCGCGCGGCGCGCCACGAACAGGTTGTCGGTGAGCAGGCGCGGCTGGATGTCCACCCGCAGCGCTGGACCGTCATCGGCCGGCAGCAGGGTGAAACGGTCGCGGTAGAAGGTGGTCAGGGCGATCCACGGCAGGCCGGGCAGCAGGGTCGGGTCGCGTGGGTCGGCCGCTTCCAGCAGCGAGGGCGCGGCGATGACGATGCGCGGCACTTCGGCCAGCGGAACCGCCACCAGTTGCGGTTCCTCCACGCGTCCCACCCGGATGGCGCAGTCGATCCCGTCGGCAATGAAGTCCACCGGCTGGTCCTCCAGCATCCACTCCAGCGTGACCTGGGGATGGCGGGCCATGAACTGCAGCATCGGTTCCAGCAGTTGGGCCTGGCCGAAGGCATGTGGCACCACCACCCGCAGGCGCCCGCGTGGCACGTCCACGTCACCACGCAGGTCGGCCTGGATCGCGTCCCAGTCGTCCACCAGGGCCCGGGCGTGCGCATAGCAGCGTTCGCCGTCTTCGGTCAGCGTCATCTGGTGGGTGGAACGCTTGATCAGGTGCAGGCCGAACAGCCGTTCCAGGGTCTGCAGGCGGCGGCTGACGGTGGGCTGGGTGGTGCCCAGCTGTACGGCGGCGGCGGAGAGGCTGCCGCTTTCGACGATGCGGACAAAGGTGGCCAGCAGGTCGATACGGTCCGCACCCGGTGCCGCGGAAGGAGTGCTCATACAACCTTCGTATGATGGATATGTACCGAAGCCTACTACACGCCTTCTCGTTCAAGGAGGATGCTGGCGCCACTTTCTTCAGGCGTGGAGTGGCTCATGTCCAGCGTGCATATTCCGGCGGTCGCCGTCCCCCGGCCTGCGGTGCCGTCGCGGCTGATCGTCGCGATGGCGGCCGGGGCCGGGTTTTCGGTGGCCTCGATCTACTACAGCCAGCCCATGCTGGGCGTCATCGCCAGCGGGCTGGGCAGCGACGCGCAGTCCACGGGCATGGTTCCGACCCTGACCCAGCTGGGCTACGCGTTGGGCATCCTGCTGCTGGCGCCGCTGGGCGACCGCGTCGACCGCCGGCAGCTGATCCTGCTCAAGTCGCTGGTGCTGGCCGCCGCGCTGGCCGGCGCGGCGCTGTCGGGCAGCCTGCCGACGCTGCTGCTGACCAGCCTGCTGATCGGGTTGATGGCCACCGTGGCCCAGGACGTGGTGCCCTCGGCGGCGATGCTGGCACCGGAAGCCGAACGCGGCGCGGTGGTGGGCAAGGTGATGACCGGCCTGCTGCTGGGCATCCTGCTGTCGCGCGTGGCCAGCGGGCTGGTCGCCGAGGCACTGGGCTGGCGGGCGATGTTCGGTATTGCCGCCGGCTCGGTGGTGGTGATGGCGCTGGTACTGGCGCGCGAGCTGCCGCACCTGGCACCGACCACGTCGTTGCGGTATCCGGCGTTGCTGCGTTCGCTGGCCCACCTGTGGCGTGGACAGCCGCAGCTGCGCCGTGCGGTGTTCGCGCAGGGGCTGCTGGCGGTGGGCTTCAGTGCGTTCTGGTCGACGTTGGCGGTCATGCTGCACGACCGCTACCAGCTGGGCAGTGCGGTGGCCGGTGCCTTCGGCATTGCCGGTGCTGCGGGTGCGCTGGCGGCGCCGCTGGCCGGGCGCTGGGCCGACCGGCTGGGCAGCCACGCGGTGGCGCGCATCGCCATCGGGATTGCGCTGCTGGGCTTTGCGATGCTGCTGCTGGATGCGTGGTTGCCGCGGGTGGCGATCGTGCCGTTGCTGGCCATCAGTGCGGTGGTGTTCGACTTTGGCTTCCAGGCCGCGTTGGTCTCGCACCAGACGCTGGTCTATGGACTGGCGCCGGAAGCGCGCAGCCGGCTCAATGCGCTGCTGTTCACCGGGGTGTTCCTGGGCATGGCGGCCGGTGGTGCGCTGGGCGCGGTGGTGCTGGCGCACTTCGGGTGGCCGGGCGTGGCGACGCTGGCAACCGTGTCGGCAGGCGCCGCCCTGCTGGTCCGCATGCGCTGAGGCCGCAGTTGCCGGCCCTAGCGGTCGTGGGTGGCGTCGTCCAGGCTGATGATGCCGCGCTTGAGGGCCAGGGTGACCGCGTGGGTGCGGTCGCGGGCCCCGAGCTTTTCCATGATGTTCTTCATGTGCGCCTTCACCGTCTGTTCGGAGATGCGCATCTGTTCGCCGATGCCCTTGTTCGAGCGACCGCTGGCGACGTGGCCCAGCACTTCGGTTTCGCGGGGGGACAGGCTGTCCTCCACCACGTGCGCGGCGATGCTGGCGGCCAGGGTGGCCGGAATGCCGGCGCGGCGGCCGCTGTGCACGGTGCGGATGGTGTCCACCAGTTCGTGGCGCAGCATGTCCTTGAGCAGGTAGCCGCTGGCCCCGGCCTGCAGCGCACGCACCGCCCGCACATCGCCGCGGTAGGTGGTGAGCACGATGATGCGCGCGCGCGGGTCATGGTGGCGGATGCGGGTGATCGCTTCCACGCCGTCCACGCCGGGCAGCTGCAGGTCCATCAGCACCACGTCCGGGTGCAGGGCCAGGTACTGGGCCACGGCCTCCTCGCCATCGGCGGCTTCCCCGAGCAGGCGCATGTCCGGCTGCATGTCCAGCAGGGCAGCCAGGCCATCGCGCAGCAGGGGATGGTCGTCGACCACCAGGATGCCGATCGACGGGGAGGAAGGGGTCATGCGGAATCTCCAGGGTGCGCCGCCAGCGCCAGGGAAGGATTGTCGCAGGCGCGGGGCCGGCCACGCCCCCTCTTTCGGGTGAGCGCCTCCCCCAAAAGAGTAGCTGCGTTCACCACCCAAGGGGGGTAGGGCAACCGGGCCGCGGCCGCCACCATGGCCTTACCCGCCCACCAAGGATTTCCCATGACCACCGCCACCGCCGTTCCCGGCGCCTCGCTGCTGTCGCCCGCCGACCACGCCCTGGTGCTGATCGACTTCCAGTCGCAGATGGCGTTCGCCACGCGCACCATCGATGTCGCCGCGCTGCGCAACAATGTCGCGCTGATCGCCAAGGGTGCCGCCGGCTTCAAGGTGCCGGTGGTGCTGACCACCGTGGCCGAAAAGTCGTTCTCCGGCCCGATGTTTCCGGAGATCGCGCCGATTTTCCCCGGCCAGAAGGTGTTTGACCGCACCTCGATGAACTGCTGGGAAGACCAGGCGGTGATCGATGAGATCAACCGCATCGGCAAGCAGCGCGTGGTCATCGCCGGTCTGTGGACCAGCGTCTGCATCGTCGGGCCGGCGCTGTCGGCGATCGACCAGGGCTTCGAGGTGTACGTGATCACCGACGCCTGCGGCGATGTCAGCGACGAAGCGCACGAACGTGCGGTCACCCGCATGGTCCAGGCCGGCGCGGTGCCGCTTACCTCGGTGCAGTACCTGCTGGAACTGCAGCGCGACTGGGGCCGCAGCGCCACCTACGACCTCACCACCGGCATCGCCCGCGAACACGCCGGCGGCTATGGCCTGGGCATCCAGTACGCCAAGAGCATGTTCGGCGCACAGGAAGGCGGCCACTGAGCATGGGCGGCGCCA
Source organism: Stenotrophomonas sp. CFBP8994 (assembly GCF_034044835.1). Classification (NCBI taxonomy): domain Bacteria; kingdom Pseudomonadati; phylum Pseudomonadota; class Gammaproteobacteria; order Lysobacterales; family Lysobacteraceae; genus Stenotrophomonas; species Stenotrophomonas sp. CFBP8994. The sequence goes on along the minus strand of NZ_JAXCWT010000006.1, from coordinate 198,269 downwards.
CCGGCCTGGATGTGGGGCTGCTGGTGCTGCGGCTGGCGGCAGGAGGATTCCTGCTGCCGCACGCGTTGGGCAAGCTGTTCGGCTGGTTCGGGGGTCCCGGGCTGGCCGGTTTTGCCGAGGAACTGCGCGGGTACCACCTGCCGGCGCCGGCACCGGTGCCACTGCTGCTGGCCGTGGTGCAGGTGCTTTCCGGCCTGGCCGTGCTGATCGGCTGGCAGGCCCGCCCGGCCGCCACGGTGGGCGCGCTGTTCCTGGCCATGACCGCCGTGCTGGCCCTGCCCAAGGGCTGGTTCTGGATGCGGGGCGGGATCGAGTATCCGTTGTTCTGGACACTGGCCCTGTCGGCCATTGCCCTCGCCGGTCCGGGCGCGCTGGCGTTGCACCTTTGATTGAAGAGAGAAACCCATGACGACGCTGCTCCTCCGCAATGCCCGCATCACCACGCTGGACCCGCGCCTGCCGCAGGCCGACGCACTGGCGGTGGTGGACGGGCGCATCGCCGCGATCGGCACCGAAGCCGAGGTGCGCGCCGGGCTGGCCGAGGCAACCGTGATCGACGCGGGCGGCCGCCGCCTGGTGCCCGGGCTCAACGACAGCCACACGCACCTGATCCGCGGCGGCCTCAACTACAACCTGGAGCTGCGCTGGGACGGGCTGCGCTCGCTGGCCGACGCCATGGCCATGCTCAAGGCGCAGGTCGACATCACGCCGGCACCGCAGTGGGTACGCGTGGTGGGCGGATTCACCGCCGAGCAGTTCGTGGAAAAACGCCTGCCGACGCTGGCCGAGCTCAACGCCATCGCGCCGGATACGCCGGTGTTCCTGCTGCACCTGTACGACCGCGCGCTGCTCAACCGCGCCGCGCTGCGCGCCTGCGGCTACGACAAGACCACGCCGGACCCGCCGGGCGGGCAGATCGTGCGCGACAGCCTAGGCAATCCCACCGGGCTGCTGCTGGCCAAGCCCAACGCACTGATCCTCTACGCGACGCTGGCCAAGGGGCCGCGCCTGCCGATCGAGTACCAGGCCAACTCGACGCGGCATTTCATGCGCGAGCTGAACCGGCTGGGGATCACCTCGGTGATCGACGCCGGCGGTGGGTTCCAGAACTACCCCGAGGACTACCAGGTCATTGAGCAGCTGCATCGCGACGGTGAACTGACGGTGCGCATCGCCTACAACCTGTTCACCCAGAACAAGGGCAAGGAAGCGCAGGACTTCCAGCACTGGAGCGAGATCCTGGCCCCGCGCCAGGGCGACGACTTGCTGCGCCACAACGGTGCGGGCGAGATGCTGGTGTTCTCCGCGGCCGATTTCGAACTGTTCAACGAGCCGCGACCGGAACTGCCGCCGGGCATGGAGCCGGAACTGGAGGAAGTGGTCAAGCTGCTGGTGGAAAAGCGCTGGCCGTTCCGCATCCATGCCACCTATGACGAGAGCATCGACCGCATCCTGGATGTGTACGAGCAGGTCAACCGCGAGATCCCGTTCGATGGCCTGCACTGGTTCATCGACCATGCCGAAACCATCACCCCGCGCAACATCGACCGCATCCGCGCGCTCGGCGGTGGCCTGGCGATCCAGCACCGCATGGCCTACCAGGGCGAGGCGTTCGTGCAGCGCTACGGCGCCGACGCCGCACGCCACACGCCTCCGGTACGGCGCATGCTGCAGGCCGGCGTTCCGGTCGGTGCCGGTACCGACGCCACCCGCGTGGCCAGCTACAACCCGTGGGTGGCGCTGTCCTGGCTGGTCACCGGTCGCACCGTCGGCGGACTGGCGCTGTATGGCGAAGAGAACCTGCTCGAGCGCGAAGAGGCGCTGCGGCTGTGGACCCAGGGCAGTGCCTGGTTCTCCGGCGACGAGGGCCGCAAGGGCACGCTGGCGGTCGGCCAGCTGGCCGACTTCTGCGTGCTCTCGTCGGACTTCTTCGCGGTGGACGATGCCGGCATCGCCGATATCACCAGCGTGCTGACCGTGGTCGGCGGGCGGGTGGTGCACGGCGATGGTGACTTTGCCCCGCTTGCGCCGACCCTTCCTCCGGCGATGCCGGACTGGTCGCCGGTGAACCGCTTCGGCGGGTACCACGTGGGCGGCGCCGCCACCGGCCTGGTCGCGCATGCGCATGCGCACGCCCACGGCGGCGCCTGCCGCACCCATGGCCACGGCCATGCAGCGGCGCACCCGGTGCCGACCGACGCGCCCACTGCGTTCTGGGGCGCGCTGGGATGTTCGTGCTTCGCGTTCTGAGCCTGGCGTTGGCGACGGCACTGCCGTCGCTGGCATCTGCCTGCACGCCTGGCGATACCGGTCGCTGCATCGCGCTGGACGGCGGCGGCGACGTGCAGGTGGATGCCTCGCTGCGCCTGCGGGGCATGTATTACGACCCGACCCGGTTCGGCATACAGGGTAGAGAGGACGGATACGGCCTGCTGCGCGCGCTGGGGTCGGTGGCGGCGCACCGCGGTCGCTGGGATGGGCTGGTGCAGCTTGGCGTGCACGCAGAGCAGGGGCGCGCCGGCGGGCCCGGCGGCACCGACCAGGGCGCGCTCGACCTGCAGCAGGGCTTCGTGCGCTGGCAGGGCGACCATGCAACGTGGCAGCTCGGCCGGCAGGAGGCCGCTTATGGCAGCTCGCGCCTGCTTTCGGTGCGCGATGGGCCCAACATCCGGCTGGCGTTCGATGGCGTGCGCGGGCGGTGGCAACAGGGCGCGCTGAAACTCGACGTGATGGCGCTGCGCCCGGTCGACAACCGCAGCGGCGCCTTCGATGACCGCGGCGACCGTGGCCAGTACCTGCTCGGCAGCTACGCCACCTGGCAGCCTGGGCGGCCGGGCACCGGCATCGACCTGTACGTGCTCGACTACGCTCGCGATGGCGCACGCTTCGCCAGCGCGGTCGGCGACGAACGCCGTACCTCGCTCGGCACGCGCGCCTTCGTGCTGCAGCCACGCTGGGACGCCAACATCGAGCTGGTCGCGCAGCGCGGCACCCTGTCGCGTGCCCAGGGCAACCTGGCGATCCGCGCCTGGACGCTGGCCACCGACAGCGGGCTGCGCTGGCCCACGCGGCGCTGGCAGCCGCGGCTGGGCGTCAAGCTGGACATCGCCAGCGGCGACCAGGACCCCGGCGATGGCCGCTTGAACACCTTCAACGCGATGTACCCCAAGTCGGCGTACTTCAGCGAAGCCAGCCTGCTGGCGCCGGCCAACCTGATGGACGTGCAGCCGACGCTGACCTTGACCCCGCGCCCGGGCCTGACCACCGACATCGGCTGGCAGCTGGCGTGGAAGCATCGCCGCAGCGACGCGGTCTACACCACGCCGGCGCCACTGGCCGCGGTGCCGGGCACGGCCGGCACGCCGCGCCGCATCGGCCAGCAGTACAAGTGGGAAACCAGCTGGGAGGCCAGCGATCACTGGACCTGGAAAGGCCAGCTGGCCTGGTTCGAGGCCGGTCCTGGCCTGCGTGCGGCCGGTGGCCGCGACACCCTGTTTGCATCGGTAGTAGGAGCATGGCAATGGTAAGTACACATGACAGCGCCGCCCCCGGCGCGTGGTCGCCGCTGAAGATCCGGCTGTTCCGCGCGATGTGGCTGGCCATCCTGGGCAGCAACGTCGGCACCTGGGTCAATGACGTTGCCGCCGCCTGGGTGATGGCCGAGCGCACCGGATCGCCGCTGATGGTGGCGCTGGTGCAGTCGGCCACCACGGTGCCGGTGGTGCTGCTGGCGCTGGTCGCCGGCACGTTGGCCGACATCGTCGACCGCCGGCGCTACCTGCTGTTCACCCAGGGCTGGATGCTGCTGGTGGCCGCCACGCTGGCCACCCTGACGGCACTGGGCATGCTCACGCCCCCGCTGCTGGTCCTGCTGACCTTCGCGATGGGCTGTGGCGCGGCCATGGCGATGCCGGCACAGGCCGCCATCGTGTCCGAGCTGGTGCCGCGGCCGATGCTGGCATCCGCGGTGGCGTTGAATTCGATCGGCATCAACATCGCGCGCTCGCTCGGCCCGGCCATCGGCGGCCTGATCGTGGCGCAGCTGGGCGCGGGGTGGGCGTTCGGCCTGAACGCACTGAGTTTCGCGGCCATGCTGTGGGTGCTGTTCAACTGGAGACCCGATGCGCTTGCCTCCGCCTTGCCGCCGGAAGGCTTCGGTGCCGGGCTGCGCGCCGGCGTGCGCTACGCGTTGCGCGCCGGCCGCCTGCAGGCGGTATTGATCAAGTCGGCAGGATTCTTCTTCTTCGCCAGCGCGGTGACCGCGCTGCTGCCGCTGGTGGTACGCAGCGAACTGCACGGCGGGGCAGGCACGTACGGGCTGCTGCTGGGCTGCATCGGCATCGGCGCGGTCAGCGGCGCGCTGGTGCTGCCGAGCCTGCGCGCACGGCTGGACCGTGACCTGCTGGTGCTGCTGGCCACGCTGGCCTGCGCGCTGAGCCTGTTCGGGCTGGCCTGGCTGCGGCACATGGCGCTGTTGCCGCTGGCGATGCTGGTGAACGGGTTTGCCTGGATCACGGTGCTGTCCTCGCTGCAGATCGCCGCGCAGACCGCGGTGCCGGCGTGGGTGCGGGCGCGCGCGCTGTCGCTGTACATCATGGTGTTCTCGCTGGGCATGGCTGCCGGTGGGCTGAGCTGGGGCAGCATCGCCCAGCGCACCTCGATTCCGCTGGCGCTGACCCTCGCGGCAGTGGGCGCGGTGATCGGCGGGTTGCTGGTGTGGCGGGTGCGCATTGCCGGCAGCGAGGAACTGGACCTGCGCCCGACCGGGCATTGGCCCGCGCCCGAGCTGGCGGTACCGGTCACCCACGACCGCGGCCCGGTGCTGGTGACGGTGGAGTACCACATCGATGATGCCGACCGTGTCGCGTTCCATGCGTTGTTGGGTGAGCTCGGCCGTACCCGCCGCCGCGATGGCGCGGTGATCTGGGGCGTGGCCGAGGACGTGGCCACGCCAGGCATCCACCTGGAATATTTCGTGACCCCGTCCTGGATCGAGCACCTGCGCCAGCATGAGCGGGTCACCGCTGAAGACCGGATCCTGCAGGAGAAGGTCAGGGCGCTGCACCGCAACGAGCATGCGCCGATCGTGCGCCATTTCGTAGGCGGCACCGGCGCCTTGAAGGCGTTGCAGCACGGTCACGAGCATCCGGCATTGGGTTGATGGCATCTTCTTAACCGCAATGCGCGTATGGTCGATGCTCTTTGAGCTGGAGTGGATGCATGCGCTGGATCGTGTTGTTGGCCGCCTTGGCCATGCCGTTGGTGGCGTGGTTGTCCCAGACCGGTCAGTTCGGCCCGACCAACGGTGCGATCTCCGACCGCTATCCCACGTTGCTGGTCGCGGCCGGCTATGCGTTTTCGATCTGGGGCCTGATCTTCCTGTGGGACGTGGCCTTCGGGCTGTGGCAGCTGCGCCAGCGCCGGCCCGATGACAACGCCGGCGCGCGCGGCTGGGCCGCCGCCGGGTTCGCGCTGACGGCGGCGTGGATGCCGGTGTTCTCCAACCAGGCGTTCCTGCCGGCGCTGGCCATCATCTGGCTGGCGCTGGTGTGCCTGCTGGTTGCCGCGGTACGCGCGGCGCCGGCCACCGCCAGTGCCGGGCAGCGCGCCTTCGCCGCCTATCCGCTGGCGCTGCACGCGGGCTGGCTGACCATGGCCGCCTTCCTCAACACCGCCCAGGTGATCGTGGCCTACCAGTGGCTGCCGACCGGCGACATGCTGTCGTGGAGCGTGGTGCTGCTGGCGCTGGCCACGCTGCTCGCGTGGGTGATGAATTACCGCCTGCGTGGGCACTTCGCCTACCCGGCGGCGGTGATCTGGGCGCTGGTGGGCGTGTACATCAAGCAATCCGGCTGGCGCCTGCCGGGTGCCGATACCGTTGCGGTGCTGGCGCTGGCCGTGGCCGCGCTGCTGGTGCTGCAGACCCTGCTGCTGCGCACCCGGGCCTGGCGCGCACCGCGCGTGGGCGTGGTCGCCGCACACCGCCATCGTCGTTGATACAGGAGATCCGCATGCGCGCTGCATTGCATGAACAGTTTGGTGACCCGACCGTCGTCCTGCATGGCGGTGAGGCCGCCACGCCTGAACCCGGTGCGGGCGAGGTGCGCATCCGCACCGTGCTGGCGCCGATCCACAACCATGACCTGTGGACCGTGCGCGGCCAGTACGGTTACAAGCCCGAGCTGCCTGCCATCGGCGGCAGCGAAGGCACCGGCGTGATCGACGCCCTGGGCGAGGGCGTGACCGGCCTGCAGGTGGGGCAGCGGGTCAGTGCGGCGTCGGTGCATGGCACCTGGGCCGAACAGTTCATTGCACCAGCGCGGATGGTGATTCCGATGCCGGACAGCATCAACGATGAAACGGCCGCGCAGCTGATCGCCATGCCGCTCAGCGCGTTGATGCTGCTGGAATTCCTGCAGGTGGGAGCCGGCCAGTGGATCGTGCAGAACGCGGCCAATGGTGCGGTCGGCAAGGCATTGGCGATGCTGGCCAAGGCGCGTGGCGTGCACTGCGTGAACCTGGTGCGGCGCGATGCGGGCGTGGCCGAAATGGCGGCGCTGGGCATCGACAACACGATTTCCACCGCGCAGGCGGACTGGCTGGCGCAGGTGCAGGCGCGGGTAGGCGAGGGTGCGGCGGCGGCGGTCGATTCGGTCGGCGGGCGTGCCAGCGGCGAGTTGCTCGGGCTGCTGGGCGAGGGCGGCACGCTGGTGTCGTTCGGCTCGATGACCGGCGAGCCGATGCAGCTGGGCTCGGGTGACGTGATCTTCAAGCAGGCCGTGGTGAAGGGCTTCTGGGGCAGCAAGGTGAGCCAGAACATGGCCCCGGAGAAGAAACGGGCGCTGGTGGGCGAGCTGCTGAAGCTGGCCGCCACGGGCGGGTTGAGCCTGCCTGTAGATGCCGTGTTCGGGCTGGATCAGGTAGCCGAAGCGGCGAAAGCCAGCCTCGAACCGGGCCGCAACGGCAAGGTGCTGCTGCGCCCGTGACGGCGTGGCGTTACACGCGCAGCGCGTCGATCACCACGCGCAGTGCGCTGGAGGACTGCCGGCGGCTGGGGTAGTAGGCATGGAAGCCGTCGAACACATCGCACCAGTCCTGCATCACCCGTTGCAGGCGCCCGGCGGCGATATCCTCCAGCACCATGTCTTCCAGCAGGTAGGCCAACCCGGCACCGGCCAGTGCGGCGCGGTGCATGGCGATGCTGCTGTTGAAGGTCCACTGGCCCTGTACGCGCACGTTGACGTTCTGCTCGTCCTTGCGCAGGTCCCACACCATCAAGCCGCCATGGGTGGGCAGGCGCAGGCCGATGCAGTCATGCGCGGCCAGGTCGCCCGGCCGTTGCGGTGCGGCGTGGGTCCGGAAGTACGCCGGACTGCCGACGATCGCCATCCGCTGCGGGCCGGTGACCGGCACGGCGATCATGCCCTGCGCGACCCGTTCACCGAGCCGGATGCCGATGTCGTAGCGCTGTTCGACGATATCGGCCAGCCCGTAGTCGATGGTCAGTTCCACCTTCAAATCAGGGTAGCGGGGCAGTACATCGGCCAGGCGGGGCCACACCACCGTGTTGGCCACGTGTTCGGACGCGGTGATGCGGATGGTGCCGGCGGGGTGGTCACGGTACTCCGCCACCGCCGCGATTTCCGCTTCGATTTCCTCCAGCCGCGGTGCCACGCTCAGGTAAAGACGCTCGCCGGCCTCGGTCATCGACACGTTGCGGGTGGTGCGGGTCAACAGCCGCACCCCGAGCCGTTCCTCCAGTGCGCGTACGGTATGGCTGAGCGCGGACTGCGAAACACCCAGCTGCGCCGCAGCGCGGGTGAAGCTGCGCTCGCGTGCCACGGTCACGAAGACCTGCAGATCGTTGAAATTTTCGCGGGCCATGAGGGCAGCGGAGGCGCATGACGGTCATGCCAGCCCATGATGGCCGGGAGCCACGGCGATTGGTAGGGGCGTGGGGTGCAGGCTAAAATCGCGGTTCTTCCGTGACAACCGCGAGCCCGCCATGAATGACACCCGCTTCTATCCCATCGGTACCCCCGGCCAGCCCTGGGGCGCTGCAGAGAAGGCGGAGTGGCGGGCGCGGCAGTTGCCGGTGCGGCGCTATGCCGACAATGTGCTGCCGGTGCTGGAACGGCTGCGCGCCGGGTTCGAGGTGGTCCAGTACGGCACCCTGGAGTACGCACCGGACCGCTACCCGCTGTTTGCCGTGCGCAGCCGCGACTGGAACCCGGCGCTGCCGTCGGTGCTGGTCACCGGTGGCGTGCACGGCTACGAAACCAGCGGCGTGGAAGGCGCGCTGCAGTTCCTGGCCACGCGTGCGGCCGACTACGCCGGGCGTGCCAATGTGCTGGTCGCGCCGTGCGTGAGCCCGTGGGGCTACGAGCGCTTCCAGCGCTGGAATGCCGATGCGACCGACCCGAACCGCTCGTTCGTGGCCGACAGCCCGGCGCAGGAGTCGGCGGCGCTGATGGCGCTGGTGGCACCCCTGCGTGACGGCATGGTGCTGCACATCGACCTGCACGAAACCACCGACAGCGACGAAAGCGAGTTCCGCCCGGCGCTGGCCGCGCGCGATGGCAAGCCGTTCGCCCCGGGCCTGATTCCCGATGGCTTCTACCTGGTGGACGACACCGAAAACCCGCAGCCGGCGTTCCAGCAGGCGGTCAACGCGGCGGTGGAGCAGGTGACCCATATCGCCCCGGCCGACGACAAGAACGAAATCATCGGTTCGCCGGTGGTGGCGCCTGGCGTGATCGAGTATCCGCTGAAGAAGCTGGGGCTGTGCGCCAGCATCACCGGCGCGCGCTTCACCACCACCACCGAGGTCTATCCGGACAGCCCGCGCGCGACCCCGCAGCAGTGCAACGATGCACAGGTGGCGGCAGTGTGCGCGGCGATTGATTACGCGCTTGCCCATTGATTGAGCGTTGCATGCACACAGGGCGTGAGCCTACGCCCTCACCCAGCGTGCGGTGATGCCGACCAGCAGCAGGGCAGCGGCCACCAGGCAGAAGGCCGTTACCAGGCTGCTGGCCTGGGCGACGAAGCCGATCAGTGCAGGGCCCGCCAGCACACCGGCGTAGCCCAGCGTGGTGATGGCGGGGATGGCCAGGCTTTCGGGCATGGTCTTCTGGTTGCCAGCCATGGAGAACAGCGCCGGCACGATGTTGGCGCAGCCCAGGCCGATCAGTGCGTAGCCGAGCAGGGCCGGCAGCAGGGCGCCGGCAAAGGTGGCGATGCCGAAGCCGGCCGCGGCCACGATGCTGCCCAGCAGGATCGCGCGCAGGCGACCGAGTTTCGCCACGATGCCGTCGCCGACCAGGCGGGTGAGGGTCATGGCGATGGCGAAGGTCATGAAGCCCAGGCCGGCGCGGTCCGGTGGTACCTGCTGCACTTCATGCAGGAACACCGCGCTCCAGTCGAGCATGGCGCCTTCGGCAAGGAAGGCGACGAAACAGAGCACGCCGATCGCCAGCACCACGCCATGCGGGATCGCAAACACCGGCGCGCCACTCGGCGCGCGGTCACGCCGCCAGTACGGCACTGAAACCGCCAGCACCACCACCATCGCTATCGAAGCGAGCACGCACACCCACAGCGGTGGCAGCCGCAGCGCGAGCAGCGCGGTCATCGCAGCGGCCCCCACCGCACCGCCGATGCTGTAGAAGGCGTGGAAGCCGGACATCATCGGCCGCCCGCTGTCGCGCTCCACCATCACCGCCTGGATGTTCATGGTGCAATCGCAGGCGCCCACACCGGCGCCGAACACGAACAGGGCCAGGCCCAGTGTCCACGGCGAGGGCGCGACCGCCAGCAGCGGCAGGCTGGCCATCACCATCAGCAGGGTGGCGATCATCACCGCGCGGCAGCCATGGCGGGCGGCCAGGATGCCGGCCAAGGGCATCGCCAGCAGCGAACCGGCGCCCAGGCACAGCAGGACCAGCCCCAGAGAGCCTTCATCCAGCCCGGTACGGCTCTTGGCGAACGGCACCAGGGGTGCCCAGGCGGCGGTGGCGAAGCCGGGCAGGAAAAACGCCGCACGGGTGGCGTGCTGTTCGGCGCGCGTGCCGCGCGCGGAAAGAGCGGAATCGATCATCACGGCAACCTCAGTACGGCGCAGCGCGCTGGATGTAGACGCCACGACGCGCGAATGCGGCTACCTGCGCGTCAGGAGCGTCGTGCTCGATCACCAGCAGGTCGATCTGCTCGACCCCGCCCACGCGGTAGGCGGCCTGCGTGCCGAGCTTGTCGTTGGTGGCTACTGCAACGCAGCGGCTGCTCGCCGCCAGCGCTGCCCGCTTGAGAGGAGCTTCTTCGCCATCGATGGCCCACAGGCCCGCCTCCGCATCGACCGCGCAGGTGCCGATGAAACAGACATCTGCGCGCAGCCCGGCCACCGTCTCCAGCGCCTGCGCACCGATGCAGGCACCTGCGCGGGGATCCAGCCGCCCGCCGATCAGGGTCACCTCGATCCCGCCGCGCGCCAGCAGCGCCAGGGCGATGTCGGGAGCATTGGTGATCACATGCAGGCCCTGCTGTTGCGGCAGGCACGCGGCGATGGCGCTGTTGGTGGAACCGGCATCGAGCAGGATGCGCTCACCTGGGCGGACACACGCAGCGGCGGCCAAGGCCAGCGCGTGCTTCTGCGCCGGCTGCTGCGCGTGGCGTGCGGGCAGGGGCGGGAATTCCACTGCCGCCGGCAGCGCACCGCCGTGGACTTTCCGGCAGAGCCCCTGGCTGGCCAGCTCGCGGAGGTCGCGTCGGATCGAGTCCTCCGACACCTCCATCTGCAGCGCGAGCTGGGCTGAAAACACGCGGCCCTGTTCGCGCAGCAGGCGCAGGATGGTCTGTTGGCGTTCGCCGGGTAGGGTATCGGGAGTCATCATGCGCGAACTGTACCTGATTCAGTGCGCGAATGTGCATGAATGTGCGTGATAGCGCGTGTATGCGCAGTTGCGGTTCAGTCCAACCGCTGCAGCTCCGGCGTGACCAGCGCCGCCATCCAGTCCATGAAGGCGGCCACCCGGCGTGGCAGATGTCGTCGCTGCGCGTACAACAGGGTCACCGGCATGGGCTCGGCCACGCACGCCGGCAGCACTTCCACCAGCGTCCCAGCGGCCAGCGCCACGCGCGCACCCAGCCGTGGCACCTGGATGATGCCCAGCCCCGCCAGCGCCGCGGCACTGTAGGCCTCGCCACTGTTGACCGTAATCGCGCCGCGCATCGGCACACTGCGGTAGGCCTGGCCGTCGTGGTACTCGAAGCCCGGCGAGCGCTGGCCCAGCGTGCCCACGTAATGCACCAGCGCATGGTGGGAGAGATCCTCCAGCGAGTACGGCATCCCCCGTGCAGCCAGGTACGCCGGGCTGGCGCAGTTGACGATGTGCATCACCCCCAGCGGGCGCGCCACCAGCGTGTTGTCGTCCAAAGGGCCGACCCGGACCACGCAGTCGAAGCCTTCGCGGACCAGGTCGACGCGGCGGTCGGTACCGCTCAGCTCGATCTCCAGTCCCGGGTGCCGGGCCAGGAAGTCCGGCAGGTGGGGAATCACCAGCTGCCGGGCCAGCCCGCTGGACATGTCCACCCGCAGCCGGCCCTTGAGCTGGGTGTCACGGCGGAACATGCCCTGCAGATCCTCCATGTCGTCCAGCAGGTCGCGGGCGCGCTGCTGGAACTGCGCGCCGTCGGCGGTCAGCCGCACCCGGCGGGTGGTCCGGTGCAGCAGCTGCACGCCCACTTCCGCTTCCAGCCGCTGCACGGCCAGCGACACGCTGGCCTTGGGCAGGCCCAGCTGCTCGGCAGCGGCGGTGAACGAGCCCAGTTCGGCAACACGCAGGAAGCTGCGCAGGTGGTCGAGGCGGTCCATGGATTGTTCGCTCTGGCTGGACAGTCAAATCAGGATCGCGCGGTTTATGTGATGGCGCAATGCCAATAGTCTGGCGTCACACCTCACCCAGGAGCACCCCATGTCCCACTCCCCCTCACGCGTTGTCCTGATCACCGGCGGCAGCCGCGGTCTCGGCCGCAATGCCGCCCTGGCGCTGGCCGCCGACGGTGCCGACATCCTGCTGACCTACCGCAGCCGGGCCGATGCGGCCGACGCCGTGGTCGCCCAGATCGAGGCGCTGGGCCGACGTGCCGCCGCGCTGCCGCTGGACATGGCGGACAGCGCTGGCTTTGCCGGCTTCGCCGAGGCCGTGCAGGCGCAACTGCAGGCCTGGGGCGCGGCCGGCCTGCAGGGGCTGTTCAACAACGCCGGCGAAGGCCTGTATGCCGGTTTCGCCGACACCACGCCGGCCCAGTTCGACGAGCTGGTCGCCGTGCACCTGAAAGGGCCGTACTTCCTGACCCAGGCGCTGCTGCCGCTGATCGCCGATGGTGGCCGCATTCTCAACGTGTCCAGTGGCCTGGCCCGCTTCTCGCTGCCGGGCAGTTCGGCCTACGCGATGATGAAGGGCGGCATCGAAGTCTTCAGCCGGTACCTGGCCAAGGAACTGGGCGCGCGCGGCATCAGCGCCAACACGCTGGCACCCGGCGCGATCGAAACCGACTTCGGCGGCGGGCACGTGCGCGACAACGCCGACATCAATGCGATGGTGGCCGGCAACACCGCGCTGGGTCGCGCAGGGCAGCCGGACGATATCGGGCCGGTCGTCGCCGCGCTGCTGTCGCCGCGTACGGGCTGGATCAACGCGCAGCGCGTGGAAGCGTCGGGCGGCATGTTCGTCTGAGTGCGAAAGCGTCGCATTCGCGCAAGACGGTATGATGGGCGGCCTTGTCGCCCCTGCAGAGACTGTCTTGCGCGCTTCCGTACCGTTGCACCCGATGGGCCGTGTGTTTGCCGTTGTCGCCTTGTTCGAGGCGTTTACCTGGGCCGGGCTGCTGGTCGGCATGTACCTGAAGTACCACGCCGCCGAGCCGACCACCGCCGGCGTGGCGCTGTTCGGGCCGGTGCATGGCGTGGCCTTCATGGTCTACGTGGTGGTCACCGTGCTGGCGGCGGTGAAGCTGCGCTGGCCGTGGTGGGCCGCCGGCCTGGCGCTGCTGGCAGCGGTGCCGCCGCTGGTGACGCTGCCGCTGGAAGGGTGGTTCAAGCGGCGTGGCCTATTGTCCACGCAGCTCACCACCGATAGCTGAGTCCCAGCTGCGCGCTGCGCTGGAAATAGCCCTGGCCCTGCTGCAGCGACAACCCGCCCCACGCGCCAAACCCGTTGGCGAACACGAGCGAGGCGCCGGCACTGAATTCGCCGCGGTTGCGCGGAATGCGCGCATCCACCCGCTCATCATCCATGCGCACGCGCGCGTCTGCGCCGGTGCGGATCCAGTGTGCGGCGATGTACGGCTGCACGCTGGCCGCCAGGCCGTCCCACCGGGTCACGCCGGAAAGGCGGACACCCACGCGGCCGAACGTGCCGTTGGCGTCCTCGGTGGTGACCAGGGTGCCGTTCTGTTCAAGATGGCGCACATCGTTCCAGCGCGTGTAGCCCACCTGCAGTTGCGGCTCGATGAACACGCCACCCTGTTCGCCGCGGCCGAGGCGGAACGCGTGGCCGGCTTCCAGCGCGCCCTGCCAGGCGCGGGTGTCGTAGCGTTCGGTGGCCAGCCCGGCGCCTTCCACCCGGTTGGAAAAGCGCGCGTGCTGCAGCGAGCCGTCCAGGTAGAACCCGGTGTACGGATCGGCATCGCCGGCGGAGCGCCATGTGGCATACACGCCCAATGCGGCCCCGCGCACCTTGCCGCGCGCGTAGTACCCGGTCAGTGTGCTGGTCGAGGTGCTGGAGGCATTGCCGCTGGACAGCATCACCCCGAACGCGCTGCCCTGGGCATTGCGCAGCAGGTCGGTACCCACGCTCAGCGCCTGGCTGCTGCCATGTACATCAAGCTGGGAACTGTCGGCATCGAAGCGCGAACGCGCGCCGTCCACGCGCACCCAGGCACGCCCGCTGTTCTGGCCCGCGTGGCGCTCGTGATAGCCGAGCCGGAACATGCCTTCGGCAGCCTGCAGGTTGGCCAGGTACGCGCCCGGTTCCGGCCGCAGCACCGGCACCGGCTCGGGGTCCACGCACTCGGGCAGGGTGGGATCGATCGCGCACGGGTCCGGTTCCGGATCCACGCAGCCCGGCGCTGTCGGATCGATCAGGCAGGGGTCGGGTTCGGGATCGACACAGCCGGGCTGGGTCGGGTCGGCGTCGCACGGGTCGGGCAGTTCCGAGCGCAGGTACCAGTTGCCATCGGCAGCGCTCTTGAACAGGAAGTACTCGTACTGGCCGCCCACCGCGCGCCCGGCAAGGTCGAAGGTGCCATTGGATGCCCCGCCGATCTCGATCAGGCTGATGCCCTGGCTGGTCTGCGCCCCGGCGCCGCCCACGTTGTTGACCCGTACGTTGGTCTGGCCGCTGGTATCACCCTCGATCAGCAGCCGGTCGGATGACGCGTCGTCGCCGGCCAGCACCGTGTTGAACAGCAGCGTGCCGCCGTCGCCGACGTAATTGCCGGCGACCTGCAGGGTGTTGAAGGTGGTGCCGTCACCCAGCGCCAGCAGCGAAGCCCCGCTCAACGACAGGTCCTGCACCGTGCTGTTGCCGGTCAGTCGCCATTGAGCGTCGGCCAGTGCCACCGTGTTGCCGTTGACGATCGCGCCGGTCAGCGATGCGCCTTCGGCCAGCGCAATGTTGACCTCGGCGCTGCTGGTCCCGCGGGTCTGCCCGATGATGTCGCCGACCAGCGCGGAGGCCACTACCTCCAGGTTGGCCGTAGCGCCTGACCCCACCTGCAGGATCACGCCGTTGCCGGCCTCGACGGTGGAGCCGTTGGCGATGCGGAGGTCGGCATTGCCGGACTGCGGCATCACAATCGCCGGGCCGGTGGTCGAGACAAGGCGCGACTGGTCCACCACCACGGTGCTGGTGCCGGCCGCGCTGCCGGTGATCGACAGGGCACTGTTGCTGCCCTCCAGGGTGCTGCCCTGCGACACGACCAGCGTGGCATTGTTGAGCGCCACGCCCACGCCGTTGTTGGCGCCGCTGCCGCTGCCCGCCGTGCCACGCACCTGGCTGCCCGCCAGGGTGAGGCTGGCACCGCGCGTGACGGTGGCGCCGGTGGTGCCGGTGACTTCGGAGCCCGACAGCGTTGCGACAGGCCCGGCCGTGCCGGTGCCGACCATCGACAGCGCGGTGCCGCTGGACGTGATCGTCGAGGCGTCCATGACCAGCTCGCCGCCGGTCATGGCCACCCCGGCCAGCGAGCCCGACAACGCGCTGTTGCTGACGCGGGCGGTGCCGCCGGCCATCTCCAGCCCGTAGCCGAGCGCGCCACTGGCGCTGCCATCCGAGCTGGCCTGTACGTTGTCCAGCACCAGCAGTGCACCATCGTCCACCTGCAGCGCTTCGCCGCCGGCGGTAACGGTCGTGTTGGTCAACGTGAGTTCGCTGCCGTCGCCGGTGGCGCTGAAGCCGCGCCCGGCAGAAGTGACGGTCACCGCGTTGATGCCCATGGTGCTGCCAGACGAGACCCCGCCAGCGTCGGCGAAGGGCGAGGTGAAGGTCATCGTGCCGCCGTTGATGTCGGCGCTGCCGCCGTTGGCGACGCGGATCCCGAACAGCCCGCTGATGTCCACGTCGGTGCCGATCAGGCTCGCATTGTCGACCTGGGTGGGACCTGCCAGGCCACCGGCGGCGATGGTGAGTTCGGCGCCGTCGGACACGGTCCAGTCCTCACGCAGGTCGCCGGGCTGGATGGTGTGCGTGCTGCCGGGGCCGGTGAGCGTGGCTGCTGCTGCAGCAAGGGGCAGGGTCGCGAGCGTCACGGCGATGGCCGTAACGAGCATGCGGCGCGGGCCGCATGGGGTAATGGCTGTCATGACTGGACTCCGAAACGGAACTGGGTGGACCGCACGACCCCCGTAGCACCACAACGTCGTACCAGGATCAGCGAGGGACCGAATCCTCCGGTCCAAAGGCCGCTGTATCCATGCAACATCTTGTATGCGTCATCTATCACTACCGCCTGTTCAGCATGAGCACGTCTATGTGGGGCTCGCGTGAAGGCGGAGGTGCTATTTCCAGGGCAACCCGCGCAGCTGCAGGGCGCGCTGGTGCATCAGCTCGGCGTGCAGGCGCACGTAGTCCTCGTCGGTGAACGCCTGTGCCATCGGTGAGCGTGCGGCCTCTGCGGCCACCCGCGCGCGCGCTTCGTCGAGATCATCGCTGCGCAGGGCGAGGTCGGCCATCACGATCACCTTGCCGGGTTGCACTTCCACATAGCCACCGGACACGTACACGTGCAGCGGCGGTTCGGGCGTGAGCGGATACGCCGACACCATGCCTTCGCGCAGCGTGCCCAGCAGCGGTGCGTGCCGGGCCATTACTCCGAAGCGGCCATTGCTGCCCGGCATGCTCACCTCGCGCACCTCGCCGTTCCACAGTTCACCGGCCAGGCTGAGGATCTGCAACGAGAAGCCCTGTGCGTCGGCAAGCAGCGCGGGCAGGGGGGGTGACGCCATGGGGAATGTCCGTGGAACGTTGCCAGCAGCTTAGTCGGGCGGGCGGAAGACGGCGTTGATCCGCATCATGAACACCGGAACCATTGATCGCGCAAACCTAAATGCGAGCTGTTATCATTTGAAACGATAGCCACGCCGGTCCTTGAATCGACGAAGCCGAATCAATCAAACGCCCGCCTTCGCGCGGTGCGTGTCCATTCCTGATCGGTCGTGGTGATGCATGCGTTCAACTCCCGTGGTTTCCGGCTTGCCGGCTCTGGTCTTCGCCGCGTGGGTCGGCACCATGGCGATGATGGCGTTCGTCGCGGTGATCGGCCCGGTGGTGCGCCTGCTGGGACTGTCCGAATGGCACGCGGGGTTGTCGGTGACCGCGGCCGGCGTGCTGTGGATGCTGTCGGCCCCACGTTGGGGCGCACTGAGCGACCGCATCGGGCGCCGCCGTGTACTGCTGATCGCACTGGCCGCGTATGCGGTGGTCTATATCGTGATGGCGGTGTTCGTGGACACCGCGTTGCAGGCACCGCCGGCGGTGTGGCTGTCGGTGCTGGTGCTGGTGGGCACGCGCGCCCTGGTCGGCCTGTTCTATGCCGCCGTGCCACCGACCGCCGCGGCGCTGGTGGCCGATGAAGCCGCACCCGGGCAACGTGCCGGTGCGATGGCCAAACTGGGCAGCGCCAATGCATTGGGCATGGTGATCGGGCCCGCAGCAGCGGGCTGGGTCGCGTTCCACGACCTTGCGCTGACCCTGTACGTGGCGGCACTGCTGCCGGTGCTCGCGCTGCTGGTCATCGCCTGGCGGCTGCCGTCGGCGCCACCGCCGGCGGCGCCCACCAACGGTCCGCGTGCCGCGCTGGCCTGGTACGACCCGCGCCTGCGCCTGCCGGTGATGGCGGTGTTCGCGGCGATGATCTCGGTGACCATTGCCCAGGTCACGGTGGGGTTCTTCGCCATCGACCGCCTGCAGCTGGCGCCGGCGGCAGGCGCGCGCATGGCCGGCCTGGCGCTGACGGCGGTCGGGGTTGGGCTGATCGTGGCCCAGGTACTCGTGATGACCTTCAAGACCATGCCGCCACGCCGTTGGATCGCGCTGGGTGCAGTGATCTCCGGTATCGGATTTTCGTCGGTGGCGCTGGTGCAGGCGCCCTGGCAGCTGCTGGCCACCTATGCGCTGGCGGCGTTCGGCATGGGGTTTGTGTTTCCCTCGTTCCAGGCCTTGGCCGCCGATTCGGTGCAGGCGCACGAGCAGGGCGCGGCTGCCGGTGCGGTGGCTTCCGTGCAGGGACTGGGCATGGTGATCGGGCCGATGGTGGGCACGCTGCTGTATCGCGCGGCCCCCAGTGCGCCGTACCTGCTGGTGGGTCTGGTGCTGTTGGGGCTGGCGGTTGCGGCTACGCTGGATGGGAGGCGCGCGGCATGAACGACGCAGTGCGCGCGGACAGCGACACCATCGCGCAGGTGGGCGATCCCGGTGCCGGCGACGCAGCGCAGCACTTCCTGCTGCGCCTGCCTGGGCGCACGCTGGATGCACGTGGCTGCCACGCCACGCTTCCGTCCGGCGGCACCGCCACGCTGGATGCCCGCGCGCGGGCCTTCTTCGCGCGCGAAGGGCGCACACCGGCACTGCTGGTCGGCGCGGTGCCGTTCGATCCGAAGGGTGACGACGCGCTGTACCAGCCCGCCTCACTGGCGCAGGGGGTGGCGGAGGTGGTGACGCCGGCACTGCCGTTCAGCGGTGACATCCACGCCGAGCCGAACGCCGCGCAGTACGCGGACGCGGTGCGGCACGCACTGGCAGGGTTGCACGACCGCGACGGAGAACTCAAGAAAGTGGTGCTGGCCCGCACGCTGCGTGTGCACAGCCGCGCGGTTATCGACCCGCGTGCGTTGGTGGCGCGGCTGGGCCATGACCCGGACGCGGTCACCTACCTGTGTCCGCTGCCGGTGGCCGCCGGCGATGCGCCAGCATGGCTGGTCGGTGCCAGCCCGGAGCTGCTGGTGTCGCGCCGTGGACCGCAGGTGTTTTCGCATCCGTTGGCCGGCTCAGCCCGGCGTCGCCCGGATCCGGATGAGGACGCCCAGGCGGCCCGCGAGCTGTTGGGTTCGGCGAAGGACCATGACGAACACCGCTATGTGGTCGACGCCATCGTGGCGGCGCTGCGTCCCTATTGCGAGTGGATAGACGCTGCAGCGCGGCCGACCCTGCACGCCACCACCACCCTGTGGCACCTGGGCACGCGCATCGAAGCACGCCTGCGCGATCCGTCCACCTCGGTGGCCACGCTGCTGGCTGCACTGCATCCCACGCCGGCGGTGTGCGGCACGCCTGCCGCACTGGCGTTGGATACCATTCGCCGCCTTGAGCCGGTGCAGCGCGGCTTCTATGCAGGCGCGGTGGGTTGGATGGACGCGCACGGCGACGGTGACTGGTACGTGGCGATCCGCTGCGCACGCGTGCAGGGCCACCAGGCCCGCATCCATGCAGGCGCCGGCATCGTCGCCGGTTCGGAGCCGGCCGCGGAGGTTGCCGAGACCGGGGTGAAGTTCGGGGCCTTGTTGGCCGCGCTGGGCGCGGACGCCGCCCCACGGATTGAAGGATGGACACTCTGATGAATGCAGTCGTTTCTCCGGTGCGTGTGCCACTGCGCCAGGCCTGGCCGCCGGCGCTGGTCGCCCGCTACCGCGCCGCCGGCTATTGGCGTGGCGAAACGTTCCCCGGTTTCCTGCGTGAGCGCGCCAGACAGTTCGCCGACGACGTGGCCGTGGTCGGCGGCGGGTCCCGCCTGACTTACGCACAGCTGTGGCAGGAGGCAGGGCGCATCGGTGCTGGCCTGCTGGCCGCTGGCTTGGCGCCGGGTGACCGGGTGGTGGTGCAGCTGGGCAACACGGTCGAATTCGTCAGCGTGGTCTGCGGGCTGTTCCGCGCCGGGTTGATCCCGGTATATGCACTGCCGGCGCATCGCCTGACCGAGATTGCGCACGTGGTGCGCACGGCCGAAGCCAGCGCCTACATTGCTGCGTCGGCATACGAGGGTTTCGACTACCGCACGCTCGCGCGCGAACTGCAGGCGTCCATCTCCAGTGTGCGCCACGTGCTGATTGTCGGCGATGCAGCGGAATTCCTTTCCTTCGCCGAGCTCGCCGGACCCGCTGACGCGCTGCCGGCAGACCCCGACCCGCAGTCGGTGGCGTTCCTGCAGCTCTCCGGTGGCAGCACCGGCCTGCCCAAGCTGATTCCGCGCACCCACGACGACTACCTGTACTCGTTCCGCGCCAGCAACGCGATCTGCGGCATCGGCCGCGACAGCGTGTACCTGGTGGCGCTGCCGGCCGCGCACAATTTCCCGATGAGTTCGCCGGGCTTCTTCGGCGCACTGTATGCCGGGGCACGGGTGGTGCTCAGCCCCGGCGCAGGCCCGGACACCGCGTTCCCGCTGATCGCGCGCGAGCAGGTGACCTGCGTGGGCCTGGTGCCGCCGTTGGCGCTGCTGTGGGCACAGGCAGCAGCCAGCACCCCGCATGACCTGTCCAGCCTGCAGGTGCTGCAGGTCGGCGGGGCCAAGCTGGTGCCGGAAGCCGCGCGCCGGGTCATCGACGGGCTGGGCTGCCAGCTGCAGCAGGTGTTCGGCATGGCTGAAGGCCTGGTCAACTACACCCGCCTGCACGACGCGCCGGAGTGCGTGCTGAACACCCAGGGCCGCCCGATCTCGCCCGACGATGAAGTGCTGGTGGTGGACGACCACGGCCACCCGGTCGCGCCGGGCGAGGTGGGCCACCTGCTGACGCGGGGCCCGTACACGATCCGCGGTTACCACAACGACCCCGGCGCGAACGCGCGGTCGTTCACCGAAGATGGCTTCTATCGCACCGGCGACAGGGTCCAGCAGCTGCCGGGCGGCTACCTGGTGGTGCAGGGTCGCGCCGGCGACCACATCAACCGTGCCGGCGAAAAGATCTCGGCCGAGGAGATCGAAGACCACCTGCTCGCGCACGCCAGCGTCTTCGACGCGGCGGTGGTGTCCATGCCCGATCCGTACCTGGGCGAGCGCAGCTGTGCCTTCGTCATCACGCGCGGCGAGCGCCCGACCGCAGCCAGCCTGAAGGCGTGGGTGCGCAGCCGCGGTCTTGCGGCTTTCAAGGTGCCGGACCAGGTGGTGTTCGTGGACGCCTTCGGCACCACGGCGGTGGGCAAGGTCAGCCGCCGCGAACTGCGTGCGCAGCTGCGTGCGCGCCATATCGAACAGACAGGAGAACCGCGCTGATGGCGCTGCCCACCATTCCATCCTACGCGCTGCCCACGGCGGCCGAACTGCCGGCGCCGCGCGGACCGTGGCAACCTGACCCGGCGCGCATCGCGCTGCTGGTGCATGACATGCAGCGCTACTTCCTGGCCGCGTTCGGCGCCGATGCCGCGCCGCTGGCCCCGGCAACCGCCAACATCGTCAGGCTGGTCGCGCACTGCCGGGCGCAGGGCATACCGGTGTTCTACACCGCCCAGCGCGGCAACCAGGACCTGCGTGACCGCGGCCTGCAGGCAGACCTGTGGGGGCCGGGCATGCAGGCAACCCGCGAACACGAGGCGATCATCGCTGCGCTGGCGCCCGCCGAAGGCGACCACGTGCTGGTCAAGCACCGCTACAGCGCCTTCCAGCGCAGCAACCTGGAGACGATGATGCGCGCACGCGGCCGCGACCAGCTGCTGGTGACCGGGGTGTACGCGCATATCGGCTGCACCGCCACCGTGGCCGAAGCGTTCCAGCGCGATATCGAAGCGTTCATCGCGGCGGATGCGGTGGCCGATTTCTCGCGTGCCGACCATGACCAGGCGCTGCACTGGATCGCCCGCACCTGCGGCGTGCCGATGACCACCGACCAGCTGCTGGAGCGCCTGGCATGAATGACACCCTCACCGCACCCCTGACCCTGGAACGGATGCGCGCCGATGTGGCCGGCATGCTCGGCGAAGCGCCCGACGCCGTCGGCGATGACGACCACCTGATGGACCTGGGCCTGGATTCGATGCGGGTGCTCGGGCTGGTGCTGGCCTGGAGCAATACCGGCATCGCCCTGGAGTTCGGCCACCTGGCCGAGCACACCACGCTGGCCGGCTGGTGGCAGGTGGTGCAGCAGCTGCAGGCCAGGGCCAGCGCCGGGGCATGAGCGCGCAGATGGCCAGCGCCGAGGGCGCAGGGCGGCAACGGTATCCGCTGAGTGAGGCGCAGACCGGGCTGTGGTACGCGCAGCGCCTGTCGCCTGCGCCCGCAACATTCAATACCGCACACGTCGTGTGGTTTGAAGGCGCGCTGGATGTCGACCGTTTCCGTGCGGCTGCCGATGCAGCCGCCGCTGAAGCCGAGGCACTGTGCCTGCGCGTGGCCGAAAACGAAGCGGGCGTGCCGCAGCAGTGGCTGGACCCGGAACACATTCCGCGTGTGCAGGTGGTGGATCTTTCTGTCCAGACCGATCCGCTGCACGCCGCGCGCGAGGTGATGCAGGCCGACCGCCTGCAGCCGGTCGATCCCGGCCGCGACCGCATGGCCCAGCAGCGCCTGTTCGTGCTCGGTCCGCGGCGTTTCGCGTGGTATCTGCGGGTGCATCACCTGGCCACCGATGGCTATGGCATGGCGCAGTTCAGCGCCCGGGTGTGTTCGCTGTACGCCGGCGAAGCCAGCGATGGCCTGCAGCCGCTGCGGCCGGTGCTGGACGAAGATGCGCAGTACCGCACCGGTGAGCGCCGGGTGGCCGATTCGGGCTACTGGCGGGCCTACATGCAGGACGCGGCACCCGCAGAGGGACTGGGGGGTGGCATGGCAGCGGCAACAGCCGATGCGCTGCGCGTGACCGAAACCATCAACGTGCCGCTGCGCGAACAGCTGTTGGCCGCTGCGCAGGCCATGGGCCAGCCCTGGCCGGACCTGCTCACCGCGTTGACTGCCGAGTACTGCCGACGGATGACGGCCAGCGATGAGGTGACCGTCGGTGTGCCTTACATGGGGCGGCTGGGCAGCGCCTCGGCACGGGTCCCGGCGATGGTGATGAACGTGCTGCCGCTGCGCGTAGCCGCGACCGCAGATGAAACCGTTGAGGCCAGGGTGCGCGATACCGCACGGGCACTGGTGCGGGGCCGCCGGCATGGCCGCTACCGGGGCGAGCAGATCCGGCGCGACCTGGGCTGGAGCGGCCAGCAGCATCGGCTGCACGGCGCCCTGGTGAACGTGCAGCCGTTCTACCGGCCGCTGCCGTGGCCGGGGGTCACGGCGCAGCTGGAGGTGCTGTGCACCGGACCGGTGGACGACATCACCTTCGGTTTCCGCGGGGATGCACTGACGTCGCTGGCATTGGAGATCGAGGCCAATCCGCAGCAGTACACGCGGCCGGGGATCACCGCGCATGCCCGACGGCTGCTGCATTTCGTGTCGTCCGCGCTCGACGTGCAGGCACGCGGTGGCCCGCTGGCAGACATTGCGCTGTGCACGCCTGACGAAGCGCAGCACTGGCTGTACACCGTCAATGCCACGCAGCATGCAGTTGCCGATGTGTCACTTGCCGCGCTGCTGAACCTGCAGCTGGCCGAGTCGCCAGACGCAACCGCGCTGGTGTACGACGGCGAGGCATTGAGCTACGCGGCGCTGGAACAGCGCAGCCGTGCGTTGGCGCTGCAGCTCCAGGCAATGGGCGTTACCCGCGAGTCGCGCGTTGTGGTGGCCCTGCCGCGTTCGTTGTCGCTGCTGATCGCGCTTGTGGCGGTGGTGCGCGCCGGGGGCGCGTACCTGCCGGTGGACCTGGATCATCCAGATGCGCGGTTACGGAAGATCCTGGCGTCGGCGCAGCCGCAGTGCGTGTTGGCGGAGGCAGGCGACGCCCATCGTTTCGTGGGCGCGCCCGTCCTGTCGCCGTCGCAGTGGGCGACCTGCAGCGACGCGGCGCTCACCGATACCGTGCAACCGGGTGACGCGGCCTACGTGATCTACACCTCCGGCTCCACCGGCGAGCCGAAGGGCGTCGTGGTGGAACACCGCGCCATCGTCAACCGCCTGGAATGGATGCGCAGCCAGTACCGGATCGGGCCGGAGGCGCGCATCCTGCAGAAGACGCCGGCCACCTTCGATGTCTCGGTGTGGGAGTTCTTCCTGCCGCTGATCAGCGGTGCCACGCTGGTGATCGCATCGCCCGGCCTGCACCGCGACCCGCAGGCGCTGACCCGATTGATCGCGGCCGAACGCATCACCACGCTGCATTTCGTGCCGTCCATGCTGGATGCCTGGCTGGCCGTGCCCGATCTTCGGGGCCTGCCGCTGCAGCAGGTGTTCACCAGTGGCGAGGCGCTCGACGCCGGGTTGCGCGACCGTTTCCATGCGCGCGTGGATGCGGAGCTGCACAATCTCTACGGCCCCACCGAGGCGGCGGTGGATGTCAGTTACTGGCCTGCTTCCCGCGAGGACCGTTCCGACCCGGTGCCGATCGGCTACCCGGTCTGGAACACCCGGCTGTACGTGCTGGATGCACAGCTTCGGGCGCTGCCGGCGGGCGTGCCCGGCGACCTGTATCTCGGCGGGGTGCAGCTCGCGCGTGGCTACCTCGGGCGCGACGACCTGACCGCCGAGCGCTTCCTCGACGATCCGCACGTTCCCGGAGGGCGCCTGTACCGCAGCGGCGACCGGGCACGCTGGCGTGATGACGGGGCGCTGGAGTACCTGGGCCGCGGTGACCACCAGGTCAAGCTGCGCGGCCTGCGCATCGAGCTGGGCGAGATTGAATCCGCGTTGCGCGGGCTGCCCGGCGTGACCCGCGCCGAGGTGCTGCTGCGCGACCAGGACCCGGGCATGCCGGCACGCCTGGTGGCGTACGTGTCCGGCGACGTACTGGACGCAGGAAGCCTGCGCCGTGCGCTCGGCACGCAGTTGCCCGAATACATGGTGCCGGCGGCCATCGTGGTGGTACAGGCGTGGCCGGTAACGGCCAACGGCAAGCTCGACCGCGCCGCGCTGCCACTGCCGGATACCCACGCGGCCGGCCGCAGCGCGCAGACGCCCACGGAACAGGCACTGGCCGCGCTGTTCCAGCAGGTGCTCGGGCTGGCGGCGCCGGCTGCAGCGGACGCGGACTTCTTTTCGCTGGGCGGCGATTCGCTGTCGGCAGTACACCTGCTGCTGGCGATCCAGCAGCGTTGGCAGCAGGACCCGGGATTGGGTGCGGTATTCGCCACGCCGACGGTGGCGGGCTTGGCTGCACGCCTGGAGGCGCCGCTGCAGGACGCCGACCACGGCCTGGCGCCAGTGATCACACTCGCGCGCGGTGAGCCGGGCAGGGTGCCGCTGTTCGTGATCCATCCCGCAGGCGGCATCGCCTGGAACTACCGCGAGCTGGGCCGTGCGCTGCACCCGGCGCGCGACGTGCACGGCCTGCAATCGCCGGTACTCGACCCCGCGCAGCCGCTGCCGGCGGGGATCGATGCGCTGGCGGCCGACTACGCCGCACGCATCCTCGCGCTGCAGCCGCAGGGCCCGATGCACCTGCTGGGCTGGTCGGTGGGCGGCATCATCGCCCAGGCCATCGCGGTACAGCTGCAGGCGATGCAGCGTGAGGTGGGCGCGCTGGTCCTGCTGGATGCCTACCCCAGCGAATGCTGGCGCGCGGAACCCGAGCCGGATCCGGTGGCGGCGCTGCGTGCGCTGTTAGCCATTGCCGGCTACGACCCGGAGCGCCACCCCGAGCTGGACAGCCGCGAGCGCATCGTCGCGTTCCTGCGCCGTGGCGACAGTGCGCTGGGCAACCTGCCCGGGCACGTGCTGGACGGCGTGGTGCGCGCGGTGACCGGCACCAACCGGTTGATCCGCGAGCATCACCATCGCCACTTCGCCGGCACCCTGGTGCACGTGCGTGCCGGCAATGACCACGCGCAGCGGCCGCACCTGCAGTCTGCCTTGTGGCAGGCGCACGCCTCGCGGGTGGAAGCATTGCCGCTGCCGTTCCTGCATGCCGAGCTGACCGGCCGTGATGCCGTGGCGCAGCTGGCGCCGTGGCTGTCGGCGCGGCTGCAGCACTGGGACCGCCTTGAACGACAGGACAGGACATGAAGCTGACAGGATTCGAGAACACGATTGCACTGGTCACCGGCGCCAGCGGCGGCATTGGCGCTGCGCTGGTCCAGCAGCTGCTGGACAGCGGCTGCAGGGTGGTCGCCACCGACCTGGCCGCACCGGCGCTGCCGCCCCACCCGCGACTGCATCCGCGGTCACTGGACGTGACCGATTCAACGGCGGTCGACGAACTGGTTGGAGCGGTTGAAGCCACCCTTGGCCCGATCGGCTTCGGCATCAGCGTTGCCGGCGTGCTGCAGGTCGGCGAGGTCACCGGCATTGATGACGCGCAATGGCACGATGTGTTCGCGGTCAATGCCGATGGGGTCTTCCATCTAAGCCGTGCGCTGGCGCGGGTGATGGTGCCGCGTGGGCAGGGTGCCATCGTGACGGTGAGCTCGAATGCCGCCGGCGTGCCGCGCCATGGCATGGCCGCATATGCGGCGTCGAAGGCGGCGGCGACCATGTTCACCCGCTGCCTGGGTTTGGAACTGGCGCCGCACGGCATCCGCTGCAACATCGTGGCGCCGGGGTCGACGCTGACCCCGATGCAGACCGGCATGTGGGCCGATGACCACGGCGCGCAGCGGGTCATCGATGGCAGCCCGGCGACCTACAAGGCCGGCATTCCGTTACGCAAGCTGGCTACCCCGGATGACATCGCGCAGGCGGTGATGTTCCTGCTGTCCGACCAGGCCGGTCACATCGCCATGAGCGACCTGTACGTGGACGGCGGCGCGACCCTGCGCGGCTAGCGCGCGGTGCGGCTGCGGCGCGGCTTGGCCGGGGTGCGGCCGGGCACGCTGTCGCGGCTGGGCAGGGTGCCGCGCTGCTGCATCTGCTCCAGCCAGGCCAGGTTGTCGATGTAGGCCAGGAAGTGCTGCAGGTACGCGGGCGACACCTCGCCCATCCAGCCGATGGCACGGTGCACCAGCACGCTGGAGTTCAACGGGCCGCCATCGCTCGGGGTCTGCGCCAATGTCTGCCGCACCTGGCCGGCGGTGCGCAGCGCGGCCCACGCACTGCGGAACTCGGCCAGGGCCGGCAGTGCGGGGTAGTCGGGGTTGTGCGTGGCGCGCGGTTGGCCCAGCGCGTCCAGCGTATCCGCCGTTTGTGAGCGCTTCGCGGGCGCGCTTGCTCCGGGCGCGGCAGCCACGCGTTCGGCGTAGGCAGCCAGCAGCGTCTCCAGGCGGGCATCCAGCACGCCGCGCAGCGAACCGCTGGCCAGCTGCGCGCGGCGCTGCAGCGCTTCCAGGAAGGCGAACTGCACCGGATCGTGGCGATCCAGCTGCTGCCCGCGCCAGTGCGCGAGCCGGTCGCTGGCGGCGGTACGGTTACCGTCCATCGCCCGCCACGGTCGGCTTCGGGCGTGGAATCGGCGCCATTTCGACACGGCGATTGCGTGCGCGGCCTTCTTCGTCGGCGTTGGAACCCACCGGCTGTTCGGCACCGAACGCGGCGGCGAACACCGAACCGGCCGGCACGCCTTCGGCGATCAGGGTGCGGGTCACGGTCAATGCGCGCTCGGCCGACAGTTCCCAGTTGTCGGCGAACTGGCGGTTGCTGTCGCGTACCGGACGGTCATCGGTGAACCCGCTGACCATCAGGATCTCTTCGCGCGATGAAAGATACCCGGCCAGCGGCGCAGCCAGGCTGCGCAGCAGCTCGCGGCCTTCCGGCTGCAGCTGGTCGGAATTGAGCGCGAACAGCACGCTGCCGCGGATGCCGATGCGGCCATCCACCAGCGTTACCCGCCCGGCGGCGAGCGGGCCGGCGAGGGCCTGTTCCAGGGTCTGGCGCCGCTTGGCTTCGGCCTGGCGCTGCGCCACTTCCTCATCGAGGCGATGCGACAGCTCCAGCTGCAGCGCCACCACGCCGACCAGGATCAGCACGAACGCGCCCAGCAACACCGACATCAGGTCGCCGAAGGCGGCCCAGATCGGCGCGCCGGTTTCGCCTTCCAGCTCGATCTCGTCGCTCATGCGGTGGCGGCCCCGGCGCTGCGGCGGCGGCCGGCCAGCTGCTGCAGTTCCTCGATGATCTGCTGCTGGGAGAGCACGCTCAGGTCAATCACTTCACGCGCCTGGGTCACGTAGTAGGCCAGCTGCTCATCGCTGCGGGTCATCGAGGCATCCAGCGCGCCGGCCACCTGCTGCAGCTGCTCACCCAGCCCGGTGCTGGCCGTGCCGAAGCTCTGCATCGCAGTGCCGAACGCCTCGGCCAGGCTGGCCACTTCCACCGCGCTGCCGCTCAGTTGCGCGGCCACGCCATCCAGTTTGCCGGTCTCGGCAGCGATATGGTCGGTGAACTGCGTGCCCACGCGCTCCAGCAGATCGGCCGAGGTGCTGACCAGCGCGTCCACGGCGGTGCGTTGTTCGGTGGACGCGTGGTTGACTGCATCCAGCAGCGTTTCCAGCGTGGCCAGCAGGCGGGTGCGTTCGTCGAGCATGGCGGTGTCGCGGACCATGCTGTCGGACAGCTTCTGGCGCAGTTCGGCGACCACCTCGGCGGCCGCCTTCGGGGCTTCCGAGGCGAGCGTGACCAGCCGCGAGATCTCGCTGATGGTCTCGGCCGCATGCGCCTGCGCCTGCGTGCCGATCTCGTGTGCGGTACGCGACAGGGTTTCGCAGACTGCCTGCTGGCTGGCCGCAACCTGCGCACCGTTGTTGGCCCATTGCTGGCCGAGCTGTTCCGACAACTGGGTGAAGGCATCGCTCCAGGTAGCCAGGCGCTGCGCGTCGCGCGCCTCAAGCCGATCCTGCAAGCCGCTGTGTGAGGCCTGCAGGCCGTCCACCAGCGAGCGTGCGTGCCCATCGAAGCTGGCCGTGGCCGCGACCAGTGCCTGCTGGTTGCGTTCGGCCAGTTCGGCGTTCACCGACTGCTGGCCCTGCAGCGCATCGCGCCACGCCTGCGCGTGGGTGCTGGCGCTGCTGTCCATGCGCTCGGCGAGGGTGTCGACCCAAGCAGCCAGACGCGTACCCACCGAATCGAGCAGGCGGGCGCCGTGCTCGCCCTGCAGCTGGCTGAAACCTTCAAGCGTGCTGCGCAGATCGCGGGTAAGGGCGGCATGGCGCTGCGCCTGTTCGGTCTGTGCCCCGGTCCATGCATCCACGCTGGCGTCGAGACGGGCGGCCAGGGTTTCCAGCAGCTGCACGGCACGCTGGTCGTGCTGCTCGCTGAGCGTGGCCAGGGTAGAACGCAGTTCTGCCGACAGGGTGTCGTGCGCCTGCTTCTGACTGCTGAGCGCAGCGTTCCAGGTCTCGCTGGTGGCGGCGCGGCTGGCTTCGAAGCCACTGGCCAGGCCGTCGAGCTGCGCGCGTACGGCATCGCCCACGGTGGCCTGCAGGGCAGTGGTCTGCTGGCTGATGCCGGCCATGGTCTCGGCCATGATCGGCTGCAGCGCCTCGCCGACCGCGCGCGCACTCTGCGCGACGCTGGCCTGCAATGCCTCCTGCACCGAACCGGCGAGGCGTTCATGGGCGGCCTCGGCGCGGGCATGGAAGGCGTCCTGGTTTGCCGACAGGCGTTCACCCGCCGCGCCGCTCTGCGCTTCGATCGCGGCACTCATCGCTTCCAGGCGGTCCACCAGCGCCGGCATCAGGCCTGCCTGCGCCTGCAGCAGGCGGAAGGCTTCGGCGCGCTGCCACGCCTGCGAATGCAGGTGCAGGGTGGTGGCGATGCGGGTATCCAGCTGCTGCACGCCCAACAGGCGTTCGCGCCGGCACAGCGCCGACAGCAGGCCCAGCATGGCCGAGGTGGCCACGCCGGCAATCGAGGTGCCGAACGCCACGGCCAGGCCTTCCACCGGCGCGCCCAGCGAACCGCGGATGGACTGCAGGTCGGTGGCGCTGCCCAGTGCCAGCCCGGTGCCGCGCAGGGTGGCCATCATGCCCAGCAGGGTGCCGAGCATGCCCAGCAGCACCAGCAGGCCGACCAGATACGGGGTCAGCACCGGCGCCGGCAGCGCCACGCGCTCGCCTTCCACGCGCAGGCGCACCGCGTTGCGCAGGCCTGCCGGTACCTTCTCCAGCCACTCGCCCAGGTTGGCCGGCGCCGTCGCCGCCTCAGCCACCGCGACGCCGAGCCCTGCGGTAGCCGCCCGGTAGCGGTGCAGTTCCACTGCACCGGCCACATAGCAGGCGGCAATCACCAGCGCCACGGCCAGGCCGACCGGGTTGCTGCCCACGTAACCGGCACCGATCCAGCACACCGCCAGCAGGCCGGCAAGGAAAACAACGAGGTAGAGAGGAGTTCTGAACATGACAGCCCGGTTAGTGGGGGCGAAGCGCTGCAAGCAGGCCTTCGATGGGGTGAAAACGGACATCCAGCTCGGCCAGCAGCACGGCCTGCATGTCGTTCCTGAACAAGTGCAGCCAGCCGCTGTCGGGATCGACCTCAGCGGTGCCGGCGTCGTCGCGCAGACGCTCGAAATGGGCGCCGAGCAGGGCCGGCACGCTGGCCAGCAGCTGCTGCTCGCGCGGGCTCAGCGCCTGCTCCATGGCGGCGTCCACCTCGGCCAACCGGGGCAGCTCGCCGGGCCCGGCACTGAGCCGGTCCCGCAGCAGGCCGCGCAGGCGCCCGGTGGCGGTGAGCATGGCGCGCTGCACGGTGAGACAGCGCTGGCGGTAGGCGGTGGCGTCGGTCGCGGCCGGTTTGCCTGCCGCCGGCGGGGCGGTGATGCTTTCGACCAGGGTGGCGCGTACCCGCGCGCATTCCGCGTCAAGCGCCTCGACGGAACCCGGTGCGGCGTCGGCCACGGCCGGCAGCCGCCCGTCGAGCGCGCGCGACAGGGCCACGGCCCGGGTCCAGTCGATCCACTGGCTGAGCCGGTCGGACAGGTCGGGCCCGGTACGCGGGGCATTGCGGTCGGCCAGCGCCGCCAGCAACCGGATGAAGGGCGGGCCGGGGACAGGCGTGCGGTGCTGCTTCTTCGCCATGGTTCCGGTCAAAAACCGCGAATTTTACACTGTAATGACCGACCGACTCCCTGAATGCCCTTGCACACACGGTGAACACGCGCCTATGCACCGCGCTTACATCCGTTTGCCTACGGTGGGGGCGGGCCAACACATCGCCCGTTTTTCCATCCAAGGAGTTCAACCATGTCCACCCTGCAGATCCCCAAAGGTACCCTCGTCATCGTCGCTGATGGCGGCTCGGCCCGCGTGTTCACCAATGTGGGCGATGGCCGCACCCTGCAGCTGAAGCAGGAGGAGGAACTGGAGGTCAAGGACATCAGCGCCGAAGGCGTCTCCGGCCAGGGGCCATCCGGCTCGGTGCCCAAGGACATGAGCATTTCCCAGCTCAATGAAGCCACCTTCGCCAAACAGCTGGCGCAGCAGTTGAACGATCACGCGCTCAAGCACCGCTATGAGCATCTGATCCTGATCGCCGACCCGACCACGCTGGGCCACATCCGGCCGCAGCTGCACAAGGAAGTACAGAGCCGGATGCTGAAGGAGATCGCCAAGGACTACACCAATTCCACGCTGGACGACATCCAGCGCGCCCTGGCGGCCTGAGTCATGGCCTACGCACGCAGGTTCACCGATCTGCTGGAGCCTGCCCGCGCCGAGGTGGAGGCTGGCACAGGCTGGCAGCTGCTGGAATTCGGCACGGACTGGTGCGGGCATTGCGCGGCGGCGCAGCCGGTGGTCAGGGACTTTGTTGAAAAACACGGCCTCGACCACCGCAAGGTCGAAGACGGCAAGGGGCGCCCTCTGGGGCGCGCCTTCACGGTCAAGCTCTGGCCCACGCTGGTCCTGCTGCGCGACGGGCAGGAGGTCGAGCGGGTGGTCCGCCCGACCGCCCAGGCAGATATGGATGCCCTCGAACGCGTCCTCGGGTAGATGAATATCCCTTTATTCCCAATTTACCCAAAAGGGGTATAGTGGCCACATCCTTCCGCTGGATGTCCGTCATGAGCCTGCCCCTGGATGTTCCCGGCCTTGAAAAGGCCACTGCCTCATCGGTGAAGACCCGGGGCTGGCCGAGCCTGATGCGCACCGTGCGCGAAAAGCAGGCCCTGGTGATCACCAACCACAACCACCCCGAAGCGGTGATCGTGGACATCAAGGCCTACCAGGAGCTGCTGGCCCGCGCGGCCGGCAACCCGGATGACGCGCGCCAGGGGGAGCTGGATCGCCTGCGTGCGGAGTTCGATACCACCCTGGCCAGCCTCAATACCGACGGTGGGCTGGGCAAGGTGATGGGCCAGCCGATCCGTCGCGGGCGCAGGACCGCCCTTGGCCCGTCGCTCTGATCGGTGGCGCGGATCCTGGTACTGGCCGGCGTCAATGGCGCCGGTAAAAGCTCGCTGCTGGGCACATGGCTGCGCGACGCCGGGCTGACCTGGTTCAATCCGGACAGCTTCACCCGGCGGCTGGTGGAGCAGGGCTGGCCGCTGGACGAGGCGAACGCGGCCGCGTGGAGCGAAGGCGCGCGCCGGCTGCGCCAGGCGATGGCCGATGGCACCGATTTCGCGTTTGAAACCACGCTGGGCGGCAACACCATTCCGCGCCTGCTGCGCGATGCCTGCCAGACCCACGACGTGGCGATCTGGTTCTGCGGCCTGCACAGCGTGGCGCTGCACATCGAACGCGTGGCCGATCGGGTCAGCCAGGGCGGACACGATATTCCGCACGACAAGATCCGCGCACGTTTCGATTCCGCGCGCGAGAACCTGATCGAACTGCTGCCGCATCTTGCCGAGCTGCATGTGTACGACAACAGCGCGCCCGCCGATGCAAAGGGCAGGGCGGCACCGTTGCCGCTGCTGCAGCTGGATCGCGAGGGATTGCATTTTCCGGTCACGGTGATCGATCTGCTGCAGACGCCCGATTGGGCCAAGCCCATCGTGATGCGCGCGATGGAACGGCAAAGCGGGGCCTGATGCAGAGCGGTAGGGTCGCATCCCAATCGACCGCCGTGGAATTGCCAACATTCGATTACGGCATGACCGTCGGCGACATCACGCTTCTGCCTCGGCACAGTCCATGCGTTACCGAACGCGGAAGCGCTGAGGGCAGTCGTTCGGGAACCGACTCTACCAATGGACGTCAACGATTGCCCCAACTTTACCAATGGCTGAAAAACGCCTTGAAACAAGCGTTTGGACAGCATGTGAAGAATCGATAAAGGCCACATGCACACACTGTGGTAACATGTGCACTTGATCATTGCCTCGGGCCATTGCCCGTCTCTCGGTCATCCTTCCTGCAGCGCCGTGGTGTACCACGCGGCCGTCCGGGAACGCCTGTTGTTACCCCTCTTCGCGCCTCGTGCCGCGTTCTTCCAGAGGCGGTGTTTACCTGTGCCTTGCGCGGGACCTCGGGTGCGTTGATGACCCTGCTTCCAGGAGAAAGCAGATGCAGGAACTGCATGCCGCACATGCCCATTTCGGGTGGTTCAAGCGCCGCCGCCAGATGAAGGTCGACGAAGTCACCGTGGTCGATCGCCCCATGCTCAAGAAAGCCGTGGGTGCCGCCGCGCTCGGCAATGCGATGGAATGGTTCGATTTCGGTGTGTATGGCTATCTTGCGGTCACGCTCGGCCAGGTGTTCTTCCCCGCCAGCAGCCCGACCGCGCAGCTGATCGCCACTTTCGCCACCTTCACCGTGGCGTTCCTGGTCCGCCCGCTGGGTGGGCTGGTGTTCGGCCCGCTGGGTGACAGATACGGCCGCCAGAAAGTGCTGGCCTTCACCATGATCCTGATGGCGCTGGGCACCTTCAGCATCGGCCTGATTCCGTCCTACGACAGCATCGGCATGTGGGCCCCGGCCCTGCTGCTGCTTGCGCGCCTGGTGCAGGGGTTCTCCACCGGCGGCGAATACGGCGGCGCGGCCACGTTCATCGCCGAATATTCCACCGACCGCAACCGCGGCCTGATGGGCAGCTGGCTCGAGTTCGGCACGCTGGGTGGTTACATCGCCGGTGCGGCCACGGTGACCGTGCTGCACATGGCCTTGAGCAGCACGCAGATGCTGGACTGGGGCTGGCGCCTGCCGTTCCTGATCGCCGGCCCGCTGGGCCTGCTCGGCCTGTACATGCGCATGAAGCTGGAAGAGACCCCGGCGTTCCGCGCCTATGCCGAAGAGGCCGACAAACGCGACCTCGAACGCCCGGGGCTGGGCGCGCTGCTGCGCGTACATTGGCCGCAGCTGCTCAAGTGCGTGGGCCTGGTGCTGGTATTCAACGTCACCGACTACATGCTGCTCACCTACATGCCCAGCTACCTGAGCGTGACCATGGGCTATGCAGAGAGCAAGGGCCTGCTGCTGATCATCATCGTGATGCTGGTGATGATGCCGCTCAACGTGGTGGGCGGGTTGTTCAGTGACCGCCTGGGCCGCCGGCCGATGATCATCGGCGCATGCATCGCACTGTTCGCGCTGGCCATTCCGTGCCTGCTGCTGGTGGGCAGCGGCCACGACGGGCTGATCTTCCTCGGCCTGATGCTGCTCGGGTTGGCGCTGGTGTGTTTCACCAGTTCCATGCCGTCCACGCTGCCGGCGCTGTTCTACACCCCGGTGCGCTACAGCGCGCTGTCGATCGCGTTCAACGTCTCGGTGTCACTGTTCGGTGGCACCACGCCGCTGATCACCGCCTGGCTGGTGGAGCGCACCGGCGACCCGCTGGTGCCGGCGTACTACCTGATGGGCGCGGCGGTGATCGGCCTGGTCACCATGCTGTTCGTCAACGAAACCGCCAACCTGCCACTGCGCGGCTCGCCGCCGGCGGTAGCCAGCGAAGCCGAAGCCCACGCCCTGCTGCGCAGCGACGAGCCGGTCACCGTAGACGCCACGCAACCCACCCTCCCGGAAGCGACCCGTAGCGACACGCCACGCGTGTCTGGCGCAATCTAAAACCACCGACGCCGCCCGAACCCTGGCCCAGCCAACCCACCCCAAGCGACACCCCCGCGCCGCAACATGCGGCGCGGGGACAACCAATGCTAGGATCGGTTCACCTTGAATCGATCTAAATCCATATGAGCAGAGCGGGGAAGTCGGGGTTGGTGGCACTGGCCATGGGCGCCATGCTGGTGGCAGGCACCGCAGCAGCGGCGCCGCAGAGCGCAGGCGAACGCGCCTACGCCGCCGTGGATCCATTCATTGGTACCGGGGGCGAAGGGCATACCTATCCCGGCGCGACGGTGCCCTTCGGCATGGTCCAGCTCAGCCCGGACACCCGCATCCAGCCGCGCGAAAAAGCCTACGACTGGGCCGCCGGCTACCGCCATGACGACAGCAGCATCGTCGGCTTCTCGCACACCCACTTCTCCGGCAGCGGCCATTCCGACCTGGGCGATGTGCTGGTGATGCCGTTCACCGGCGACCCCGGCCTGGAGCGTGGCGATCCGGAAAAGCCGCGCAGCGGCTACGCCTCGCGCTTCGACCACAAGGATGAAAAAGCCGAGCCCGGCTACTACGCCGTGACGCTGCAGGACTACAAGGTCCGCGCCGAGCTCACCGCCAGTGCCCGCACCGGCGTGCATCGCTACACCTACCCGAAGGGCGAGGAGGCCAAGCTGCTGCTCGACCTGCGCACCAGCCTGTACGACTACCCCGGCAAGATCCTGTGGTCGCGCCTGCGCCTGCGCGAGGACGGCACCGTGACCGGCTTCCGCGAGACCCGTGGCTGGGCGCCGGGCCGCCAGTTGTATTTCGCGATGCGCTTCTCGCGCCCGCTCACCGGGCACGCGCTGCACAACACCGAGACCGACATCGCCTACAAGGGCTTCCCGCCGCCGGGGCAGAACCACCCGGAGCAGCGCCCGCAGATCGAAGGCCGCCAGCTGGTCGGTACGTTCGACTTCGGCAAGCTCGATGCCCCGCTGGTGGTCAGCGTGGCGATCTCCTCGGTGAGCGAAGCGGGCGCCATCGCCAACCTCGACGCCGAAGCGAAAGACCAGAACTTCGACCGCATCCGCGCCGACGCCCGTACGCAGTGGCAGCAGGCGCTGTCGGTGCTGGACATCGAGGCGCCCGCGCATGACAAACGCAGCGCCTACACCGCGCTGTACCACAGCCTGCTCGGCCCGACCCTGTTCATGGACGTGGACGGCCAGTACCGTGGCTCGGACAACGCCGTGCACCGCGCCGAGGGCTATACCAATTACTCGACCTTCTCGCTGTGGGACACCTACCGCGCCCTGCACCCGCTGCTGACCCTGGTGCAGCCGGAGCAGCGCACCAGCGACATGGTCAATTCGCTGCTCGCGCACCAGCACAACAGCGCCTACGGCATGCTGCCGGTGTGGGCGTTCCACGGCCAGGAAACCTGGTGCATGATCGGCTACCACGCGGTGCCGGTGATCGCCGATGCCTACGTCAAGGGCATTCGTGGCTTCGATGCCGACAAGGCGCTGCAGGCGATGGTGGCCACCGCCAACTACGGCCCCTACGATGGCATCGCGCAGTACCGCGAGCTGGGCTGGGTGCCGATCGACGAAGAGGGCGAGGCGGCCAGCAAGACGCTGGAGTATGCCTTCGACGACTGGACCATCGCGCGCATGGCCACGGCCATGGGCAAGACGGATGTGGCGGCCGAGTTCGACAAGCGCGCCGGCAACTGGCGCCATGCCTTCGACGCCGAAACCGGCTTCATGCGCGCACGCAAGCGTGACGGCAGCTTCCGCACCCCGTTCGATCCCAGCGCCAGCGGCTACGGCACCGACTACACCGAAGGCAACGCCTGGCAGTATTCCTGGTACGTGCCGCAGGACGTGGCCGGCCTGGCCGAGGTGCACGGCGGCGCCGACAAGCTGCTGGCGCGGCTGGATGCGGTGTTCGATGCCAAGGTCGATCCGTCCATCTTCGAGCACATGGAAGACATCACCGGCCTGATCGGCTGGTACGCGCACGGCAACGAACCCAGCCACCACGTCGCCTACCTGTATTCGTACGCGGGCCAGCCGTGGCGCGCGCAGGCGCGCTTGAAGCAGATCATGGACACCCAGTACGCCGACCGCCCCGATGGCCTGGCCGGCAATGACGACCTGGGCCAGATGTCGGCCTGGTACGTGTTCACCGCGCTGGGCTTCTACCCGGTGGCACCGGGCAGCGCCGAGTACATCATCGGCCGCCCGTTCCTGCCCACGGCGGTGCTGAACCTGCCCAACGGCAAGACCTTCCGCATCACCACCGACGGCATGGGCAAGGGCCACGAGTACGTGGGTTCGGTGACGCTCAACGGCAAGCCGTTGAACCGAACGTTCCTGCGCCATGCGGAAATCCTGGCCGGCGGCGAACTGCACTTCACCCTGCAGGCAACGCCGAACAAGGCATGGCCGGGGCAGGGCGCGGAACAGCCGTACTCGATGTCGCGCTGACGCCGCTCAGCTGTCCTCGTCCCAGCCATCGCCGTCCCCGTCCACCGGGGGCGGCGATGTCGTTTCCACGTCCGGGTCGACCGGTTCCAGCAGCGTGTAGTCGTCGCGCTTGAGGTCGCGGAAGGCGCGTCCGACCGGATACGCCTCCAGTGCCGGCGAGCGTACCCGCAGCGACGCAGGGGTGTTGGCGGCGCCGGAAAGCCATGCCAGTGCCAGCTCGGCGGACAGGAACACCGGCCCATCCGGCGTCAGTGGCTCCGGAATGGCGCGGTTGGGAGCGGTGAGCACGCTGAAGGAATCCATCGCGTGGCCGTCGCCGTCCTCCCAATGCTCCCAGAGGCCGGCGGCCAACAGGGCCAGGCCATCGCGCCGCTGCACGAACAGCGGCCACGGCGGCCGGCGTTGGCGGTCCAGCTTGTAGTAGCCGGTCATCGGAATCACGCACGGGCGTTCGGCCCAGGCGTTGGAGAAGATACGGCTGCCCGGCGCCCGGTCCAGGCGGGCGGTGACCGTGGTGTAGGGCGTATCCGGCGTCTTCGACCAGCGCGGCACCAAGCCCCAGACCATGTCGGTCACGACCAGCTCGCCATCGGCATTGCGGGCCAGCACCGATGCCGTGGACCCCTTGCCGATGTTGTACCGGTCCGGCGCTGCGGCAACGGCAGTGGCGAGCTCGCTTGGCAGTCCGTCAGGGACCGATTCCGGCTCGGCAATGGCTTGGGCGAAACGACGCATGGGTGCAGGGTAGGGCGCGTGCCGTGAGCGTGTGGTTGAGTGGCGGCGCGGGCGGCGCTAGAGTCGCGGGGTGGTTTTTTCGCGGTATCTGCCCATGCCTCATCGGAAAAAAGACATCCCGCCCGTTGACGCCGCGGGCCAGCGCCTGCCGCTGGGCCCCGAGTCCGCCGTGCTGTGCCGGGCGCGCGACTACGCCGCCGGCACGGTGATTCCGCTGCATCACCATCCGGACCGCCACCAGCTGGTCTACGCCGCCTCCGGCGTGCTGGTGGTGCAGGCCGGGGCAGGGCGTTGGGTGGTGCCCAGCACGCGCGCGATCTGGATGCCGGCCGGGATCGGCCACAAGGTGAGCTGCATCGGCGCGGTGCGCATGCGCAGCCTGTACATCCTGCCGCAGGCCATCGCCGATGCGCCGCCCAGCGCAGCGACCGTGTCGATCACACCCTTGCTGGCCGAACTGATCGGCGCGGCCGCCATCGTGGAGCAGCCCTACGTTCCGGACTCACGCGACGGCCATCTCATGCAGCTTATCCTGGATGAACTGCAGGCGCTGCCGGTGCTGCCACTGCATGTTCCGGAACCGGTCGACCCGCGCCTGCAGCAGATCGCGCAGCACTGGGATGCCGCGCCCGACGACGCCTCCACGCTGCAGGACTGGGCCGTTCGCCTCGGCGTGGACGCCAAGACGATCCAGCGCCTGTGCGCGCGCGAACTGCACATGACGTTCGGTCAATGGCGGCAGCAGATCCGGCTTGTCCGCGCCCTCGAACGCCTCGCCCATGGCGAGAAGATCATCGACGTAGCGCTGTCGCAAGGCTACGCGAGCCCCAGCGCGTTCACCGCCATGTTCAAGAAGCGCTTCGGCCAGCTGCCCAGCCAGTTCTTCGAGTAGTGCCGGCCGCTGGCCGGATCCCCGCCACCCAAGCGAAAGGTCGTGCTGACGGTAGTGCTGAATGTCGGTCGGCAAAGCACTGAAGCTGCCGACCGTTGGGTCGGCAGCGAGAGACATCTGTATCAATCAGGGGCGCGGCGTTGGTTGCCGGGAATGGGCAAACGGCTGGTACAGCTGTGACGCGCGTCGGTCGATGGCCGCCTGTTCCATCTGCTGCAGTCCAGGAAAGCGCCGCTGCAGCTCGTCACTTGCCTTGGAATCACCGAGAATGTAGGCGACTCTCAGATACGCGCCAGACTCTACGATGCCGCCCAATCCCGGTGTCCCATACACTCTCGACATTGCGTAACAACCATAGATGCTGCCTCGCTGAGTCGCATCGAAGATGTACACGAGACCAGCATCGGTATCTCCTTGCGAAGCCAATCGTTGGCCATAGTTGACCATCGCCGCCAGCGAGCCTCTATCAGCCTCGCGCTTCAGCTGATGATCTGACATGGCCTCGAGTCGATTCAGCAGCTCGGAGGATGGATACCCATTCTGTAACAGCCACCGGGCCTCTTCGGGTGTATTTGCGCCGAGAATATCCGCGTCGCAAACAGGACCCGCTTCGCAGATGTATGCCAATGACAAAAGCTCCTGCGATGGAGTTGAGCTGCCAGGAGGAGGGGGCGCTGAGGAATTGTCCGCACTTGGCTCGGAAGCCACCTGGGCAGCCTTCTCCAATTCCGCTTCCTTTGCCGGTGCGTTCTCGTGCCGAACGCAGCCTGCGCTTGTCGTCAGGACTATCATGATTGAGATCGACAACACGTGCCTGTGGTTGCGCATGGAGAACTTCCTGGTCAAATGCTGCATTGCTTTTCCCCCGCTGCTCAACGCCTCAATTCTTCGGGCAATCAGAAATAGCAGGTCGCACGATATACGGCCGGCAGCTCGGGACGGAACGTCAAGCCCCTGAAGAGAGGCTGGATGTGAGTAGACGTACGGCTTGCTTCCATCCAGTGCGCGAACCATGGCCGCGAATTGGCTCGGCTTCTTCGGACGATAGAGCGTGAAGTTGGTCACGCAGCTTCGCCGCCAAGGCAGGCTGAGGTGAGGCAGGCCTCAATCTCAGGAAGAGATGCTCGCGCCCAGGGCGAGCGCGACGGAACTCTACGGGTAACACTTGCTTGCATTGGACAATCCATGTGCCGAGTCTCGCTTTGCTCCTGGCAGGAAAGTTGAATTACTTTCCGGCATCCGCAATTGAGTGCGGAGGCTGAGCAGCGTATTTCGGCGCACGCTGGATATCCAATTGATCTTCACGGCACTTGTGGGCCGGAGTGATATTTCCCGTCGATCGTTCGCTAGCGAGCTGCAGCTGTGAGCTTCCAACAACGCGAAAAGTCTGACGCGAAACGGTAGTGCCGACTGTTAGTCGGCAACTATGTCAGCGCCCGTTGGTCTTCGGCAGAAACGCAGTAACCAACCCCAACAACGGCAGGAACGAAGTGAGGTGATACACCCACACGATGCCATGGATGTCAGCCAGCTTGCCCAACCCGGCCGCGCCGATCCCACCGATACCGAACATCAGCCCGAACATGAGCCCGGACACCATCCCGACACGCCCCGGCACCGCTTCCTGCGCATACACCACCAGCGCGGCAAACGCAGATGACATCACCAGCCCGACGGCAACGGCCAACACCGCGGTGCCCATCAGGTTGGCATAGGGCAGGGCAAGCGCGAACGGCGCCACGCCCAGGAACGAAATCCAGATCACTGCCTTGCGCCCGATCCGGTCACCCACCGGGCCGCCGATGAAGGTGCCCAGCGCGATCGACGCCAGGAACACGAACAGGTACATCTGGCTCTGCTGCACGCTCAGGTGGAAACGTTCGATCAGGTAGAAAGTGAAGTAGTTGGTGATGGAGGCGATGTACACGAACTTGGCGAACATCAGCACCGCGATCACCGCGATGGCCTGCACCACCTTGCCGCGGCTCAGGCCGATGCCATGCGAGCGCGCCAGGCTGTTCATCTTGGCCTGGCCGTGGCGCACGGTCCAACCGGTCAGCCGGAACAGCACGAAGATGGCCACGGCGGCGATCAGCAGGAACCAGCCAATGGCGCGCTGGCCGTGCGGAATCACCACGGCAGCGGCCAGCAGCGGGCCGATGGCCGAGCCGGTATTGCCGCCGACCTGGAAGGTGGACTGCGCGGTGCCGAAACGCCCGCCCGAGGCCATGCGCGCCACCCGCGACGCTTCCGGGTGGAACGTGGCCGAGCCCACGCCCACCACGGCGGCGGCCAACAACAGCATTTCGTAACTGCTGGCCATGGCCATCATGCCGATGCCGACGAACGTGGCGATCATGCCGGAGGGCAGCAGGTAGGGCAGCGGGCGCTTGTCCGTGTACATGCCCACCCACGGCTGCAGCAGCGAGGCGGTGAACTGGTAGACCAGCGCGATGGTGCCGATCTGGCCGAAGGTCAGCGCGAACTGGCTCTTGAACATCGGGTACACGGCCGGCAGCACGGCCTGGATCATGTCGTTGAGCAGGTGCGCGAACGCGGCGGCACCGACGATGCGGATCGCAAAGCCCTGGTGGGCGGGATCGGACGCGGCAGGCAGTACCGGCGAAGCAGGGACGGCGGGTGAAGTGGACGGCGAGGTTTCTGTGCTCATGGGACCATTGGAACTACAGCTGGGGCCATGGCCGGCCACGCTGCCAAGGGTCCGGCGCGTGATCCAGCCTGGACCTGGTGGGGGACAAGCGGAGCACGAGGGTAAGCCGGACGCACGCTGCCGTCTCGCGCGATAGGGACCACTATCGTCGCGTTAGGGACATCACGCATGATGGCGGCATGAGAATCCGCTACGCCGCGTTGTTGCTTGCCATCCTGACGACCCATGCCGAAGCGGGACCGCTGCTGGAGCCCGGCATTTACCGGCTTTCGTCCGAGGCGCCCCAGGTAGAAACGGCGGCACCGCCGGCCGCAGGCGAAATCCAGCAGGACCTGCTTGCCACCGCGATTCCCGACGCGGCGAAGGTGCGCTACGCCTTCGTGTCGCGTGATCCGGGCGCGGCGGTGAACAAGCTGGTGTTCGTCACCGATGCGGCGTACCGCTACGACATCAACAGCGCCAACCGGCTGTGCCCGGCCTATGCCTTTCCCGATTGGAACGAACGTTCCGAGGCGCAGCCCTTCTGCCGCACCAACATTGGCAGCGCCGACAGCGAAGCGGCGCTGGCCTGGACCGAACGCGGCTTCACGCTGCGCTGGGCCGACCAGAAAACGCTGATCCGTACCGAGCAGGTTCCCGCCAGCCGCAAGCCCACCCCGGATGAGATCGGCGCCTGCGCGGTGGGCGGTGTGTGTGCGCCCGACGCTTACGGCAGGTCTGTGCACCACTACCAGGTCACCCACTATCGCGACGGGTTCGCCCTGCAGGCGCCACGACCCTACATCGACGTTTTCGCGGCGACCGTGGACACCCCGGTCTACCGAAGCGCCGGGGATGGCATGGCATCCGGCACGCTTGCCGCGGGGCGCTATGCCGGTGTGCTCAGCAGGGGCGCCGAGTGGATCGCCATTGAAGAAGTGGCGGCAGACGGCGCGGCGACGCCCGGCTGGATCCGTCGAGATGATCTTGCCGCCGGGGATGTGCGTATTCCCCAGCAGGCAACCACCGACCACCTGCGTTTCGTGCTGGTCGTTGCGCCCGCCGACGACGATCAAGCAGTGCTGCAGGCCATCGACATCCTGGACGCCACGACCGGCCTGCGCCGGCAGATCCTGCGCGACATCGATGCCGAGCCGCTGAGCGCCGGCCCGGACGTGGTGCAGCTGGTGGACGCCAACTTCGACGGCTGGCCGGACCTGAGCGTACCCGGCTACGCCGGCGGGGCAGGCCCGAACGCCACGCGGAACCTGTATCTGTTCGACCCGGCGGCCCAGGCCTTCGTGTTCGAGCCAACGCTGTCGAGCCTGCCACAGCTGGCCATCGACCCCGCTACGCGCACCCTCATCTCCGCCTCGCGCGGCGGCTGCTGCTCGCACGCCACCCAAACCTACCGTTACGTGGACGGGCAGCTGCAGCAGGTGGCCAGCTGGGAGGAATCGCTGTCGCCCGATGGCGAACACCTGCAGACGACGGAGGGCACGCTGCGCAACGGAACGATGAAGTACCGCACCCGCACGCGGACGCTGCCCGCCGACTGGCGCTGAGCACATCAACCGCCCGTCACGCAGGCGGTGGCAGGATACCGGTTGCATTCCCCTCAGGAGACAGCCGTGTCCACAACCGCCGTCGTGACCCGCCACTGGGTCATCCATCCGTTCCATGCCGCCGTGCTCGGCGGCGTGCTGCCGCTGTTCCTCGGCGCGCTGCTGGCCGATTACGCGTACTGGAACACCTACGAAATCCAGTGGAGCAACTTCGCCTCCTGGCTGCTGGTCGGGGCGATGGTCATGACCACGCTGGCGCTGGTGTGCGGCCTGGTGGGCCTGGTGCGCGGCAGCCGTAACGGCGTCTACGTCATCGTGCTGGCGGTCACCTGGATCGTGGGCTTCATCAACTCGCTGCACCACGCACGCGATGCCTGGGCGATCATGCCGGCTGCGCTGCTGTGGTCGGTGATCGTCACGGTGCTGGCATTGATCGCCACCTGGCTTGGTTTCTCCAGTGTCCGTGTGCGCGTCGGAGGTGTCCTGTGAACCGCGCCCCGAAGGTATTCGCACTTTCCGTACTCGCCGTGGCCTTGGCCGCTTGCAGTGGCAAGGCCCCGGAGCTGCAGCAGCTCGGCGCCAACCCGGAACTGCCCAAGCCCCATCGCGGCGTGATGCCGGACATGACCATTGCCCAGCCGACCGCGTGGGGCGATACCGTGCCCACCGTGCCGGCCGGTTTCAAGGTCGCGGCGATCGCCACCGACCTGGCCATTCCGCGCCAGACCCTGGTGCTGCCCAACGGCGATATCCTGGTAGCCGAAGGTCGGGGCGGCAGCGCGCCCAACCTCAAGCCGAAGGATGTGATTGCCGGCAAGATCAAGGCCAAGGGCAATACGCAGGTGAAGAGCGGCAACCGCCTGACCCTGCTGCGGGATGCCGATGGTGACGGCGTGTATGAGCTGAAGACGGTGTTTGCCGACAAGCTCAATGCCCCGTACGGGCTGGCCCTGGTGGGCAACGCCCTGTACGTGGCCAACCAGGATGCGCTGGTGCGCTTCGACTACACCGAAGGCCAGACCAAGGCCAGCGGTGCGCCGACCAAGGTGACCGACCTGCCGTCGGCCATCAACCACCATTGGACCAAGTCGCTGGCCGCCAGCGCCGATGGCACCCACCTGTACGTGGGCATCGGTTCCAACAGCAACATCACCGAACGCGGCATGGCGGCGGAAATCGACCGCGCCCAGGTCTGGGAGATCGATGCGCAGACCGGTGCGCACCGCACCTACGCCAGCGGCATCCGCAATCCCACGGCACTGGCCGTACAGCCCGGCACCGGCACGTTGTGGGCGGTGGTCAACGAACGTGACGAAATCGGGCCGAACCTGGTGCCGGATTACCTCACTTCGGTGCGCGACGGCGGCTTCTATGGCTGGCCCTACAGCTACTGGGGCAAGCACGTGGACCGCCGGGTGATGCCGCAGAACCCGGAGAAGGTGGCGTCCGCGCTGACCCCGGACTTCGCGCTGGGCTCGCACGTGGCCGCGCTGGGCGTGGCGTTCGCCAACCCGGCGGTGGGCGGCAACTTCACCGACGGTGTCTTCGTCGGCCAGCACGGCAGCTGGAACCGCAATCCGCCGGTCGGCTACAAGGTGGTGTTCGTGCCGTTCCGTGATGGCAAGCCCGCCGGCGAAGCGATCGATTTCGCCACTGGCTTC
This sequence comes from Stenotrophomonas sp. CFBP8994, assembly GCF_034044835.1. Classification (NCBI taxonomy): domain Bacteria; kingdom Pseudomonadati; phylum Pseudomonadota; class Gammaproteobacteria; order Lysobacterales; family Lysobacteraceae; genus Stenotrophomonas; species Stenotrophomonas sp. CFBP8994. The sequence continues at coordinate 153,853 of NZ_JAXCWT010000006.1, read as the reverse complement.
CGCGGCGATGACGGCAAGACCCGCGGCCGCCCGGTGGGCGTCAGCGTCGATCCGCGCGGTGCGGTGATCGTGGCCGATGACCTGGCCAACACCATCTGGCGGATCACGCCAACCGCAGCTCCCGCCACGCCAGCCGCACCGCCTTCGGCAACTCCGTCGACGCCGCCGGCAACCCCATCGGCGCCTTCGGCCCCGACGCCGTAGCGCCAGGCCCTGCCTGGTTGCTTTGCGCCTGCGGCCCAACGCCGCAGGCGCAGACGTTCACTCCACCCAACGCACGGCCTTCAAGGCAGCCGCAAGCTTGTCGCGCGCTTCCTCAGTGCTGAACGGCGGTGTACGGGGCGGGTCGTACACCTCCGGCCGGGTACCAGCCACGACCAGATCAATCGCATAGCACCGCCCATGCTGCACGGCGCGGTAGCTGTCGGCCGATACGTAGTGACTCATCGCTGCGTCGCCCACCGGGAAGTGGGTGAAGCTCACGCCGTCAATGTCGACCGTGTCGGCTGGCCCCGTAGCTTCTGCGGGAGGCGTCAGGCAGTCGGCGACGGCACCGGCGTCGTCGCTGCGTCCGACGCGAAGCTCGGCCGCCGTCACCTCGTTGGACCCGTCCAGCACCAAGGCAGCCAGTGGCGAACCGGTGCTGCCCGAGGCATCGAACAGCTTCCAGCCATCCAGCGTCAGGTAGCTGCGGGTGAAATCCCTGCGCAGCTCCATGCCAGGAACTGCAGCCAGCGCGATGCCGGGTGGCGTTTCACTGATGGCATAGGCGGGCGGTGACGACGTTGCACGCGCCTCGTGGGTGACTGCCGCCTTCGCCGCACCCGGATCCCCGCCGGTAGGTTGTGGCGGTCCCTCCGCGTCGGGCGAAGGCGTACAGGCGGTAGACGCCAGCACGGCGGCCAGCAGCAGCGGACGAGAGGAAAGGATGGGCATCGGAAGCGGCACCAGGGAAGGGAAACCCAAGCATGCGCCCGCCCAGGTTGCGCGGAGTGAAGCAGGCAGAAGCCTGGGTGCGATGGCCCCGTGAGCGGACTCTTGACGCGCACGCAGCGCAATGCCGGGAATACTGGCGACTCCCTCCTGCTGGAGTACGCCATGGCCCGTCGCAGGCGCCTCCGTATTGCCACCTTCAACGTCAACGGGATCAAGACGCGGCTTCCGCACCTGTTGGCGTGGCTGGAGAAAGAGAAACCGGACATCGTGGCGCTGCAGGAGCTCAAAGCCAGCCAGGATGCGTTTCCTGAAACCGAGATCCGTGACGCAGGCTACGGCTGCCTGTGGCAGGGGCAGCGTGCCTGGAACGGCGTGGCGTTGCTGGCGCGTGGGCAGGACCCGATCGAAAGCCGGCGCGGGCTCCCGGGCGATCGCACCGACGACCAGAGCCGCTATCTGGAGGCGGCGGCGCACGGCGTGCTGGTGGGAGGTCTTTACCTGCCCAACGGCAATCCGCAGCCCGGGCCGAAGTTCGAGTACAAGCTGAAGTGGATGGAGCGGCTGCACAAGCACGCGCTGGGACTGGTCGGCCTGCCGCATCCGGTCGCGCTGATCGGCGATTTCAACGTGGTGCCGACTGACGCCGACATCTACGATCCCAAGTCGTGGCGGCGGGATGCCCTGTTGCAGCCGGAGGCGCGAGAGGCGTACGCCGATCTGCTGGCACAGGGCTGGACCGACAGTCTCCGCCACGTCTACGGCGAGCAGACGATCTACACGTTCTGGGATTACTTCCGCCAGCACTACGAACGCGACCGTGGGCTTCGCATCGACCACCTGCTGCTGAACCCGGTGCTGGCCGACGGACTGAAGGACGCCGGTGTGGACCGCTGGGTTCGTGGTCTGGAGAAAGCAAGTGACCACGCGCCGACCTGGATCGAAGCGCTCGCGCCGCAATGATTGCAACGGAGGCGTGACGGCACGCGGCCGAGAATGAAGGATTCAGGCGGGCGGCGGCAGACGCGAAGGTCATGATGCGAACGCATCTGCTCATGCCGTTCAAGCATCGACAACCTGCGACAAGCGCTGCATTGCAGGCACATTGCGCCTGCGAAGCGTGTTGGGGTCACGATGTTGTCGCATCAAGTTCACGCGGTGTTTATTCCGCACACAGGTAGATTCCAACCAAGGTTCGCGCGCGACGTTTCCGGCGCCGCAGAAAACCCCCGCCCTTGGCGCAATGCCGATGGCACCCCCACCGCGGTACCACCTTCGAGATTCCCCCCATGTCGCATCTGCGTCAGATCGCTGTTCCCGTGGCTTTGCCCGTTCCTGCTGGCGGCGAAGGCGGCACACGCGTTCGCCGCTCGCCCCGGCTGCGCGCCGTGGAGAGCACCCCGCCGCCGCTCGGTCGTGTCGATCCTGCTCGGCGCGTCCTGTTCGTCACCTCCGAGATGGCGGACTACGTCAAGGCCGGCGGGCTGGGCGACGTTGCCGCGGCCCTGCCGCGTGCGCTGCGCACCCGATCGGATGTGCGGGTGCTGATTCCGGGCTACGACGAAGTCATCGCGGGGGCGCCGGACCTGCGGTTGGTGGGCCGCGTGCCGGCACGGGCCGGAATTCCCGCCTGCGACATCGGGGAGACGTTTGCGGGTGGCGTGCCGGTGCTGGTGCTGGTGTGCCCCGGGCTGTTCCAGCGAGGTGGCAGTCCATACGTAGATGGCAGCGGGCAGGACTGGAGTGACAACGCAGTGCGCTTTGCCGCGCTGTCGCGCGCCGCGGCGGTGATCGCCTGTGGCAATGCCGGCATGGATTGGCAGCCGGAACTGCTGCACCTGAATGATTGGCCGTGCGCACTGGCCGCCGCCTATCTGCGCTGGTACGGCTCGGACGTGCCCGCGCTGCTGACCGTCCACAACCTGGCCTACCAGGGGTTGTTCCCGCTTGAAGACGCCGCCGTGCTGGGCGTTTCGCCCGAGCAGGCCGAGAGCATCACCTTCCATGGCCGGCTGTCGTTCCTGCAGGCGGGCATCGTGCATGCCGACCATGTGAACACGGTCAGCGTGAGCTACGCGCGCCAGATCACCGGCCCCGAACAGGGCTGTGGGCTGGACGCGCTGCTGTCCGGCCACGCGGCGAGCGGTCGCTTGAGCGGCATCGTCAACGGCATCGACAGCAGCTGGGACCCGCGCACCGACCTGCACCTGAGCGAACACTTCGACCTGCACCGCTGGGAAGGCCGGGTCGCCAACAAGCGGCGCGTGCAGCGTGCGCTGGGGCTGCCGCACAGCGACGGGCCGCTGTTCGCGGTGGTCTCGCGCCTGGTCCACCAGAAGGGCCTGGACCTGAGCTGCGCGGTGGCGCACCAGATCGCCGCCGCCGGGGGCCAGTTGGCCATCATCGGCGGCGGTGAACCGCGCATCGAAGCGGAAGTGGCCGCGCTGTCGCGACGGTTCCCCTCCAGCGTGGGCGTGTACCCCGGGTTCGACGAAGGCCTCGCCCGCAAGATGTTCGCCGGGGCCGATTTCCTGCTCATGCCCTCCCGCTTCGAGCCGTGCGGGCTGAGCCAGATGTATGCGCAGCGGTTCGGCTGCCTGCCGATCGCGCACGCCACCGGCGGCTTGATCGACACGGTGGAGGACGGCGTGACCGGCCTGCTGTTCAACTCGGCCGACGCCGACTCGCTGCGCCGCTGCGTGCAGCGTGCGTTCCGCACCTACCGCATCCCCGGGCTGCTGTCGGCCATGCGCCGCGCCGCCATGCTGCGGCCGAGCAGCTGGGACCTGGCCGGGACGGAGTACCTGAGGCTGTATGAGCGTGTGCTGGATGCGCGCGTGCCGGAGCTGCAGGCATGAGCGAGCACGCCTTCGTTGCGCGCGACGCCAGCTTCGCATCCGATCCGACCGAATCACCCGGCACTACGGACGACACCGCGCTCACCCCGGCGCAGCTCGACGCACTGCGCAGCGGGGACCCGGACGCCGCCCGTCGGCTGCTGGGCGCAGTGGCCACCGGAAACGGCGGTGTGCGCTTCGCCGTGTGGGCCCCCAATGCCAGCCGGGTGGCCGTGGTAGGCGATTTCAACGGCTGGGACGCGGAGCGGCACCCGCTGCGCCTGCATCCCGAGGCGGGGGTCTGGGAAGGGTTCGTGCCGCGCGTGGCGGTCGGTGCCCGCTACAAGTTCGCGGTCACTGCCGGTGACGGAAGCTCGGTGGCGTTCAAGGCCGACCCGATGGCGCGTGCCTGCGAACTGCCGCCCGACACCGCCTCCCGCGTTGTCGGTCCGGCGACGCACGCCTGGCAGGATGGCGCGTGGATGGCCGCACGCGGCGTGGCCGGGGGCCAGGCCATTTCAGTCTATGAAGTGCACGCGGGTTCCTGGCGCCGCGATGCGGACGGCCAGCCGCTCGGCTGGTCCGCATTGGGCGATGCGCTGATTCCGTACGTGAAGGCCCTCGGTTTCACCCACATCGAACTGCTGCCGGTCAGCGAGCATCCCTTCGGCGGGTCCTGGGGCTACCAGCCGCTGGGCCTGTTCGCGCCGACCGCGCGCCACGGCGGCCCGGAAGACTTCGCGGCGTTCGTTGACCGCTGCCACGTGGCCGGGCTGGGCGTGATCGTCGACTGGGTGGGAGCGCACTTCCCGAGCGATGCACACGGCATGCAGCGCTTCGACGGCACCGCGCTGTACGAGCACGAAGACCCGCGGCTCGGATTGCATCCGGACTGGAACACGCTGATCTACAACTACGGGCGCACCGAAGTGGCCGCGTTCCTGATCGGCAGCGCGTTGGAGTGGATCGAACGCTTCCACATCGACGGGCTGCGCGTGGATGCGGTGGCCTCGATGCTGTACCGCGACTACAGCCGCGCCGAAGGCGAATGGCTGCCGAACGTCAACGGCGGTCGCGAAAATCTGGAGGCGGTCGCCTTCCTTCGCCAGTTCAATGAGGCGATCCGGACGCGCTTCCCGGAGGTGCTGGTCATGGCCGAGGAATCCACCGCGTGGCCGGGCGTCACCGCACCGGCCAACGCGAACGGCCTGGGGTTCACCCACAAATGGAACATGGGCTGGATGCACGACACCCTCGCGTATCTGCGCCGCGATCCGATCCACCGGGGCCACCACCACGGTGAAATGACGTTCAGCGCCATCTACGCCTTCAGCGAGCGCTTCATCCTGCCGCTGTCGCACGACGAAGTGGTGCACGGCAAAGGCTCGCTGCTGGCGAAGATGCCGGGTGAGCGTGCTCAGCAGTTCGCCAACCTGCGGGCCTGTTATGGGTTCATGTGGGCGCACCCGGGCAGCAAACTGCTGTTCATGGGCGGCGAGTTCGCCCAGCCGGCGGAATGGAACCACGACGCTGCGCTGGACTGGGACAGTGCGGCGCGGCACGAACATGCCGGCATCGCCCGGCTGGTCGGCGACCTCAACCGCTTGCTGCAGCAGGAACCGAGCCTGCGCCTGGCCAACGATGACGATGCCGGATTCGAGTGGAGCGTCAGCGATGACCACCAGAACAGCGTGCTTGCGTTCGTACGCCATCCGCCGCGCGGCGAAGGCCGGGCGACGCTGGTGGTCTGCAACTTCACCCCGGTGGCGCGGCATGGCTACCTGCTGGGGGTGCCGTCCGCCGGTGACTGGGTGGAGATCCTCAACACCGACAGCGCGTTCTATGGCGGCAGCAACCTGGGCAATGAGGGTCGCGTGGCGACCATTGCGCAGTCGATGCACGGCCACGCGCAGTCGCTGCCGTTGACCCTGCCGCCGCTGTCGGTGCTTTACCTGCAGGCCAGGGAATGAGTGCAGCGCAGGTGCGGTGGGGAGCCTGGCAGGATACGGACGGCGGTTGGCGTTTCGCACTGTGGGCACCGGCGGCCACGTCGGTGGATCTGCTGCTGGAAGACCAGGTGCTGCCCATGCAGGGCAGCGATGGCGGCTGGTTCGCGCTGACGGCGCCGGGTGCGCCCGGCATGCGCTACCGCTACCGCATCGATGGCGGCGACACGGTGCCCGACCCGGCCTCGCGTCAGCAGCCTGACGGCCTGTTCGGACCCAGCGCGCTGGTGGCCGACGACTTCGACTGGCAGCATCCGGACCGGTCCGGCCGGCCGTGGCACGAGGCGGTGATCTACGAGGTGCACGTGGGCGCCGCCGGCGGGTCGTTCAACGCGGTGCGCGAACAGCTGCCGCAACTGGCCGACCTCGGATTCACCGCGATCGAGCTGATGCCGGTGGCCACCTTTCCGGGTGAGCGCAACTGGGGCTACGACGGCGTGCTGCAGTACGCGCCTTCGCCGGCCTACGGCACGCCTGACGAGCTCAAGGCACTGGTCGATGCTGCCCATGGCCTGGGCATGATGGTGCTGCTGGACGTGGTGTACAACCATTTCGGGCCCGACGGCAATCCGCTGCCGGCCCTGGCGCCGGCGTTCTTCCGCAGCGACCTGTGCACCCCGTGGGGCAACGCGGTCGATTTCCGCCGCCCCGAGGTGCAGTGCTACTTCATCGACAACGCGGTGATGTGGATGCGCGATTACCGGTTCGATGGCGTGCGCCTCGACGCGGTGCACGCCATCCATCCGCTGGCGTTCCTGAACCTGCTGCGTGACCGGGTGCGCGCGGCGCTGCCCGGCCGCGAGGTGCTGCTGGTTCTGGAGAACGAGAACAACCAGTCGGGGTTGCTGGCCAGCGGGTTCACCGCGCAGTGGAATGACGATTTCCATAACGCGTTGCACGTGCTGCTGACCGGGGAGCACGAAGGCTACTACGGCGACTACGCCGACGATCCGTCCGGCCGCCTGCGCCGGGTGCTGGCCGAGGGCTTTGCCTGGCAGGGCGAGACCACCCGCCGTGGGCGTGCGCGGGGCGAACCCAGCGCGGGCATTCCGCCGCAGCAGTTCGTGGTGTTCTGCCAGAACCACGACCAGACCGGCAATCGTGCGCAGGGCGAGCGCCTGCTGCAGCTGGTGGGGCCGCGCCGGACCGCGTTGGCGATGGCATTGACCGCCTTGACGCCGATGATTCCGATGTTCTTCATGGGCGAGCCTTGGGGCGCGCGCTCACCGTTCCTGTATTTCACCGACCACCGCACGCCGCTGGACGAGCAGGTGCGCGAGGGCCGCCGCGCCGAATTCGCGCACTTCAGCAGCTTCAAGGATGAGCACCGACGTGCGCTGATCCCGGATCCGAATGCGCCGACCACGCTGGCCCTGTCCCGTGCCCCGTGGCCGACGGACGACGATCCCGACGCCGCGGCCTGGCTGGCCTGGTTCCGGGACCTGCTCGCGGTGCGTGCGGCCTGGCTCGGCCCAGCCGCCAGCGCGCAGTCGCTGGGTGCTGATGTGCTGGCGCCGGGCGTGCTGCGCGCTGGCTGGCAGCTGCCCGGAGCGCAGTGGTGGATCGCGTTCAATGCCAGCGATGCCACCGTGCCGGTGACGTTGCCGGCCGGACGCGAAGTGTTCAGGCTCGGCCCACCGGTCCGTGAGGACGGACTGGCGCCCGACAGCCTGTATGCCGTGGTGGTGGCTGCAGCATGAGCACGCAACCGGGATTGGGCGCATTGGCGGAGGCGGTCGGCCTCGCCGTGGACTGGGTGGATATCGCCGGGCGTCCGCAACGCGTGGATGACGCGGTACTTGGCGCGATCCTCGACGCCTTGGAGATTCCCAACGCCACGCCCGCGCAGCGTCGCGAGGCGCTGTCCGCGTTGGGGTCGCGCCGCCAGGTCCCGCTGCTGCGCACTGCCGTGGTCGGGACGCCGGTGGATGCCGGCGCCGCAGATGCGCCCTGCGTGTGGGAGCACGAGGACGGCAGCCGGGAGGACGGCCACACCAACGCGGCGGGGCAGGCGACGGCGCCGGCACGTCCGGGCTACTGGACCCTGGCCTGTGGTGCACACACGCAGCGTGTTGCGGTGGCGCCGCTGCGGTGTTTCGGGGTCCACGATGCGGTGAGCCGCGCGCATCCGTGGGGCCTGGTCCTGCAACCGTATGCGGCCCGTGGCCCACACGATGGCGGCACCGGCGATACCGCTGCCTGCGCGGCGTGGGCGCGGCAGGCGGGCGCGGCCGGCGCGGATGCGCTGGCACTCGGGCCAGTGCACGCCGGCGGCGGCATGGACGCAGACTACAGTCCCTATTTCCCGGGCGACCGGCGCTTCCTGGAGGCGGTGTACGCCGCACCGGTGGAGCAGTTCGGTGATGCGGCGCTGCAGGTGCTGGAGCGCGACCCCGCGCTGCGCGAGCAGCTCGCCGCACTGCGCGCCGCACCCCTGATCGATTGGCCGGCGGCGGCGATGGCCAAATGGGCATGGCTGGGTGCGGTGCGCGGCGCGATCTCCGATGACGCGGAAGCGACCAGCGACCTGCAGCGTTTCGTCAGCGACGGTGGCCCGGCGCTGGCGCGGCATGTGGCGTTCATGCATCCGCGCCTGGGCCTGTCGTCGTCGCTGTACCTGTTCGGACAATGGATGGTGAGCCGCGGCTGGCAGCGTGCACAGGCGCAGGCGCACGCGAGCGGCATGGGGCTGGGCCTGATCGCCGACCTCGCGGTGGGCTTCGATCCCGCCGGCGCTGAAGCCGACGCCGCCGGCAGCGCACTGCTGCGCGGGCTGGTGCTCGGCGCGCCGCCCGACAGATTCTGCGCCGCAGGTCAGGTCTGGGGCGTAACCAGCTATTCGCCGCACGGGCTGGCCGAACAGGGCTTCGCACCGTTCATCGCGCTGCTGCGTGCGGTAATGCGCGACCGTGGCGGAATCCGGATCGACCACATCCTCGGCTGGCAGCGGTTGTGGGTGGTGCCCGATGGCGCCGGGGCAGGACAGGGCGCCTACCTGAGGTATCCGCTGCAGGACCTGCTCAACATCGCCGCGATTGAATCGTGGCGCAGCCGCTGCATCGTGATCGGCGAGGATCTCGGGGTGGTGCCTCCGGGCATCCGCCAGGCACTGGCCGCACGCGGCGTGCTCGGCATGGATGTGCTGCCGTTCGCACGCGATGAAGACGGCGGCTTCCTGTCGCCCGGGGCATGGCGCGCGGATGCCGTGGCGATGACCGGCACCCACGACCTGCCGACCCTGGTCGGCTGGCGACGGGGGCTGGATCTTGGCTGGCGGCACCGGCTCGGCGAGCTGGACGAGGAGGAACTGCGGCAACAGGCCGCCGAGCGCAGCGCCGATATCGCGCGCCTCGATGAAGCCATGAAAGGGCGTGCCCTGGATGAGATATCCGGCCGCCGCGCAGCACTGGAATACGTCGGCGCCAGTCCATCGGCGCTGGCGCTGCTGCCGGTGGAAGACGCGCTGGGCATGGCCGAGCAGGTCAACCTGCCGGGGACGGTAGGGGTCCACCCGAACTGGCGCCAGCGCCTGCCCACCGAAGGGGTCGAGCACACCTTGGAGGACGCCATGCAACGTTTCGCTACCGCCCGCGCGCAGGTGGGCCCATGAGCCGGGTGCGCGCCACCGCGCGCCTGCAGCTGCATGCAGGATTCACCCTGGACGATGCCGCGCGCCAGGTGGATTACTACGCCGCGCTGGGGATCAGTCACCTGTACCTGTCGCCGATCTGGCGCGCCGTGCCCGGGTCGACCCATGGCTACGACGTGGTGGACCCGACCGAAGTGAACCCCGAGCTGGGCGGCGAACGTGCCCTGCGCGCGCTTGCCAACCGGGCGCGGGCGAGTGGCATGGGGCTGGTGCTGGACATCGTGCCCAACCACATGGCCGCGCACGCAGACAACCGCTGGTGGTGGGACGTGCTTCAACACGGCCGCGGCAGCGCGTATGCCCACTGGTTCGATATCAACTGGAAGGCGCCGCTGGCAGGCGGCGCGCTGCAGCTGCCGATCCTGGATCGACCGCTGGACGCGGCCATCGAGGACGGCGTGCTGCGCGTGGAGCAGGAGGCTGGCGTTGCGGTGCTGCGCCACCACGAGGCGCGGTTGCCGCTGGCGCCCGGCACGGTGCCCGATGCCGCCCCTGCCGGGCTGCGCGGCGTCATCGGGGCCCAGGCCTACTGCCCGATCTGGTGGCGGCTGGGCGACGACCGCTTGAACTACCGGCGCTTCTTCACCATTTCCAGCCTGGTCGCCCTGCAGGTGCACCACGACGCGGTGTTCGACACCGTGCACCGCCTGCCGCTGGCGTTCCTGGCCGAGGGGCTGGTGGACGGCCTGCGCGTGGACCACGTGGACGGCATTGCCGACCCGCAGGCCTACCTGCAGCGACTGCGCACCGCGATGGACAGCGCCTGCGCCACGCACGGCGTTGCGCCCCTGCTGTGGGTGGAAAAGATCCTGGCGCCGGACGAGGAACTGCCGGCGTCGTGGGCCTGCGACGGGACCACCGGCTACGATTTCATGGACCAGGTCTCGGCCTGGCTGCACGACGCGTCGGGCGAGGCAGCGCTGGCCCGGCAGTGGCAGCAGGCCACGGGGCGCACCACGTCGTTCGGCGAGGAAGAACGGCGGGCGCGCGATGAAATGCTGGCGCGTGGCCTGCGCAGCGAGTTCGACACACTGCTGCGACACCTGCTGCGCATGGAGCGCGCCGCGTTGCCGGCCAGCGCCCGGTTCGGGCGTGCGCTGCTGTCGCGTGCGTTGACCGCGCTGCTGGTGCGGTTCCCGGTTTATCGGACGTATGCCACGCCAACCTGTTTCGACGAACCCGACCAGCGTCGCTGGGACGCGGTGCTGGACAGCGTGGCGCGCGAGGAACCGGCGGATACAGTGCTGGCGGCGGGCTGGATCGCCGCCTGCTTCCGCGACGACGCTGGCGATGCGCGCGCACGCGCCACGCTGCGGCGGCGCTTCCAGCAGCTCAGCGCGCCGCTCAACGCCAAGGCGGTGGAGGACCGCGCGTTCTACCGCTACGGCGTGCTGCTCTCGCGCAACGAGGTGGGCAGCCGTCCCGACCATTTCGCCCTGTCCACGCGTGCCCTGCATACGCGCACGCTGATGCGCGCCCATCGCCACCCGCAGGCCATGCTGGCCACGGCCACCCATGACCACAAGCGCGGTGAAGACAGCCGTGCGCGGTTGGCGGTGCTGTCCGAGCAGCCGCAGTGGTGGGGCAGGCTGGTGCGGACATTGGATCGTCGCGCTGCACGCATCGGGATGGCCCTGCCGCCGCCGGCGGTGCGCCACATGCTGTGGCAGACCCTGCTCGGCGCGTGGCCGATGCAGGGCCTGCACGATCCGCGCAGTTTCGCGGAAAGGGTCGTGCAGTGGCAGCTGAAGGCGTTGCGGGAGGCCGATCTGTTTTCCTCCTGGACAGACCCGGATACCGCCTTCGAGGCGCGCACGCAGGCCTTCATCGAACAGCTGCTGCTGCACCCGGCCACGGCCTCGCTGCGCGGCACCCTCCAGCAGGCGGCCGAGCATGTCGGTGCCGCCGGCGCCCGCAATGGGCTGGCCCAGCTGGCGCTGCGGCTGACCCTGCCGGGCGTGCCCGACCTGTACCAGGGCACCGAGGGCTGGGACCTGTCGCTGGTGGATCCGGACAATCGCCGCGAGGTGGACTACGCGCGCCGCCGCGCCTGGCTCGACGACGCACGCCGCTGGCCGCAGCTGCTGGCGCAGTGGCAGGACGGCGCGGTCAAGGCGCGCCTGCTGCGGCACGTGCTGGCCCTGCGACGCGAACAGCCGGCGCTGTTTGCCGAAGGCACCTACCAACCCCTGCATGCGGACCGCGAGGTGGCGATGCTGGCCTTCCAGCGCGAACACGCCGGCCAGCGGCTGCTGGTGGCGGTGGCGCGCCACACCGCGGCGCAGCCTGCCCGGCAGGGCGCCGCGCTGTCCGCGTCGCATTGGGGCGGGGCAACCCTGACGGTCCCGCCCGGGCATTACCGCAACCTGCTGACCGGCGCGGCGCTGGTCAGTGATGGCACTCCCCTGCGCCTGCGGCAGCTGTTCGACGGCAGCCCGGTCGCGATTCATTCAACCTGCTGAGATACGACGATGGACGAGCAACAGAAAGCCGAACGCACCCGGGAACTGGCCCGGCAGATCTGGGAGGCGGAAGGCCGCCCGGAAGGACAGTCGGCACGTCATTGGCAGATGGCCGAGCGGCTGGTCGCCGCCGAGATCGAAGCGCTCCTGCACGACCAGGAGGTGCCGCGATGAGTACCGGCAACGCAGGACAGACGCGTGTCAGGGCAGGGCGACCGTACCCGCTGGGCGCCACCTGGGATGGGTTGGGCGTCAACTTCTCGCTGTACAGCCGGCACGCCACGCAGGTGGAGCTGTGCCTGTTCAATGAACGCGGACGCGAGGTGGAGCGGATCCGCCTGCCCGAATACACCGATGAGATCTGGCACGGTTACCTGCCGGACGCGCGGCCCGGCCAGCGCTACGGTTACCGCGTGCACGGCCCGTACGCGCCGGAGGCCGGCCATCGTTTCAACCCGAACAAGCTGGTGATGGACCCGTACGCCAAGCAGCTGGTCGGGCAGATCAAATGGGCGCCGCATCTGTTCGGCTACACCCTGGGCCACAAGGACAAGGACCTGAGCTTCGACCGGCGCGACAGCGCGGCCTACGTGCCGCGCTGCGTGGTGGTCGATCCGGCGTTCACCTGGGGCGCCGACCGCAGCCCGGCCACGCCGTGGGACCGGACGGTCATCTATGAGGCGCACCTGCGTGGGTTGTCGATGCAGCACCCGGCCGTGCCCGAGGCCATGCGCGGCACCTTCTCGGCGCTGCGTTCCGACGCGCTGTCCGACCACCTGCGGCAGCTGGGCGTGACCGCGCTGGAGCTGCTGCCGGTGCATGCGCACGTGGACGACCAGTACCTGGTCGAGCGCGGACTGAAGAACTATTGGGGCTACAACACGCTGGGCTTCTTCGCGCCAGATCCGTCCTTCCTCTCCACCAGCACCATCGCCGAGTTCAAGCAGATGGTGGCCAGCCTGCACGACGCCGGACTGGAGCTGATCCTCGACGTGGTGTACAACCACACCGCCGAGGGCAACGAACTGGGTCCGACGCTGTCGTTCAAGGGCATCGACAATGCCAGCTACTACCGCCTCGCCGATGATCGCCGTTATTACATCAACGACACCGGCACCGGCAACACGTTCGACCTGACCAACGCGGGCGCACTGCGCATGGTGATGGACTCGCTGCGCTACTGGGTGCAGGACATGCACGTGGACGGCTTCCGCTTCGACCTGGCCACCATCCTCGGGCGCGAACGCGCCGGCTTCGATCCGTCCGGCAGCTTCCTCGATGCGGTGCGCCAGGACCCGGTGCTGAGCCAGGTGAAGCTGATCGCCGAACCCTGGGACATCGGGCCCGGCGGGTACCAGCTCGGCAACTTCGCGCCGGGCTGGGCCGAGTGGAACGACCGCTTCCGCGACAACCTGCGCGCGTTCTGGAAGGGCGACGAAGGCCAGCTTTCCGAGTTCGCCACGCGCCTGATGGGCTCGGCGGACCTGTTCGACCACAACGGGCGCCGGCCGTCGGCGTCGGTCAATTTCGTGACCGCGCACGACGGCTTCACCCTGCACGACCTGGTGAGCTACAACGACAAGCACAATCTGGACAACGGCGAGGAAGGCCGCGACGGGACCGACCACAACATTTCCTGGAACCACGGCGCGGAGGGGGCGACCGACGACCCCGGCATCCTGGCGCTGCGTCGCCGGCAGATGCGCAACCTGCTGGCCAGCCTGCTGCTCGCGCAGGGCACGCCGATGCTGCTGGCCGGGGACGAGTTCGGCCGCACCCAGAATGGCAACAACAACGCGTATTGCCAGGACAACCCGATCAACTGGATCGACTGGGAGCGCGCGGCGAGCGAAGAAGGCCAGCAGCAGTCGCTGTTCGTACGCCGCCTGCTGGCGCTGCGGCGACGCTACCCGCAGCTGCGTCGCAGCCGCTTCCTCGACGCCCGCGACGGCCACGGCACCGACGCCGCGCACTGGATCCGGCCGGACGGCCAGCCGATGCAGGAAGGCGACTGGCACGCACCGCAGCAGCGGGCCTTGATGCTGCAGCTGCCGGCGATGCCCGCTGATGGCGACGGCAACGGCAACGGGGTGGAGGGCATCCAGCTGTTGCTGCTGGTCAATGCCGCTGCGGAGCCGCAGGCCTTCGTGCCGCCGCCGCTGGACAACACGCCCTGGCGGCTGTTGATCACCTCCGTCGACGACGCGCCGGTGCAGGCCGACGAGCACGGGCACTGGCACCTGCCGGACCGCGCCATCGCGTTGCTGGCCAGCCGGGGCAGCAGTACGCACTGACCGCGTTGCCTCCCGCGTTCAGGGCTCGTCGGCGGGGAACATCCCGGGCGGGCGCGACAGCCACACCGGGCCTTCGCGGGCCCGGTCGTAGCCGACCTGGTAGAGCACGGTCATGCGCGCCGGATCAAAGCTGGCGGCGTCGGCCAGCGCAAGACGCGAATCGATGGTGACCCAGGCAAAACGCGCACCGTCGCGCCGGGCGTAGGCGTACTCGCGGAACAGGTCGCCGATCATCCCGGCGCGGCCGGCAACGTCGATGGAACGGAAGGCTATGCCGCGCAGCGAACGCTCCGCCGGGTCCGACGCCGCGGCCAGCTGGCCGTTGTGGATCATGAAAGTATCGTAGGTGGCCGGCGCGCGTGACAGCCGGTTGTAAATCCGCTGCGGATCGATGATGCCCGCATGCAGGAAGATGTTGGCGGCGACAAAGCCGTCCACATGCATTTCGTCGTAGCGCTTGCCCAGCACGTCGACCTCGATCAGTACCGGCGGAAAGGCGATCGGGATCGAGGCCGACGCCAGCATCACCCGTCGGAACAGCCTCAGCGCCTCGGGCGATCCGCGCATGGCGATCAGGCCCATGTTCCAGACCACGAACTGGCGCGAATCCAGATCTGCCGTCCCCATGTAGAGACGACGCCCGGCCCGGTGTTCGGCGGCGATCCGGGCCAGCAGCGGCGCGTCGATGGCGCGTGCGATCAGTGCCTCCAGCGGCGCGGTGTTGGCCAGTGCATCGCGGCGAAGCAGCGCCATCAGCGGGTTTCCGGCGGCGAACACGTCGGCGTCGGAGGTGGTGGTGTAGAAGCGTCGCAGGGCCTGGTCGTGGTCCGGGCCGAGAAACGCATAGGGCGCCATCAAGGCGCCGGTGGATACGCCGGTGACGATCTTGAAGGTGGGGCGGGTGCCGGTCGCGGTCCAACCGTTGAGGAAGCCCGCGCCGAAGGCACCATTCGCGCCTCCGCCGGACAGGGCCAGATGTGGATAGTGGATGCGCCCGTCGGCGGCCACCGGAAACTGATCCGCGCGCTCATCGCGGATGGACTGCTCGAAGTCGAGCTCCATGTCGCGGTTCGGCCGGCCGGCCCAGGCACGCACGTCCGGCATGCCGGGTACCACGGCCCAGGCGATCTGGTCGGCGGGCACCGGGGTGCGGGGCAGGGTGGCGCAGCCGCCGAGCAGCAGGCACACCGCCAGGACAGCGGCCAGAAGCGGGAGGCGGCGGTAGGCATGGATCGCATCCATGCGCCCAGCGTGGCATCCACCCGGACCCGGTTCCACAGTAATTCCCGCAGCGTCTCTACAGATCCCAGGCGGGTGGGGTGCCGAAGCCTTCCAGCAGGAAAGCGGTCACCTCGCGCACCTTGCGCGAGCGCAGCTTGTTCTCAGGTGACAGCAGCTGGATGTAGGAGGTCTCGGTCGCGACCGAGCCTTCCCACGCCCCGAGCAGCGGCACCAGTTGCTGCTTCGCAAAGCTTTCGCGGCGGTACAGCCAGCTGGGAAACAGCACCACGCCGTGCCCTTCGAGCGCGGCGGCGAGCAGCACTTCGGCGTTGTTGCTGCACAACGGCCCGCTGACGTTGATGCCTTCGAATGCCTGCGACGCTTCCTCGCGGAAGTACCAGCGCTGGGTGCCGAACTGGCCCTTGTAGAGCAGGCAACGGTGTTCCAGCAGGTCGGCGGGTACCCGCGGCGTGCCGTGCGCGGCCAGGTAGGCCGGACTGGCGGCCACGATCTGCTGCTGGGCAGCGACGGTCCTGCCGATCAATCCCGAGTCCACCTGCGGCCCGATCCGCACCGTGATATCCACGCCTTCCTGCACCGGGTCGATGTACGCATCGGTGAGCTGCAGTTCCACATCCAGTGCCGGGTGCGCGGCCTGCAGCGCGTTGAGCAGTCGGGCCACGTGCAGCCGCCCGAAGGCTTCCGGCGCGTTGATCCGCAGCCGGCCACTCAACCCTCCGTCATCGCGCCCCAGGTCGTCCACGGCCGCATCCAGCAGCTCGATCGCCTCCCGCACCTGCAGGTGGAAGCGCTCGCCGTCCTCGGTGAGCCGCACCGCGCGGGTGCTGCGGTAGAACAGCTGGCGGCCCAGGTCTTTTTCCAGCGCGGCGATGAAGCGCGACACCGAGGAGGCCGGTACCCGGAAATGTCGGGCGGTGGCCAGGAAGCTGCTGGTGCTCGCCACCATCAGGAAGTAGCGCAGGGCCTTGAGCTGCATGGGGTTTGCTCCATAAATGCCATTTGAGCAATTGTGATTTGCCCGTTGGCTGGATTGTAGCTGTATCGGCATCTGCCTAGCATGCACACCTGCCCGCACTGGCGGGCCCCTCCCCAGGAACACCGCAATGACGTCCTTGTTCACCCCGTTCGATCTCGCCGGCACGCCGCTCCGCAACCGCGTGGTGATGGCGCCGCTGACCCGCGCCCGCGCGCCCAACGACATCGCCGACGAGCGCATCGCGCTCTATTACGCGCAGCGCGCCACCGCCGGCCTGATCGTCAGCGAAGGCACCCCCATCTCGCAGGAAGGGCAGGGTTACCTGTTCAATCCGGGCATCTTCCGCCCGGAACAGATCGAGGGCTGGCGCCTGGTCACCAACTCGGTGCATGCCGTGGGCGGCCGCATCGTGGCCCAGCTCTGGCACGTGGGCCGGGTTTCGCACCCGACCATCCAGGCCGACGGCCGCCTGCCGGTGAGCGCCAGCTCCAAGCAGCCGGTGGGCGCGCAGGCGTTCGGCTACGACGAGACCGGTACGCCGACCCTGGTGGCACCGCCGGCGCCGCGCCAGCTGGCCACCGACGAGATCGCACGCATCGTGGGTGAGTTCGCGCAGGCGGCGGCCAATGCCATCGACGCCGGTTTCGACGGCGTGGAGATCCACGGCGCGAACGGTTACCTGTTCGAGCAGTTCATGAACCCGCTGGTCAACGACCGCACCGATCAGTACGCGGCCGACACCATGGAAAACCGCCTGCGCTTCACCCTGGAGGTGATCGACGCGGTGGTGGCCCGCATCGGTGCGGCGCGCACCGGCATCCGCCTGTCGCCCTACGGGCAGCTGTTCGACATGCCGCTGCACGACGGCATCGAGGAAACCTACGGCGTGCTGAGCAAGGCCATCGGCGAGCGTGGGCTGGCCTTCGTCCACCTGATGGACCAGTCCGGGTTCAAGGTGGGCGATGTGGTGGTCGACCCCGGCGCCGAAGGTGGCTTCCAGGGCCTGCTGCGCACCATCAAGGGCAACCTGCCCAACACCGCGTTGATCCTCGCCGGTGGGCTGGACCGTGCACGCGCCGAGCAGTTGATCGACGCCGGCCTGATCGACCTGGCCGCCTTCGGCACGCCGTTCATCGCCAACCCGGACCTGGTGGCACGCCTGCAGAACGGCTGGCCGCTCAACACCCCGGACCGCACCACGTTCTACGGCGGTGGCGCGAAGGGCTATACCGATTACCCGGCGTACGCCGCGGCCTGATCGGCGAACGCATCGGTGGCGCGCACCAGCGCGTCCACCGTGGCCGGCTCGGTCGCGCTGTGGCCGGAGAGCACCATCTCCAGCCTGGCTTCCGGCCATGCCTCGGACAGGTCCCAGGCACTGCGCGGTGGGCAGATGATGTCGTAGCGCCCCTGCACGATCACTCCGGGCAGGTGGCGGATGCGGTCGATGTCGCGCAGCAGCTGGCCGTGTTCGAGAAAGGCGTTGTGGCGGAAGTAGTGCGCCTCGATCCGCGCCTTGGCCAGGGTCTCCAGCGGGTCGGCGTCGGACACGGCATCGACCTCGTGCACCAGCGTGGCGGCGAAGTCTTCCCAGCCCAGCCAGGCCTGCGCGGCCGCGATGCGGGTGGCGCTGTCGTCGCTGTCCATGCGTTGCCAATAGGCTTCAATCATGTTGCCGTGCGCTTCCTCCGGCAGATGGGCGGCATAGCGCGCCCAGCGCTCGGGAAACACCCAGCGCGCACCGCCATCGGCTTCATTGAACCAGCGGTTCTCTTCTGCACGGCCCAGGTAGACGCCGCGGACGATCACACCGGTGGCACGGTCGGAGTGCGCCTGCGCATACGCCAGTGCCAGCGTGGAACCCCACGAGCCACCGAACACCAGCCAGCGTTCGATGCCCAGCCGGGCACGCACGGTTTCGATATCCGCCACCAGATGCGCGGTGGTGTTGTCGCGCAGTTCGCCGAACGGCGTGGAGCGGCCGCTGCCGCGCTGGTCGATCAGCACGATCCGGTAACGCGCCGGATCGAAGAAGCGCCGGTGCGTCGGCGATACCCCTGCACCGGGGCCACCATGCAGGAACACCACCGGGATGCCGCCTGGGGTTCCGCATTCCTCCACATACAGCGTATGCAGGTCATCGACCGGGAGGTGGTGCTCGCGGAACGGGGTGGTCGGCGGATAGAGCGTGCGCATGGCGAAAAACCTTGGGACGGGTGCCCGCCAAGGATAGCCCAGGCATCAGTCAGTCGCGGTCCACGTCGACATCGACATCCCGTGCGGTATCGCGCAGCAGTTCGACGGTAAAGCGCGGTGAGCCGCGCTGCGCCGTGATGACGACATCCTCACCGTCCACGACGACGGCCGCATAGCGTTCGCCAAGCCGGTTCGCCAGTGCATCGCGGGCGGCACGCGCGATCTCGCGGTCTGACTCGCCCTTGCGGATGGGAACATCGACGTGCATCGGCGACTCTTCCTGCACCCACAGGCGGAAGCTGATGATGCCGTCTGAATCGGCTGCGTCGTGGAAATCCAGCCGCCAGCGGTCGGCCGGCTCCGGTCGCGGTGCCTGGTTCGCGTTCGGCATGAGGAGCGGAGCAAACTGCGCATACGCAGGCGCATCCGGGGCAGGCAACGCGCACAGGGTGATCAACACCACCGCCAGGGTGTTTCTGATCGCCTGCGGATTCATGCTGGACGCTCCGCTGTTGGCCGAGGGGCCAACCCAGTGTGAGCCTTGCATGAAAAACCGTCGGCCGCATCGGAAAATCTGCGTGGCCGTGATCGGTATTTCTACGCAGCGGAAGGTAAGGTGGGCAGCCATGACGCCTTCGCCCGCTGCCGCCCTGATGTTGTTCGAACCCGCTACCCGCGCCTGGTTCGCCTCGGCATTTCCCGCGCCCACCCCGGTACAGACCGCGGCGTGGCGCGCCATCGGTGCGGGCGAGCACACGCTGGTGATCGCGCCGACCGGATCTGGCAAGACCCTGGCGGCGTTCCTGCACGCCATCGACCAGCTGTACCGGGCACGACAGCAGGAGGCCGCGCGCCCCGGCGCGTCGAAGGCGCCGCCGCGCCGCACCCGTGTGCTCTACCTGTCGCCGATCAAAGCGCTTGGCGCCGATGTGCAGCGCAACCTGCAGGTGCCGTTGCAGGGCGTGGACGCCGAGCGGGAACGGCGGGGCGATCCCGCGGTAGCGCTGACGGTCGGCATCCGCACCGGCGACACTCCCGTGGCTGAACGTGCGCGACTGCTGCGGAGGCCGCCGGACATCCTGATCACCACGCCCGAATCGCTGTTCCTGATGCTGACCTCGAAGGCGCGCGAGACCCTGCGCGAGGTCGATACCGTGATCGTGGATGAAATCCATGCGGTGGCGGGCAGCAAACGCGGCACCCATCTGGCGCTCAGCCTGGAGCGGCTGGACGCATTGCTGCAGGTGCCCGCGCAGCGCATCGGCCTGTCGGCCACGGTGCGCCCGGTGGAGCAGGTGGCGGGGTTCCTGGGCGGCGACCGGCCGGTCACCGTGGTCGACCCGGCCAGTCCGCGCAAGCTGGACGTCAGCATCGTGGTGCCGGTGGAGGACATGGCCGACCTGCCACCGCACGCGGGACCCGGCGCGGAACGGGAGCCGGGCGGACGGGTGGGCTCGATCTGGCCGCACGTGGAAGCAAGCATCCTCGACCAGGTGCTGGCGCGGCGCTCCACCATCGTGTTCGCCAACTCGCGCGGGGTAGCCGAGAAATTGACCGCGCGGCTCAACGAACTGCATGCCGAACGCACCGCACGCGCGGCCGGCCAGCCGCCTGTCGCGCCCGTACCCGAGCAGTACGGCTCGTTCACCGGCAGCACGGTGTCGCGCGTGGTGGCCAGCCCCGAGCTGATCGCGCGCTCCCACCACGGCTCGGTCTCCAAGGAACAGCGGCGCGACATCGAGCAGTCGCTCAAGGACGGTTCGCTGCGCTGCGTGGTGGCGACCTCCAGCCTGGAGCTGGGCATCGACATGGGGCTGGTGGACCTGGTCATCCAGGTCGCGGCGCCGCCGTCGGTGGCCAGTGCGCTGCAGCGGATCGGCCGGGCCAGCCACCAGGTCGGCGGTACCTCCACCGGGCTGGTCTACCCGCGCACGCGACGTGACCTGATCGACGCCACCGTGGCGATCGAGCGGATGCTGGAAGGGCGCATCGAAGCGGTGGATCCGCCGCGCAACCCGCTGGACGTGCTGGCCCAGCAGACCGTGGCGGCGGCCTCGATGGAGCCGCTGGATGTCGACGCCTGGTATGCGCGCGTGCGTCGCGCGGCGCCGTACCGCAGCCTGCCGCGCAGTGCGTTCGATGCCACCCTGGACATGCTGGCCGGGCGCTACCCGTCCGACGACTTCGCCGGATTCCGCCCCCGCCTGGTGTGGAACCGGCAGAGCGGTGAATTGAGCGCACGGCCGGGGGCCAAGCAGCTGGCGGTGACCAGCGCCGGGACCATTCCCGACCGTGGCATGTACAGCGTGATGCTGCCCGAAGGCGAAGAACGTGCCGGCTCGCGCCGGGTTGGCGAGCTGGACGAGGAAATGGTCCACGAATCACGGGTCAATGACGTGATCACGCTGGGCGCCACTTCCTGGCGGATCGAGCGGATCACCCATGACCAGGTCGTGGTCACGCCCGCGCCCGGGCGCTCGGCACGGCTGCCGTTCTGGCGGGGCGAAGGCGTGGGCCGCCCGGCAGAACTGGGTGAGGCGGTGGGCGCATTCCTGGCCGCGCTGGATGCCGAAGCGGGCAACGACACGCTTGCGCCGGCGTTGCTCACGCGGTTGCAGGGTGCGGGTCTGCAGCCCAATGCGATCGCGAACATCATTGGCCTGCTGGATGAGCAGCGCGCGGCAACCGGCGTGCTGCCGACAGACCGCCGGCTGGTGGTGGAACGCTGCCGTGATGAATCCGGCGATTGGCGGGTGATGCTGCATTCGCCCTATGGACGGCGCATCCACGATCCCTGGGCGCTGGCACTGGCAGGGCGCATCCAGGAACGCTGGGGCGTGGACCCGGCGGTGGTGGCCAGCGATGACGGCATCATCGTGCGCATTCCCGATTCGTCAGGGCGGCTGCCCGGCGCCGAGCTGTTCCTGTTCGAGCCCGAACGGCTGCGCCGTGAGGTGACGCTGGCCGTGGGCGGTTCAGCGCTGTTTGCCGCACGGTTCCGCGAGTGCGCGGCGCGGGCCCTGTTGCTGCCGCGAAGCAAGCCGGGAAAACGCTCACCGCTGTGGCAGCAGCGCCTGCGCGCTGCCGAGCTGCTCGCCATCGCGCAGCGCTATCCGGAATTCCCGATCCTGATCGAGGCGGCGCGCGAGTGCCTGCAGGATGTCTACGACCTGGATGCGCTGGACACGCTGATGCAGCGGCTGGCCGATGGCCGCATCGAGATCGCCGAGGTCACCACCGAGGTGCCGTCTCCGTTTGCCGCCAACCTGCTGTTCGGCTACGTGGCCGAGTTCATGTATGGCACCGATGTGCCGCTGGCCGAGCGCCGCGCGTCGGTGCTGTCGCTGGATGCCGGGCTGCTGGGTGACCTGCTCGGCCAGGTGGATCTGGGTGAACTGCTTGATCCCGCCGTTGTGGAACAGGTGGGGCTGGAGTTGCTGCGGTTGGCACCGGGGCGGCAGGCGAACGGCAGGGAAGGGCTTGCCGACCTGCTGCGCGAGCTGGGCCCGTTGAGCGAAACGGACATCGCAGCGCGCCTCATCGACGCAGACAGCGTCGGCACGCATCTGCGTTTGCTCCAGGGCGAGCAGCGCATCGTTTCCGTCCAGGTGGCCGGGCGGCCGGTCTGGGCCGCCGTGGAGGACGCCGCCCGCTTGCGGGATGCGCTCGCCGTTGAACTACCAGGCGGCATACCCGCCGTGTTCCTGCAGCCTTCCAGCGACCCGTTGGGCGAGCTGCTTGGACGCTACGCGCGCACCCATGCGGCATTCACCACGGGCGATGCAGCCCGCCACTGGGGGCTGGGCGTGGCCGTGGTGGATGCGGCGCTGGAGCATCTGGCCGGACAGGGCAAGGTGCTCAGTGGTCATTTCGGCGCGGGGAACGCGCGCGACGACGGCGCCGATGCTGCAACGGTTCCGTTGGCGCGCCGCGAATGGGTGGGCGAAGCGGTGTTCCAGCGCCTGCGCCTGCGCTCCCTGCAGGCCGCGCGTGAAGCGACGCGTCCGGCCAGCCGTGAAGCGTATGCAGCGCTGCTGCTGGAGCGGCATGGGCTGGTGGCCGACGCGACGGTGGCATCGCGCTCCAGCGCGGTACCCGCGCACGGCGCGCTGGAAGGTGGCGATGGCGTCCTGCGCGTGATCGAGCTGCTGGCCGGCGTTCCGATGCCGGTGTCGGCGTGGGAGCACCAGATCCTGTCGGCACGGGTGGCCGACTACACCCCGACGATGCTGGACGAACTGCTGGCGACCGGCACGGTGGCGTGGGTGGGTCATGGCCGCCTGGGCGAGGATGACGGCCTGGTGTCGCTTCACGTGCAGGAGGGCATGGGCGAAACGCTGCCTGTCGCGCAGGCGATCGAACCTTCGCCCTTGCAGGCGGCGCTGTTGACGGTAATGGCGGATGGCGGTGCGTTCTTTGCACGACAGCTCGCCACTGCGGTGCAGGCGCGCCTGGCTGCTGCCGGAGCGGACGGCGTCGTGGTCGATGCCGAGACGCTGCACACCGCGCTGTGGGAACTGGCATGGGGCGGTCGGGTGACCACCGATCTGTGGACGCCGCTGCGGCACCTGTCGGCCTCGCGACCCGCGCGCCCGCGGGCGACGACCTCTGCGCGACAGAACCGCTACGCGCGGGGCAGGGCGATGATGGATCCGCTCGGCGCTGCGGGCGGCCTGCAGCCGATGGCGACCACGTTGGCCACACCTACGCTCGCGGGTCGATGGTCGCTGCTGCAGCGGCCGTTGGTCAGCGATACGGTGCGTGCGGTCGCGCTGGCGAACGGGCTGCTGGAGCGCCACGGTATCGTGACGCGCGGCGCGGCCATTGCCGAAGGCATCGCCGGGGGGTTCCCCGCGCTGGTGCAGGTCTATCGCGGCATGGAAGATGCCGGCCGGGTGCTGCGCGGGCGGTTCGTGGACGGGATGGGCGGCGCACAGTTCGCCGAACGTGGCATGGTCGATGCCCTGCGTGAGGTAGCCGAGGCGCAGCAGCCCGGGCGGGTCGGGTTCAGCGTGGGACTGTCCGCGGCGGACCCTGCCAATCCGTTCGGACCGGTGCTGCCATGGCCGGCGCACCGCGTGTCACAGCGGCCGGTACGACGGCCCGGTGCACTGGTGGTGATCGGCGGCGGTCGCCTGCGCATGTACCTGGCCCAGGGCGGGCGGCAACTGCTGACGTGGTTCGAGCCGGGCGCGCCTGGCGAAGACGCGGCGCTGACCGCGGCCGCCCAAGCGCTGGTCATCGCACTGCGACGCGGGCGGCGCATGACGTTCACCCTGGAACTGATCGACGATGCGCCCATCCAGCGCGATGCGGTGACCGAGGCACTGCGTGCGGCGGGTTTCTCAAGCGCACCACGCGGCCTCGACTGGCAACCCTGAAGCCACGGTGTCAGTCGTCGATCAGGCCGAGTTCGTGCGCGGCGCGCAGATCGTCCGGGGTATCGATATCCAGCGCGAGGGCAGGGGCATGCAGCACACCGACCGTTCCGGGTTCGAGCGCGCGCAGCCGTGCGCGGAAGCCGCTGTCACCCTGGCCGTCGGCGAGATCGGCGAACCACGGGCCGGGCACCACCGCCGGCACGCCGAGCGTGCCCAGCAGCAGGGTGGCCGCGCAGCCTGAGGTTGACTGGCTGGCACTGTCCAGCAACGCCTGCAGATGCGCAGCCTCCAGCGCGGGCTGGTCGCAGGCGACCACAAGCACCCGTGCGGAGGCCTGGACCATCGGCGCGGCGACCACCAGGCTGCTGCCCATGCCGCGCTGCGGCTGTGGATTGAGCGCCTGCACGCATTCGAGGTCGGCCACCGCATCGGTGAGCGGTCCAGACGCCTCGGGCAGCACCACCACCAGCACCGAAGGTACGGTGCCTGCTGCCAACCGGACCATGCGGTGCAGCAGGGTCTCGCCATCGCGGCGCAGGAGCTGTTTAGGGCGGCCCAGCCGCGTGCTTGCGCCTGCGGCGAGCACCACGGCGGCATGGGCGTTGATCACGGCACTTCCGGCACGCCGTGCCGCCATGCCTGCAGCTGGGCGGCAATGCTCAGCGCAATGGCCTCCGGCCCGCGCCCGCCCAGCCCCAGCCCGATCGGCGAACGCAGGCGAGGGGACAGCGCTGCCCGAGCTTCCAGGGGCAGCAGTTTGAACAGGTCGTCGCGCCGTCGGCCTGGCCCCAGCAATCCGATGAAGGGAATGGAGGTGGCCGCCAGTGCGTCCAATGCTTCCCGGTCCAGCTCGAAATTGTGGTGCATCACCAGCACCGCATCCGGAAGCGGCCCGTTGGTCCACCGCGTGCTGCAATCGGTAAACGAACCCGCGGTAGCACCCGACCGTTGGTCGGGTTGCACGACAGCAGCAAGCCGCCCCTGCCACCGCGGGCGCGGCTCACGCACCTCAACCCGCCATCCCAGGCCCATCAGCAAGGGCACCAGCGGCGCGGCCTCCGGGCCCGCGCCCAGCACCACCACGCTCGGCGCACGCCGCCATTGCAGCTGCCACTCCCGGCGAGGTGCTTCCCAGTCGACCGGCGGACTGGCGATGTCATGGGAGAGGCCCATGTCGCCACAGCGCCACTGCAGCACACCCGTGCCGTGCAGCGTCAGTTCAAGCGTTTCCTCTCCCCGCAACCACGGGTCAAACACGCTGTCGATGCCGGCAAGCGACGCCAGCGGAATCAACACCACCCGTTGCCGCCCACGGCATCCCACCGCGTTGCCGGCAAACAACGCATCATCGTCGCGGGTATCGATCTCCATCCATGCCAAGGTGTTCTCGTCCACGGCCTGCATCGCGCGGCGCTCAATCTCCGGCTCCAGGCAGCCACCGCTGAGCCAGCCGACGTGGCCGTGATCGGAAAACAGCACCACCGTGCCGGCGCGCGTATAGGTGGAACCTTCGGTTTCCAGCACCACCGCCAGCGCCGCGCGACGACCCTCGCGCAGCGCATCGAGGGTCGCCTTGAACACGAGGCCGGGGTTACCGTCCTCGGCATCCAGGGGCGTACTGGCCAGGCCGGCACTCATCCCAGCGCGGGCAGCCCGGCCAGCAGTTTGTCCAGCGTGATCGGATATTCGCGCACGCGGGTGCCGGTGGCGTTGTAGATCGCATTGGCCACCGCCGCACTGACACCGCACAGGCCGAGCTCGCCCACACCCTTGGCCTTCATCGGCGACGACACCGGGTCGGTCTCGTCCAGGAACACCACCTCCTGGTGGGGAATGTCGGCATGCACGGGCACTTCGTAGCCGGCCAGGTCGTGGTTGACGAAGAAGCCCAGCCGCGTATCCACCGCCAGCTCTTCCGACAAGGCCGCGCCCACGCCCATGGTCATGGCGCCGATCACCTGGCTGCGCGCGGTTTTGGGGTTGAGGATGCGCCCGGCGGCGCACACCGCCAGCATGCGCCGGATCCGGCTTTCGCCGGTGGCGACATCCACGCCCACTTCCACGAAGTGCGCGGCGAAGGTGGACTGCTGGAATTTCTCTTCCAGCTCGGCGAACTCGATGGTGTCTTCCACCACCAGCTCGCCGTCGGCTGCGGCCTTGCCCAGCGCGAAGCGCTTGCCGCCGGCGCTGACCTGGCCGTCGGCAAAGGTCGCGGTGGCAGGGTCCAGTCCCAGTTTCGTCGCCACCGCCTCGCGCAGCTTGGTGCACGCCGCGAACACGCCGGCAGTGGAACTGTTGGCGCCCCATTGGCCGCCGGAACCCGCCGAGGCCGGGAAGCTGGAATCGCCCAGCTTCACCGTGACCTTCTCAATGGGCACGCCCAGCATCTCTGCGGCGGTCTGGCCCAGGATGGTGTAGCTGCCGGTGCCGATGTCGGTCATGTCGGTTTCCACCGTGACCTGGCCCGTGGCATCCAGGCGCACGCGCGCACCCGACTTCATCACCAGGTTGTTGCGGAAGCCGGCGGCAACGCCCATGCCCACCAGCCAGCGGCCATCGCGCTGCTGGCCGGGGCGCGCATTGCGCTTGTCCCATCCAAAGCGCTGCGCACCGTCGCGCAGGCACTGCACCAACTGGCGCTTGGAGAAGGGTCGTTCCGGATTGGCCGGGTCCACCTGGGTGTCATTGCGGATGCGGAACTCGACCGGATCCAGGCCGAGCTTCTCGGCCATTTCATCCATCGCGATTTCCAGCGCCATCAGCCCCGGGGTTTCGCCCGGCGCGCGCATGGCGTTGCCTTCCGGCAGGTCCAGGTGCGCCAAACGCAACCCGGCCAGCCGGTTTGCGCCTGCATACATCAGCTTGGTCTGCTGGATCGCTTCTTCGGGGGAGCCGCCGGGCAGGTTGCCCGACCACGATTCGTGACCGATCGCGGTGAGCGTCCCCTGCGCGGTAGCACCCAGCCGGATGCGCTGCAGCGTGGCGGGACGATGGGTGGTGTTGTTGGCGATCTGCGGGCGCGACAGCGCGACCTTGACCGGGCGCTTCGCTGCGCGCGCACCCAATGCCGCCAGCAGCACGTCCGAACGGACGAACAGTTTTCCGCCAAAGCCGCCGCCGATGTACGGCGAAACCAGGCGCACGTTCTCCTTCGGCAGTCCCAGGGTCTTGGCCAGGTCGGTCTTGCCCCAGTCGATCATCTGGTTGGAGGTCCACACCGTGAGCTTGTCGCCTTCCCACGCAGCGAGGGTGGCGTGCGGTTCCATCATCGCGTGCGACTGGTCGGGGGTGTGGTACAGCGCATCCAAGGTCACCGGTGCCTCGCCGAAGGCCTTCTCGAAATCGCCCACGCGGGCGTCCGGGTCGGTCTTCTGGAAGTTGGTGCCGGCCTTCTTCGCCGCGGCCAGGTCGTAAGCGCCTTTCTGCGTGGTGTAGCGGACCTTGACCAGGCCGGCCGCGGCGCGCGCCTGTTCAAAGGTCTCGGCCACCACCAGCGCCAGCGCCTGGTGGTAATGCGAGATCTCCGGCCCGCCCAGCAGCGCGGCGGTATTGCGTTGCGACTTCTGCAATGGCCCGGCGTTGTCGGCGGTGACGATGGCCAGCACGCCCGGGGAGCGGCGTGCGGCATCCAGTTCCATGCTGCTGACCCGGCCCTTGGCGATGCCGGCGGTGACCACGTAGCCGTATGCCGGCGCGGCCACCGCGTCGTGGCGTTCGTAGGCATAGGGGGCATGGCCGGTGGTCTTGAGCGGACCGTCGATACGATTCAACGGCTGGCCGACCACCTTGAGCTGGTCGATCGG
The DNA here is from genome assembly GCF_034044835.1 of Stenotrophomonas sp. CFBP8994. Classification (NCBI taxonomy): domain Bacteria; kingdom Pseudomonadati; phylum Pseudomonadota; class Gammaproteobacteria; order Lysobacterales; family Lysobacteraceae; genus Stenotrophomonas; species Stenotrophomonas sp. CFBP8994. The sequence goes on along the minus strand of NZ_JAXCWT010000006.1, from coordinate 126,074 downwards.
ATTCTTTCCTGCAGGCGTGTCGAATTTCATGGCTTATCCCTTCGCCTCCAGCAGCACGGCGGCGAGCGTGCGTTCGGCCAGCTGCACCTTGAAGGCGTTCTGTGACGAGGGCGTCGCGCCTTTCAGCAGCGAGGCCATGACGGCAGCCGCGCCCTGCGGCAGCAGCGCGTCGGCTTCCGGCGTGCGCCAGGGCTTGTATGCCACACCGCCCAGGGCGACCCGACCACTGCCGTCGCGCTGGACCACCGCCGCCACCGACACCAGCGCAAAGGCGTACGAGGCGCGGTCGCGCACCTTGCGGTAGATGTGCGTCCCGCCAAGCGGAGCAGGCAGCACCGCGGCGGCGATCAATTCGCCCTTGTCGAGCACGGTTTCCACCTGCGGCGTGGTGCCGGGCGCGCGGTACAGGTCATTGAGCGGGATGCGCCGGCTGGAGCCGTCCGGGCGGATGGTTTCCACCACCGCGTCCAGCGCCATCATCGCCACCGCCATGTCGCTGGGATGGGTGGCGATGCAGGCCGGGCTGGCGCCAACCACCGCCAGCTGCCGGCTGATCCCGCCGATGGCCCCGCAGCCACTGCCCGGCAGGCGCTTGTTGCACGGCTGCGCGGTGTCGTAGAAATACGGGCAGCGGGTACGCTGCAGCAGGTTGCCGGCGGTGGTGGCCTTGTTGCGCAGCTGGCCGGAGGCCCCGGCGACCAGCGCGCGGGTGAGCAGGGCGTAGTCGCGACGGATGCGCGGGTCGGCCGCCAGATCGGTATTGCGTACAAGCGCACCGACGCGCAGGCCGCCTTCGGCGGTGGCTTCGATGGTATCCAGCGACAACCCGTTGACGTCGATCAGGTGCGCGGGCGTTTCGATCTCCAGCTTCATCAGGTCCAGCAGGTTGGTGCCGCCGGCAATGAAGCGCGCGCCCTGGGTGCGGGCCGCCGCAGCGGCCGCTTCGGCCGGCGAGCTGGCACGTTCGTAAGTGAAGGCCCTCATGCGCGCGTTCCTCCGACGTCTTCGATCGCTTCGACGATGTTGGAATAGGCGCCGCAGCGGCAGATGTTGCCGCTCATGCGTTCGCGTATCTCATCGGCGCTGAGCGTGGCGCGGGCGCCGAGGTCATCGGTGACGTGGCTGGGAATGTTGTCGCGCACTTCCTGCAGCACCGCCACCGCCGAGCAGATCTGCCCAGGGGTGCAGTAGCCGCACTGGTAGCCATCGTGCTTGACGAACGCAGCCTGCATCGGGTGCAGTTTGTCCGGGGCGCCCAGCCCTTCGATGGTGGTGATCTTCGCGCCCGGATGCATCACCGCCAGGGTCAGGCAGGCATTGATGCGGCGACCGTCCACCAGCACCGTGCAGGCACCGCATTGGCCATGGTCGCAGCCTTTCTTGGTACCGGTCAGGTGGAGGTGCTCGCGCAGTGCATCGAGCAGGGTAACGCGGGTGTCCAGCTGCAGCGTGCGCAGCTTGCCGTTGACCTCGAAGGCCACCTCGGCGGTCACCGGTGCGCGTGCGCCGGCGGTGTTTCCCTGGGCTTCTGCGACCACGGTGGGGATGACCATGCTGGTGGCCGAGCCGGCGCCGAGTTTCAGCACGTCGCGGCGGGAAAGGGAAAGCTGGGGGGGCGTGCTCATGGGGTGGCTCCTCGTTGGCTGCTGCAGCCTGGCTCACGGGATCGGTACGATGATGATGGTTCAGGGGCGGTCGGCATGCGGTGAAGCGCCATGTGAATGGGGGTTGCCGCCGTGCGAGCAGACCACCCACTCGCTGTCGCCTTCCACGTACAGCTCTTTCTTCCAGACCGGCAGCCGGTGCTTGATCGCATCGATGATGTAGCGGCATGCACCGAAGGCGGCGTCGCGGTGGGGCGAGGAAACGCCGACCCACACCGCCAGCTCGCCTACCGCCAGGCGACCGCTGCGGTGGACCCCGATCGCATCGATATCGCCGAAGCGCTCGCGGGCTTCGGCCAGGATGGTCTCGCCCTCGCTCTGCGCCAGGGCGGCGTACACCTCGTATTCCAGGCCTTCCACATCGCGGCCGTCGTTGCGGTTGCGCACCCAGCCTTCGAACGCACAGAACGCGCCGTGCGCGGGATTCTGCAGGGCCGAACGCAGTGCCGGCACATCCAGCCCCACCGCGCTTACCGAGAACCCGCTCATCCGCCGTTGACCGGTGGGATGAACACCACGGTGTCGCCGTCCTGCAGCGGGTGGTCCCATCCACAGAAGCGCTCGTTCACGGCTACCCTGAGCGTGGACGCCGGCAGGGTGAAGCCGTGCCGGGCCTGCAGCTGCGCGTAGAGCGTGCCCAGCGAATCGGCGTCGGTCTCCACGCGTTCGGCACCCCTGTTGGCCTGTTCGCGCAGTTGCGCGAAGTAATTGAGTTCGACCTGGGGCATCAGCTGGTTTCCAGTTGTTGGCGTGCCTGCAGCAGCTCGCCGGGGGTGTTGACGTTGTCCAGGGCACTGCCAGGCGAGGGCAGCGCGTGGATCTGCAACTGCAGCAGCGCTTTGCGCGGGCAGTAGTTCCCCGCGTCGAAGCGCTGGCGCAGCAGCGGCGCGGAGGACGGTTCCCAGATCGCGCAGAGCGGCTCGGGCAGGTCGTCGTGGCGGCTGACGAACGCCGTGGCGTCCTTCACGGGTTGCCGTGCCGCCACCAGCGCGCGCAGCGTGCGCGCATCCAGCAGGGGCAGGTCGCAGGCGATCACCAGCCATGCATGACCGGGGAATGCCTGCTGCGCGGAGAGGATGCCAGCGACGGGACCCACGCTGTCGACACTGTCCACCAAGGTTGGCAGGCTGCCCCTCAGCGTTTCGCCGCGCTGGTCCGGGCGAAGCGAGACGAAGGCCTGCACCACCTCGACATGCCTGAGCAGTGCCCAGGCACGCAGCAGCTGTGGCTGTCCGGCATAGTCGAGCAGTGCCTTGTCGGCCTGCATGCGGCGGCTGGCACCGCCGGTCAGCAGCAGGGCAGACAGCGGTGCGTTCATGACGGGTACGCCAGGTCGGACTTGCCGCCGCGTTTGGCCACCAGCCGCACCTGCTCGATCACGATGGCGTGCGACAGCGCCTTGCACATGTCATACAGCGTGAGCGCGGCAATGCTGGCCCCGGTCAGGGCCTCCATCTCGACACCGGTGGTGCCGTGGCAGGCCACCGTGCAGTCGATCACCGCACTGTCGCCCTCCATGTCGATGGTGATATCGCAGCGCTGCAGGGCAAGCGGGTGGCACAGCGGAATCAACTGCGAGGTGATCTTGGCGCCCATCACCCCGGCAATGTGGGCCACGGTCAGCACCGCGCCCTTGGGCAGCACGAAGCCGGCTTCGCGCAGCTGGGTGGCGACCTCGGGCGGGAAGCGCACGCGGGCCTGGGCGTGTGCCACGCGGTCGGTGGCGGTCTTGCCGCCCACATCGACCATGCGCGGCCGTGCATCGGCGTCCAGGTGCGAAAGCAGGGTAGGGTTGGGTTCCATCATCCACCTATGTAGTGCATTTCGATGCGGCGTCCTGGCGTTGACGCCGGGCGGCCGCGCAGTTCGCTGTAGCGGTCGTTGCGGGCCGACCACACCCCCGCCAGCACCGCGCGCAGGGCGGCGTCATCCGCGCTGGCGCGCAGCAGGCCGCGCAGGTCGGTACCACGGGTGGCGAACAGGCAGGTGTAGAGCTGGCCTTCGGAGGAAAGGCGCGCCCGCGTGCAGTCGCCACAGAAGGGCGTGGAGATGGACGAGATCAGGCCGATTTCACCGCCCCCATCAACGAAACGGTAGCGGGTGGCGACTTCGCCCGGATGGCGCGGCGGCAATGCCATCAGTGGCCAGCGGGCGTGGATGCGCGCGTGCAGTTCCTGCGAGCTGACCACGCTGTCCACTGACCAGGCGGTGCGGTTGCCCACGTCCATGAACTCGATGAAGCGCAGCACCACGCTGCTGCCGCGGAAGCGTTCGACCAGCGCCAGCGCGCCGGCGTCGTTGAGCCCGCGCTGCAGCACGGCGTTGATCTTGACCCCGTCACGGAAGCCAGCGGCGCAGGCCGCGTCGATCCCCCGCAGCACGGCGTCCACGTCGCCACGCCCGCCGCTGATCTGGCGGAACAGCGCGGGATCCAGCGTGTCCAGGCTGACCGTGACCCGGTCCAGGCCCGCATCCGCCAAGGCCTGCGATTGCCGATCGAGCAGCACGCCGTTGGTGGTCAGGGCGATATCGTCGATGCCGTCGATGCGACGCAGGCGCCGGATCAGGTCGGGCAACTGCGGGCGAAGCAGCGGTTCGCCGCCGGTCAGGCGCAGCTTGCTCACGCCCAGCGAGGCGGCCTGGCGGCACACGCGCTCGATCTCATCAAAGCTCAGCCGCGCCTCCGGCGGCAGGAAGGCATAGTCCTCGCCATAGGTCGCCGCCGGCATGCAGTAAGTGCAGCGGAAATTGCAGCGGTCCATGACCGAGATGCGCAGGTCGCGCAGGGGGCGGTTGCGGCGATCCAGGAGGGGTGCGTGGACGCTCATCTCACCACCGGTGCAGCCGCAATGGCTGGCCTGCCTGGCCCGCGCTGCCGGCAACCAGCTCCAGCACGCCTGCGGTGCCGGCCAACGCCGTGAAGTCACCGGAGTTGCGCGAGGCCACGGGCTCGGCCACCGCATTGCCGGCGCCATCGTCGCGCAGATGGACCGGAATGAACTGGGCCAGGGCAAAGGCGGGCAGGGCGGTGGCGAGGGACACCTGCTCCGGTGCAGCGGGCGCAGCGCCCATGCCCGCCAGCAGCGCCGGGCGCACGTAGCGGATCAGGCAGACCAGCGACGAAACCGGATTGCCCGGCAGCGCGAAGACCCGCTGTCCTTGCGGCCCCACGCCGAACCACATGGGCTTGCCCGGCCGTTGTGCGATGCCGTGGAAGTGGCAACGCACGCCCAGCGCCTCCAGCGTGTTGGGCAGGTAGTCGCGCTGTCCCATGGAAACGCCGCCGGACAGCACCAGCGTGTCGTGCGACGCCAGCAGCCGGCCCAGCGCCTCGGCAAGCAGGGCAGGATCGTCTGCGAGGTGGTGCAGGGAGGCGCGGCCCAGGCCGGCCGCCTGCAGCGCGGCCATCAAGGCCAGGTCGTTGGAACGACGGATGCGTCCGGGCGGCAGCGCTGCGTCCACGTCCACCAGTTCATCGCCGGTCGCGACGATGGCCACCTTCGGCAACCGCGCCACGGTGACCCGGGCCACGCCGTTGGCAGCCAGCAGCGCCATCTGGGGCGGTCCTATGTGGATGCCCGGCGCCAGCACCGGCGTGCCGGCGGCGCAATCGCTGCCACGGCGGTGGATGAACCGGCCGGCGACCGGCACGGCGGTGGCGCGCAGCGCATAGCCGCCAGCGGTGCGCTCCAGCTGTTCGATCGGCACGATGCAGTCGCACCCCTCGGGCAGGACGGCGCCGGTGGAAACCTCGATGCAGCTGCCGGCGTCTTCCAGCACCTGGCCGTGCATGCCGGCCATCTGCGCACCGGCAACCCGGAGCAGGGCGGGCATCACCGGCTGCCAGCGCGTGGCCACGCCATCCATCATGACCCGGTCGAACGGCGGCTGCGCGCCTTCCGCTACCACCGGTTGTGCCAGCACGCGGCCGACCGCATCGGGCAGGGCGATCTGTTCGGTGACAACGTCGGGGGTGCTGGAACGAAGCACGGCATCGGCTTCCTCTACGCTGATCAACGGCCTCATCAGTGCGTGCGGGTGGCTTGGGATGGCCCAGTCTGGCGATTCCGGCGTGATCGCCATTTCACGTCAGCGCATCACCTTGTCCGGGGTGATCGGGGTGCTGCGGATGCGCTTGCCGGTGGCGTGGAAAATCGCATTGCTGATCGCGGCCGATACCCCCACCAGGCCGATTTCGCCCACGCCCTTTGCGCCCAAGCTGCTGACCACGCGGTCATCCTCCTCGACGAACAGCACGTCCACGTCGTGGATGTCGGCGTTGACCGACACGTGGTACTGGGCGAAATCCCGGTTCATGAAGCGGCCGAACCGATGGTCGGCCTCGGTGTGCTCGTGCAGGGCCGCGCCGATGCCCCAGACCACGCCGCCGATGATCTGGCTGCGTGCCGTGGTCGGGTTGAGGATGCGCCCGGCGGCAATGGCACTGACCACCCGCATCACCCGTACGGTGCCCAGGTCTTCGTCGACCCGCACTTCCACAAACACCGCACTGTGGGTGGCGCGGGTGAACTTCCGTTGTTCCAGCAGGTTGGGCAGCAGCAGGTAGCTGGCCTCGACGCTGGCGCGCTCAGCGCCGGCCAGCAGCGCGGTCAGCGGAACCGCGCTGGCGGGGTCGTCGCGCAGCGCCAGGGTGCCATCGCGGAACACCACATCCTCCAGGCGGGCGCGCGCGAACGCGGTTCCCGGCGCCAGCCGCGCCAGTGCCAGCAACCGGCGACGCAGTTTGGTGCAGGCGCCTTCCACCGCCGAGCCGACGGTGCTTACGTGCGACGAGCCCCCTTCGATGGGCGCCACCGGCAGCGTCGAATCGCCCAGCTGGAAACTCACCTGCTCCAGCGGAAGTCCCAACGCTTCGGCGGCGATCATGCTCATCACGGTGTAAGTACCGGTGCCGATGTCGCTGGCGGCGCTGCTTACCACCAGCCGTCCGTCGGCGTGCAGCACGGCGCGCGCGCGGGCGAACATCTGCATGGCATCCCATTGGCCGGTGGCCATGCCCCAGCCGACCCACTCATTGCCTTCGCGGCGCGAACGCGGCTGCTGCGGGCGGTCGGCCCAGCCGAAGCGGGCTGCGCCCTGCTCGTAGCATTCACGCAGCGCCTTGCTTGAATAGGGCTTGCCGTCGGCCGGGTTGACCTCGGCATAGTTCTTCAGGCGCAGTGCCAGCGGGTCCATGCCGAGGCCAGCTGCAAGCTCGTCCATCGCCACTTCCAGCGCATGCACGCCGTGTGCGGCACCGGGTGCGCGCATGTCGATCGGGGTGTACTGGTCCAGGTCCACCACTTTGTAACCCAGGTGCACGTTGTCGCAGGTGTACAACTGGCCGCTCCAGTTCACCACCACTTCCACGTAATCCTCGATGCGCGAGGTTTCGCCCACGGCTTCGTGCCAGATCGAGTGCAGGGTGCCGTCGGCGTCCGCGCCCAGCTTCACCCGTTGCACGGTCTCGGCGCGGTGGCCGAAGGTGAACATCTGCTGCCGGGTCAGCACCACCCGCACCGATCTCTCCAGCGCCAGCGAGCCCATCACGGCCAGCGGCAGCTGATACTGCGGGCGCAGCCCCGCCCCGAAAGCGCCACCCACATACGGGTTGCGCACCGTCACTTTCCGCTTGGGCAGGCCGAACACATGCGATACGTACCACCGGCTGTTCTGCGACCCCTGGGTCTTGTCGTAGATGGTCAAGTGTCCGTCGTCGCCGCGGATCACCGTGCTGGCGAACAGCTCCATCGGGTTGTGGTGTTCCACGCCGTGGTAGAAATCGGCGGTGACCTGGAAGGGCGCCTGCGTGAATGCGTCGTCGGGCTTGCCCTTGTCCTTGGGCGGGGCCGAAAAGCCTGCCTTCAGCTTCCTCGGTGGGCGTGCGCGGGCCATGGCGGCCACCAGGTTGGTGTCGTGCTCGTCGACCTCGTAGTGCACTTCCACGCGTTCGGCAGCCTCGCGGGCGGCTTCAAACGTCTCGGCCAGTACCAGCGCGACCGGCTGCCCGCTGTACAGCACGGTGGCGTCGTACAGGGGGCGGAACGGGCTGCCAGCGGGCGCGGTCATGTCCTTGTAGAACAGACCTGCGCTGCGCATCCGCGGGCGGTTGTCGTGGGTGAGAATGCGCAGCACGCCGGGGACCGCCTCGGCGGCATCCAGGCTGAAGCCCAGAATGCGCCCCTTCGCGATGGTGCTGTTGACCGCCACGCCGTATACCAGGTCCGTTGCAGGCCACTCGGCGGCATAGCGCGCCTGGCCGGTGACTTTCGCACGCCCGTCGATGCGGGGCGTACCGGTGCCGGTGGGCACGTGTCCGGTACCTGCCGGGGCCACCGGCGGATGGAGCGGGTTGGGAAGATTCATGCCGGCGTCTCCGGTTGGGGGCGCGAGCTGCCCTGGTTGTCGACGGTGCCGCGTGCGGCGGTTTCGAGCGCGCGGATCACCGTGCGGCGGGCCAGCGGGATCTTGAAGGCGTTCTGGCCCTGCGACACCGCGCCCTGCACAAGTGCCTCGGCGGCGGCAGCGAAGGGTTCGGGTCCAGGTCGTGCGCCTTCCAGTACCGCTTCGGCGGCAGCCACCCGCCACGGCTTGTGTGCCACGCTGCCCAGTGCCAGGCGCGCCGCGCGGATGGTGCCATCCGGCGCGATATCCAGTGCGGCCGCGACCGAGACCAGCGCGAAGGCGTAGGACAGGCGCTCGCGAACCTTGAGATACGCGCTGTGGGCGGCAAAGCGGGTGGCCGGTGGCAGCTCGATGCGGAGGATCAGTTCATCGGCGGCGAGCGAGGTGTCGACGTCGGGCGTATCTCCCGGCAGGCGATGGAAATCGGCGAACGCAATCTCGCGCTCACCGCGCACGCTGGCAACGTGCACCACTGCGTCCAGAGCGGCCAGCGCCACGCACATGTCAGACGGATGGGTGGCGATGCAGTGCTCGCTCGCGCCCAGGATGGCGTGGTGGCGGGTCAACCCGCCGATGGCGGAGCAGCCGCTGCCCGGCTCGCGCTTGTTGCAGGGCGTGGCCCGGTCATAGAAGTACGTGCAGCGTGTGCGCTGCAGCAGGTTGCCACCGTTGCTGGCCATGTTGCGGATCTGCGGCGACGCCGCTGCGAGCATGGCGGCCGACAGCAACGGGTAGTCGCGCTCGACCAGCGGGTGCCAGGCCGTGTCGGCGTTGCGCGCCGTCGCGCCCAGACGCAGGCCGCCGTCCTCGCGCGCCTCGATCCGGTCCAGCGGGAGCCGGTTCACGTCGATGAGTGCGCCCGGAGTGACCAGCTGCAGCTTCATCAGATCCAGCAGGTTGGTGCCGCCTGCGATGGGCCGGGTATCGTTGCTTCCGAGTGAGCCGGCCAGGGCCTGCAGGGCGTAGGCGATCGAATCGGGTCGCTGGTAGGTGGCGGGAATCATGCGGGCACCGTGCCCGGAACCCATTCAGACGCCGGGGATTCGGCCGCCAGTGGTTGTTCGCTTTCCAGGACGGACATCACCGCGTCCGTTATCTGCGGGTAGGCGCCGCAGCGGCAGACGTTGCCGCTCATCAGCTCGCGCACCTGGTCGCGGCTGCACGCCTTGCCCTCGTTGATCAAGCCCTGCGCCGAGCAGATCTGCCCCGGCGTGCAGTACCCGCATTGCAGCGCGTCGCAGGCGATGAAGGCCTGCTGCAGCGGATGCAGGTCGTCGCCGTCGGCGAGACCTTCGATGGTCTGCACCTGTGCGCCATCCTGCATCACCGCCAGGGTCAGGCAGCTGTTGATTCGCCGCCCATCCACCAGCACGGTGCACGCGCCACACTGCCCGTGGTCACAGCCCTTCTTGGTGCCGGTCAGCTGAAGGCGTTCACGCAACAGGTCAAGCAGGCTTACCGAGGATTCGACCTGAAGCGCATGCGGGGACCCATTGACGGTCAGGCTGAGCGGGTACAGCACGCGCGGTCGGGGGGCAGGGCGTGGGGGAGTGGCGGCAAGCAGGGGGGCGACAGACTCGCTCATGGCAGTTCCGGCTGGGGCGATGCGTCCCACCGTGCGCCATGCCGCGTCCAACGGGGGTGGAGGCGCAGTGCAGTACACGCGAAGATGCAATTGACTGCCCTCACGTAGACTTACTGAACCATCCGATGGGCTGAACGATCGGTATTGGGCTGACAAGCGTTCTCAAGTGCACGTGCGTGCAGCAGGATCGAGCCGGATGGACACCACGGTGCGGGTCCTGTCGGGATTGAATCGAAGGTCGATCTGGTGGCGCTCGCACAGGCGATGGACAATCGACAGCCCAAGGCCGTAACCGCTGCTTGCCACGCCTTTGCTGAAGGGCTGCAGGGCGTCCGCATCGATGCCGGCACCCGGATTGGTGATCTGCAACCAGCCCGCTTCCACCGTAATGCTTACCTCTCCCTGCAGCGTGTGCGCGAAGGCATTGCCGATCAGGTTGGACAGGATGACACGAAGTGCGGTGGGCGGCAGGCAGGCCTTTGCATCACCTGCCACGTCCAGCGCGAGGTGCACCGGGCGATCGCCAAGAAGGCCGGTCTGGTCCACGATCACCCGCTCGATCAGTGGCAGCAGGGTGATCGATTCCACGGGTTCCTGCAGATGCTGTTCGCGGGCCAGCATCAGCAGCGCGCTGATGGTGTGTTCCAGTTGCAGCACCGATTGGTTCATGTGGCCGAGCTGCAGGTGAAGCGCGGGGTCCAGATCGGCACGGGCCTGCATGCGCTCGCACGCACTGCGGATGACAGCCAGCGGCGTGCGCAGTTCATGACTGGCATCCCGCGTGAACTCGCGTTCGCGGTCCACGAAGGCCTCTATGCGTACCAGCAGCCCCTGCAGCGTGCGGGCCAGTGCGCCGACTTCATCGTCGGGAAGGCTCTCGGCGAACCCCGTCGGCAGATGCGTGGGACTGGCTCCGGCGACCACGTCGGAAAGCCGTGACAACGGCGCGGTCATCCGTCGAGCCAGCCATGCGCCCAGCAGCAGGGCGATCCCAAGCACGCCAAGGCTCGACCAGCCCAACCATTGCAGGATGCCACCCCGCATCGGCCGCACCACCAACTGCTGGCTGACCTCCGCCACCAGCCACGCATCCGTTGGCTCCAGCCGCCGCAGGTGGTAGTGGCGGCCTTGGTCACCGGCGAACTCCCGGCGCCAGGGTTCCTCAACCAACCGCGCGCCGAGCCCTTCGGGCAGGCTTGCAGCAGTCTCATGCACCGACATGCCCGGCAATGCCGGTCGCGCCCATCCACCCTCGCTGGCGTGATGATGCAGCTGCACCTTGGCTTCCTGCTCCAGAAGCCCTTTGAACATCTCGTCCTCGACCAGATAGACGAACAGCACCACGTAGAAGCCGTACAGCACCGCCACCAGCAGCGCGAAGCCTGAGAAGGCCAGCATCAGGCGGCGGCGCAGGCGACGACGCGGACGCGGTGCGGCGCTCACGTGTCCGCCTCCAGGCGGAAGCCCACGCCATGCACGGTCTTGAGCAGGGGCACCGGGAACGGTTTGTCGAGCACCTGCCGCAGGGTGTACAGGTGCGTGCGCAGCGGATCGGACTCGGGCGGGCTGGCGCCCCACAACCGCTCGACAAGCTCGCTTCGGGTCAGCGTCCGTGGCCATGCTTCGGCCAGGAGCAGCAGGAGCTGCAGGGCGGTGTGGTGGAGTACCAGTGTCTGGCCGTGTCGCTGCACCAGGTTGCTGCGCCGGTCAATGCTGAGGGTGCCAACCGTCAGCAGGTGCGGGGTGCCTGCGCGGTGGCGCTGCGACAGGGCCACACACCGCGCCACCAGTTCGGCACCGGCAAACGGCTTGACCAGGTAGTCATCGGCACCACTTCGGAACCCGGCCAGCTTGTCCTCCAACGCATCACGCGCGGTCAGCATCAACACCGGCACGTGCCGGTCGCTGCGCGCGCGCAGCTGCTCGCACACGCGCATGCCATCCAGGCCGGGAAGGCCCAGGTCCAGCACCAGCACATCGGGCGGCTCGGCCAGTGCCTCCTGCAGTCCGGAAAGGCCATCGGCGGCGAAGCGGCTGTCGATGCCCTGGCCGGCGAACAGCAGTTCGAGGTTGGCGCGCAGCACCGGGTTGTCCTCGATCACCAATAGGCGCAGGGCAGGGCAGGTTGTCATGTCAGCTGTCGATCCGTTTCAGCAGGTCACCAGCCTGTTGCATGCCGGGCGAGGCGTCCAGTACCTCCAGCACCAGTGTCCGTGCCCGGCTGCGGTCGCCCAACCGCAGGTGCGCCTCGGCGATGCCCAGTTTCAGCTGCGGCTCGGCCATGTAAGGCATGGCCAGCTCCATGGTCTGCAATGCAGGGCGCAGTGCCGCGAGGTCCACATCCGCCGCCTTCGCCTGGTAGAAGCCCAGCATGCCGATCAGCTCGACGTGGTAGGACGCAGGATCCTGCTTCAGCGTGCGGGCCGCACCGGCCGCATCACCGCCGCGCAGGCGCTCGACCAGCGCCATCGAACGCTCGTCGCGCCCGGGCGTACGTGCCACCGGGGTCCGCCCCAGGCCGCGTACGATCGCCTCGGCCACGCCGACGGTGGAGTAGGGGTTCTGGCCCGTGACCAGGCGCCCATCGACCACCACGTGCGGCATCATCAGCGGCGCTTCGCTCCACTCACCGCCGCGTTGGCGAAGCGCGTCCTCCAGCAGCCACGGGAATTCCTTCGCCCATTTCTTGCCGAACAGAGCTTCCTCCTCGTTGGTGAAGCCGGTCAGCTGCCGGCCTGCGACCAACGGGCTGCCGTCCGCAAGCCGCACCTCGGCCAGTGCGGCAGGCCCGTGGCACACCGCCGCGATCACCGCGCCGCTGGCCCATGCGGCGCCGATCAACTGCTGCAGTGGCTGCGAGCGGGGCAGGTCGAACATGGCCCCTTTGCCGCCCACCACATAGACCGCGCGGTAATCGCTGGCACGCAGCCCGGCGATGGGCCGGGTGGCGGCAAGCTGCGCCATGGCAGCGCCATCGGCCAGCAGCTGTGCGTTGAACGGTTCGTCGGGATTGTATTTGTCGGGCTCGACCGGGCCACCCTGGGGGCTGGCCACCTCGACCGCCAGCCCGTTGGCCTTGAAGACCAGCCAGGCCTGCGAGAGCTCGTCGAATTCATACCCGGGCCGGGTCTTGCCGGCATCGCGGCCCTCGCCACTGAGGACGATCAGGACCTTGTCGGCCGCCAGTGCGGCGGGCGGGAAGAGCAGGGCAGCGCCCAGCAGCAGGGCAGGAAGGAAGCGGTGCATGGCAACTCCAGATCGGATGGTGATCTGGAGCATGCACCCCGCCCTTCAAGCAGACTTCAAGTCACGGTTGTCGCGTCAGTTGGCGCTGTCGCCATGGCGCACGGCAAAGATGATTTCCTTGCGGTGCATCTCCGCCAGCTCCGAGCGGGCCACCACGATTTCATCGTCCATATCCCACACGACCTCCTTGAGGTCGCCACGCAGCTCGCGCTTGGCCGACATTTCGTCATCCCAGGCGCTGCTGTCGGTGACCACGGTGACGGTGTCGGGCTCGACCTTGATGACCTTCAGCAGGCCGTAGGCCTTCTCGCCCGGCTGCTGGAATTCGGCAAACTCCGAAAGCACCGCTGCATACAGGTCACCGACCTTCGGGTCGTTCGTCTCAGCGGCCTTGTCGCCGCCACGGGCGCACGCAGTGAGAAGGCTAAGCGAGGTGAGCAGCAGGGCAAGGAAGGCAAGCTTCTTCATGGCTATCCATAATCTGAAGGGTAGAAAGTGGCGGCATTCTACCTCACCCGCTGTTGCGCACGACCCGCTTGCGGTACTCGCGCACGTTGTCGCCACGGATCCGCGTTTCCTGCGTGCCCGTGATGGTATCCACCTGCCGGTCCGAGCCGGTCACCGGCTTGGCCTCCACCGTGGTCTCACGCTCGAACGCATGCGACTTGTCGGTGTTGCGGTAGTACCGGTACAGGCCCCAGTACAAGGCGGTTGCGCTGGCGGGACCCGCCAACAGCAACCAGAGACCACTGTCATCGCTCATGAGGCAGCTACCAGGAACCAGAGGGTGATGGCTTCAACGATGGTGCCGGTGGTGAGCGCGGCCAGCAGCAGCTTCCACTGCTGCACTGGCACGCTGCCCATGGTTTCACCGGTACGGCCGTTGACCGCGATGTAATGCAGCATGCCGCCGTTGCGGCCAGGCTGGTGGTACGAATACAGCCACACCGGCAGGTACATGGAGACCCAGCGCGAGCCGTGCAGGTCCACGCGTTCCTGCTCCCAACGCACGCCGCGGTCGTAGCGGCGCACCGAACCTTCCACCTGCGCGCGGGCGATGGAGAGCAGCTGGTCTTCCAGCCGTGGCTTCATCTTTTCCACGTCCAGGTTGCGCTTCTCGGACGAGAAGCCCAGCAGGTACGAGGCGTTCCACTTCAGCGCATTCTTGGTATCGAACGGCAGGATCGCATTGATGATGTTGTTCGTGTTGGCTTTGGTATCCAGGTTGCCGCGCTCGGCCGACGATTCCAGCGGCAGGTCATCCACGGTGAAGTCCACCGCACGGTCCACCTGGTATACATCGGCGTCGTAGTAGGTCTTCTTCTTGTCACCTTCGCCGCGGGTGTACTGGCGGGTCTTGATTTCACCCTTGCCGGACACGCTGGCGCTGACGTTGCTGTCCACGATCATGTAGGGCATGTACACACCCACCACGTTCTCGGGCGTGAACTGGTCCTTGAAGGCCTTCAGCGCGAAAAGCCGGCGCTTGTCCACGAACTGGCGGATGCGCGCCACTGCATCGTCTTTCGTGATGCGGAAGGGCAGCACAGCATCGGGCACCGCACCGTTGGCGACCTGCTCGTTGACCCCGAACACATGGCGGCACCAGTGGCAGCGCGCGGTCATGGTGGTTTCGGTGTTGATGGTCACTTCGGCGCCGCAGCCGGTGCACTTGAAGCTCATCAGGCTGGCGGTGCCGGCCTCGATGTCGCGCGCGCCCGACGCGATGATGGTGCCGCGCAGCTGGTCCAGGCCTTCGCCCAGCCCGAACTCCTGCTCGACCAGCGCGCCATGCCATTCGTTCCGGCAGAACTGGCAGACCAGCACGTCGGTGCCCAGCTTCAGGCGCACATCGGTGGAGCCGCACTTGGGACAGCGGTTCAGGCCATCCTTCAGCTCCTCGGCACGGGTATCGAGCGCGACCGGATCGGGCGCCTCGATCTCGGCGCGGATCGGGTCGGGCAGGGTGGCCGGGTCAAGCGGGAAGCTGCCCGGCAGCGGCGGCACATCGCGCGGCGAGCCGGGGCCGGTCACGGCGTCCGGCAACGGCGGCGGGCCCCCGGGTAGCGGGGGCGGGGTTCGGGGGTCGGACATGGTTATCGTGTGTCCGCCTTACAGACCCAGTGCCTTGGCCTTGAGCGCGTTGTAGTCGTCCTGGGTGATCAGGCCGAGGTCCAGCATTTCCTTGGCCTTCTGCAGCCTGGCCACCGGGTCATCGGCCGCAGGGGCCGCCGGGGCGACCGGCTGCTGCATCGCGCCGGCGCCGAACATGCCGGTCGCCATGCCCACACCGACCAGGCCCGCCGCGCCGCCATTCTCACCGGCCGACTGGATGCCCTGGGCCACGCTGGCCTGCAGGTTGGAATTGCCACGCCCACCCGACAGCGCATCGGCGCGCTGCACCGTCTTGAGCAGTTCGCGGGTATTGGCGTCGTATTCAATGGAAACGATGGCGGTCTTGACGATGGCCAGGCCACGGTCGGACTTCCACTGGTAACCCTGCTCAACCGCCGCCGACAGGCTCTGGGCAAAGCCCAGCGAATCCTGCTGCAGCTTGGTGATGCGGTTGCCCTTGCCGGGATCGTTGGTATACAGGCTGAAAGCCGGCGCGAGCGAGCCAACGACTTCATTGAACAGCTGGCTGGCCGCGGCGTTGTCCAGGTCGGTGAAGTCGAACACCTTGCCCGGCTGCAGGTAGCTGGCCGGAACGAAATTCTTCACGAACAGGATCGGATCGACGATCTTCAGCGTGTACGAGCCACGCGTGACCGCGCCGACCTGGGTGTTGAGGAAGCCGTCGTCCCAGTAAATTTCCGACTGGGTACCGAAGCGGTTGTCGGGCAGTTCCTTCAGCGAGACAAAGAACGCCGCCTGCTGGCCACCCGGCTGGCCGCCGAACTTGAAGCGCTCCCAGCTCTGCTTGATGAGCGGGGTGACGATGCCGTCGCCGGCGAAGATCGACTGCGAGTTGAGGTCATCCGACCGCCACTCGTAGCCACCCGGTTCGGCGACGAAGCCGGTGATGGCGCCATCCTGGAACAGCAGCAGGCCGTAGCCTTCCGGCACCACGATCCTGGAGCCGTTGGTGATGATGTTGGACGAGCCGCTGGTGTTGGAACCGCGACCGGCATTGGTGCCCTGCGGCACGGCGGCGAACAGCGCCGCGGTGGCCGGCAGGCCCGCCGGCACGGTGTAGAAGTCCTTCCACTGGTCGGCCAGCACGCCGCCCACTGCACCTTTCACTGCCTGGATGAGACCCATGACCCGCTCCCTGAGATCCAACGACGGGCGGGGTGCCCGTCACGATGGAGGGACTATAGCAGCGGGGCATGGTCCGGGGATGGGCGTTTCCGGCAGTGGAGGCCTTACGGCAGGTCGCACTTCATCTTACCGTCGACGTAGTACGGCTTGGGTACGTTCGGGTTCTCGCTGGTCTTCTCGAAGACCACCTCAAAGGAGGCTGCATCCGGCGTGCCCTTGCGCTCGGTGCAGGCGTCCTGCAGCTTCTTCTTGACCGCGGCGATGCCCGCGTCGCGGTTGGCGCCGTCGGCGCTGTTGGTCAGGTTGGCGACCTCCGCGAAGGCGAGGGGACTCATGCCCAGCAGGCATCCGGCAAGAACGGCAGCGTGCAGCTTCTTCATTGCGACTCCTTTGCAGTGTTCGATTGCTTCCCTCGATCAAGCCGAGCGGAACGATTGATGCGCCGGGCGTTGTTCCTGCAGCGCGCTGCTAGGATAAGCAAGGCAGGTTAAGGCTTCGTGGTCGGTGCTGGACGGAAGGAGTAATGCAGGATGCTTATCAAGGTGATGGCGTGGTTGCTGGTGCTGGCGGCGGCATTCTTCGCGATGGTTGGAGCCGCGCCGTTCGGTGGCGGCGCGTTCTTCCCGGTCGTTTCACTGCCAGCCGCTTCGTTCATGGCGTGGCGGGGCCAGGTTGTGGCGCCGTTGCTGGTGGTGTGCTGGGCCGTTATCGGTTTCTGGATTTCGGTACTTCCGATGGAGCAGATATTTGATGGGTGGGGGATCGTGGGCTGGCTTGCGGTCTGGACTGCGGTATTGTTCGTTGGGGTTGTTCGGGGTCGGCCGGTAGATCACGACCAACGGTCGTGATCTACCGGGCGATGTGCGCGGAAGCGGGGCGGCGCCATCATAGAATGTCAGAATCGTGCGCCCATCAAGGCAGGGGTACTGGTATGGAGAAGGGCGTGGAGTTCTTCGTTGACACCATTACGTCGGGTCGCAATGGTGAGAGAAATTTCGTCGGCTACGTCAACGCGGGCGGATCCGTTTCGCTTGGGGACATGTTCCGCGTTGCCTACTTCATACCGCGGACAGTGGAGGACGTACGTATGGGCCGTCCGCTCTCAGCGCCCATCAATGTGAGGTCCGTCTCCCTGGAAGTAGCAAGCATTGAGGTGATGAGGCGTAGTCTCCAGCAGCTTAATCACGGTATTACGGCGATAGTGAGGCTTGTTGGTGAAGGCGGCGACCTCATCGTCGAGGGTGATCGCTTAGGCACTGGTGAGCCGTGACGAAGATCAGTTTCAGTAAACTCACTGCTGGTCGGTGGTAGGTTTTCGGCCTCGATTCACTCCGGTCGCTCGCGGCGGCGGCGCTCGTAAAGCTTCATGTCGGCGCGGTTGATGGTGTCGGCGACGGTTTCGGAGGGGCGGCTGATGGCACAGCCGCCTGAGAAGCGGACCGGTGCGAGGTGGGCGCGCGCCTGGTAGGTCTCTTCCAGTACCTGCAGCCGCTCCATCCTGGCGCCGGGTACGAACACCAGGAACTCATCGCCGCCCAGGCGAACCACCACCTCGTTTTCCTCCAGCGGGCTGGAAAGGAACGCCACGAACTCGACCAGCACCGAGTCGCCGTGCGCATGCCCCTGGGTGTCGTTGATTTCCTTGAAGTGGTCCAGGTCGAACACCAGGCAGCCCCACGCTTCCAGTTGCTGCTGCGCGAGTTCGGCCAGGTAGCGCCGGTTGAACGAGCGGGTCAGCGGATCGCGGATCGCCATTTCCAGCAGCTGGCGCTCCTGCAGGTGCTGGGTGGTGATGTCCTGCGCGTGGCCCAGCACGTACGGCGGGTCAGCTTCGGTGTCGAGTACGTTGTGGTACGCCCAGTAGCGGCGTGAGCCATCGTCGGCCACCAGCTCCATCAGGCCGGAGTCGCTCTGGTTCTCCGCGACGCGTTGCAGGTAGTACTGGAGCTGATCCTGGCGTTCCAGCGGAATGATCTCTGCCAGCGAACGACCCAACAGCTCGGCTTCGGGGCGGCCCAGTGACAGCGAGGCTGCAGGATTCACGGACGTGATCTCCCCGGACAGCGTGTGCGTGCAGATCAGGCCCAGGCTGTGCTGGAACAGGCGGCGGTAACGCGCTTCGCTCTGCGCCAGTGCATCGACGGCGGAGCGTTGTTCCGTGACGTCCTGGATGGCGCCGATCAAGCGTGCGCCGGTCGCGTCCTCAACGCGCTTTCCTACGATATGCAACCAGCTGCGTTCGCCAGTAGCGGTGATTGCGCGAAGCGTCAGGTCGATGGGCGAGCCATCGGCGGCACATGCGGCGATCGCTGCCTCCAGCTGCTCTTGGCCCGGTTGCGGGTAGAAAGACAGGGCGGCACCCACATTCGGATCGAAGTCCTCGGGTACGCCATGGATCAAATGGGTCTCACGGGTCCAGGACAGCGTATTGGTGTCCAGCGCCAGCTCCCAGCCGCCCACCTTGGCCAGTGTATTGGTCTGCTCCAGGAAGGCTTGGCTTCTCAGCAACTCCTGGTGCAGGCGTGCACGTTCGGTCATGGGTTCCTCCGCAGCATCTGCCGCCATCGTAGGCACCGGGCCGGAAGCGGTTGGTGAAGCTGCTGCAGAATTACGAGGATGTAATGTTATACTGTCACATTACGCGCCCAGGCCGGCATCAGGCCTCCCCTCCAGATCTGTGACGCCTTCCTCTAAATGAAACGCCTTGCCTTGGTGACGGCCGTCGCCGCCGTCGTTTTTGCCCCCGAATCCCGCGCCCAGTTGTCCGATTCCGCACTCACCCTCGGCAAGGTCGACGTGCACCAGCACACCGAAGGCCAGCTCACCGCCCACCAGGTGCTGACCTCCGTGGACGTGCTTGGCGCCGACCAGATCGAAGACAAGAACGTCTCGCACAGCTGGGAACTGCTCGGCCAGATGCCCGGCATCCAGCTCACCGAAACCCGCCAGGGCGCCGAATCGGGCAAGGTCAGCTTCCGCGCCTTCAATGGCGAGGGCTACCTCAATGCGATCAAGACGCTGATCGATGGCGTGCCCAGCAACGTCAACAGCGGCAACCAGCGCTTCATCGACATGCTGTTCCCGCTGGAAATCAGTTTCATCGAAGTGGTGCGTGGCACCAACGACCCGCGTTATGGCCTGCACAACATTGGCGGCAACGTGAACTTCGGCACGCGCCAGGGCGGCAACTACACAGATGGCCGGTTCGGCTACGGCAGCTACAACACCCGCGATGCGCAGTTGGCCATCGGCCGTGAGAGCAACGGGTTTGCGCAGAACTACTTCATCGGCACCCAGGCGTCGGACGGGTACCGTGACCATGACAGCTCACGCAAGTACGCCATCGGCGGCAAGTGGTTCTACGGTGACCTGGACGACGGCATGCGCATTGGCCTCACCGCACGCGCCTACCACCACGAAGCCGAGGAGCCGGGCTTCATGACGGCTGAAGAACTGCGGACTGACCGCCGCGGCTCACAGTTGCGAAACGCCAACGATGGCGACGACCGCGACATGCGCCAGATCGGCGTGCACATGGACCTCAAGCTGGCCGACACCCTGTTCCTGGGCAGCAAGCTCTACTACAACCGCTACGAAGACGATCGCCGGGTGACCTTCAGCGACCTGCCCACCGGCAATGCGCCGCGCCAACGCCGCGTGTGGGACGAAAAGCAGACGGGCATGCTCACCACGCTGACCTGGCAGCCCGGCGCCACGCTTACGCTGGAAGCCGGGGTAAATGTCGAGCACCAGGACAACGGCTACATCCGCGAGCGTTTCAGCTATGCCGAGCCCACCGATTTCAGCGTCGCCCCGGCACGCGTGCAGAACAACGACCGCCACACCTTCGACAACTACGGCGCGTATGTGCAGGGGATCTACCAGCCCATCGAGGCGCTGAAGATCGTGCCGGCCTACCGGGTGGACCGTTTTGATGGTGACACCCGCCTGCCGGGCGGCATCACCGGCCCGCTGCAGCGCTACGGCACCATCGAGCAGCCCAAGCTGAGCGTGGTCTATGCCTTCACCGACAGCACCAATGTCTACGCCAACTGGGGCCGGACCTTCCAGGTGCTGACCGGCTCCACGGCGCCGGCTTACCTCACGCCGGGGCAGGGCGCCATGAGCCCGTCCACCAACACCGGCATGGAGCTGGGCATGAAGTTCAGCCCGTTCGCCGGCAGCCAGGCGCGCATCGCGGTATGGCAGCAGGATGCGGCCAACGAGGTCTCCAACATGCCCGCCACCGGCACCACCGTGACCCTGGGCAAGACCCGCCGCCGTGGCGTGGATGCGCAGATCAGCGCGCAGGTGGGCGAGAAGTGGACGGTGTGGGCGTCCCACGCGTACCAGGAGGCGAAGATCGAGCGCGATGGTCGCGATGCCAGCGTGTCGCTGGAGGGCCGCGAAGTCGCCGCCACCCCACGTTACATCAGCAACATCGGCCTGGATTACCAGGCTACCGAAGCACTGCAGTTTGGGCTGCAGGGCAGGGCGCAGGGCGATTACTACCTCGAAGAGCGCAACGTGGCCGGCAAGTACGGCGGCTTTGCCGTGCTCGACCTGAGTGCCCGCTATGACATCAACCCCCGCTGGAGCGTGGATGTGCAGATGAAGAACGCCACCGACCGGAAGTACGACTATGCGTGGTACGACAGCTTCTTCTGGGAGCAACCGCAGCCGATGTTCTCACCGGCTGCGGGGCGTTCGCTCCATATCGCCTTCAACATGAAGCTCTGATGGATCAGAACCGCGCAGTAGCGCCGACGAAGAAGGTGCGCGCACCGCCGTCGTAGTTGTTGCCTTCGTCGATGGTGGAGACGTCGCCGGCGTTCAGCACGCCTGCGCGCAGGGTCAGGTTCTCGTTTACGTTGAACCCGGTCACCAGGTCCCACGTGGTGTAGGCCTTGGCGAACGTGGAGCTGGTGCTGGAGACCAGCTGTTCGCCGATGTGCTGCGCGCTCAGGTTCAATGACCACGCCTCGGTCACCTGCCAGTCCAGTGAGGTGTTGGCGGTGATCTTCGGCACCACCAGCAGGCTCGCGCCGGTGGTGCGGTTCTTCGATTCCAGCATGCGGGTGGCGTTGGTGGTCCAGCTCAGGCGCTCGTGCAGGGGCACGGTGAGGCTGGCTTCCACGCCGCGGGTGCGCGCCTTCTGGATGTTCTGCGCAACGGTCCACCAGAAACCGTTGACGAAGCTGGAGTCGTAGCCGGCAATCTCACGCAGCGGCACCTGCTCGATCTTGTCGTCGAAATCGGTGAGGAAGTAAGTGGCCGAGGCCGACCAGCCGCCGCGGTCGAAGCCGACGCCCAGCTCGTAGTTGGTGCTGGTTTCCGGTTCCAGATTCGGGTTGCCGGCCATGTAGCAGCCGGTGGTGCCATCGGCGCTGACCGAGCGGTTGGTCCAGCCTTCGACGGTGAGGCTGCGGCAGCCGTTGCCGCCGGACTGGGTGGCGGCACCGGCGCTGCCCTGCTTCAGGTTCGGCGCACGGAAGCCCTGCGATACGCCACCGCGCACGGTCCAGTCATCGGACGGGTGCCACACGCCGTAGATGCGCGGGCTCAGGTTGTCGTCATAGTTTTCGGTGTTGTCCCAGCGCAGGCCCAGGGTGAGCGTGAAGCGCTCATGCAGGGTGATGTGGTCTTCGGCGAACAGCGCCCACGAATCGGCCTCGTTGGTCGGGCTGATCCGACCGCTGCCGCTCCAGGTCACCGGCACGGTGCCGATGGTGTCGGTGTTCTGCAGTTCTTCGCGCTTCCACTGGCCACCCACGTTCAAGCGGTGCTCGAAGCCCAGGTGGAAACCGGTGGCGAAGGCGGTATCGAACACGGTTTCCTTGGCGTGGTTGCCCACCGGGCTGCCCTTGTCCTCGTAATCGTTCTGGGTCAGGGTGGATTTCGAGGTGCTGGCATCGCCATAGCGGCCGTCATGGGTCACGACGTAGCCGGTATGCACCAGCTTGGACAGGCCCCATGCGCCGACATCGCCGCCCCCACTGTTGCGCTGCACGCCATGGATGGCTTCGAAGCCCACGGTGTGGTCGCCGTTGATCGCCCAGTTGAGCAGCGCGTTGGCGTTCTCGCCCTTGGTGCCCGGGGTCTGGCCACGGCCACGATCGGATTCGCGATCGGTCACGTTGGCGCCGATGCGCAGGCCCAGGTTTTCCGTGAGCGGGCCGCTGAACAGCGCGCCCATCTGGGTGGTGTTTCCGCGCGTGGACGAATCGGGCTTGCTGTAGTTGAAGGTGACCGAGCCACCCCATTCCGGGGCGATCTTGCGGGTGATGATGTTGATCACCCCGCCCATGGCGTCGGAGCCGTACAGCGACGACATCGGGCCACGCACCACTTCGATGCGTTCGATCATGTCCGGCGACAGCCAGTTCAGATCCTGCGGGCCCAGGTCATCGCGGTAGTTCACGCCGGAGGAATTGCCCTGGCGGCGGCCGTCGATCAGGATCAGGGTGTACTGCTCGGGCAGGCCACGCAGGCGGATCTTCGACTGCGCACCAGACAGCGCGTAGCCACCGGTCACGCCCGGCACCGTGCTGAGCAGTTGGCCGATGCTGGTCACCGGCTTGCGCTCGATTTCCTGGCGGGTGATCACGCTGATGCTGGCCGGGGCGTCCTTGATCCACTGCTGGGCACCGGTGGCGGTGACCACGACGGTGTCGAGGTCTCTGGCGTCGGTCGCGGCGTCGCCGTGGGCGTGTACCTGTGCGGACAGGGCCAAGGCAATGGCCGCGGTCAGGGCGGCCAGCGAAGGGGCAAGCGTGGGGGGTGCAACGTGCATCGAGCAAACTCCTGGAAAAGAGGGTCCGCTGGCGATGGCTGGGACATCCGTGTGGTGCTTCTGAAATCGTTCACAATGCTATCACGAATCATTCGCATGTGACACATTCGGACACGTACGGGTAGCGCCGGCCGTTGGCCGGCCTGCGGGGGATCTGCATCGGGCGATGAAGTTCGTCTTGGGCCGGCCAACGGCCGGCGCTACCGCGCTCGCGGACTTTCCGCGGTCACCACGGGGTACTGCATCACCAATCGGTGGGCGCGTAGTCCTTCAGGAACTGGCCCCACACGTGCTCACCCGTGTTGAAGCCGTGGATGATCGGGTCGACGATGCGCGCGGCGCCATCAACGATGTCCAGCGGCGGGTGGAAGCGTTCTTCCTCCACCTTGCGCGCGGCGATCTCTGCCGGATCCTCATCGGTCACCCAGCCGGTATCCACGGAATTCATGTGGATGCCGTCGTTCTGGTAATCGGCCGCCGAGGTGCGCGTCATCATGTTCAACGCGGCCTTGGCCATGTTGGTGTGCGGGTGGCGGGTGGTCTTGAAGTTGCGGTAGAACTGCCCCTCCATCGCCGACACGTTGACGATGTGCTTGTCGCGCTCGGGCGAACGCAGCATCAGCGGCTTCAGGCGCGCGTTGATGATGAAGGGTGCGATGGCGTTGACCAGCTGGGTTTCCAGCAGCTCCACCGACGGCACTTCGGCCATCAGCAGGCGCCACGAATTGCGCCCACGCAGGTCGACCTGCTGCAGGTCCTGGTCCAGCCGGCCTTCGGGGAACAGGTGCTGCTGGCCCAGCAGTTCGTCGGCCAGCAACGGCACCTGCGAGAGTTCGGCGGCGCGGGTCAGGCCATCGGCCCCCACCAGCGCCTGCTCCTGCAGCGACGGCACGTTGGCATCCGAACCCAGGCCCAGCATCTCGGGGCTGCGCAGCCCTTCGTACTGGCCCACCAGCTTGCGGATCGTTTCCGGCAGGTCGTGCAGGGCGGCGGTTTCGCCGGCCATCATGTGCGCGTAGAACTGCGGCGGGCGGCGCACGGTCTGGCAGGCGTTGTTGATGATGAAGTCCAGCCGCGTACGGGTGGCCAGCAGTTCGTTGCAGAACGCTTCCACGCTGGGGGTGTGGCGCAGGTCCAGGCCGTACACCTGCAGGCGGTGGCCCCATTCGGCGAAGTCGGGCTCTTCGGCATAACGTGCCGCCGAATCGCGCGGGAAGCGCGTGGTCACGATCAACTCGGCGCCGGCGCGCAGCAGCTTCAGGCCCGCCTGGTAGCCGATCTTGACCCGGCCGCCGGTGAGCAGCGCCACGCGGCCGCGCAGGTCGGCGGTTTCGGTGCGCTTGATGAAATTCAGCTCGGCGCAGGCCGGGCACATCTGGTCGTAGAAGTGGTGCAGCTGGGTGAACTTCTGCTTGCACACATAGCAGTGGCGCAGTTCCGGCGAATGCACCGGCTCCGGCGTGGCTTCTGCGTTCTCACCGTTGTGCGCGTCGTGCAGGCCGGCCTTGTGCGGCGGGAAGTAGTTCGGCGTGCTGAACACCGGCTTGCGGCGCAGGGCGCGGATGCCGGTCTGTTCCAGCAGCGCTTCGGCCTTGCGGACCTTTTCCTGGTGGCGAACCTTGGCCTGCTGCTTGAGCATCGCCCGGCGTGCCTTGGGTTCTGGGTGGTAGACCTTGGCCACGACCTGGTGGAAACGCACGCGGTCGTCTTCCGGCAGCGTGTCCAGCACGGCGCGGTCGGCCTCGATCGCCTCCAGCAGGTCCAGCGCGGCGCGCAGGCGGTCGGTCAGGGGCAGCTCGTCCTGGGGCAGGGCGTCGGCGGGAGAAGAAGCGATGGCGTTCACGTTGGATCCGGAGGTAGCGGCGGGAGGGCGGCCGGCAAGGCCGTCAACCGCGGGGGAGCGGCCCCTGCCGTTGCAGGGCAGGGGCGCTCGGAGGGCCGCTATTCTCCCCGATCCGGGGGTTTCGTGCAGGCGGGGCCTGAACCGCCGGGTCATTCCGCGTCTTCGCCGCCCCGGGCCGCGGTTGGGTCGTGCGCGGCCTTGGCCGCCTTGGCCTCGTCCTGCAGGTGCTGGCGGACCTTTTTGGCCTGGTCAGCCGTTACCGCGCCGGCCTTGTTGCCGAAGTCCTGGCGGATGAAGGTGGCCAACTGCGCGATCTCGGTGTCCGACAGGCGTTCGGCGAACCCGGGCATGCCCAGGTTGGACGGACGCACGGCGGTGGAGGGCAGTTCGCTGCCGGCCAGCAGCAGGCGGATCACCGAGGTCGGGTCATCGGCCAGCACGGTCGGGTTGCCGGCGATGGCCGGGAACACATCCGTGTAGCCCTTGGCATCGGTCCGGTGGCAGGCCGCGCAGTTGTCGACGAAAAGCTCGGCGCCGCGGCTGTCGTTGATGCCGGTCTGCAGCTTGCGCGCGGTGGCATCGCTGGTGGTGTACGCAGAAGGATCATGCGCACTGGCCGGCAACTGCTTCAGGTACACGGCGATCGCCTTCAGGTCCTCGTCGGTGAGCTTCTGCGTGCTGTGCCGGACCACGTCGGCCATCGGCGTGCCCACCACCGCGCTGTGCGCATTGCGGGCGGTGCGCAGGGTGTCCACGATGTCCTGCTCGGACCAGCGGCCCAGGCCATCGGCCGCGTTGCCGCGCAGGTTCACCGCGTTCCAGCCGTCAATCACCTGGCCGCCGGAGAGATACGCCGTGCCCGATTCGTCCAGTGCCTTTTCCTGCAGCGCGAAGCCACGCGGCGTGTGGCAGCTGCCGCAGTGGCCCAGGCCCTGTACCAGGTAGGCACCGCGTGCTAGCTGCGGGTCGCTGTAGTGGCTCGGATCAAATGCCACCGCTTCCGCGTCGGGGGCGAAGGTCTTGCGCCAGATCGCCAGCGGCCAGCGCATCGACAACGGCCAGGTGATGTCCACGCCCCGGTTTTCCTGATGTACCGGCGCGATATCGCCGTGCAGGAAGTAGGCGTGCAGCGCCCGTACATCGTCATCGGTGATGCGCGCGTAGGAGGGGTACGGCATGGCCGGGTACAGCGTGCGGCCGTCGGGGGCGATGCCGTGCCGCACCGCGCGGTCGAAGTCGTCCAGCGAGTACGCGCCGATGCCGGTTTCCTTGTCCGGGGTGATGTTGGTGCTGTAGATGTTGCCCAGCGGCGAGGCCACCGGCAGCCCGCCGGCAAACGGCTTGCCGCCCGGCTTGGTGTGGCAGGCGGTGCAGTCACCGGCCGCGGCCAGGTAGCGCCCGCGCTCGATCAGCGCCGCATCGGCGGTCGGCCCGTCTGCCAGTACCCGGGTTTTGGTGGGAATGTAGGCATAGGCCAGCGCGGCCAGCAGCACGACCAGGCCGATCACCACGATCCAGAGAAGAAGCTTTTTCATGCGCGCCTCCTCAAGCCTGGACCAGGGGGCCCGGATCGGGCAGGTACTTCTCGCGGATGGCCTTGGCCGCCCAGTACGCCAGCCCGCCTACCAGACCGGTGGGGTTGTAGCCGTTGTTCTGCGGGAAGGCGTTGGCGCCGATCACGAACACATTCGGCACGTCCCAGCTCTGCAGGTAGCGGTTCAACGCCGAGGTCTTCGGGTCTGCGCCCATGATCGCGCCGCCGCAGGTGTGCGTGCTCTGGTACTTGGTGATGTTGTAGTGCTCGCCGTTCTTCTTGGCGTCACCACTCATCGACAGCGGATTGAGCGTGCGGCTCATCTGCATGGCCTGGTCCACGAAGAACTGCGATGCCTTGATCTCGTTGGGGTGCCAATCGAAGGTCATGCGCAGCAGCGGGCGGCCGAAGGAGTCCTTGTAGTTCGGGTCCAGGCTCAGGTAGTGCTGCCGGTAGGACATGCACGCACCCTGCACCTCGTAATAGAAGTTGTGGCGGAAGTTGTCGGCCGCGGCCTTCTTCCATGCCGCGCCCCAGTTCGGGGTGCCGGAGGGCACGTTGATGCCGCGCACCGGGCCGGCGCCGGGCTGGCGCGCCCAGACCAGGCCGCCGCCGACGAAGCCGGCCTTTGCGTTGTCCAGCTGGTTGCCGTTGAGGTCGTCCATGGTGGTGCCCGCGCCCCCGATGCCGATGAAACCGTTGGCCTGCACGTCCTTGTCGAAGAACAGCACCACCCGGTTGAGGTTCTGGTAGGAGTAGTTGCGCCCCACGGTGCCGGTGTTGGTCTGCGGGTCGTAGGCTTCACCGATGCCGGAGACCAGCATCAGGTGCACGTTGTAGAGCTGGAACGCGCACAGCAGCACCATATCGGCCGGCTGCTCCACTTCACGGCCCTGCGCATCCAGGTAGGTCACGCCGGTGGCCTTGGCCTTGGTGCTGTCCAGGTTCACCCGCAGCACCTGCGAATGCGTGCGCAGCTCGAACTTCGGGCGCTGGCGCAGTACCGGCAGGATGCAGGCGTTCGGGCTGGCCTTGGAGTAGTTGAGGCAGCCGTAGTCGCTGCAGAAACCACACGCATTGCACGGGCCCAGCTGGCAGCCGTACGGGTTCACATACGGCCCGGAGGCATTGGAAGCCGGAATCGGGTAGGGGTGCCAGCCCATTTCCTTGGCCGCCTTGTAGAACTGCTCGCCGCCGAGGTAGTTCGGGTTCGGGCCGAGCGGATACTCGCCCGAGCGTGAGCCTTCGAACGGATTGCCGCCTTGCTGCACCACGCCGTTGATCACGCCGGCCTTGCCGGAGGTGCCGCACACCAGCTCGAACATGTTCAGATGCGGCTCCAGTTCGGCGTAGGTGACCGGGAAATCCTGGATGGTCATGTCCGCCGGGATGAAGTTCTTGCCGTAGCGCTCTTCCACGTTGGTGCGCAGGATCAGGTCTTCCGGCAGCGGCCGGAAGTGCGCGCCGGACCAGTGGCTGCCCGCGCCGCCCACGCCGGTGCCGGGCTTGAACGAGCCCATCTGCCGGTAGGGCACGGCGGTATCGGCCAAGGTGTGCCGCACTGTCACCGTTTCCTGGTTCAGGCTCTGCAGGTACTTGCGGTGTACCGAGCCTTCCAGCTCGTCCACCACCTTCGGGTAGGCGAAATCAGGCTGGGTATCGCGGTCGCCACCGCGTTCCAGCGCCACCACGTGCAGGCCGGCATCGGTGAGTTCCTTGGCCAGGATCGCCCCGGTCCAGCCCATGCCGACGATGACCGCATCCACTTTCGGTTTCGTGATTGCCATGCCTCAGCCCCTCCGCCCGGACAGATCCACCGGCGGCAGGGGGTAGGCCTTGTCGCGGACGCTGATCCAGTCTATGTAGTCCGCGCGCATGCCTGGGTAACCGATCATTTTCCAGGCGGCCATATCCTTGTTGGCGCCGTACTTCGGATCAGCGAAGTAGCCGTTCTTCACTTCGCCCAGCAGGTTGGAGAAGAACAGCTTGCTGGAGATCGCCTCCAACTCCAGCTTGCCGCCCTCGGCCGCCTTGAGCAGGGTTTCCTGCTGTTCGTGGCTCAGCTGGGCGAAGGTCTTGCCATCGAACTGGCTGCGGCAGTGCGCATCGAAGGCATCAATGCCGACCTTCAGGATGTCACGCAGGGCCAGCTTGCCCTGGTAGCCGAACTCGCTGGGCGCTTCCAGGAAGGGGCCCTGCATGTACCAGATGGCGCCGGCCGCGTAGGGGGTCTGCATGTGGCGGTCGAGGAACTCGGGTACGCCCGATTCCACCGCGCCGGGGCCGGTTTCATCGGAGGGGATCAAGCGGTCGCAGGCGGCGGTGATGAACGCCCACTCGGCCGCGTTGAAGAATTCGGGGGTGTAGTCCTTGGCGGCCGGGGTAGCCGGGGTGCCGGTCCCGGTGGGGGTGCCGGGGGCGCAGCCGGGCAGGGCGGCGGCGACGGGGAGCAGGGTAAGACCCTGGAAGAAGCGGCGACGGGTCAGCGTCGGCCGGTTCTGGTCGGCATCATCTTTCATTGTGTGGCTACCTGGCGGGTGGCTGTGGCTGAGCATGGCGCGGGTCCTGTCGCGGCAGCGTGCTCGCCGAATGCGGCCGGCCCTTCCGCGGCTGGCATGAATGAGACCATTGTGTGGATGTGCGACTGTTTCCGTAATGGCAATATGGGAAAGGAACTCTTGCCAAACTGGAAACATCGGCGTGATCGACGACCTCAACGAGCTGCGCACCTTCGACCGCATCGTGCATGGCGGCAGCCTGTCCGCCGCCGCGCGCGACCTGGGCATCTCGCTAGCCGTGGTCAGCAAGCGGCTCACCGCACTGGAGCGTCGCGTGCAGGTGCGGCTGTTGAACCGCAGCACGCGACGCGCCTCGCTCACCGATGAGGGCAGCCTGTTCCACCTGCACTGCCGCCGCGTGCTGGATGCGGTGGAAGCGGCCGAGGCGGCGCTGGAGCAGCGCCAGGACGTGGTGGCCGGCGTGCTCAAGCTCACCGCGCCCAATGGATTCGGACGCCGTCATGTGGTGCCGGCGGTGCGCAGCTTCCAGCAGGCGCATCCCGGGGTGCGCGTGCACCTGTCGCTGCGCGATGAGCTGGTGGACCTGGTCGGCGAAGGCGTGGAGCTGGCGCTGCGCTATGGCGCGCTGGACGATTCCCGCCTGGTGGCGCGCGAGCTGGCGCCGAACCGGCGCATCCTCTGCGCCTCACCGGACTACCTGCAACGGCGTGGCACGCCGTCGAGCATCGACGACCTGCACGGCCACGATCTGATCGCTTCGGGCAGCCCGCCGGTATCGCAATGGGTGTTCGCGCAGCCCGGCGGCACCATCGCGTTTCCATTGGACGCCAGTACGCTCTGCGACGATGGCGAGGCGGCGCAGATACTGGCGGTGCAGGGCGCCGGCATCGCCCGCAAGTCGATCTGGGACGTGGCCGATGACCTCGACGCAGGGCGCCTGAAAGAAGTGCTGCCCAACTGCGCGCTGGCGACTTCGCCATTGAGTGCCGTGTACGCCCCCGGGAAGCAGGTCGCACCCCGGGTCCGTGCGTTCCTTGGCCACATGGTGCAGCAGCTGCAGCTGTCGGCCGGCTGGCGGCATGCCAACCGGACGATGCCCGCCATTGCACTGACCGGGACTTAATCGGCCTTGCGCTCAACCGGCGTCAATGCCGGTTTCTGCCAGCTGCGGTCCAGCACGGCCTGGCCAGGGCTGTAGTTGCGCAGGATCACGTAGAACGGTCCGGCCGGCGCCGGCAGCCAGTTGGATTCCTTGTCCTTGCCGGGCGACGCCTGCTGGATGTACAGGGTCAGGCCGCCATCGGCATCCCGCTTGAGCGTGGGCAGCATGGCCGAGTTGATCAGGTAGCGGTCCAGCGGGTTGTCCACCAGCAGCTTGCTCTTGCCGTCGTACAGGGTGACCGACCAGAACGCGTTGGTCGGCGGCAGCTGGTCCTTGGCGAAGCGCAGCACGTAGTCGTGCTGGCTTCCATCGGCGGGCCTGCCCTGCGCATCCACGAAGTAACTCTGGTAGTCGGCCTCTGAAGCGGAGTTGCCGTAGATGCCCAGCTTGGCGCCGGCAAAACGGTACAGGTAGTTGTCCTTCAGCGCCGCGCGGGTGCCGAACATATCCGCACTCGAGACCTTCTCGGTGTTTATTTCGGTGGCGATGAACTGTTCCAGTGCCTGGTTGGCATCTGCGATGCCTGCGGTGATGGCCTCGCGGTCGGCCGGCGGCAGCGCGGCTGCATCGAAGGGCTTGCCTGCCTCAATGCCGATTCCCGCGAACCGTTGGCGAAGCGCGGCTTCGCTGTCCACGGTGGGCGCGAACTGCAGCAGGAAGTTGAGGTAGGAGAAGAAGCCCAGGCCATTGGCCTGTTCCGGGTCATACGGCGGGAAGGTGATCGGCGGGGCCGGCGGCGGTGCCGGCGTGCCCAGGAACGCGCTCAGCGGCTGCACCTTGTACTGCGCCTGCAGGCGCTTGACGTTGTCCAGGTCCGACGGCGAAAACAACTGGGTGCGGAACAGGCCATAGGCCAGCTGGGTTTCGGCGCGGAACACTTCGCGCACGCCCTTGGGTGTTTCGCCCTTCCAGTCCGGCCCGGCGACCAGGAACACGCTGGCCTTGCCGTCGGTCGCGGCGCGGTTGATGTAGGCGAAGTTGTAGGTATACAGGTCGATCAGCTGCACGGAGAAGTAGCGCTTGGCATCGATCGCCGGCACGCTGATGACCAGCGGTTCGGCGCGCAGGTCCATCCACAGGAACGAATACGGCGTGTCCGAGTTGGGCGTGATGATCGAGGTGTCCTTCGGGGTGGCCACCTGGGCGACGTTGCCGATCTGGTTGAAGCCGGCGTGGAAGTTCGCACCCTTGGCATCCACGGCCTGCTGGTACATGGATTTGTAGCCTTCCACGATCGGGTAGCCCCAGATGTAGGCATCCTTGGCGGTCGCGCGCAGCTCGCTGACGCGGGTGGCATCAGCCGCGGCCGGGGCGGCGGGCTGCGCTGCCGAGGCAGGGTCGGGCGCTGGGGCGGCGCTTTCCGGTTCGCGCTTGCCGCAGGCGACCAGCGCGCAGAAGCTGATCAACAGGGCAGCCAGGTGGAGGCCGGCAAGGAACGGTGATCGCGTCTGGTTACGGGGCATGGCCATATCGTTCGCCTCCTGCGGCAAGGGATGCGGAGAGCATGACGGCGCGCTCATCCGCACTCCACCGAAATAGGTGCAGGCCGGCTGGGTAAAACTACTTAGCCCGGATCAGACCCGGGCAAGGCTGGCAATGGCGAGAATGACGGTCGCGGTGGTGACCACGGTGAAGTACAGCCATCCCAGCCCGACGAACTTGAGCGTGGTCACCAGCCGGGATTGTGCGTACACCCGCCGTTGCATGAGCCAGAGATACAGCGGCATCCACAGCAGCAGCGCCGTGATCAGCAGGCCGATGACAACCCCCGCGCCAGGCACGGCGGCAAGCTGCCCACCCAGCATCGACAGCAGCAGGATGCCCAGCAGTGCCACGCACAGGAACGCATGGCTGTACAACGCCACCACCAGGTGCTCCAGGTACAGCCTTCCACTGCCCAGGTAGAACACCTTCAGCAGCACGGCAAACAACGGCACCAGCACGAACAGCGCCGAAGGCACCGAGCCGAAGAACGCGTTGACCAGCAGCTGCGGCCGTTCGCTGATGCGGGGCAGGTTCTTGCGGATGATCTCGGCTTGGCCGGTCAGCCAGCGGTTGGCGAACCCGGGCAGGAAACCGATCTCGACCGGGTCTGACTTCTGTGTCGCCATGTCCTGCACGGTGAACGGTTTGGCCGCGACGGGCTTGCGCGCGGACGCGACCGGTGGATGCTCCTTCAGTTCGCGCTCGCGCTTTGCGGCCTGCCTGTCCACCTTGGCAATGGCACTGTCGATCGGCGCGCGAAGGGACTCGGGCATCGCCTCACGCGATTGCTGCAACGGCGCCAGCAGCGCGCGGCGGACCTGCTGGACCTCGTCGTGGGTGGTGGCATCACGGAACGCACCCGGCACTTCCGGCGGGCGGGGCGTCTGGCTTACCAGGGCACCTGCGTCCACATGCACCGCCAGCCGCGCCACGAAGAAGGTCAGCACGCTCAGGATCACGAACAGGCGGATCGGCGGGATGTAGCGGGTACGGTGCCCGGCCAGGTAGGCGGCCGCCAGGCGGCCGGGCAGCAGCAACTGGTGCAGGGTGCGGAAGATGCGCCCGTCCAGGTGCCAGAACGATTCGAACACCTCTTCCACCGCGTGCCCGAAACTGCGCACCGGGCTGTGGGCGGACTGGCCGCATTCATGGCAGAAATCGCCCTGCAGCGGGGTGCTGCAGTTCTCGCACGCGGCAGGGTGGGCAAGGGCGGAGTGCATCAGTGCGCGGAGCCGGGCAGGAAAGGCGCCTACGATAGTGGGGGCGGGGTGCCGGTGCCAGTGCCGGCATGCATCAATCACTGGGCGGGGGTCGGTAGAAGTACCGAAGCAGATCCGGGGGCCATCGGCCATCCTCAAACGCACGTTCGCGCACTGCGGATGCTGTTCCCGTTCGCCCTGTTCGCGGCGGGGTTGCTCGGTTACGAGCAGGTGCGCCAGCGCACTTCCATCACCTTGTTGCTGTTGGGGGTTTGCCATGCCTGTTTCACCACGTTGCACCCGCCCGCTGCGCCGGCGCCATGGTTTTGTGTCGCTGTTCCTGGCGGCAGCGCTGGCAGGACTGTGCCAACCGGCGTGGGCGCAGGATGCCGATGCCCTGGCCAAGAAACTGTCCAACCCCGTCGCGGCACTGATCAGCGTCCCGTTTCAGTACAACTACGACGACGGCTACGCCAATGGCGGTTATCGGCATACGCTCAACATCCAGCCGGTGGCGCCGTTTGCCATCTCCGAAGAATGGAATGTCATCTCGCGCACCATCCTGCCGGTGGCCTACCAGAAGGACGTGATTCCCGGTACCGACCAGGCCGGCCTGGGCGACGTGACCCAAAGCTTCTTCTTCTCGCCGAAGGAAACCGGCCCTTCCGGCGTGGTCTGGGGCATCGGGCCAGCGCTGCTGCTGCCAACCGGTACCGATGACCTGGGCGCCGATACCTGGGGTGCCGGTCCCACCTTCGTGCTGCTCAAGCAGGACAAGAGCTGGACCGTGGGCGCGCTGGTGAACCACATCTCGGACATCGCCGGCAGCGGCTCGCGCCGGCGCGACATCAGCAACACCTTTGTCCAGCCGTTCCTGGCCAAGGCCTTCCCGGGCGGCCGCACGCTGGCCTTCAACATCGAGTCCACCTACGACTGGAAGGCCAGCCAGTGGACCGTGCCGCTCAACATCCAGTACTCCAAGGTGAGCAAACTGGGCAGCCAGATGATCAGCTACCAGGGCGGCGTGCGCGCCTACCTGGATGGCCCACGTGGCGGGCCGGACTGGGGGGTCCGGTTCACGGTCACGTTGCTCTACCCGAAGTAGAGTCGGCTCACCCCCTTACGGAACGCCGACCATGCCACTGACCGACAAGCAACTTGCCATTCTTCGGGCCATCGAGGCGACCGATCCTGTGTCAGCCGACGATGCGACTTGGGCCGTCGCCGAAGGTCTGGCGGTGCAGGCCGAAGACAGCGATATCGACCTGACCCCTGCTGGCAAGGGCGCATTGGGCGAGGCGTAATACCGGCACGCCTTTCGCGCGCACTGCATCCCGGCTGCACGCGCGC
Organism: Stenotrophomonas sp. CFBP8994; assembly: GCF_034044835.1. NCBI lineage: Bacteria > Pseudomonadati > Pseudomonadota > Gammaproteobacteria > Lysobacterales > Lysobacteraceae > Stenotrophomonas > Stenotrophomonas sp. CFBP8994. Next base: position 92,028 of record NZ_JAXCWT010000006.1, on the reverse strand, counting down.
TCCACACCGCGCTGCCTACAGTGACTGCCATTCCACCGACGGCGCCCATAGCGTGAACCTGCAGACCTCCATGCCCCTTCCGCTCCCGCGCCGCCCGCTGCCGGACAGCTGCCAGTTCGAACTACTGGATGTGAACGCGCTTCAGGACCCGTGCAGCGGGCGCATCGTGCACCTGTACTCGATGGTGGCGCGCTGCCTGTCGTGCGAGGTGGTGTTCAAGGCGCAGGAAGGCGAGGGCTTCGTCAGCACCTCGGCCGCACGCGTGCTGCGCTGCCCGTCCGGTTGCGGCCAGCAGTCGCTCAGGGGCGCCGCGCTTCGCCAGTGGGGCGCGCCGGCAACGAGCGGCTTTGGATCGACACCGCTTCCACAATCTGTTCGGGCGTAAACGCGCAATGTCCTTCGCCGCTGGGCGGTAGCGTCCTTGGCTGGGGCGTCGCGCCAGCCTTGGCGGCAAGTGCCGGGTAGACCGGCTCGAAGCGGGGCGTCACGGAAGGGTCGTGGAGGTTGTACTGCAGCAGCAGCGGCCGGCGCAGCGCACCGGTCAGGCGCAGGTCGCGGTCAAGCTTCGCGTTTGCCTCGGGATCCGCGGCAATGCGCCGGACGCCGGCGTTGAACGCTTTGTCGTCGCCAAAGCCGGCATATACCGTGTCCTTGTTGCTGACTGGAATGCCGCCGCTGATCTTGACCAGCTGCTGGAACACCAGGGCATGCAGGCTGACGGTGCCAGCCAGCTCATCCACCTTCAGCTCCAGGCGTTTTGCCAGTACTGCGGCTGCCTCCGGGCGGGACTGCACGGCAGCGGTGATGGCGTCGACCATCTCCCCCTGCGGCAACGTCGCAGTGGCAGGCGAGCTCAACCCACCCTCGGGCAGGCCTTTGGCGCCAGGGAAGAAGTACTCGAACGCCACCAGCGAGGTGAGCACTTCGGCGGCCAGCACATCGCCGGGCAGGTTGGCGCCGCACATCGAAATGCCACCGCTGTAGTGCTCCGGCATCCGCTCCAACGTACCGATCGCCACCGCGCCCCCCATCGAAAAGCCCAGGATCCAGCTGCGTTTCGTGTCTGGATGGCGGGCCACGAACTGCGCGCGCAGCCGCTCAAGGTCATCGATGGCCCCGCGCACGGCCCAGCCCTGGTCGGCGTACCCACTCTGCGCCACCGCATAGCCGGCCTTGACCAGCGCCTCGCTCCACGGGTTGCCCGGCCAGGGGTCCGGGCGCGGCGTCCCGACCGGCTCGAAGCCATGGGCGTACATCACCAGTTCGCCGTTCCAGTGGGCCGGCACGTCGATGCGCCAGGGGGCGCCCTGCAGCGTGCCCGTTTCGCTGTGGGTTTCCGGCGTTACCGGGGCCTTGGCCCAGCTCGGCGGAAGGAGCAGGGCGGTGCACAACCCCAGGCACAGCGAGACGGTCGCAGCAGTACGCATCCAGATCATCCTCGGTCAGGTGCCGGCGCAAGATCGACCAGCAGCGTGGGAATCAATTCGGAAACCGTGGGGTGGATCGGCACCGCCCAGCGCAGCTCATCCAGCGGCCGGTCGGCACTGATCATGTCGAGGATGCCGTGGATGGCCTCATCGCCGCCAGTGCCAAGGATCGCCGCGCCCAGGATCCGCCGTGTTTCGGCATCGGCCACCACCTTCATGAAGCCCTTGGACTCCCCCTTTTCCACCGCACGGCCGACGCGGGTCATGGGTCGCTTGGAAAACAGCAGGGGGCGGCCGGACTTCATCGCCTCGGCCTCGGACATGCCCGCCCGGCCCAGCGGCGGGTCGATGTACAGCGCGTAGCCGGGCACCCGGCTGCTGACCCGGCGGTCCTCGCCATCCAGCAGGTTGGCGGCGACGATCTCGAAGTCGTTGTAGGCGGTATGGGTGAACGCCCCACGGCCGTTGCAGTCACCCAGCGCCCAGACACCGGGGGCAGAGGTCTGCAGATGGTCATCCACCGTGATGTACCCACGTTCGTCGCGCTCGATGCCGGCGGTGTCCACGCCCAGATCGTCCGTATTGGGCCGGCGCCCGATGGCCATCAGGACGTGGCTGCCAACCACGCGCGCGTCCTTGCCGCCGGCCTGGAAGGAAACGGCGATGTCTTCTTCCACGCGCTCGAACGCGACCCTGTCCGCGCCGGTGTGAATTTCGATGCCCTCATCCTCCAGGATGCCGCGTACCGCCTCCGATACATCGGCGTCCTCGCGCGCGATCAAGCGATCACCCCGCTCGATGATCGTCACCTGCGCGCCGAAGCGCCGGTACATCTGTGCGAACTCCAGCCCGATGTAGCTGCCGCCCACCACCACCAGATGGGCGGGCAGGGCATCCAGCGCCACGATGCTGCTGTTGGTCAGGTACGGAACGTCCTGCAGGCCGGGCATCTCCGGCACCGCTGCACGCCCGCCCACGTTGATGAAGATCCGCGGCGCGGTAAGCCGCTCGCCGTTGACCACGATGGCGCCGGGCCCATCGAAGCGGGCGTGGCCACGGATCAGCTCCACGTTGGCCATCCCGGCAAGCCAGTCTTCATTGCCCTTGCGCGAATCCATGATCACTTTGCGGGCGCGGGCCTCGACCACGGCCATATCCACGCTGACCGGGCCGGCGCTGAAGCCGTACTCAGCGCCACGCCGCGCCATCTGCGCGGCATACGCGCTGGCCACCAGCGTCTTGGTCGGCTTGCAGCCGGTGTTGACGCAGGTGCCGCCCACCAGGTGACGCTCGATGATGGCCACGCGCATACCGGCCGCGTCCAGCCGCCCGGCCAGTGATGGTCCCGCCTGGCCTGTGCCGATGATGATGGCATCGAAGGCGCGGGCGGCAGCGGCGGGACCCTGCGCGGAAGAGGGGTTGGACATGGCAAGACCCTTGTTGTGTGTACCAATGGCCATTCAATACACTCGTTGGCGTGAGCGCCACGCAGATCATCCGCCAGTACACCGAAGCAGAGGCCAAGGAACTGGCCCGGGACTGGCTTGCCGTCTTCGGACGCGACCGCCAGGGGATCAACACCAAGGCCTTCATGTGGCATGTCTTCAGTTCGGGGCGCTATCCCAGCCTCGCTGATGCCGAGGCCGAGGCGGAGTACCAGCAACAGACCGGGGTGGCGTTCGTCGTGCTGTCCAACGACCGCAATGCCGCCTACCTGACCGGCGATCTTCCGGTGAAGCCAGCCTGGTCGGACTGTTACGTGTTCCCCCCCAATCTTGCCTGGACCATGGCATTCACCCACGAAGCGGGTTGGCTGGGTCCGTACTTTGCCCGCCACCACGATTTCGTGAGGCTGGAAGCGGACAACCAGGCCATGCTGCGCAAGGCGCAGGAACGCGCGGCGGCGCGCGCGAAGGGATGGTGCGATTAGGTGCACGTTGTATGATTTTCGTTCGATCACCACGGAGAGGTAGCGTTGAAAAAACTGGTTACAGGCGTGCTGCTTGCACTGATTCTCACCGGGTGTGCCAAGACGCCTGAGACCCCGGACTCCAAGCCGCTCGCCGAAGCGCCGTTGGCTGCCCCGCAGGTGACAACCAAGGCCTCGGCCCTGGGCGGCCAACGTGGCGACGGCGCGCCCTATGAAGTGGTGGGAAGCGAAGTCTGGAATGTTCCCGACCCGGTTTCCGGGCGGACGTACCAGGTTTTCGTTGCGCTGCCGGCCTCCTACGCGGACAGTCCGGCGCGCAGATACCCGGTCCTCTATGTCACCGATGCCGACTACGCGTTTCCGCTGGCGCGGCAGATCGGCCGGCGATTGAACGTGGAAGGCCCCAAGCTGGAAGAGTTCATCCTGGTGGGCCTGTCCTATTCGGTGGGTGACGAAGGCATGCCCAGCCGCCGCCGCGACTACACCCCGACACCCAACGGCCCCAGCAGCGCACCGGCCGACGCGGTGCATGGGGGCGCCGCGCCTTACATCGCCTACCTGCGCGAGCAGGCACTGCCGTTCGTCGCCAGCCGCTACCGCACCGACGAAAGCCGGCGCCTGCTGCTGGGCCATTCCTACGGCGCGTTGCTGGGCACCCAGATCCTGTTTACCGATCCAGGCATGTTTGCGGGCTACATCGTGGGTAGCCCATCGTTCTGGTACGACCGCAATGTCATGTCGCGGTTCGAGAAGGACTACGCAGGCAGCCACAACGATCTGAAGGCATCGGTGTACATGTATGTCGGCGAGCGCGAAACGCCGGCCTTCGGCAACGACGCGGACATGGTGGCCGATGCGAAGAACATGCAGGCCGCGCTGCGCGCGCACAACTACCCGTCACTGCGCCTGAAGCTGGATGTGCTCAACGACGAGGACCACCTGAGCGTGGCCCCGCGCGGGCTTACGCACGGGCTCAAGTACCTGCTTGGCAAGCAGCCGGGCGGCTGACGGGATTACGGCCTGTGCGAATGTGTTGCATGCGCCGGCGGGTGTCCATTCTGAAACCGACGTCCGCGCTTGGCCGCTCACTCGCGGTGAAGCTTGATGCCCACGTCGCGTGCCGTTTCAGAGATCAGCTACAGCTCGAAGTCGCCGGCGTTACATGCGTGTCAATTCGTACCCGGGCCGAGTAAATCTACGGAGAGCGGCCAGCATCAAGGCGCTGATTGCTGCCACGGGCAGCGAACAGGCACAGCCCGGTGCACACGCCCCACAGCGTGGCCAGCAGGACGATCGGGCCCAGTGCGTAATCGCTGCCGCGGTAGCCCACCACGATGCTCATGTCCCACGCCACCAGACCGGCAACGACCACGCTCAGCACCAACAGCACGCGCGGGATCCACAACGCCAACCCACCGCGCGGCTCCTGCCAGATCCGGCGGGCAGCCAGCACGAACAGGAGCGTCACCACCGGGATGCCAACCCACACCAGCTGCTGCATGAAAACGCAGAGGAATGCCAGTTGTGCCCACGCTGGCACCAGCAGCAGGAACGGTGCATGGCGCGCCACGGCGTTTCTCGGGGCGGTATGGCGGCGCAGCAGAATGAAGCCCGAGACCAGTCCTGCGAAGATCAGGAAAGGCGTGGCCATGAACATGGAGAAAAAGCCGGTGAAGTCGGAGGCGGCGGCAGGCCCTGAGGCCGTGGCCAGAGCAAGGGCAAATAATGCTCGTTTGGTTCGATCCATGAACGTGGTGTTCCCTGTTGCTTTCGGATTGGGGCAGGACGATACCAGATCGCCTCATCGAAGCCGATGCTGCCTGGCGTTCCGGTCAATCTTCCCCCATGGGCTGCAAGGCAATGCGCTCGCCGCGCCTGAGCCGTTGGGTGGCGGTGAGACGGGCTGCTAAGGTTGGACCGGCCGGTCAGGCTGGGCCCGGCCAAGTCAAGGCCGGGCCGGCCGGCCGGCCGGCGCCACCTGCGGCCTTGGAGGGTTAGGTGTATAGTGTCTAAAATATTGGACACCGAGGGAGTCCGGCATGATCAGTCATCTTGCTCAAGTGGGCGATTCCATCAAGGAGCGGCGGTCGGAGCTGGGGCTTTCCCAGGCGCTGCTTGCAAAGCTGTCCGGGCTGACCAGGCAGACAATCAACGGCTTGGAGAGTGGCAAGCTGAAGGACCTGGGTTTCAACCGGGTATGCCAGGTGATGAACGTGATTGGGCTCAGCCCGGGCGTGCCTTCAATTGGCCCCAGAAGCGCCAAGGAAGCCCTCTGGATGGCGGCCAACACCGCCAATGTGAGCTACAAACGCGAAATCAATCCTGAGCAGCTCGCACACATACTTGCCACCGGCGATCTGAAGCGCGAGTTCATTGCCCATGTTGCCACTTTGCTCGAGGAAGCCCCGATCCCGTTACTGGTAATGGCGGTGGAAGAGGCCGCGGCCAAAGAGCGCGTTGCTCCGCAAACAATCTGGAAGAACGTGGCATCGATGGCGGATAGTCTCGACCTGGTTCGCAACGGCCTATTCAAATGATTCCACCGCACGATCTTCCGGAAAAGACACTGCCTGATGGGCCATGGAAGGCGCTCTTCGCGAACGCCATGGTGCTGATCCAGGAAATTCAGGCGGTAGGGGGAGGCGATGGTCCTTTCTGGACTTTTGGAGGGGGCACCGTCCTGATGTTCCGATACGACCATCGGGCCAGCAAAGACATCGATATTTTTGTCCCGGACCCTCAGTACCTCGGATACGTAACACCCCGGCTAAATGACACCGCCGCCGCGATGACAGCCAACTACGTCGAGGATGCGAGCTCCTACGTGAAGCTTGAGTTCGCAGAGGGCGAGATTGACTTCGTGGCATCGCCCAACTTGATGGGCGATGCTTGGGAGTGGTGGAATATCGGTGGCCACGCGGTTCGAGTTGAGCGGCCTGCGGAGATCATCGCCAAAAAGATGTATCACCGGGGGCAACGAGCTACAGCACGTGACTTATTCGATCTTTGCACCGTGATTGAACGTGATGCAGAGGGTCTCAGCGCGGCCGCAGCATTCCTCTTGAGATATCGAGCAGAGTTCATTGAGCGCATAAACGCGCGATCAACGGTTCTTGAAGCTACCTTCGAGGGCATCGATATGCGCGGCTACAGACCTACGCTGCAGCATTGCATCAGCACGGCCACTGCGTTTCTCCGGTCGCTATGAAGCCCCGCCCACTGGTACATCGTCCTTGAACCGTGAGCGGACCGTCAACCCGTTCGCGCCAGAACAAGCCCCCAGTCATGGACCGCACCGTCCTGCCAGCTGAGGCTGTCATTCAGACGGCCGTACACGGCCCCGGGCGTATAGTCGATCCACACTACGTTTCCCCATGGCACCGAGCTCTCCGGAGTTCATCACCGCAAGGATCGACGCAATGCCCAAGGGCTCAGACCTGCTGGTCGCCGCACTCGAAAACGAGGGCGTGGACCGCATCTTCGGCGTTCCGGGCGAGGAAAACCTCGACTTCCTGGAATCCCTTCGCAACTCCAGCATCGAGCTGGTCCTCACCCGCCACGAACAGGCGGCCGCCTTCATGGCCGCCACCCACGGCCGCCTCACCGGCAGGCCGGGCATCTGCCTGGCCACCCTCGGCCCTGGGGCGCTGAACTTCTCCACGGGCGCGGCCTATGCCCACCTGGGCGCCTGGCCGATGATCCTGATCACCGGCCAGAAGGCGGTGATGAGCGCCAAGCAGGCCCGGTTCCAGATCGTGGACATCGTGGCCTCGATGAAGCCGCTCACGAAAATGACCCGGCAGATCGTCAGCGCGGCAGCCATCCCGGCCACCGTGCGGGATGCCTTCCGCGTGGCCATGGAAGAGCGGCCGGGACCGGTGCACCTTGAGCTCCCGGAGGATATTGCCGGCGAGGAAGTGGAAGACGTTCCAGTCATTCCGGTCCACCCGCTGGAGCGCCCCATCGCCCACGCCGCCGCGCTCGACCGGGCCGCGGAAGCGATCCTGGCCGCCAAGCGGCCGCTGGTGATGATCGGCGCGGCCTGCAGTCGCCCGTGGCTGACCGAATCGCTCTCCACGTTCGTGGCGCGCACCCGCCTGCCGTTCTTCAACACCCAGATGGGCAAGGGCGCGGTGACCGGCGGCTCCAACCTGTATATGGGTACCGCTGCGCTTTCCGAAGGCGACTACGTCCACGAGGCCGTGGCGCGCGCCGACCTGATCATCGCCATCGGCCACGACACCGTTGAGAAGCCGCCGTTCCTGATGAAAGGCAAGGGCGGGCCAAAGGTCATCCATGTCGGCTTCCAATCCGCCACGGTCGAACAGGTCTACCACCCGGATATCGAGGTGATTGGGGACATCGGCGCCACCGTGGATGGCCTCGCCGAGCGGCTGGAAGGCAAGGTGTCCGAAGACCAGGGCATGGTCGACCTGCGCCAGAAGATCCTGTCGCGCCTCAACGACCGTGCCGAGGAGGACCGCTTCCCGGTCACCCCGCAGCGGCTGGTGCACGACGTGCGTGAAGCCATGCCGGAAGACGGCATCGTCTGTCTCGACAACGGCATGTACAAGATCTGGTTCGCCCGCAATTACCGCACCCACGTGGCCAACACGCTGCTGCTGGATAACGCCCTGGCCACCATGGGCGCGGGCCTGCCGTCGGCGATGATGGCCTCGATGCTGTACCCCAACCGGCGCGTGCTGGCCGTGTGCGGCGATGGCGGCTTCATGATGAACTCGCAGGAGATGGAAACCGCCGTGCGGCTGGGCCTGAACCTGGTGGTGATCATCCTCAATGACAGCGCCTACGGCATGATCCGCTGGAAGCAGGCGGTGGATGGCTTTGAAGATTTCGGCATGCGCTTTGGCAACCCGGATTTCGTGCGCTACGCAGAAGCCTACGGTGCCAAGGGCAGTCGGGTCGCGTCCGTGGAAGAGCTCGTGCCCACGATCGAAGCCGCCTTTGCCGGCGGTGGCGTGCACCTGCTGGACGTGCCGATCGACTACTCCGAAAACACCCGCGTACTGGTCGACGAGCTGCGCAACCGCACCCCCGATGTGGGCTGCGCGTAACCGCCACCGTTGACCATTGAATACAAGGAACCCCACATGTTGACCGTAGTACAAGCCTTCGACCGCGCCCCCATCCAGGACGTTCCGTTCGATGACGCCGCCGCACTGGAGCGCAAGCTCGGCAATGCCGAACGCGTGTTCAAGGACCGCGACGGCTGGCTCAAGCCGCACCAGCGCATTGCCATCCTGCGCAGGCTGGCAGCGCTGATGGAGGCCAAGCGTGACCACCTGGCCATGCAGATCGCGCGCGAAGGCGGCAAGCCGCTGCCCGATGCCATTGTCGAAACCAACCGCGCCATCGATGGCGTGCACAACGCCGCCGATGAACTGCGCAACTTCGCCGGCCGCGAAATCCCGATGGGCCTGTCGGCAGCGGCGGAGAACCGCTGGGCGTTCACGACCAAAGAACCGCTCGGCATCGTCGCCGCCATCTCGGCGTTCAACCACCCGCTGAACCTCATCGTCCACCAGGTTGCCCCTGCCATCGCGGTGGGGTGCCCGGTCATCATCAAGCCGGCCTCGACCACGCCGCTGTCCTGCCTGGAGTTCGTGGCGATGGTCCACGAGGCCGGCCTGCCCGAGCCGTGGTGCCAGAGCTTCATTCCGAAAGGCAACGAACTGGCCGAAGCGCTGGCCACCGACAAGCGCGTGGCCTTCCTCAGTTTCATCGGCTCGGCGCGGGTGGGCTGGTCGCTGCACGCCAAGCTGGCCCATGGTGCACGCTCGGCGCTGGAACATGGCGGCGTGGCACCGGCCATCGTGGACCGCAGCGCGGACCTGTCCAGGATCATCGAGCCCATCGTCATGGGCGGCTACTACCACGCCGGCCAGGTCTGCGTGTCCACCCAGCGCATCTTCGTGCACAACGACATTGCCGAAGACTTCACCGAAGCCCTCATCGCTCGTGTGGGGAAGCTGCGCACCGGCGACCCCACCCTGAAGGACACCGAGGTAGGCCCGCTGATCCAGCCGCGCGAAGCCGACCGGGTGGGCGAATGGATCGACGAGGCGGTAAAGGGTGGGGCCACGCTCGCCACCGGTGGCAAGCGCCTTTCCGAAACCACGCTGCAGCCCACCGTGCTGCTCAATCCCGCCGATGATGCGAGAGTCACCACGCAGGAGGTCTTCGGGCCGGTGGTGGCGGTGTATCGCTACAGCGAGCTGGACGAGGCCATCGCACGCGCCAACTCGCTGCCCACCGCGTTCCAGGCCAGCATCTTCGCCCAGGATATCGACGTGGCCATGCGCGCGGCCAACCGCCTGGATGCCTCGGCCGTGATGATCAACGACCCCACTGCCTTCCGCACCGACTGGATGCCGTTTGCCGGCCGCCGGGAATCGGGCTATGGCACCGGCGGCATCCCGTACACGATGCGGGATATGTCGCAGGAAAAGATGATCCTGATGCGCAGGAGCTGAGCCCGCGCCCGGAAACGGTATGTTTTCTGGGCAGGGCACAGTAGTTGTACGGGGGCGCAGGGGTAGGGCAGCTGATGCAATAGCACTGCATCCGCCGCCCGCCCTGTTCTGGAGAGTCACATGCGCTTCCTGGCACTTTCGTCCTCCGTCACGCTTATCGTTGCAGCGCTCGCCACCAGCGGGTGCCAGAGCACTCCGCCGCCGGCTGAACCTTCAGCGCCTGCGCCCCGGGCGTTGCCGGGCCCCATGACAGCGGCTTCTGCCGGGGTGACGTTGCAGGGGCAGATCACCGCCATCGATACCCGCACCCGCGCGGTGACGGTCACCGGTGCCGACGGGGGCAGCCTGGACTTCATCGCCGGCGCCGACGTGCGCAACTTCAACCAGCTGAAGGTGGGCGACAAGGTCACCCTGGATTACCAGGCCGCCGTCGCCCTGGACCTGCAGCCGGCAGGCAGCGCGCCGGTCGGCGTGACCCAGTCTCAGGCCGGTACCGTGCCGATCCGCGGCGCCACGCCAGGCGGGGCGCGTTCGAACACCATCGAGATCGTCACCGAGGTGGCGGCCGTGGACCCGGTGGCCAACACCATTGCGCTGCGAGGGCCGCGCGGCAACACCCAGATCATTGCGGTGGAGCGCGAAGACCTGCGGGCCAAGCTCCCCAGCGTAAAGCGCGGCGACCTGCTCAAGATTTCCTATACCGAAGCCGTGGCGCTGGGCATCCGCCGCGACAGCCCCTGACACAACGGCGGGGGAGGCCCGGGGCAGGTGGGTGTACGCCTGCCCCGGCGGGGCACTTGACGGGCCAGTGGGGCAGCCTTGAAGATCGGCGTATTCAGCCTGCATCCAAGGATTGACCATGTCTGGCTTCATCGGTGACCTGTTGGAAGGCATTGTCGATTTCGTGACCGACATCTGGGTGCTTCGCCGGCAGCGGGCCGCGAATGGCCGGGCGGCGAACTCGTGGCGTGAGGATGCGGCGGATACGGCTGTGTTCAATGCCTGGGTGATCGGCCTGTCGATCCTGGCTTTGGCTGTCGGCAGCATCATGGTCTTCGTGCTCAAGCTGCCGCTGTGGATGAGCTTTGGGCCGGTCGTCGCGGTTGGCGTCTACGTGGGCTACCGCTGGATTGCGCTGACGCGCGCTTGATCGCGCACCGTGCGTCGAATGCGTCACGCGTTCGGAATCTCCGCGGCGCACGTCTTTGAATCGGCTAACGCCTCTCATGTGATCTGGTGCCGACGAAAACGAGCCGAACGGCACGGAATTGCGCGAAAACGGCCCATTCCTCGCCACGCATAGATGGCGCAGATCAAACACGGCTGATCGAAAGATCAAAACAACTTCCGCTATGCTCACGTCCGCGACATGGTTGTGGCTCGGAGCGTAAGAACTCCCGTGAAACGATGCAATCAAGACGTGCTATGTCGGGAGGGTGACGAAATAAAACACCTTCGCGGAAATACGTTGCGCCGGTTCACGCGGTTCTTAACCTCCCGACTCCCTCGCCATCCCGGCGGGGGACACTCCCCAACGGAGGTTCCACCATGTCCAGCCATTCCACCGACGCATCCTCCAGTGCAGCCGCCAGTCAAAAGCTCTGGTGGCGCAAGCCCAAGAGCGTCATGACCAACGCGCTGCACCACGACGGCCTTGTTACGTTTCCCGGCTGTCCACCCATTCCTTGCCTGAAGCTACGCGGGCTGTGGATTCACGCATTAGGCATCGAGCCTGGCACTCGGCTGTACGTGGAGACAAAGCCGGGCGTAATCGTGCTTTCCGTGGATGCGCCGGCCGCAGCCAGTGCAACTGTTGTTGCATATCGAAAGCTGGGGCGCGGCCACATCACACTCGATATGCAGTGAAGTTCCAGCAGCGCGAGTCGTTGGGTGTCCGCCTCTTGCCGGAGTCGGACATCGGGTGGAGACGAGCTTGGCCTGATGACGCCTGACTGCTTTGCTCATTGAGGATTGGTCGCCAGCAGTAGCTTGCGCGAGCAGCTATGTGCTCTCAGTGGCTCCCCGAGGGAGCATGAGCTCTAGTCCGTATTCGACGGAGGAAAGGAAGCTGACTTCGGCCACGGCCAGGTCAGCATCTCGAAATGAGCCGCTCGTGCACCTTGAGCGGAATAGCTCAAGCCAGCCTGACGGCGGACCATCAGTAGGGCCGTGACTTATCTGCAGGAGCAATACTCCGTCCGCGCCGCCACAAGTAAGCTGTAATTTCGCATTTCCAACTCTTACCGTGGTAGTGGAGCCCGTCGAGGTCATCGACGAAGGCTCGTCCGAAACGTCAAACTTCCTCGCTCCGGCAAGAGCGCGGAACTGGTCTAGCGCATCTTCGACGGTCACTATGTTCACAGTTCCCCTCCAGTGGCGACTTTCCACCATTGATTGGCAGATTGAGTATTCAAGCGTGTGCTAGGTAAGTAATGGAGTCAGACCGGTAGCCTGGCCACAGGAGATTGGAGTCTGCAAGATATGACAGTCAGGCCTGCGTAAGCTGTAACCACCATCACTAGAGCATCGCCTTGTAGCCCTCAAGGCACTTCACCGTCTGAGCGAGTTCTGCCTTAAGCAATACGTTGAAGAGCTCTTCTATAGTCAAGGGCGGGCTCTTGAGCGCGAGGCGCATGTTCCGCACCGCGCCTAATACCTGGGCTTGGTGCAGATCGAATACGTTCTCCACAAACTCGTCCGGGTGTTGTACTTCGAGCCCCCAGCGTTCCAACGCTGCTGCGGGAAAGTCCTTGAGGTTGTAGGTGACGATGACGCTGGCGCCGCAGCGAATGGCCGCCGCTACAACGTGCCGGTCGCCTGGATCAGGCAGACCCTCAATGCCGTCAATCAATGGCGCGTAGTCGGCCACCAGACAGTCTTCAACGGCATCATTCATTTGCTGTGCTGTACGGTCGAGCCGTTCCCGCGTGAGGTCGGGACGATTCGCCAAAAGGTTGCGTATCCATTCGTCATGGATGTCCCCGCTCCAGCGTGCGCGAAAGCAGCGGGTGCAGGCCAGCCGCATCAGCAGGTCGCGGACGTTCGCGGGGTATAGTACGCATGCGTCAAATACCGCCGTGAATGTAGAGCTGTTCACTCGTAACCCATTCGCAGTTCCTGGGCCTCGGCGGCCAGGTTGTCCAAGGCCGACTGACTTGCCTCATCGCGCGCCTGCTTATACGTCATCAGGTCATCGAAGCGAATACGGCGGTGCTTGCCTGTCTTGTGGAAGGCAAGCTTGCCGGTCTCCAGCAACTTGACCAGATAGGGGCGCGATACATTAAGAAGATCAGCCGCTTCCTGGGTAGTCAGCTCCGCATGTACGGGCACGATTTTCACGGCGTTGCCATCCGCCAGTTCCGATAGGATTTCGCTGAGCAGCTGCAGGGCCGCCATCGGCAGTTGGATCGGGTGGAGCCGGCCCTGAGAGTCGACCAGTTGGACCAGTTTGGTCTCAAATCCGGTGGCCAGATAAGCAGCCAGCTCACGCTGAGCGGTCGTGGCCGCTTCGATATCCTGGGTGCGAGGAAGGGTTACTTGTGGGGTCATGGTCTTCTCCGTCGCGGGCACAGCCAAAGGGTGCGACTTGGAACGCCATTCTATTCGAAATATTCGCAATTCGCAATATTCGAAACGTCGGGGGGGAGACGGTCACTGAATGTAGCGCCGCCGGGGGCTGTGGTTTCAGGCACTAGTCATCGCGCCACGCACTGGCTGAACGTGGAGAAAAAGCTGGGAGCACGCGTGCTTTCCGTCAATGCGCCCGCCGCAGCCAGAGCAACCCCGGTCGCAGAGCGAAAGCTGGGGTGCGGCCGCATTGCATTCGACATGCAGCGACGAAGCAGCCGGTGGACTATAGCCGCGTGGAGGCACTGCTGTGATAAGCGACTCCGCAAAGCGCGCGCGCAGACGCGAGCAGCACGTCTGTGGCCTCCTCCGGCCTGAGCAGGCCGCCGCTTACGAACGCGCCATTGACCAGCAACGCCAGTTGGCCACCTAGCTGCTGCGGGTGCTCAACTGCCATTCGCTGTGCCAGTGCATCCATCACTTTGCGCAGCGCCTGCATGTGCGCGCGCGCGACGCCCCGTGCCGGATGCTGCGGGTCTGCAAACTCTGCCGCTACGTTGATCTGCGGGCAGCCACGGTAGTTCTCACGTGCAAGCCGTGCGCCTATCCAGCGCATATGCGATTCGAGCTCGCCCATGGGGTCGTCCTCGTGGCGCCGGGCGACCGACGCCCACTCCGACCAGAATTCCATGTCCTCGCGTTTGAGGAACTCCACGATCAGGTCATCTTTGGTAGGGAAGTAGCGGTAAAGGCTGGTCTTGGCGACACCTGCTTCACGGATCACCAGGTCAACCCCCACCGCGCGCACGCCTTGGGCATAGAAAAGCGCCGAGGCGGTTTCAAGGATGTGCTCGCGCAGGTCCTTGGACGGCTCCGGTCGAGTGCGGGGCGTGGCGTCGGTTCGCTGAGAGATAGTCATGGGATGCTGGCTCCAGTTTGCTTGACATGATACAGACCTGTCCGTAGTCTTTAGAGAACAGACAGGTCTGTATCGCATAAGGCAGAGGGGCATGGAGCGTAAACAATCAAGCGTTGCGGTGTACGGGGCGGGCGGCCACACGGGCCGATTCGTCGTAGCCGAACTGCGTAGGCGTTCAATCCCGGTCGTTGCGGTGGGGCGGGATAGCACGCGCTTTCCACCCGGGGTTCTGGGTCGGGTAGCCGAATTGAACGATCAAACGACGCTGAAAATGGCCTTTGAAGGGTGCGCGGTGGTCATCAACTGTGCGGGGCCGTTCCTGGATTCCGCCGAGCCGGTAGTGACCGCGGCCCTTGGCGCGGGTTGCTCCTACCTGGACGTCACCGCTGAACAGGCCAGCGCGAAGGCTACGTTGGACATGTTCGACGGCGCTGCGGTGCAGGCGGGCGTGGTGGTGATCCCTGCAGCCGGGTTCTATGGCGGCCTTGCAGACGTGCTCGCCACAGCGCTGGTCGGCGATGGGACGGTGGAAGAGATCACAACTGCGGTGGCACTTGATCACTGGTGGCCCACGGAAGGCACGCGCAGGACCGGTGAACGCAACAACGTGCCGCGCGTCGTGGTTGAAGGGGGTGAGCTCGTACCTCTCCCGACACCCGCTTCCCGCATCGACTGGGTGTTCGCAAGCCCGCATGGGAGACAGGTTGTGGTGGAGTTGCCCTTCAGTGAGATCATCACGCTTTCCCGCCACCTTCCCGCCAGCAGGATCCGCAGCTACCTGGGAGAGAGTGCGCTGAACGACGTACGCAACGAAGGCACACCGGCGCCAACCGCAGTTGACCAGGCGGGACGCTCCGCGCAGCAGTTCGCGATGGAAGTTGTCGCCGTGGGAAAGTACGGCACGGGTCGTGCTGTTGCCCAAGGCCAGGACATCTACGCCGTATCTGCGCCTCTGGTGGCTGAGGCTGCCGCGCGTATTCTGTCCTCCTCTTTCAGTCGCTGCGGCGCGCTTACGCTGGGCCAGGCCTTCGACGCCCGGGATTTTCTGGCTGCGCTGAGCCCCACACCATTTGCTGTTTCGATTGAGTGACTGGCGCCCAGTAGGAACATCTCAGCCGCCTATCTCGCCAGCGCAATCGACCAGGTCAGAAATGCGGCCCAGGCCGGGAGGACAAGCAGCGTCCACCCGGCAAGCTCCCGGAACCTGAGGCGGCCGGACGCAGCGATCAGGAGCGCGAATACTGGACCCAGCACGCCGAGCTCGATCAACAGGTTCCGCCAGAGATAGAAGTTGTCGAACGCCAGCGATCCTGCACTTGGAAGAACGCCGGCCGGGATGTTGACTCCACCAGCGAGAGGCCAGAACAGCGGAACAGGATGCGCACCCACCAGTAGGTCGAGCAGCGTGTGGGAGATCCCGGCGGCCAGCAACCATTTGAGCTTGAGGTTCGCGGTGACAAACCGCGACAGGGTGAGTTTGACGAAAAGCGCGGCACCTACCGCCAAGGGCAGGCTGTGACTGAACCGGGGATCTGCCGCGTAGTCGAAAAACCAGACAGCGAAGTAGTCCAGATCTGGCCCCACAGCCAAGGCAACGAAAGGAACCGCCGCCCAGCGCGACGAACCGCGTTGCTGCGCGTTGCAGCACAGGTACATTGTGAGTCCTGCCGAAGCATGGGCCACGATGGAAGACATCGATTCAGTTGTTGGTGATCAGCAGCGAGCTTGACCCTCCCGCATGGGCGGCTGATGGTGCCTGTGTGTGGCGGGGGTGAAGCCTGAGCCGAGCGGGGCAGGGGATCAGGAGCGCCTGTTGGCGGGGCCAGTTGTGGGGAAACCGGCAACTGAACTAGGCTCGCAGCAGATGAACTTTGCGGCTCGGCTTGAATCCGGGGTTGGGCAGGGGATGAGGATGTTTCGCCGTCAGTTTTTCTATGTCCAGGTGCACCAAGACCACTTCACTGCCCGCGCCGTCGGTGGAGACAGAGCCATTCGTCGCCAGTGCTACGCCCTTGGCAATCGAACGGGTCCGACCAAGGAATTCTGCGCCATCCGGATTGAGCTGAAAGCAATCTTCTCGGAGCTCAAGACCGGCTTCTCATTCGTCAGGCCGTGGGCGCTTCTCCACTTTGATCCGGTCGAGTACCCGGTCACGAAGGAAGAGCTCGCTGCGTTCCAAACTGCCGCCATGCGCAGTGGGGTTAGCTTCTGCTGGCTGTCCACGTGGGCGCAGCCTCATGAAGACAAGGAATTGTTGGATATGTTGAAGTAGGATCCGGCCCAACGGGCGTTGAACCGGAGGATAGGTCCGGGAATGCGTTCAAGCTGATGCAGCTACGCGGAACTGGGTCAGCCAGATCTGCCGCAGTTTGGGACAGGGATGACGAACGGCTCGGCAGCCAGGAACGGCTCCAGTGATGCCATGAAGCGAGCGTGAGCTACCCGAGCGCACGGGAACTGGCGCCCACGGTTCTGGTCTTCATCGACTGGCTGGTGGAGCGTATTGGGCCTGAGCCCTATTGGGACCGGGGGTTGTTACGTTGATGTCGCCTGAGTAACGGCTTGAGAATGTCGCTTGGAGCGGGCGATCTGCGCTCGCTTGTTGGCCGGCCGCGCCTGCTCTAAGATCGGGCATCGGCCCGGGGGGATCCTGCCGCAGCGTGTTTCCTTGGTAGTTCATGAGAGTCGAAGCCGCGTCGCGGCTCGTCCTGTTTCAGTAACTTGACCGCGCAGGGGAAGTCAATGGAATTGATCGGTTTCGCTATCGTCCTTTTCGTATGCCTGGGTATTGGCAAGGTCATCAACATGATGGCGCGCCGATTGGTGTTCAACGGCGCAGGCCTCTACCTTGCACTGTTTGCAGCCTTCGCAATCTGGAGCATCTACACGTCGTGGAACTCCACCCTTGATTCATTCCAGATGGGATACGCCCTCGGTCGCAACATCACACCGCCGCTCATCATCGCCTTGGTTGCTACTTACTTCTTCTTCAAGTTCAGGACAGACAAGGCGCATCAACTTCGTGTCCAGAAGCTGCGCCAGAGCAGGGCAGAGCTCAGTGTGACCCCTGACAACTGAGTCAGGCAGTCGTTGCTGGTCGTCCGGAGCAAGGAGCGCACCCACGTGAACGGATACTGGTTCAGCTCCTCGTTGTTCGATATCGAGCCTGACGTGCAGGATACGTCCAGCCCGCAGAGAAACGGACGGCAACTCGCGCTCTGGCTCCAGTCACGGCTTGAGAAGCGCGGCTATGTCATTGAAAGGGTTGTCGCAGAGGATTGGGGCTGGTGCGTCATCTGCCAGACCAAGCCCTTCCTGTTGTGGGTGGGTTGCGGAAGCTTGGACGCTGATGAAGCCGAGCCTGAGGCGTTCCCGCCACAAACGGAGTCGCCCGTCTGGCACTGCTTCCCAGCTGCTGAGAGGCGGTGGCTGGCTCGCTTGTTTGGGCGGGTTGACGCCGCATCGTCCATACGGCGACTGGATGCTGATCTGCGGGAAATACTGTCGAGCGAACCCGGCGTTTCGTTACTGCACTAGAGTTGTCGCCAAGCATCCAAAGGCAAGGCTCGCAGCGAGTCGGCCGCAGGCGCGGTGTTGCTGGGCGTGCTGCTCTCCAGCTCCGCCGCTGCACACCTGCTGCTGTGGCCCGCGGGAATGTGGGTATTACGCCGTGCCCGCAGTCAATGAGTCGGAGCGGCCAGTCAGGCCGCTCCCTGGTGATGCACTACCGGTTCAGGCCGCCTGCGCGGCCTTGGCGTTGCCCCCGGACTTGGCGATCATCGTCAGCTTCTCATCAGTTGCCTTTTCTTCTGCAAGGGTTTCCAGCAGAAGCGGCAGCGCGTCCTTGTAGCCGAGCTGCTTTGCGAGCGCGGCGATCGTGCCGTAGGACGCGATCTCGTAGTGCTCAACCTTCTGGGCGCCGCCGATCAGGGCGGCATCGCGCACGGGGCCTTCCTCGATGCTGTCGATGGCCTCCTTGCCTTCCTCCACCAGCCCTTCCATGGCAGCACACTTGATGCGCTTGAGCCGGATGCCGAGCAGTTCCACCACCTTGTCGATGCGCTCGATCTGGCCCTGGGTTTCCTCCAGGTGGGTTTCGAACGCGGCCGCCAGGTCCGGATTCGTCGCTGCACGGGCCAAGCGCGGCAATGCCTTGGTTAGCTGCTTTTCGGCGCTGTAGATGTCCGACAGCTCGTGGATGAACAGGTCTTCTGCGGTTTTGATCGCCATCATGGTTCTCCGGGTGGGTGCTGAGTGAAGCACCGAACCTATGCCCCTTCCCGTGAGCTCCGCGCGCAGGTCTGTGAAGTGTTCTACACAGTGACCGGCGCGTCACTTTTCAGACGGCGGACCATCGACCCGTTCATGCCACGGCGGAAGCTCCAGTGCATGGCCCTTGAGCATGGCTTTGATGCGCGCGTACATCTCGCTTCTTTCCGTGTCCGCACACTGGTCGAGAATCTCCGCTGCAAGCTGTTCAAACTGCGGCCAGAACTGCGCCGGATGGCGCGTGTGCGCCAACCACTGCGCCAGCATCTCATCCAGCGCATCCAGCCGTTCCTGGATCTCGGGTCGCAGGCTCATCCCGACGGCGCCTCCAGATCAAGCGCCACACGGTAGTGGTGACCATCGTCGCGGAGCTGGACGGTCAGGTCCGGCTGCAGCACGTCATCCACATGCAGGGTGGGTTGCCCCCGCGCAGTGCGGGTCACCACGAACTCGTAGCGGCTGCGACCGAACCGGTAACTCAGCTCGAACGACGGCCAGTGGTCGGGGAGGCAGGGCGCCAGCGACAGCCGGTCGCCCTGGCGGCGGATGCCTAGCAGGGATTCGACCAGCAGGCGATACATCCAACCGGCCGAACCGGTGTACCAGGTCCATCCGCCTCGGCCCACGTGCGGCGATACCGCGTACACATCGGCGGCCAACACATAGGGTTCAACGCGGTAGGTCTGGACCGCCTCCGGGTCCAGCGCGTGGTTCAAGGGGTTGATCATGCCAGCCAACTCCCAGGCTCGGGCCGCATCGCCCTGGTGTGCAAAGGCCATCGCTGCCCACACGGCTGCGTGGGTGTACTGGCCGCCGTTCTCGCGCACGCCAGGTACGTAACCCCGAATGTATCCCGGGTCTTCCGACGTCTTGTCGAAGGGCGGATCCAGCAGCTGGATCAGCTGGGCGTCCTTTCGCACCAGGTGCGTATACAGCGAATCCAGCGCCTGCTGGGCACGCTCGGGCGCGGCAACGCCGGAGAGCACCGACCAGCTCTGGGAGATCGAATCGATGCGGCACTCCTCGCTCTGTTTCGAGCCCAACGGCGTGCCGTTGTCGAACCACGCGCGGCGATACCATTCCCCGTCCCAGGCATGCTGTTCGAGGTTCTGGCGCAGGGTGTCAGCCTGCTCCTGGCACCAGTGCGCACGGTGTTCATCGCCACGCGCATTGGCCAGGGCGATGAAGCGGCGAAGCGTGTCATGCAGGAAGAAGCCCAACCACACGCTCTCGCCGCGCTGCTGGTCGCCGACGCGGTTCATGCCGTCGTTCCAGTCGCCGCTGCCCATCAACGGAATGCCGCGTTCGCCGAGCAACCGGCAACCGCGCTCCAGCGCCAACACGCAGTGCGCATACATCGTGCCACGCAGTGCCGAAGGGGTCGGCATGTCGTAGTAGCTTTCCTCTTCCAGCGTGACTGCGCGGCCTTCGATGAAGCCGACCATTTCGTCCAGCACGGTGGCGTCGCCGGTGACCTCCAGGTAGCGGCATGCGCCCTGGGGTAGCCAGAGATAGTCGTCCGAGCACCGGGTGCGCACGCCACGCCCCTGCGGCGGGTGCCACCAGTGCATCACATCGCCTTCGGCGAACTGGTGGGCAGCGCACAGCAACAGGTGTTCGCGGGCCAGATCCGGCCGGGCGTGGATGAGTGCGAGCACATCCTGCAGCTGGTCACGGAAACCAAACGCGCCGCCGGACTGGTAGTAGCCACTGCGCGCCAGGTAGCGGCTGCCCAAGGTCTGGTAGACCAGCCAGCCATTGGCCAGCGCGTCCAGCGCCGGATCCGGGGTGCGCACCTGCACGCTGGCCAGCACATGGCGCCAGTGGATGCGCACGGCGTCCAGCGCATCGTTGGCTTCGTGGGCGCCTTGGCGGCCACGCACCAGCGCGAGCGTTTCGTCGCGGTCGCGGCCGGCGCCCAGGCGGAACGTGGTTTCACTGCGCTCGCCCGGCGCCAGTTCCAGCGGCACCTGCAGCGCCGCGCAGGGATCCAGGCCGGCGCCGGAACGCCCACCCAGGCGCTCGCGGCGCAACGCCGCCGGTGCATGCAGGCCGCCGTTGCGGCCGATGAACTCCAGGCGGTCGCAGGTCCAGCCGCAGCCCTCGGCATCGGTATCGAAGAAGGCCATGCGGCCGCCGAAATCGGTGCTGTAGGTATTGCGCGCCAGCAGCGCGCCGGTCTGCGGGTCGCGTTCGGTGACCACGTGCATGCGCGACTTCGCGCGCAGGTCACCCATCACCCATTCCACGTAACCGGTGGCCGACAGCCGCCTCGGCCTGCCCGACAGGTTGTGCAGCCGCAGCACCGAGTACTTCAGCGGCGCGGCGACGTCGACGAACACCCACAGCTCGCTGACGATGCCGTCCTCGAAGTGTTCGTACACCGTGTAGCCGAATCCGTGACGCGTACGGTACGCCCCGGTGCCCCGGCGCGGCAGCGGCATCGGCGACCAGACGCGACCGGTATCCTCGTCGCGCACGTAGAAGGCTTCGCCGCCGGTGTCGGACACCGGGTCATTGAGCCAAGGCGTCAAACGGAATTCGTGCGCGTTCTCGAACCATGTGTAGCCGGGCGCGCTCTCGCTGACCACCGTGCCCAGGCGGGCATTGGCGATCACGTTGGCCCACGGTGCCGGGGTCGGCGCGCCTTCGCGCAGCACCACCACGTATTCGCGGCCGTCCTCGCTGAAGCTGCCAGTGCCGTTGTCGAACTGGCCGGCGCCACGGTAGGGCAGGAACGGCCACGGGTCGTCCATGTCTTCGTCGTGCGCTGGGGGCGGGGGCAGGCCGGCCTCCGGGCCCAGCTCGGCGATGAGGGGCAACCCCGTCGTCTCCTCCATCGAGAGTTCCAGTTCCGCCTGCACCGCCTGCGGCACCAACGCCGGAATCCGTTTCGCGGGAGTGGATTGGCGCCCCACCTGCGCCACGAGGGTGCCATCCTCGTCGCTGATTACCGCACGCGCTACGGCCTGCAACAGGATGCGGTCTTCGTGGGTCATGTTCTGCACGGGCCGCACGAAAATGCCGCCGGGGCGGTCGAGCAGGCCCGTCTCCGAACTGGCGGCCACCATGCCCAGGATCTGGTCCTGCAGCTCCTGCCGGTAGCCCGCCTTGCTGTCGTTCCAGATCACCAGGTCGGTGTTGAGGCCCTTCTGGCGCCAATAGGCATGCGCCTGCACCAGCTGCCGGACCAGCTCCACGTTCTCTGCGTCGGTAACCTTGAGCAGCACGATGGGCAGGTCGCCCGAGATGGCATGGCCCCACAGCCCGGATTGTCCGCGCTGGTTCTGCTGGAGCACGCTTGCGCCCGCGCGCAGCAGTGGATTGGCATACAGCACGTGGCTGGCCAGGCGCTCATAGAGCTGCGCCTCGGCCTGGGTGGCATTGATCTGCCGGCGTACCACCTGGCTGTGTGTCCAGGCCAGGTCGAAGACGCGGTCGGCCAGGCGGCGGTCACGGTATTTGTCCAGCAAGGCCTCGCAACCGGGACGGTCGGCACCGATGCCATAGACCATGTCCAGCTGCACGGTCTGCTCGGGCTCCAGCACCACGCGCACACGGATGGCCACGATCGGGTCGAGCACCGAGCCGTCCGAACCGGAGAGGTCGGTGTCGGTGGTCAATGCCTGCGGCGTGCGCGGCGTGTTGCCGCGCCCGAGGAAGCGCGCCCGGTCGGTTTCGTAGGAGATCGACGCCACGTCGGCGTCATGCACGGCGACCAGATGGAACATCCACGGTGGCACTTCGTCGTGCGAGCGCGGCCGCCGCGTGCAGAGCACGGCCTGCTTGGCGGCCACGATCTCGCTCTGCACGAACAGGTTGCTGAAGGCCGGGTGCGCATCGTCAGCCGCCGCCGGTGCCAGCACCACTTCGGCATAGGTGGTGATTTCCACGGTGCGCGTGCGACGGCTGCGGTTGGTCAGGCGCAGGCGCCGGAGTTCGATGTCGTCCTCGGCGGAGATGGCCACCTGCAGGTGGCTCTCGCAGCCATGCAGCGCGCCACGGAATTCGGCCTTGGCGTCGGTGAAGATGGCCTCGTAGTTGTCCAGCGGCACGCAGGTGGGCTGGTAGGCGGCCGACCAGAACTCGCCGCTGTCCACGTCGCGCAGGTAGCAGAACGTGCCCCAGGCATCGGTGGTACCGTCCTCGCGCCAGCGCGTGAGCGACAGGTCGCCGTGGCGGCTGTAGCCGCCGCCGGCGTGGGTGAGCATGCCGTGGTAGCGACCATTGGACAGCAGCTGCACTTCGGGGCGCGGTCCGCCAGGTTTGCGCAGCACGCGCAGGGCAGTCTCGTGATGCGCCATGTCGGCGTGCTCGCCCAGCGCTTCGACCTCATGCGGATGGAACACGCCGATGCGCGGGATGCGCTCCTGCAGCAGCAGCAGCGTGGCCTGGAATTCAACATCGGCCACGAAGCGGCGCTGCATCGGCTGGTCGCGCAACAGGTAATCCAGCGACAGCAGGCCCATGCCCTGGTGGTGGGCCATGAACGACCGCAGCAGCACGTGGTCGTGCCCCGGCGGCACCCGGGCGGGGGTGTAGTCGATCGCTTCGTACATGCCGAAGCGCCCGGCGAAGCCCAATCCTTCCAGCGCCTGCAGGTTCTGGCAGGCCGCTTCCGGCGCCACCATCAGCGCCATCATGCTGGCGTAAGGCGCGATGACCCGATCCTGGCCCAGGCCACGCTTCAGCCCCAACCCCGGCACGCCGAACGCGCGGTACTGGTAGTTCAGGCGCGCATCGACGGCGTTGTAGCCGGACTCGGACACGCCCCATGGCAGGTTCAGGCTGCGGCCGTAGACGATCTGCGCTTCCACTGCATGCCGCGCGGTCTGGTCGAGCAGGGTGTCCGGGTAGCTGGGCATCACCAGCTGCGGCATGAGGTACTCGAATATCGAGCCACTCCACGACAGCAGCGTCGGCGTGCCGTTCACCTCGGTAAGCAGGCGGCCAAGGGCGAACCAGCTCTCCTGCGTCAGCTCCCCCTGGGCGATGGCCACGAAGGCGCACAGCCGCGCTTCGGAAGCGAGCAGGTCGTAGAAGCTGTTGTCGAGGCGGTGGTCGTCTACGTTGTAGCCAATGGAGAGCAGTTTGCGGGAGCGGTAGAACAGGAACCCGTATTCCATCAGCGAGAACTGCCCGGCGCGGTGCGCCAGGTCCTGCAGCTGCTCGATGCGTGCGCGTGCGTCCGCACCGGCCGTACCGGGCAGGGCGGCCAGCTGGCGCAGGCTGGGTACGGGCGCATCGGCATCCGCACTGGTATCGACCGGGATATCGGCGAGCGCCGCACAGGCGGCATGGCATTCGGCAGCGAACAGTGCCGGCCAGTGCAGGTCACCGTCCTGCGGCGATACCGGTGCCGGCCACTGCGCCAGCACGGTGTCGGCCAAACCGGCCAGCTCATGCAGGCGGGCGAGTGCTTCGGCAGCACCGCGCGGCAGGTCGGCACGCGTTGCCATCAGGCGATGACGCAGGTGGTTGAGCGCTTCGGCCAGCGGTGCGTCACCGGGGCGAAGGCGCTGCCGCTCCTCGTCCAGCACGCCGAGGGTATCGGCCAGGCCATCGAACGTGTGCGGCGCCAGTACCGGCGCGTCCACCAGTGCGAGCAGCCCCTGGCGCAGGGTAAGCAGGTGCCCGGCCAGGTTGCCGCTGTCCACGGTGGAGACGTAACGCGGCGGCAGCGGCGCCAGCGTTTCGGTGTCGTACCAGTTCAGGAAGTGGCCGCGATGACGCGGCAGCTGGTCCAGCGTGCCGAACGTGAGCGCCGTGCGTTCAGCGACCGCGCCCTGCTGCAGGTAACCGAAGTCCCACGCCGACAGGTTGGCCAGCAGGGACAGGCCGATGTTGGTCGGCGAGGTGCGGCGCGCCACCACCAGCGCCGGATGCTCCTGGATGTTGTCCGGCGGCAGCCAGTTATCCTGTTCGCGCACCCAGGCCTGGAAGAACGACCAGGTGCGCCGTGCCAGCCGGCCAAGGAACGCCCGCTGCGTGCCGGACAGTTCGGCGACGATCTCGGCCGGCGGCCGGCCCAGCCACGCCATCAACGCGGGCGCGAAGGTCCACGCCAGCAGGAAGGGCAGGGCGAGCGGCAGCGCCTGCGGACGCAGGACGGCCACTACCGCCACCAGCGCGAGCGCCAGCAGCGATCCCGGCGCCATCACCCGCCATTCTGCGCCACGGTCGCCGCCCAGGCGGCGCTCGACTTCGCTGGAGGGGTTCCACTGCAGCAGGTGGCGGCGTGTGATGCCCATGCGCCACAGCGTGCGCAGCACCGCGCCGCCGGCCAGCAGTGCTTCGAAGGGCAGGCAGGCAATCTGCGTGGCAGCGCGCAGCAACGACTGCAGCGTGCCGCGCCCGACCTTGATGTAATGCGCTTCCAGCGGCGTGTCGTCCGGCACGCTCAGGGCATCGCGCAGCATGCCGATCAGCGGCGGCGCGAACCACAGGGCCAGTACCCACGCGGTCCATGCGGCCGGGTTTTCGGCGTACAGCCAACCCGCTACCAGCAGGACCAGCGCGGCGGGGGGCACCAGGCTCCGGCGCAGGTTGTCCAGCAACTTGCCGCGCGACAGCAGGCTGAGCCGGTTGCGTTCCCAGCCTGATCCCGGGCGCGGGGTCCACGGCATCAGCCAGGGCAAAAGCTGCCAGTCGCCGCGGATCCAGCGCGCACGGCGCTTGGCGTCGGCGGCGTAGCGTTCGGGGTAGTCCTCGTACAGGCGCACGTCGCTGACCAGGCCTGCACGGGCATAGCAGCCTTCCAGCAGGTCGTGGCTGAGGATGCGGTTCTCGGGCAGGCGGCCCTCCAGCGCATGCTCGAAGGCGTCGACGTCATAGATGCCCTTGCCCACGAACGAGCCTTCGTCGAACAGGTCCTGGTAGACGTCCGAGACCATGCGGGTATACGGATCGATGCCGGGTTCGCTGCCGAACATCCGGGCAAACCGCGAGGTGCGGCGCCGGCCCAGGCTGGTGCCCACGCTGGGCTGCAGGATGCCGTAACCCTCCACCACGCGTTGCAGCGTTGGATCGAAACGCGGCCGGTTGAGCGGGTGGGCAAGGGTGGCGACGAACGCACGCGCCGCATCGCGCGGCAGCTGCGTATCCGAATCCAGGGTAATGACGTAGCGGACGCCGCGCAGCACTTCCGCGTCACCGACGATGCACATGAACGCGCTTCCATCGCCATGGCGGAGCAGGGCATTGAGCGCGGCCAGCTTGCCGCGCTTGCGCTCGTGCCCCATCCACACGCCTTCACTGGGGTTCCATTGCCGGGGCCGGTGCAGGAGGTAGAAGCGATCGCCACGTTCGGACGCGTAACGCTGGTTCAATCCCTCGATCCGTAGCACCGCGTGCGCGAGCAGGGCGTCGTCGGTCGGCAACTGCGCTTCTGCGGCGTCAAGGAAGTCGGTCAGCAGCACGAAGCGCAGCTGGGGATCGCGGTTGGCCAGGAAGCGGACCTCCAGCGCTTCGACCAGGACGTCGATGCCGTCGGTGCTGGACAGCATTGACGGCACCGCGACCACGGTGGCGCAGGCCGCAGGAATGCCCTCGCTGAAATCCAGCTTGGGCAACGGCTTGGGAGCAACCAGCACGGTCGCGGTCCAGTTCACCAGCACGATGCCCAGCTCGCTGAACACCAGCAGCCCGAGCAGGGCAGCCAGCCAGATGGGAACCTCGCCACTGCCGGTGGACAGCAGGCCCCACGTGGCCAGCACCGCCAGCAGGGTGATCGGCAGCAGGTACAGCGCAAGTGGCACGCGGTGCGCCAGTCGCCGCGCCTTGCGGTGGCGTGGCGCTGCGTCGGCCACCGCGTCAACGGTGGCATGCAGGCCTTCGCCGACCAGCCAGTAGCCCACATGCGTGCGTGGCCCGTCGGGCGGGGTAGCGGCCCGTGCCAGGTCCAGCGCGATGGTCGCAACGCGCTCTTCGGCGATGCGGCTGCCCCGGGCGATCTTCTCCACCACGTGGCGGTAGGCGTCGCGGGTACCGAAATCCATCTGCGGATAGACCGCCATGGGATCTTCCCGCAGTCGCTGCTCGACCACGCTCATGTCTTCGACAAAGGTGCGCCAATCCATGGTGGACAGGAATCGCAGGCTGCCGATGCTGTTGCTGATGGACACCTGGTCGGAGGCCTGCTGCTGCCCCTCGGCGGCCACCAGCTCTTCGATACGCTGCCCGGATGCCGCTGCCCACTGTTCGAGCCAGGCGATGGGCATGGCCCACGCGCCGCCGCGGCCCTGCAGCGAACGGGTCAGCTCGGCGATGAACGCGCCGGTCAAGGGCGGCTCGGAGCGCGCCATGTCGGCCACCACCAGCACCACGTCGGTGGGGGTGTCGGAGGCCGCGCGATTGAGGTCATCCGCCCATTGCGAGGCCAGGCGCCGGTCTTCCCCGTCGCGCATCACCCGCGCGGCCATGCGCCGCAGGTTCTCCAGCAGGGCCAGGCGCAGCATGATCGGGACGGCCCACAATTCGCCCAGGCTCAGCGGCGCGAGCGACTGGTAGGAGGCGATGAAGCGGCCCAGCGTATCGCCGTCTATCCGGCCATCCCCATGTGCGATCGCCTGCATCGACAGTTCATACACCCGCGGCAACCCGGCCGAAGGGCCGGTGGCAAGCGACGGCAACTGCCGGCTGTAGCCGCGCGGCAGGTGGCGCCGCGCAGTCTGGATCTGTTCTTCGACCAGGTAATAGTTGTCGAGCAGCCATTCCCCGGCGGGGGTGACCGGGCGCTGCTCGCGCACCACGCTGCTGAGCAGGGTGTTGGCATCCTGAAGGACGCGTTCGTTGGCCTGCAGACGTTCCAGCAGGCGCTCCGGGCTGGGCCGCATCCGCACGCGGTGCTGGCGCGCAAGCGCGCGGCCGTAGACCTCCATCTGTTCAACGCTGTAGAGCGCGGCCCGCAGCGGACCCTCGGTGGCTTCAATGGCCGGGGCCGAGGCCTGGCGCTCACGCCAGCGCCAACGAACAAGCCGCCGCAGGCGAAGCCAACGGCCAAAAAGACGGCGAAGGTGGGGCATAGGATACCGGGGAGGGGGAGGCAGGTTGCGCCTTGCATCGTTGCATTTGGGGGGACGTGCACGCTGTGAAGGTCATATATACCTCCCATGCATTAGTCATATGCCACTCCTGCGCTTTTTCCATCAATCCCCTGCACGTAGATTCTCCTGACCCCTTTGTCACGGAGTGGAACATGCAGACACGCACGATTCCCCCCACTGCGGTGGCGGGCCTGAGGACTGCATTCACCTGTGTTGTGGCCGTGCTCTTTGCCGCGACCGCCATGGCCAGCGAGCCACTGCAGATCCAATCACAGGGCAGCGTGATCGCCGGCGGCACGGTACAGCAGCAGCCGGGCACGTTCGATCCGCTGGCGCCGACCAAGCCGGATGGCCAGAGCTACCACGGCGATCATGTCTACGCCTTCTACCAGGTGCCGGTGAAGGCGCGGCCGTTGCCCATCGTGATGTGGCACGGCGCGGGCCAGTCGTCCAAGAGCTGGGAAACCACGGCCGACGGTCGCGAGGGCTTCCAGAACCTGTTCCTGCGTCGTCGCTTCACCACCTATCTGATCGATCAGCCGCGGCGCGGAAAAGCTGGCCGAAGCATGGTCGAGTCCACACTGAAGCCCGTGGCGGACGAGCAGATGTGGTTCAACCAGTTCCGCATTGGCCTGTGGCCCGAGTACTTTCGTGACAGCCAGTTCCCCAAGGGCGAGGCCGCGCTTGAGCAGTTCTTCCGCTCGGTCACGCCCAACACCGGCCCCTATGACATCGGGGTGGTCTCCGATGGGGTGGTCGCTCTGCTGGAAAGGACCGGGCCGGCGATCCTGTTCACCCATTCGCAGGCCGGCGGCCCAGGCTGGATGACGGCAATCAAGACCCCGAACGTGCGCGCCATCGTTGCCTTCGAGCCCGGCAGCAGCTTCGTCTTCGCCAAGGACGATGCACCGGCACCCATTCCGAGCGCCTTCGATACCGTCGCACCCGTGGTGGTCTCGCCCGAGGAGTTCAAGGCGCTGACGCGCATCCCCATCCTGGTGCTGTACGGCGACAACATTCCCGAAAAGCCGATGCGCATGCCCGCGCAGGACAGCTGGCGGGCGCGCCTGGAAATGGCACGCGCCTGGCGCGACGCCGTCAACCGTCAGGGTGGGAATGTCACCCTGATCCACCTGCCGGAGATCGGCATCCGTGGCAACAGCCATTTCCCGTTCTCGGACCTCAACAACGTGCAGATCGCCGACCTGGTGAGCGATTTCCTGCAGAAGCAACATCTGGACGGTACGAGCACGGAGCACCACGAATGAAGCACCTGATGCGCGCCTCGCTGCTGGCAATATCCCTCGGCCTGGCAGCAGGCACCGCCTCCGCTGCGGACTACCGGCTCAATCCGTTCAAACTGGCCTACGAAGGTGCGATCACGCAGAACGTGCCCGGCGAGGTCAATGTCCATCCGGTGACCTATCCGCTGAATGGAATCGAGATCGCGGCCAATTTCTACACGCCGCCCAACTTCGATGCCGCCCGGAAATACCCCACCATCGTGATCGCCCACCCCAATGGCGGGGTCAAAGAGCAGGTGGCTGGTCTGTATGCACAGCGTCTGGCCGAGCAGGGCTACATCACCATTACCGCCGATGCCGCCTATCAGGGGGCAAGTGGCGGCCAGCCCCGGAGCGTGGACAAACCTGCGCACCGCATCGAGGACATCCACGGCATGGCCGATTTCATCAGCCGATTCCCTTGGGTGGACACCAGACGCCTGGGCCTGCTGGGCATCTGTGGCGGCGGTGGCTACTCGCTGGCGGCCGCCCAGACCGACAAGCGTTTCAAGGCGGTGGCAACGATCAGCATGTTCAATTCCGGTCGCGTGCGCCGCAACGGCTATGCTGATTCGCAGCTGGACACCCTCCAGCAACGCCTGCAACAGGCCTCCCAGGCGCGTGCACAGGAGGCCGCTGGCGGCGAAGTACTTTACTCCGGTGACGCCAACCTGACCGACGAACAGATCGCCAAGCTCCCCTTCGACCTGTACCGGCAAGGCTACGAGTACTACTGGAAGACCCACGCGCACCCCAATTCCACGTTCCGCTATACCACCAGCAGCCTGCTCGACCTGATGCGCTGGGACGCGACCAACCAGATCGAACTGATCAACCAGCCGTTGCTGATGATCGCCGGCAGCAAGGCTGACAGCCTGTACATGACCCAGGACGCCTTCGCCAAGGCAACCGGCACCACCGACAAGGAGCTGGTGCTGCTCGATGGTGCCACCCATATCGAAACCTACTAGGTACCGCGCTACGTGGATGCCGCAGTGGCCAAGCTCGACACCTTCTACGCCCGGACACTGACCCAATGACCGATCAACGCACTTCCACCGGCCGCAACGCGGTGCTTGGCCTTGCCCTGAGCGTGGCCGCTCCGTTCGCCGGTGCGGCCGAATCTGCGACGCAGCAGATTGCCCGTGCCGGCACGCAGGCTTCGTTCGCAGGCCCAGCGAAAAACTTCATCGGCAAGGTCCGCGTAGACCCGCTGTTTGCCGCCGACGCAGAGGTTGAAGCCTCCTCCGCGTATGTAAGCTTCGAGCCAGGCGCGCATTCGGCCTGGCATACCCATCCTGCCGGGCAGCGCCTGGTGGTGACGTCGGGCGTTGGGCTCACGCAGGAATGGGGCAAACCGGCACAGCGGATCCACCCTGGTGATGTGGTGGTGTGCCCGGCCGGCGTGAAGCACTGGCACGGTGCGGCGCCGCACAGCGCGATGACCCATCTTGCGGTCACAGGCGTGGCCGAGGGCAAGACGGTCACGTGGATGGAACAGGTAAGTGACGCGCAATACAACGAGGCCGCCGCGATCTTCGATGTGCCGGTTACGGGTGCGTTGTCGGCGCGGCAGCAGGCGATTCCGCTGATCGCCGCTGCTGCGGCTACCAGCAACCTCCCGCAGCTCAATGCGGCCCTGAACCGCGGGCTGGACGCCGGGCTCAGCATCAGCGAGGCCAAGGAAATCCTGGTACAGATGTATGCCTACACCGGCTTCCCGAAAAGCCTCAACGCCCTCGGCGAGTTGATGGCGGTGGTGGAAGCGCGCAAAGGGAAGGGTATTACCGATGCGCCCGGCCAGCCACCCAGCGGCGAGATTCCGGTGGGCGCGGCGCTGCGTGCCGTGGGCACAGCCAACCAGACCCGCATTTCCGGCGCGCCGGTAAAGGGCCCGGTGATGGAGTTCGCCCCGGTCATTAACCAGTTCCTGCAATCGCACCTGTTTGGCGACATCTTCGAGCGCGACAACCTGGACTGGCAAGGCCGCGAACTGGCCACGGTGGGCGCGTTGGCGGCCATGCCCGGCGTGGAAGCCCAACTGCGTTCACACATGGCGGCCAGCCAGCGATTGGGGCTGAGCCGCGCACAGCTGGAGCACGTGGCCCGGCTGCTGGCCGATAGCGGCGACCCGGCCGCAGCTGCGCGAGCTGCGCAGGCGCTCGAAAAAACACCTGCGCCGTCGCCCTGATACCCACGCCAATCATCCCGGAGACCGTCATGAGCACACTGCCTGCAAGTCCACAACGCCGCTCCATGTTGATTGGCGCCGCTACGTTGGCGGCGCTGCCGCTGACCGGCACGATCGCCGCCGCGCCATCGGCGGAGGCTGCTGCCGTTCGCGGGGCTGTTGCTTCAGCGCAGGGTGCCGCAGCACCCGCGCTGACCGGTCGCCGAATGCTGGGCACGCTGGAAGTATCCAGCGTGGGCCTGGGCGTGCAGAACATGAGCCGCACCTACCAGACCACCATTCCCTCGCGCCCCGAGATGCTGCGCATCATCCGTACCGCGTTCGATCAGGGCCTTACCTTCTACGACGCGGCAGAAGCCTACGGCCCGCATGAGGTGGAAAGAATTCTGGGCGAGGGTGTGGCGCCCTTCCGCAATGATGTTGTCATTGCTACCAAATTCGGCTGGAACATCGACCTTGAGACCGGGGCGCGTGGCCCGGGCCTGATCAGCCGGCCGGCGCACATCAAGGCAGTGGTGGAAGGCATGCTCAAGCGCCTGCGCACCGACCGCATCGACCTGCTGTACCAACACCGGGTGGATCCGCAGGTGCCGATCGAGGATGTGGCCGGGGCGATCAAGGATCTGATGACCCAAGGCAAGGTCCTGCACTGGGGCCTGTGCGAGATGGGCCTGAAGACCCTGCGACGTGCGCATGCCACGCTGCCCCTTTCCGCTGTGCAGAGCGAGTACTCGATGCTGTGGCGCGGACCGGAGCGGGAGGTGCTTTCGGCGTGCGAGGAGCTTGGAATCGGCTTTGTCCCCTGGAGCCCGCTTGGCGTCGGGTTCCTCACCGGTGCCATTGATGGACGCACACGGTTTGCCGAGGGCGACATCCGGGCCAATGAAACGCGATTCACCCCTGCCAACATCGAACACAACCTGGCGTTGGTGAACATCCTCGCCGCCTGGGCTGAGCGCAAGCAGGCAACGCCTGCGCGCATTGCCCTGGCTTGGCTGATGGCCCAGAAGCCATGGATCGTTCCCATTCCCGGCACCACGCAGATGGCACATCTGCTGGACAACATAGGGGCAGCCGAGGTGCACTTCAGCGCCAGCGAGCTGCGGGAGCTGAACAGAGCCGTCGCTGCAGTAGCCGTGCAGGGCGAACGGCTTCCGCCCGCGGTGCAGGCCTACAGCGACGTGGAAGCGCCGCTGCGTTGACGATCACTCCCGGTAGCGCAGGGCGTCACGCAACACCGTGAACGCAGGCGAAGACTGCCGGCGGCTGGGGTAGTAAAGGTGGTAACCCGGGAACGACGGGCACCAGTCCTGCAGTACGTGCACCAGCGTGCCGGCCTGCACGTGCGGGCGCACCAGGTCTTCGGGCATGTAGGCCAGACCCAGCCCTTCCAGCGCTGCGCCCAAGCGCAGGGCGACATTGTTGAACACCAGCTGGCCTTCCACCCGGACCTTGAGCTCCTGGCCCTTCTTCTCGAATTCCCACGCGAAGATGCCGCCGTGCGTGGGCAGGCGGATGGTGATGCAGTTGTGCTGGGTGAGATCGTGCGGCGACTTCGGCTTGGCGTGACGCTGGAAGTAGGCCGGTGAGCCCACCACCGCCATCCGAAGGTCCGGACCGACGCGTACGGCGATCATGTCTTTGGCCACCTGCTCGCCCATCCGGATGCCGGCATCGAAGCCTTCGGCCACGATGTCGGTGAGGCCGTAGTCGACGATTACTTCGATATTGAGGTCCGGATGCTGGGGCAGCAGTTTGCCCAGCACCGGCTGCATGACCGTATGCGCTGCATGCTCGCCGGCGGTGATGCGCAGGCGCCCTGCAGGCTTGTCACGGAAGGCATTGAGCTGGGCCAGCTCGGCATCGATCTCCTCGAAACGCGGGGCGATCACCTGCAGCAGCTGCTCGCCCGCTTCGGTGGGGGAAACGCTTCGCGTCGTGCGGGCCAGCAGGCGCACGCCCAGCCGCTCCTCCAGTTGGCGCATGGACCGGCTGAGCGCCGGCTGGGACATGCCCAGCTGGGCAGCGGCCCGGGTAAAGCTGCGCTCACGCGCCACCAGGGCAAACATCGCCAACTGGTCGTAATTCTCGATGGCCATTGATGCGCTCCGGATATAAGCGATATCCGATTATGCCCATGCAAGTATGCGTTTGGGAGGCGTAGATTTCTCCCATGAGCATTTCATCTCCAAACCCTGGCCGCCGCGCGGTGGTGGCTGCACTGGCATCGCTCCCCTTGGGCTGCACTGCGGCAGACCCCGAACAGCAGACAGCATCGGCGTCCTCGACCCGGACGCTGGTGGCGTACTTCTCGCGTTCGGGAAACACCCGTGTGATTGCCGGGTTGATCCATCGCAGCCTGCCGAGCGATCTGTTCGAGATCCAGCCGGCAGAAGAATACCCGGCCGACTATCTGGAAACGGTAGCGAAGGCCAGACAGGAAAGGGACGACGGCGTTGAGCCTGCATTGCGCGCGTCCATCGACGACATGAGCCGCTACGACACCGTGTACCTGGGATTCCCGATCTGGGGTGAAACCGCGCCTCCGGTGATCCGCTCCTTCCTGTCACGGCACGACATGAGCGGCAAGACCATCGTGCCCTTCATTACCCATGGCGGTTATGGCGTAGGCAGCAGCCTTCGCGTGCTCGCACGCCATGCACCCGATGCTCGCATCCTGGAGGCCTTCACGATGGAAGCCGATCAGGAGCGCAGGACCATGCAGACGGTCAACGCCTGGTTGGCCACTCCCCCCACTGTTCGATGAGGACGCCACGATGAAAACCCGCATTCTTGGACAAGGCCTTGAAGTTTCCGCCCTCGGCCTGGGCTGCATGGGCATGAGTTCGGGCTACGGCCCGGCGGCAGACAAGCAGGAGATGATCGCGCTGATCCGCACGGCGGTGGAGCGGGGCATTACCCACTTCGATACGGCGGAGGCCTATGGCCCGTTCGCCAATGAAGAGTTGGTGGGCGAGGCGCTGGCGCCGGTGCGCGACCAGGTGGTGATCGCCACCAAGTTCGGTTTCGATATCGACCCGGTAACCGGTGCGCGTGGACCGGGCACCAACAGCCAGCCGGCGCATATCAAGGCGGCCGTCGAGGCGAGCCTGAAGCGGTTGCGTACCGAGCGCATCGACCTGCTGTACCAGCACCGGGTAGACCCGGCGGTGCCGATTGAGGACGTGGCCGGTGCGGTGAAGGAACTGATTGCGGAAGGGAAGGTAGGGCACTTCGGGCTGTCCGAAGCAGGGTTGCAGACCATCCGCCGGGCACATGCGGTGCAGCCGCTGACGGCCGTGCAGAGTGAGTACTCGCTGTTCTGGCGCGAGCCGGAAAACGAGCTGCTGCCCCTGCTGGAAGAACTGGACATCGGCTTCGTGCCCTTCAGCCCATTGGGCGCCGGGTTCCTCACCGGCAAGATCGATGAGAACACCCAGTTCGACGCCAGCGATTTCCGTAACGTGGTGCCGCGCTTCTCTGCAGAAGCCCGCAAGGCCAACATGGCATTGGTGGATGTGGTCAAGGCACTGGCCGTCGAGAAGGGTGCCACGCCTGCGCAGGTTGCCTTGGCTTGGCTGCTGGCACAGAAGCCGTGGATCTCACCCATTCCCGGCACGACAAAGCTGCACCGCCTTGACGAGAATCTGGGTGCGTTGGACCTGATTCTGCAGCCGGCCGACCTGCAACGGATCAATGGCGAACTGGCCCATATACGCATCAGCGGCGAGCGTTTGCCCGAAGCTGCGTTGAAGATGACGGGTAGGTAGGCGGGTAATTCGCTGGCATGATGCCGGAAGTCAGGATCAGGGAGTGCTGTCGTCCAATGGCGAGGTCATGCACACGGCTCGCGTACCGGATGCTGGCCTCGCCAGCGTTTCCTTCGCTTATCAGGTGTGCGCGGAAAGTGTTACTTACATGAGCCTTGCGCCAGCGGTCGTGCCTGCCTGCAGGGTGTCAGCGCGGCTCACTCGCTTACTGGCGCAGGGCGGGCTGCCGTTCGGGTCGGATGCACAGGGCAAGGTGATCCATACGCTGGCACCGGACGCAGCGCAGCGGTAACGCCATCCACTTCAATGGACTTCGCATGCACACTGAAATCCGGCAGCACGAGGAAGCCCTGCGCGTTGCGATGCTCACCAGCGACGTGGAGGCCCTGGAATCACTGATCGCAGACGACCTGATTTTTGTGGGGCCGTCAGGCGATGTTTTTCACAAGCAGGATGATCTGGCGCTGCATCGTTCCGGACGCCAGAAGCTCACCTTGGCAGAGTGGCGATCTGTAGAGATCTCCGCGCAAGGGCAGGCCGCTGTAACCTCGGTAACAGCCGAACTGGCAGGCACGTTCGACGGCGCTGCGTTCGCAGGGCACTTCAGGTACTGCCGCTTCTGGGTGAAAACGGCGAGCGGCTGGCAGGTGCTGGGAGGTTCGGTTATCGCGTTACCATCGGCCTGAACCCACTGCTGGAAGCACCTCATGATGAAATCTGGCCTGTTGCTGATTGCGCTGATGATGTCTGCCGGGCAGGCTCTGGCCACGCCGTCATGGGGCGCGCCCAGTTCCAGCCCGGCCAACACGTCGCCCGCCGCGCTCAAGCCGGGCGAGTGGGTGTGGGGCGGCGATTCAAAAGCGATGGGCCCGATGGCGGTGGTGGTGAGCATCACCGAGCAGCGCGCCTACGTTTACCGCAACGGACTGCTGGAAGCCGTGTCCACGGTGAGCACCGGCAAGCCCGGTCACGAAACGCCCACGGGTGTGTTCACCATCCTGCAGAAGGACAAGGACCACCATTCCAGCAAGTACAACGACGCCGCCATGCCGTACCAGGAACGTCTTACCTGGGATGGTATTGCCCTGCATGCCGGCGGATTGCCGGGGTACCCGGAATCTCATGGCTGCGTGCACCTGCCCACCGAGTTTGCCCGGCGGCTGTTCGGGGCGACCAACATGGGCATGGTGGTGGTGATCGCCAAGGAGGGCGTGTCCGATCCGACGCTGGTGCACCCCCACGTGGCCAGCCCGATCGATCCGGGCACGGGCAAGGAAGTGCTGGATGTTCCGCTGGGCACCCAGGAGCAATACCGCTGGCAGCCGGAGGTGGCGCCTACCGGCGTGGTGTCGCTGCTGCTCAGCACCAGCGACCGCCGGTTGTTCGCGTACCGGGACGGCAAGGAGATCGGCCGTTCGCGGGTGGATTTCCGCAACGGCGCAGCGCCGACCGGGACGCGTGCCTACATGGCCGCCAACAGCAAGGTGCCTGCCGGTGAGCCGTCATGGGTTGAGGTAGGCATCCCGGGGGAGGAAGCCGAAGGGGGCACGGCGCTCAGCCAGGCCGACGAGCAGCGGGTGCTGCTGCCAGACGGCTTCCGCACCGCGTTGAAGCCGATCCTGCAGCCGGGCGTCGTGTTGCTGGTAACAGACAAGCACGTGCTCCCCGAAACTACCGGGCCGGCGCTGCAGGTACTCAATGCAGACCAGCCCGCGCTGTGAGCGGACTGCCCGCCATTCGCTAGAGCGATGGATTCGGAAGGAAGTGGGCGACCGTTCTCACGACAGCGGCAATGGGCAGTGCGATCGCGACCGCATGCGTGAAACGGTTGCTGGGACCGCGCTGGAACGGGATCCAACCTGTCAGTGCAATCGTGCACAGTGAGAAGATCGCCACTGAGGCGCCGGTTGCCATTATCGCCAGGCAGAAGCTGATGAACGCGAAAAGTTCTACTGCAAGTTCAATATAGGTACGCTGCTTCATCGTTGCTCAACTATGCGGCCATCATCTTCCTTGACCGCTTCGAACAGCGGCGCCGCGATGGTATCACGACTCATTCGTATTTCAGAGGCTTCGGAATGTCAGTTCTCTATCCCGCCATGCAGCCCGTTCGCGCCGAACTGCGCCTTGATCTGGTTGATTCCTCTGGAAATCCGACGCATGAAATGCGCCCGGCGGACGCGCGCCCGTTGGCAGTTTCTGTTCGAAAGAACCATCCGTGGTTCTCGTTCTGCATCAACGACACTACGGTCGGCGCCGTTCTGCCAGGCACCGCTGTGACATGCAGCATATCCTTCATCAATCATGTTGAAGCGATGGAGGAATTTCCTCGGGGAGCCTCCGTCCTGTTCGGGGATGGCGCCGTGACCAAGGGCGTGCTGCGGCTGGAGTAGCACGCCGCGCTTTCGCGCAGTGTCCGTCCTGTCCGATTGCCGATATGATCCGCACATTGGGCCGATGGGGATCGGCACTCATCAAGGAAGAGATATGGTCATGAAGTCGTTCGTTCGCGCACTGACCTCGCTGCTGTTGTGCTTGCTGGCTTCGTGCAAGCTCGACTATTCGATGGTCCGGGTTGCGCCACCCGGTGTGCCTGTCGCGCATGTGGTGAGTGCGATCAACCACATGGGTGAACCTGGGGCGGTGATATCCAAGGTCAACGGAAAGGGTGTGCGCGGCCCCAATGGAATGGGCTACGAGATCCAGGTGCCCGCAGGGCGTAATACGCTGTTTCTCGCGTACTTCAACGGCATGCGCTACTCCCTGAGTGAACAGGTGATGGATTTCGAGGAAGGGGGCTACTACGTGCTTGCACCCACCCCCGATTTCGACAATTCGAGGGTGCGCTACACCATAACGCGCGTGACACCCGAGCAGTTCCAGATATCCATGTGCAGGGCGCAGCGCCAAGTCCACCAGGCCATGAAGAGCATCAATCCACAGAAAACACCGGCTTGCGATGTACTTCCAACGCAGTCCCGGCAGGGCTGACCGCAAAGACCGCCCCGCATTCAGCTACCTGTTTCATACATTCAGCTTCTTCACAATCCATGTACGTAGCGCAGCGCAATGATTGGTCCGGCAGAGGGGGCGCTATTTAACCAAGACCCAAGAAGGAGTGCTGGAATGATCATGAACAAGAAGAGTGTGGTGTTGACGCGTACGCTGGGCGTGGCGCTCGTCGCCGCTTTGGGCCTTGGCGGTTGCGCCACCTATAAGGATGAGTTCGCGACGATCAACTCGCGCCTCGATTCCCTTGATACCAAGGTGAACAGCGCAGCGCAGAGTGCTGAATCGGCCAATCAGTCGGCCCAGCAGGCAAACCAGCGCCTGGATCAGATTGAAAGCCGTGTGCAGCGTCTGGAAACTGTCCCGCCGAAGCGTCAGCCGCGCGGCTGATAGCTTCGTTGCAGATGCAGTATCGAAGTGCGTAAACCAGGACCCGGTGGCCTTTGATGGCCACCGGTTTCTTTGCTTTAGTCTGTCGTAGCTTCAAGGAATTCCCCCTACACCATGCACATGCATCCCGCTATCCGAGCCACGTGTGGCGCACTGGCCCTGACGCTGGCGTTCGCCGGCCCCGCTTTGGCCCGTGCACAGGACCCGGCCGAGCAGCAGCCTGCTGAACAGCCTGCATCGTCCAACGATCTATTGCCGCCGGAGCAGCCGGTATCCGACACGGTGCTTCAGCTGGCCGGGTGGGTCAAGGCAAGCAGGGATGCAGAAGGTTATCCGTTCGCTGTGATGGATAAAGCAGCGGCGCAGATCCTCGTGTTCGACGGTAGTGGCAAACTCATCGGCGCAGCGCCGGGCCTGTTTGGCTCTGCGGTGGGTGACCATTCCGCCCCAGGCATAGCCGGTCTCGCGCTCAAGGAAATTCCGGGCCGCGACCGCACCACGCCTGCTGGCCGCTTCATCGGCGGCTACGGCGAC
This sequence comes from Stenotrophomonas sp. CFBP8994, assembly GCF_034044835.1. Classification (NCBI taxonomy): domain Bacteria; kingdom Pseudomonadati; phylum Pseudomonadota; class Gammaproteobacteria; order Lysobacterales; family Lysobacteraceae; genus Stenotrophomonas; species Stenotrophomonas sp. CFBP8994. The sequence continues at coordinate 53,201 of NZ_JAXCWT010000006.1, read as the reverse complement.
TCACTCGACGCCGGGCGCGTGCTCTGGGTGGACTACGACACCGCGATTTCCATCCATCCCACGGCAACCGGCGTACCTGCCGAACGGCGGGTCGAGCGCCTGGCGTCGCCTTCGCCGGACGACAACCGTGTTACCCACGGCTGCATCAACGTCAACCCGGATTTCTACGCGAAGATCATCAAGCCGACGTTCCAGAAGGGTGGCTTGTTCTACATCCTCCCGGACCAGCAGTCGCTTGCTGAGACGTTCCCTGACTTCGCGCGGAGCCAGGAGGCCACGGCGCAGCACGGCGAAGGTGGCGGCAAAGGCGCCGCCAGGTAAGGGTTTCGGGAAATCCCAGGCCATTCGGCCTGACGCTTGACGCAAACTGGTTTGCACGGCAAACTCACTCCGAGGCGATTCCCTTGGAGTGCGTCATGCAGCTGCCGTCTGTCACCGATCCCTACAGCCGCTTCCAGGCCATGACCCGCGAGTACTCACGGTACTCACGAAGCGCGGGCGGCCTTTCCGCCATCGCCGGTGGCGCTGCCTGCCTGGCCTCCTTTCTTGTCGGCGCCCTGTTGCCCGCCACTTTTGAGCTGCGCGCGTTGCTCATCGCTGTGCCGGTGCTGTGGCTAGCCGCCAAGCAATGGCTGGCGCATCGCTACTACCAGCGTTTCGGCCAGGTCGAGGAACAGATCACCGCGACCGAGCGCAACTTCCAACGCCTTTTCATCGCTTTTACTGCCCTGATCAGCGCGCTGATCGTCGGGTTCGTGCTGACCCGCATGGCACCGATGGGCAGATTGCCGTGGGACCTGCGCGCGATCGGGTACCTCATGGTGGCAGCGCTTCTGCCGCTGATTGTCTGGCGGTGGTTGCGCACGCCGCTGGAGTTCATCGTGGGCGTGTTCCTGCTGTGCCAGGCCGCGGTGGCATTCACCGGCCAGACCTATGCGTTCGGGCCTACTACCGTGGTGTTTCCGCTGGCCGCCATTGCCTTGGTGGTGGTCGGGTGGCGCGACCACCAGCGGTTCCTGCGCCTGCAGGCGGAAATGCGCGCGTTCGTGGCCACGCGAAAGCCCATCCCATGACCCAGCTTCCCGATTCCCGCAGCCTGTTGCAGCTGGATCGCCTGATCCACGAGCCGGCGCGCCTGTTGATCCTGTCGATCCTGGCCGGCGCCGAATCAGCTGAATTTGCGTTCGTCGAACATCTCAGCGGTTTGAGCAAGGGCAACCTGTCCAGCCATCTCAGCAAGCTCGAAGCCGCAGGGTTGGTCGCCATTGATAAATCGTTCCGGGGCAAGCGCCCGTTGACCACCCTGCAGCTGACGCCTGCGGGCCGCCAAGGGCTGGCCGAGTACCGCAAGCAGCTTGCGGCAGTCGTCGCAGGCATTCCTGATCCCCACAGCACGGATTCCTGATATGACACTGTTCGCGAAATTGACGGCGACGCTGGTTCTGTCGCTGGTGGCATCCAGCGGCCTTGCCGCCAGCCAGGACACGCGCGAGGAAGGCGCCAGCATGACCTCGCAGTTCTACAAGGGGAATGACGATGCACTGTGGGAGCGGATGACGCCGCAGATGCAGGCCGCATTGCAGTCGAAACAGAGCCTGGCGGCGCTCAGGGGACAAGTGCTCGCTGCAGGTGGAGAGGAAACCGACGTTGTCAGCGAAACGGTCAGCACCGATGGCGGATATGACATCTACGTGCGCCAGGCTCGATTCGCCAAGAATCCAGCCATCATCCAGATCACCTGGGCATTCGACGCCCAGCGCAAGATAGCAGGCTTCAACATCCGCCCACACCAGGCCAGTCCATCGCAACCCGCAGCCAGCGAGCGCCTTGACTACAAGAACCGTACGCCATTGCAGTTGCCATTCTCCGACGAGTTCTACGTGTTCTGGGGCGGGCGCAGCGTCGAACAGAACTACCATGCCGCGCATGCAGGCCAGCGTTTCGCCATGGACCTGCTGGTCCTGCAGGATGGCAGTTCGCACCGTGGGGAAGGCAGCCGCAACGAGGATTACTTCTGCTTCGGCAAGCCCATCCTGGCTCCGGCAGACGGCAGGGTGGTGGAGGTGATCGACGGCGTGGCCGACAACGTGCCGGGTGAGATGAATCCCAGCCAGCCCACCGGCAACCGCGTCGTCATCGATCATGGCAACGACGAATATTCGGTCCTGGCCCACCTGCGGCAGGGCAGTGTGCGGGTAACCAAAGGGCAGGCCGTGCGCACCGGCACGCAGCTGGCAGACTGCGGCAACAGTGGAAACTCTTCCGAAGCCCACCTGCATTATCAGTTGCAGGCCGGACCCGAGTTCGGCAAGGCCACCGCATTGCCCGCACAGTTCTCCAACTACCTGGCCGATGACAAGCCGGTCGCGCTGGGTGAGCCGGTGAAAGGCCAACGCATCCGCCAGGCCACCCCCGCGCCGTAGTGCGTGAGGCTAGGGGCGTTGCACCGGTTCTGATACGGAATCGCGCGTGATCAGCTGATACGCAAGCACCTGATTGACGGTGGCGCGCGCCGAAGCAGGCGCGCGCCGGATCTCCCGCAGCAGGATGTCGATGGCGGTGTCGGCCATGTCCGCCACGGGCTGGTGGATGGTGGTCAGTTCCGGCCACACCATGGTCGACGCTGACGTATCGTCGAAGCCCACCACAGAAAGATCGCGCGGCACGTCCAGCCCGCGCCGATGTGCCACGGAAACCACCGCAGACGCCATGTCATCGTTGCTGGCGAAGATCGCACTCGGTGGGTGGGGCAGGGCCAGAAGATGCTCGGCCGCCTCCAGTCCGGATCGATACGTAAAGAGCCCGGGGTGCACCAGCGCCTCGTCGTACCCGATGCCGGCCTCTGCCAATGCATCCCGATATCCCTGCCAGCGCTGCGCGCTGGCGGTCTGGTTCGGATCACCGGTGATGTAGCCGATGCGTGTGTGCCCGTGGCCGATCAGATGCGCGACCATTTGCTGGCTTGCATGGCGGTCATCAATGCGCACGCAGGAAACCCGGTCACTGAACTGGCTGGATGCGATGGAGACGACCGGGACCCCGGCATTGACGAAGATGTCGACGATCGCCTTGGATTCGCACAGCGGCGGCGGAAGAATCACCCCGGCCACGCTGTCGCACAGCTGCCGTGCCGCCTCCCGCCGTGCGGTGGCGCTCAACCCATCCCAGGTGGAGATCGCCAACTGCGCCGCAGACCGGGTAGACCCGCGCAGCGCGCCGACCAGCAGCTCACGCAGGTAGCTGGAGCTGGGGTTGGTGTAGATCAGCGCGATGCAGGTGTGCTGCGCCGCCGCCAGGGCGCTTGCCGCCAGGTTGGGCCGGTAGTCCAGTGCAAGCACGCTGCGCATGACCCGTTCGCGGTTTTCCTCGCGCACGCTGGAATGGCCATTGATTACGCGCGAAACCGTCATGGCCGATACGCCGGCATGCGCGGCGACCTCATCGATGGTGATGGCATTGCCTTTGCGACGCACCACTTTCTGGCTGTTTTTCAAGGAAGCGGTTCCTTTGCTGCGCTGCATGATGACAACCGTGTGACCGGGTGATTAGTCTGCGCCCTGACGCGATGGTAGCGCTACCACTAAGCCAAGGTAAGGCTCAGCGGGGACCCCCCATATACCAAACGCGTGTTCTGGCAAGCCTGAAAGCGAGTTTGAGTCGCAGTGCAGCGAAAACGCACTGCGATGTTCGGTGTGGAAGACGGGCATCGCCCGTGCGTGCCCCTTGGAGGGGCGGTACATCCATTCGATCGTATGTCAGAGGGGAGAGTCATGAGCGCTTGTGCTTTCCGTCGTACCCCAGACCTGAGGGCTCACGCATGAGCCGGAAGCTGGCGAAACTTACATCCCGGGCCATGTTCACCTTCGTGGGCGGCGTCCTGGTCATCAATCCCGCATTCGCCCAGGACGCCGCGTCGCCGGCGCCTGCCGCGCAACAGCAGTCGCAGTCCCAGTCCACCCCGACCCAGCTCGACACCGTGCAGGTAACGGGTATCCGCAACAGCCTCAGCCAGGCAATGGACATCAAGCGCGACTCGGCTGGCGTGGTGGATGCGATCAGTGCCGAGGACATCGGCAAGTTCCCCGATACCAACCTGGCCGAATCCCTGCAGCGCATCACCGGCATCTCGATCGAGCGCCGTGATGGTGAAGGCGCACAGGTCACCGCGCGTGGCTTTGGCCCGCAGTTCAACATGGTGACCCTCAACGGCCGCCAGATGCCCGGTGCCGACGCGTTCGGTGCGGCGGGGCAGGTCGCCATCGGCGGTGTGGACGGCGGTACCCGCGCGTTCAACTTCGCGCAGCTGGCGGCCGAAGCAGTCAACGGCATCGAGGTCTTCAAGACCAGCCAGGCCAACGTACCCAGCGGCGGTATCGGCGCCACCATCAACATCCTCACCGGGCGTCCGTTCGACCATGAGGGCACCGTGGCCAGCGCCGGGGCGAAGATCGTCTCCGACCAGAGCCAGCCGTTCGACAACGACATCACCCCGGAGCTTTCCGGCATCTTCAGCTACACCAACCCGGACAAGACCTGGGGTGTGGGTGTCAGCGCGAGCTACCAGAAGCGCAAGGGTGGCTCGGTGCAGGCCACCAACAACTACTGGAACATCCAGCCGTGGACCGGGACCATGCCCGGCAACCCGACCGTGACCAATGCACCGGCAATCGGCGCGCTGTACGGGCGCCCGAACGACCTGCGCTATGCCTTCGCTGATTTCGAGCGTGAGCGCATCAATGGCCAGGCGGTGCTGCAGTTCGCCCCGACCGATGCGGTGACCCTGACCCTGGACTACACCTATTCGACCAACGAGATCGAAGAGAATCGTGGCGAGCAGGGCATGTGGCTGCAGAACAGCAACTACACCGATGTGGTCTTCGACACCAGCGGTGCGGTGGCCACGCCGATCTACATCCGTGAAATCGCCGGCACCAAGGACTTCGGGCTTGAACAGCAGCGCAGCATGCAGAAGTACAAGCTGGGGTCGCTGGGCTTCAATGCCACCTGGAACATCACCGACCGCTTCAAGCTGAGCTTCGACGGCCACGATTCGAAGAACGAAAGCCGGCCGAACGATCCGCTCACCGGCGGCGGCTCCATCTTCTCCAGTATCGCCGGCACCAACAACTGCACCACCGGGCCGCAGTGCGGTGGCACCTACGTGCAGGAAATGGTCTGGAACAACGGTCTGCCGGTGGGCACCCAGGTCTGGTACCCGACCGCTGCCGATGCCATCGCCAAGACCAATGGCGTGGTCAACGGCGGGTTCGTGCCGGGTGAGATCGGCTCGCAGGTACTGCGCATCAATTCGCAGACCCAGATCAGCGAGATCAAGCAGGGCCGCGTGGACGGTGAGTGGGCATTCGACGCGGGCCGCTTCCAGTTCGGCGTGGACACCAGCAAGCAGACCACCCACCGCATCCAGGCCGCGGAAAACTACAACACCCTGGGCGACTGGGGCGTGGCCAACGTCAACGGCGATGTGGCCAACGGCCTGATGGACCTGCTGCAGCCGGTGAACATCGTCGGCATGTTCGACGATTTCAACATCAACAGCTTCAGCGCCTGGCGCGGCGACGCCGGCCGGCTGGCGCAGTGGGCGGGGCAGTACTACGGCGCCAACCTGGGCGTGAGCCCACAGAATGCTGCCGACAACCGGGTGGAAGAGAAGACGAACTCGGCGTACATGCAGATCGAGCTGGACGGTGACCTCGGCGGCCACCGCACCAATACTCGACTGGGCGTCCGCTACGAAACCACCGATGTGGTGTCCACCTCGATCATCGCCATTCCCGAAGGGATCCAGTGGCAGGCGAACAATGACTTCCGCGTGCTGTTGTCCGACGAGCAGCAGCCCTTCACCGAGAAGACCAGCTACAGCTACATCCTGCCGAACCTGGACTTCAGCATCGACCTGCTGGATGACCTGAAGGGCCGCATCTCGTTCGGCAAGAGCATCGCCCGTGCGCCGATCGGCAATCTGTACGCCGGCCCGACCGCGCAGCAGCCGTTCGGCTCGGTGCTGATCGACCCGTCCTCGCGGGCCAGCGGCACCGCCCAGAACCCGGCCCTGAAGCCGCTGGAATCAGACAACCTGGACCTGGCGCTGGAGTGGTACTTCGCCGATGCCAGCTATGTGTCGGTGACGTACTGGAACAAGCAGGTCGCCAACTTCATCGGCAACACCATCGTGCAGGAGAACCTGTACGGCCTGCGCGACCCCACCTCCGGACCGGACGCACAGGCGGCGCTGGGCTTCCTGACCAGTGGGGCCTGTATCGCCCAAGTTGGCCCGGCCAACGCGGCGGCCTGCTCGGCCAATGACACCTCGCTGTTCACCGCGTTGGCGCTGCTGCGCAACAACCCGGCCGGGCTGGGTGCCTACGACGGCACCGGCGCACAGGTGCTGGCCACCGAGGCGGCGTATGACCTGTATGGCACCGCGGCCGACCCGCTGTACCAGTTCAACGTCAACCGCCCCATCAACCAGAACGAGTCCAAGCTGCATGGCTGGGAACTGGGCGGGCAGTACTTCTTCGGCGACACCGGCTTCGGCGTGCTGGCCAACTACACCATCGTCAATGGCGACGTGGGCTACAACGACGCGGGCGACCCGAACGTCGACCAGTTCTCGCTTACTGGTCTCAGCGACACCGCCAATGCCATGCTGATGTACGAAAAGTACGGCTGGTCGGTGCGCCTGGCCTGGAACTGGCGCGACCAGTACCTGATCCTGGCCAACCAGGGGTCCAGCCGAAACCCGTACTATGTGGAAGAGTACGATCAGTGGGATCTCAGCGTGGGCTACACGCTGAATGACAACTGGTCGTTCAGCCTTGAAGCCATCAACCTGACCGGTGAGGACGTGCGTTGGCGTTCGCGTACCTCGCAGATGATGGTCAAACTGGCTGACCAGGATCCGCGTTACATGCTTGGCGTTCGTTACAGGTTCTGAACAGGCCACGGGTGCCGCTGTTCCGGCAGCGGCACCCGTGCAGGCTCCTGCAGGGATTGGACTACACATGCCGCGTTACGAAATGCTCAACAACATCGCCCACCGGGAGCTGCGTGTCGCGACCGGTTTCGGGCCCGAATTTGGCGACGCGGTAGGCATGGTGCCGGCCTACCCGAGCGAGTACGCCGAACTGCAGCGGGAATACCCGATTTTCCTGCGCAAAGACGCCTCCACCGGGGAGTGGCAGTCGGTGGTTCTGCTGGGCTTTGAACAGCACGAAAATCTATACTTGGACGACGGCCGTTGGAATGCGTCCTACCTTCCGGGGGCTGCGGCCAAGGGGCCGTTCCTGATCGGGTTCCAGGAAAACCGCATCGACGGAGCGCTTACCCGGGAACCGGTGCTGCACGTGGACCTGGACCACCCGCGCGTGAGCAGCAGCGCCGGCGAGCCGGTGTTCCTGCCACAGGGTGGCAACAGCCCCTATCTGGACCACATTGCCAACGTACTGCGCGGCATCCACGACGGCCATGCCTTTGGCGCCGAGATGTTTGCCATGCTCGATACGAAAGGCCTGATTCAACCGATCACGCTCGACGTGCAGATCGACCCACAGAACCGGGTGGGCGTGAACGGTCTGCACGCGATCGACCGCGACCGCCTGGCCCAGCTGGACGGCGCCGCGCTGGCCGAACTCAACGGCGCCGGTTACCTGGAAGGCGCGTACCTGATGCTGGCTTCACTGCACAACATGCGGCGCCTGATCGCTGAAAAGCAGCGTCGCCTGCGCGCGCAGGATGCTGCCACCGCGACGGGCAGGAACTGACCGATGCCGGATGGCGTTGCCATGCGCACCCTGGAAGGCCTGCAGCCCGATGCGCTGCCGTTGGCGGCGCTGGTGTCCGCCGGCGAGCCGGTGGTGCTGCGCGGCATCGCCCGCGACTGGGCACTGGTGCAGGCCGGGTTGCGTTCCCCCCAGGATGCGCTGGCGTACCTGCGCGGTTTCGATGCCGGGCTGGCGGTGCAGTATTCCTTTGGTGGCCCCGAGATCGAAGGGCGCCCGTTCTACAACGACGACTTCACCCAGTTGAACTTCGAGGTCCGGCGCGGACTGCTGACCCAGGTGCTGGACGAGATCGCCGACACCTTCGATGCCCCCAAGCCGCCTACCTATTACGTGGCCTCGCTGCTGATCGAGCGTGCGCTGCCCGGGTTCGCGCAGGCCAATGATGCCGGTCTGGCCGGGCAGGGCATCGACGCCTCGGCCAGCATCTGGATCGGCAACCGCGTTACCGCCTCCTGCCATTACGACACGCCGGACAACCTGGCCTGCTGCGCCGTGGGCCGGCGCCGGTTCACCCTGTTTCCGCCGGAGCAGATCGACAACCTCTATCCGGGTCCGCTGGAACCCACCCCGGGTGGGCAGGTGGTCAGCGTGGTCGATTTCGAGCGCCCGGATTTCGAGCGCCATCCCCGGTTCCGTGACGCGCTGGCCAGCGCGCAGACCGCGGAGCTGGAGCCGGGCGATGCCATCTTCATTCCCAGCATGTGGTGGCACCACGTGCGCAGCCTGGAACCGTTCAACGTGCTGGTGAACTACTGGTGGCGCAGCGTGCCCAGCTTCCTGTCCTCGCCGCTGCCGGCACTGCAGCATGCGATGTGGGCGCTGCGCGACCTGCCGGAGCGCGAAAAGAAAGCCTGGGCAAAGATCTTCGAGTACTACGTGTTCGGTCCCGGTGAGCGCGCAGGGCAGCACCTGCCCGACGCCGCCCGGGGAGAGCTTGCACCGTTCGACGAGATGCAGGCGCGCCGCACCCGCGCGCAGCTGCTCGGTCGACTGAACCGCTGATGGGAGCATCGCTTTGAACGCTGCGAACAAAACAGAAGGGCGAATCCGCAAGGTGGTCATCGCCGGCGGCGGTACCGCAGGCTGGCTGGCCGGCTGCGCACTGTCCCACCAGTTCCGCGAGCAGCTGGACATCACCCTGGTGGAGTCCGAGCAGATCGGCACCGTGGGCGTGGGCGAATCCACCGTGCCGCCGATCCGCACCTTCCACCGCTACCTGCAGATCGATGAGCAGGAGTTCCTGAAGGCGGTGGCCGGCACCTTCAAGCTCTCGATCTCGTTCGAGAACTGGCGCCGCCCGGGTGAGCGCTTCATCCACCCGTTCGGCAGCATCGGGCAAAGCACCTGGGCCACCCCGTTCCATCATTTCTGGCTGGACAGCCTGCGCCGCGGCATGCCCTCGGACCTGGGCGACTTCTGCCTGGAAAGCGTGGCCTCGCGCGGTGACCGGTTCTCGCTGCAGACCCAGCCTCAGGTCAACTACGCCTATCACTTCGACGCCGGGCTGTACGCGAAATTCCTGCGCCGCCGGGCCGAAGCGCAGGGCCTGCGCCGTGTGGAAGGCAAGATCCGCGAAGTGCGGCAGCACCCCCACGACGGTTCCGTTGCGGCGTTGGTACTGGAAGACGGGCAGGTGATCGAAGGTGACCTGTTCATCGATTGCACCGGCTTCCGCGGCCTGCTGACCGAGCAGACCCTGCACAGCGGCTACGAAGACTGGAACCAGTGGTTGCCCAGTGACCGCGCCGTGGCCGTGCAGACCGAGTCGGTCAAGCCGCCGGTGCCGTACACCCGAGCCATCGCGCACGAGGCCGGCTGGCGCTGGCACATCGCGCTGCAGCACCGGGTAGGGTGTGGGCTGGTGTTCTCCAGCCGCCATATGTCCGATGACGAGGCGCAGGCCAAGCTGCTGCGTGACGTCGAAGGCCAGCCGCTGCGTGATCCCTGGCTGGTGCCGTTCCGCAGTGGGCGCCGCTTGAAGGCCTGGAACAGGAACGTGGTGGCGCTGGGCCTGGCCAGCGGCTTCATCGAACCGCTGGAATCGACCAGCATCCACCTCACCATCAGCGCCGTGGTGCGGCTGATCCAGCTGTTCCCGTTCGATGGCATCACCCCGACGCTGACCGCGCTGTACAACGATGTCAGCCGCCAGGAAATGGAGCACGTGCGTGACTTCATCATCCTGCATTACCACGCCACCCAGCGCGACGAGCCGATGTGGAAGGCGTGCCGCGAGATGGAGTTGCCCGAATCGTTGGCGGTGCGGCTGCGCGCCTGGCGCGAACGCGCACACGCCTGGCAGGACCCCGGCGAACTGTTTCGCGTGGACTCCTGGACCAGCGTGCTGATGGGGCAGGGCATCCTGCCGGGGCCGCCGCACCCGCTGGCGCGGGCGCTCAGCGATGCCGACCTGCGCACGCTGCTGGCGCGGATCCAGCAGCCGATACAGCAGGCCGCGGCAGCCATGCCTTCGCAGGCAGAGTTCATTGAGCGCTACTGCAGGGCGCCGGCAGAAGTCTGGCCGCGGAGCCTGGTCACCGCCTAGCGGGGCCACGCTTTGCCGCACGAAATTGGTAGCGCTACCTTTCAAGAACACACGGGGTACATGGGATGGATCTGGTTGCGGGAATCGATGCAGGTACGCAGAGCCTGAAGGTGCTGGTCTACGACCCCACCAAGCGCAGCGTGGTGGCCAGCGCCAGCGCGGCGCTGGAACTGGACAGCGCCGCCGATGGCAGCCGCGAACAGCGCCCGGCCGATTGGGTGGCCGCATTGCACAGCTGCTTCGCTGCAATCACGCCGTCGGTGCGCTCGCGCATTGCTGCGCTGGCGGTGTCCGGCCAGCAGCACGGCTTCGTGCCGCTCGATGCCGCAGGGGAGGTGCTGGCACCGGCCAAGCTGTGGTGCGATACCAGCACCACAGCCGAGTGCACGCAGATCATGGACGCGGCCGGCGGAACAGCGCAGACCATTGCGCTGGCCGGCAACCCGATCCTGACCGGCTACACCGCCTCCAAGCTGCCCTGGACCAGGACGCACCGGCCGGACGCGTACGCACGCCTGGCCACCATCCTGCTGCCGCACGACTACCTCAACTTCGTGCTGACCGGCGAGCGTTTCTGCGAGTACGGCGATGCCTCGGGCACCGGCTGGCTGGACGTGCGCACCCGCACCTGGTCGCCCGAGCTGCTGCGCGCGACCGATCCGGAACGTGATCTGGCCGATTGCCTGCCGCCCATCGCGCCACCGGAAGCGTTGTTCGATATCGCACCGGCAGCCGCGAAATCGTTCGGCCTGCCTGCCACCGTGAAGGTGGCCGTTGGCGGTGGCGACAACATGATGGCGGCCATCGGTACCGGCTGCGTAGTGCCCGGTCGCCTGGCGATGAGCCTGGGCACCTCGGGCACGCTGTTTGCCTACTCCGACACCCCCGTGGTCGACCCCGACGGGGCCTGGGCCGCGTTCTGCTCGTCCACCGGCGGCTGGTTGCCGTTGATCTGCACCATGAACTGCACCGTGGTGACCGAGCAGGTCGCTGACGCGTTCGATTTCAGCACCCGATTCGGCGATGGCCACCTGCGGACCACGCCACCCGGTGCCGATGGCCTGGTGATGCTGCCGTTCCTCAATGGCGAGCGCACGCCCGACCTTCCCCACGGCAAAGGCGTGCTGGCGGGCCTGGACACCACCAACATGACCCCGGCCCACCTGTACCGCGCGGCCATGGAAGGGGCGACCTACAGCCTGAAATACGGCTACGACGCCTTCGTCCGCGCCGGCATGCAGTTCGACCGCATCGTGCTCACCGGCGGCGGCAGCAACAGCGCCGCCTGGCGGCAGCTGGTGGCCGATGTGTTCGGCCTGCCGGTGGACGTGCCGACCCAGTCCGAAGGCGCGGCGTTCGGCGCGGCCCTGCAGGCGCTGTGGGCGCTGGGCCACGCACGCGGCGATGAGGCCAGCATTGCCGATATCGCCGAGCGCCACGTGGCGCTCGACCCGCAGTTGTCAGCGCGCCCGGAGCCGGCGCGCGCACCTGCCTATGCCACCGCCTATGCGCGCTTCCTGCGCTATCTCGACGCCGTCACGCCGCTGCAGCGCGGCTGATTCCTCTACGCGACACCTCGCACAACGAAAGGAACTGCACCATGAGCACCCAACCCTACATTGGCGCCAAGGAATACTTCCCCGGGATCGGGCGTATCCCCTTCGAAGGCCGCGGTTCGGACAACCCGCTTGCGTTCAAGGTCTATGACGCCAACAAGGTGATCGGCGGCAAGACCATGCAGGAGCACCTGCGCTTCGCGGTCTGTTACTGGCACACCTTCTGCAACGCCGGGCACGACCCGTTCGGCCCGGGCACCCGCCATTTCCCGTGGGACGCCGGCTCGCCGCTGGCCAGCGCCGAAGCGAAGGTGGACGCTGCGTTCGAATTCTTCACCAAGCTGGGCGTGCCGTACTGGTGCTTCCACGATATCGACCTGTCGCCGGATGCCGAGGATGTGGGCGAGTACGAAAAGAACCTCAAGCACATGGTCGGCCTGGCCAAGGCGCGCCAGGACGCCACCGGGATCAAGCTGCTGTGGGGTACCGCCAACCTGTTCTCGCACCCGCGTTACATGAATGGTGCATCGACCAATCCGGATTTCGCCGTGGTGGCCCGCGCCGCCGTGCAGGTGAAGGCCGCGCTGGAAGCCACCGTGGAACTGGGCGGCGAACATTACGTGTTCTGGGGCGGTCGCGAAGGCTACGCCTCGCTGGTGAACACCCAGATGAAGCGCGAGGTGGACCACTTCGCGCGCTTCCTCACCATGGCGCGTGACTACGGCCGCAGCATCGGCCTGAAGGGCAACTTCCTGATCGAGCCCAAGCCGATGGAGCCGATGAAGCACCAGTACGACTTCGACAGCGCCACCGTGGCAGGCTTCCTCAAGGAACACGGCCTGGAGAAGGACTTCAAGCTCAACATCGAAGCCAACCACGCCACGCTGTCCGGCCACACCTTCGAACACGACCTGCAGGTCGCCTCCGACCACGGCCTGCTGGGCAGCATCGACGCCAACCGCGGCAATGCCCAGAACGGCTGGGATACCGACCAGTTCCCGAGCGACCTGTACGACACCGTGGGCGCGATGCTGGTGGTGCTGCGCCAGGGCGGCCTGGAAGGCGGCCTCAACTTCGACGCCAAGGTGCGCCGTGAATCCACCGATCTGGACGATCTGTTCATTGCCCATATCGGTGGCATGGACGCGTTCGCGCGCGGGCTGGAAGTGGCCCATGGGCTGCTGAACGACTCGCCGTGGGAACAGTGGCGCAAGGAGCGTTACGCCAGCTTTGACAGCGGCGCCGGCAAGGACTTCGAGCGCGGCGCGCTCAGCCTCACCGAGCTGGCGGCACTGGGCGCGAAGGGCGGCGAGCCGAAGCAGATCAGCGGCAAGCAGGAACGTTACGAAAACCTGATCAACCAGTACCTGCTGCGTTGAGCCCACCGGCAAGGATGAGCACCATGACCCACTACCACGCCACCCGCCGCACCGGCTTCCTCCTTGCCGCGCTGCTGCTTGCGCTTGCGGCCTGCAAGGGCGACGACACCCCGGCTGCACCCGCCCAGGCCGAGGCCAAGGTCGATGCCAACCCCTGGCCCCAGGTGACCTGGCCGTTGCCCGACGATCCCGCGATGGAAAAGCGGATCACCGAGCTGATGGCCGGCATGACGGTCGAGGAAAAGGTCGGCCAGCTGGTGCAGGGCGACATCGCCAGCATCACGCCGGATGACGTGCGCAGGTATCGATTGGGCTCCATCCTCGCTGGCGGCAACTCCGATCCGGGCGGCCGCTACGACGCCAAGCCCGCCGAATGGCTGGCGCTGGCCGATGCCTTCTACGAAGCCTCGATGGACACCGCGCAGGGCGGCAAGGCCATTCCGGTGCTGTTCGGCATCGACGCGGTGCACGGCCAGAGCAACATCGTCGGCGCTACCCTGTTCCCGCACAACATCGGGCTGGGCGCGGCACGCAACCCGGACCTGGTGCGGCAGATCGGCGAGATCACCGCACTGGAAACCCGCGCCACCGGTATGGAGTGGGCGTTCGCGCCCACCGTCGCGGTCCCGCAGGACGACCGCTGGGGACGCACCTACGAAGGCTATTCCGAATCGCCTGAAGTCGTGGCCAGCTACGCCGGCGCCGTGGTCGAGGGCCTGCAGGGCAAGGTGGGTTCGCCCAACTTCCTGGATGGCCGCCACGTGATCGCCTCGGTCAAGCACTTCCTCGGCGACGGCGGCACCACCGATGGCAAGGACCAGGGCGATACCCGGATCAGCGAAGCCGAGCTGGTGCGCATCCACGCCGCCGGTTACCCGACCGCGATCGCGGCGGGCGCGCAGACCGTCATGGCATCGTTCAACAGCGTCAACGGCGAGAAGATGCATGGCCACAAGGCCTACCTCACCGACGCGCTGAAGGGCCGCATGAACTTCGGCGGCTTCGTGGTGGGCGACTGGAACGGGCACGGCCAGGTCAAGGGCTGCACCACCACCGATTGTCCGGCCACCATCAATGCCGGCCTGGACATGGCCATGGCGTCGGACAGCTGGAAGGGCTTCTACGAGGCGACGCTGGCGGCGGCGAAGGCCGGCACCATCACCCAGGAACGCCTGGATGATGCGGTGCGCCGGATCCTGCGGGTGAAGATGCGGCTGGGCCTGTTCGAGGCGGGCAAGCCGTCATCGCGCGCGGTCGGCGGCCAGTTCGCGCTGATCGGCGCACCGGAGCATCGCGCCGTGGCACGCCAGGCCGTGCGCGAATCGCTGGTGCTGTTGAAGAACCAGGGCGGCGTGCTGCCGCTGGCGCCCAAGCAGCGCATCCTGGTGGCAGGTGATGGGGCCAACGATGTCGGCAAGCAGGCCGGCGGCTGGACGCTGAACTGGCAGGGCACCGGTACCACCCGCAAGGACTTCCCGAACGCGGACAGCATCTTCGAAGGCATCGCCCAGCAAGCCAAGGCCGCAGGCGGCGAAGCGCTGTTGGCCGTGGATGGGAAGTACACCGCCAAGCCGGACGTGGCCGTGGTGGTGTTCGGCGAAAACCCCTATGCCGAATTCCAGGGCGACCTGGCGACCCTGGCCTACAAGCCGGGCGACGACGCGGATCTTGAGCTGATCAGGAAGCTGAAGGCCGATGGCATTCCGGTGGTGGCGGTGTTCCTGAGCGGACGCCCGCTGTGGGTGAACCGCGAGATCAACGCGTCCGATGCCTTCGTGGCGGCGTGGCTGCCCGGTTCGGAAGGCGGCGGCATCGCCGATGTGCTGCTGCGCAAGCCCGATGGCAGCGTGCAGCACGACTTCAAGGGCAAGCTCAGTTTCAGCTGGCCGCGCACCGCGATCCAGTACGCCAACAACGTGGGACAGAAAGACTACGACCCGCAGTTTGCCTTCGGGTTCGGCCTGACCTACGCCGACAAGGGCGACCTGGCGCCGCTGCCGGAAGTTTCCGGCGTGACCGGCAACGAAGGGGCGGCCGGTGTGTTCTTCGCACGCGGTGACGCCGGCTCCGGCATGGCGCTGCGCCTGGAAGGCAGCACGGGGCAGGGCGTGACCGTCACCAAGGTGCCGGAAGCGCTCGATGGCGACCTGCTCAAGGTCACCGGCGTGGATCACCTGGTGCAGGAGGATGGCCGCCGCCTGGCATGGTCGGGCAAGGGTGAGGCAACGGTTGCCGTGCAGTCGCACGTTCCGCTGGACCTGCAGCGCGAGAGCAATGGCGACCTGATGCTGATCACCACGCTGCGGGTGGATGCTGCGCCCAAGGGCGACGCCTGGCTGTCGGTCGGTTGCGGCGCCGGGTGTACCGCCCGCGTTCCGCTCGCACCTGCGCTGGCCAAGCTGCCGGTGGGCGAATGGAAGCGCGTGGGTGTGCCGTTGAAGTGCCTTGCAGGCGCAGGGGCGGACGTGGGCAAGCTGGATCGGCCCTGGTCGATCGGCACCGCCGGCGCAATGACGCTCTCGGTGTCACGCGTCGCGCTGGGCGCACTGAACGAAGCGGACGCCACCGTCGCATGCCCAGGCGCGTAACCATGCGCCCGGTGCCATCACCGCTTGGGCGGGTGCGCGACCGAATCGCGCATCACCAGGCGGTGCGGCAGCACGTGGTCGGTCAGCACGCGGCTGTCATCGGTGCGCTGGCGGATGGTGCGCAGCAGGATGTCGATGGCCGCGTCGGCCATCGCGGCGATGGGTTGGTGCAGCGTGGTGAGTTCGGGCCACACCGTGGTAGCGGCGGAGGTGTCATCGAAACCCACCACCGACAGGTCACGCGGCACGTCGAGGCCCTGCCGGTGCGCCACGGAAATCGCGGCAGCCGCCATGTCGTCGTTGCTGGCGAAGATAGCGGTGGGCGGCTGGGGCTGGGACAACAGCTTCTCGGCGGCCTCCAGCCCCGAGCGGTAGGTGTAGTCCCCCTCTTGGACCAGGCTGGGTTCGACCTCCAGCCCGGCCTCGTGCAGGGCGGTGGCGAAGCCGTCGTAGCGCCGCGCGCTCGCGCTCAGGTCGTTGCGGCCGCGGATGAAGCCGATGCGGGTGTGGCCGTGCTGGATCAGGTGTTCGGCCATTTCCTTGCCGGCGTGGAAGTCATCGATGCGCACGCAGGAAACATCGTCACGCAGGTGCCCCGACGCAATCGCAACCACCGGAATGCCGGCCTGGACCAGCTCGGTCACGGCCACCGGCGATTCGCACAGCGGGGGCGGCAGGATCACCCCGTCCACGCGGCCGGCCAGGGCGCGTGCGGCCCTGCGCTCGGCAACGGGGTCCAGGTTGTCCCAGTAGTGGATGACCAGCTGGATGGCGGCGTTGGACGCGCCCCGCAGCAGGCCCACCAGCAGTTCACGGAGGTAGGCACCGCTGGGGTTGGTGTAGATCAGCGCAATGCGCGTGTGTTGCGCCGCGGCCAGCGTACTGGCGGCCAGGTTGGGCGTATAACCCAGGGCCTGCACCGCGCGCATCACGCGCTCGCGGGTGTCATCGCGCACCTTGCCCTGGTTGATCGCCCGCGACACCGTCATCGGCGACACCCCGGCCAGCGCCGCCACCTCGTCGATCGTCACGCCACTGGTTTTGCGGCGGACCGATTTCTTCGGTTTGTCCAATGCGCACTCCCGTTCTTCTTTGTGACGCTGTGGCGTACAAAGCACCGGCTGAGCTTACAAGGTTTGCCGGCCGCACTGGCACACCGCACGCGTGTCGAGCGGTGTCATCGGATGCTGCTTGCTGCGCTGGCATTGATGGCCTGCAGCGCGGGTGCGCGCGCGGAGGAGGGCTACAACCTCTGGTTGCGCTACGCCCCGCTGGAACCTGTGCTTGCTGCAGACTACGCCACACAGCTGGGCGAGGTTGTCGCCCCCGATCAGACACCCACCCTGCGTGCCGCGCGCGATGAGCTGGTCCGCGGCCTCACCGGTCTGTTGGGCACCGCACCCCGGATTCAAAACGAAAGTTCCGCTGGTCACGTACTTGCGCTTGGAACGCCCCAGTCGTCGGCGTTGATCGCGCCTTTCCGCGAAGAGGTCGAGTCGCTGGGGGAGGAGGGCTACCTGCTGAAGCGCACGCGGCGTGATGGGCGCGACATGCTGCTGGTGGCATCGCGCAGTGATATCGGCGTGCTGTACGGCACGTTCCATCTGCTCAGGTTGCTGCAGACCGGTGCTTCATTGGACCACCTTGATCTGCACGAGTCGCCCAAGGTGCGGCTGCGGGTGCTTGACCACTGGGACAACCTGGACGGGTATGTCGAACGCGGCTACGCCGGCCGCTCGCTGTGGGAGTGGCAGACGCTGCCGGAGTGGCGCGACCCGCGCTACACCGATTACGCACGGGCCAATGCCTCGCTGGGCATCAACGGCACGGTGCTGAACAACGTCAACGCCAACGCACAGAGCCTCGCGCCGCAGTACCTGGCCAAGGCGGCCGCGCTGGCGGACGTGTTCCGTCCCTATGGCATCCGCGTATACCTGAGCGCGCGCTTCAGCGCCCCCATCGAACTGGGCGGGCTCAAGACCGCCGATCCGCTCGACCCTGCGGTGCAGCGGTGGTGGCGCGACAAGGCCGACGAAATCTACCAGCGCATTCCCGATTTCGGCGGCTTCCTGGTCAAGGCCAACTCTGAAGGACAGCCCGGCCCACAGGACTACGGCCGCAGCCATGCCGACGGCGCCAACCTGCTCGCCGATGCATTGGCACCGCACGGCGGCGTGGTGATGTGGCGTGCCTTCGTCTATGCACACGACGTACCCGCCGACCGGGCCACCCAGGCCTACACCGAGTTCGCGGGGCTGGACGGTGCGTTCCGCCCGAACGTGGTGCTGCAGGTGAAGAACGGCCCCATCGACTTCCAACCGCGCGAACCCTTCCATCCACTGTTCGGTGCCATGCCGCGCACGCCGCTGATGATGGAGTTCCAGATCACCAAGGAGTACCTGGGCTTCGCCACGCACCTGGTGTACCTGGGGCCGTTGTTCGAAGAAGTGCTGCAGGCCGACACCCGCGCAGGCGGCAAGCGCTTCACCGTGGCGCAGTCACTGAGCGGCATCGCCGGCGTTGCCAACATCGGCACCGATCGCACCTGGAGTGGCTCGCATTTCGATCAGGCCAACTGGTATGCGTTCGGTCGCCTTGCCTGGAATCCTGATCAGTCCTCCCGTGACATCGCCGCGGACTGGGCGGCGATGACCTTCTCGCCAGACCCCGCAGTGGTGCAGCCGATCGTCGGCATGATGATGGCCTCACGCGAGGCCGCAGTGAACTACATGACCCCGCTGGGCCTGCACCACCTGATGGCGCGCGGGCACCACTACGGACCCGGACCCTGGGTGGACGGCGGCCCGCGTGCGGACTGGACCTCGGTCTATTACCACCGTGCCGACCGCAACGGCATCGGCGTCGACCGCACCGCGACGGGCAGCAACGCCGTAGTCCAGTACGCCCCGGAAGTGGCCGCGACCTATGCGGACCTGACCCAGGTTCCAGAGGCGCTGCTGCTGTGGTTCCACCATGTGCCATGGGATCACCGCATGGCCTCCGGGCGGCCGCTGTGGGACGAGCTGGTGGGTCGCTATTCGTTGGGCGTACGCCAGGTCCAGGCCATGCAGGACACCTGGGCGAACCTGCGTGGAAGGGTGGATGCACACCGGCACGAACAGGTCGCCGCCTTCCTGCAGATCCAGCTGCGCGAAGCGCAATGGTGGCGCGATGCCAGCGTTGCCTACTTCCAGTCCATCAGCGGCAGGCCACTGCCGGCAGGCGAAGCCACACCGCCGCACCCGCTGGCGTATTACCAAGCGCTGCAGTTTCCATCGGCACCAGGAGATGGGCGATGAACGGTAAACCGAGAATGGGATGGATGTTGGGCAGCCTTCTGGCGTGCTTCGCCGCACCGGTCATGGCGCAGGAATCCGTGACGCCACTGTTGAACCCGCTCTTCCAGGACCATGCCGTCCTGCAGCGCGATCAGCCGATTACCGTGTGGGGCCATGCCTCTCCGGACACCACCGTATCGGTGACGTTCGCACGCCAGACCGCCACGGCACAGGCGGATGCAGAGGGGCGCTGGCGCGTCACATTCAAGCCCCTTGCCGCCGGCGGCCCCTACGAAATGCGCGTACGGGCAGGGCAGGAGGTCCAGACCGTGAGCGACGTGCAGATGGGCGACGTCTGGCTGTGCTCCGGCCAATCGAACATGGAGCTGCCGGTGCGGCGCGCGCTCAACGCCGACAGTGAAATCGCCTCGGCAGCGCAGCCGGACATTCGCTTGTTCACCGTGCCCAAGGCCCCGGCCGTGACGCCTCGGGAGGGCTTCTCCGGCTCCGTGTCATGGCAGCCTGCATCACCGGAAAGCGTGCGCGACTTTTCCGCCGCCTGCTACTTCTTCGCGCGTGAACTGCGGAAGACCGTCAATGTGCCGATGGGACTGATCCAGTCGGCGTGGGGCGGTTCGCGGATAGAAGCCTGGACCAGCGCCGATGCGCTGCGCGCGCAGGGTGGCATGGAGGAAGCCTTGGATGTGTTCGCCATGTATGCCAGCGACCCCGTGGCGGCAAACGCAGCCTGGGGCAAGCACTGGCAGCAGTGGTGGGAGCAGCGCGAGGGCGCCACACCCGGCGATGCCCCCTGGCAGCCCGACGCCGACCGCACCGGGTGGCGCCAGGCCCCGGTTCAGCTCGGCGCATGGGAGCGCTGGGGCATCCCGGCGCTGTCCGCGTACAACGGCATGGTCTGGTACCGCACTCAGGTGAAGCTGAGCGCCGCACAGGCCGGGCAGGGCGCGCGCCTTGAGCTGGGGCCTGCCGACGAAACCGACGTGACCTGGGTCAATGGCGTGGCGGTGGGCAGCCAGAACGCCCCGGGCGATCCGCGATCCTATCCGCTGCCGCCCGGCCTGCTGAAAGCCGGCATCAACAGCGTGGTCGTCAACGTGCTGGACACCTGGGGCGACGGTGGGCTGGCCGGCCCCGCGCAGGCCCACGCCCTGCAGCTGGACGATGGCACCCGGATCGTTCTGGATGCTCCCTGGTGGTACCGCGCAGCGCCCGGCGACCCGTCATCGCCACTGGCCCCCTGGCATGCCGCCAGCGGCCTTTCGACGCTGTACAACGGCATGATCGCGCCGCTGGGCAGCTATGGCCTGCGCGGCATGCTCTGGTACCAGGGCGAATCCAACACCGGCGATGGCGCTGGCTACGCGGACAGGCTGCGCGTGTTGCGCGATGACTGGCGCCGGCAGTTCGGCGCGGAAATGCCGCTGCTGGTGGTGCAGCTGGCCGGCTACGGGCAGCCGCCCGTGGCCCCGGTGGAAAGCGGCTGGGCGCAGGTGCGCGAAGCGCAGCGGCGCGTTACCGCAGAGGACCCGCATTCCGGGCTGGCACTCGCCATCGACATCGGCGATGCCTACGACATCCATCCGCCGAACAAACAGGAACTGGGCCGGCGCCTGGCCCGCGTGGCGCGCCATGTGGTCCATGGCGAACAGGCGCTGGCAGCCTCCGGCCCGACGGCAGGCAAGGTCTCCCGCACGAGGGTTGAGGTGCGCATCAGTTTCGACGATGTCACGGGAACGCTGGTCGCAACGGGTGCGAACGGCCCCATCGGCTTCGAACTATGCGATGCCGAAGCCAAGCACTGCACCTACGCCGACGCCACGCTGGACGGCAACGCGGTAGTGCTTAACAGCCTGCAGGCAGCATCCGCCGCCAGCGTCCGCTACTGCTGGGCAGACGGCCCAATCTGCACGCTGCGCGACAGCAGCGGCGCGCCCGCCGGTCCGTTCGAGCTCTCCCTCACCCCTTCAGGGACGCCCTGATGCGCCTGCTGCTTGCCACGGTACTGTTGCTGTCGGCCGCGCTTCGGGTGCAGGCGGCCACGCCCGCAGCCCCGGTCTACTTCGACTGGTTCGAATACGCCGGCAATGACGCCGCGTTTGAACCGCCGCTGCCCGCCGGGCATTACCGCAACCCGATCCTGGCCGGTTTCCACGCAGACCCCAGCATCACCCACGCCAACGGGAAGTTCTACCTGGTCAATTCCAGCTTTACGTACTTCCCGGGGATCCCGGTATTCGAGAGCGTGGACCTGGTGCACTGGAAGCAGATCGGCAACGTCATTGACCGCCCAACGCAGCTGGACTTCGATGGCCTCAGCGTGTCACGCGGCATCTTCGCGCCAGCCATCTCGTTCCACGACGGCGTCTTCTACGTGGTCACCACGGCGGTCGACAGCGGCGGCAATTTCATCGCCACCGCCCGCGATCCGGCCGGCCCCTGGTCCGACCCGCACTGGCTGCCGGGCATCGAGGGCATCGATCCATCGCTGTTCTTCGACGAGGACGGCAAGGTCTACCTGCTCAATAACGACGTGCCGCCCGGCCCGCCGCGCTACGAAGGCCACCGCGCCATCTGGATGCAGCAGATCGACCTGGCGTCGTTCAAGCCGGTAGGCCCACGCAAGGTGCTCATCGACGGCGGCGTGGAACCGGCCAAAAACCCGATCTGGATCGAGGGGCCGCACATCTACAAGCGCGATGGCTGGTACTACCTCTCCGACGCCGAAGGCGGCACCGGCCCGCAGCATTCGCAGGTGGTGCTGCGCAGCCGCGATGTGTGGGGACCGTACGTACCGTATGCGGGCAACCCGATCCTCACCCAGCGCGACCTGCCGCAGGACAGGCCACTGCCGATCACCAACGCCGGCCACGCCGACCTGGTGGAAGGCCCGGACGGATCCTGGTGGGCGGTATTCCTGGCCAGCCGCAACTACGACACACGCCACTACAACACCGGGCGCGAAACCTACCTGCTGCCGGTGGAATGGCGTGAAGGCTGGCCGGTGATCCTGCCGGCGGGCGAAACCATTCCGTACATCGTCAAAGCGCCATCGTGGATGCAGGGCACAGCGAAGCAGGCCCCTTCGACCGGCAATTTCATGGAGCGCAACGAGTTCGACACCCCCACGCTCGGCAATGACTGGCTGCGCGTACGCGTCCCCAAACAGCCGTGGGCCGACCTGCGCGAACGCCCCGGTTCCCTTGCGGTACACCCACTCGCGGAAGACCTCGACACGCTGCGTAACCCCGCGTTCCTGGGTCGCCGCCAGCAGCACCTGCGCTTCGAGGCCAGCACCCAGATGACGCAGCCCGCAGAAGGCGTCGCGGCAGGATTGGCCGCCTTCCAGAGCGAAGCCTACTGGTACTTCCTCGGCGTCCGCAGCGTTGGCGAAGATCGCGCGGTGATCTTCCTTGAAGCGCGCGACGGCGGCGGAGCAACAAAAACACTCGCATCGCGCGAAGTGGCAGCGGCAGCCCCGCTGCGCCTGCAGATAAAAGGGGACGGAGGACGTTATGCCTTCGCCTTCGACACACGCGATGGGCAAGGCTGGCAGACCCTCGCCGATGACGTGGACGGAACGGTATTGAGTACGGATCGTGCAGGCGGCTTCGTCGGCGCCCTGCTGGGACCATTCGCGCGCGACGAGCGCGCCCTGAGGAGCAAATGATGACGCGCAGGCCCCTGTTCCGCACGCTGGCGCTCTGCGCCGCCATCAGCCTGGCGACGGTCGGCCACGCCGCCGCGCCGCAGCCGTGGCTCGATACCTCGGCAAGCTTCGAGACCCGCGCCGCCGCGCTGGTCGCCCAGATGACCCTCGAGGAAAAGGCTGCCCAGATGCAGAATGCCGCGCCCGCCATCGAACGGCTGGGCGTTCCTGCGTACGACTGGTGGAACGAAGGCCTGCACGGCGTGGCCCGGGCAGGGCAGGCCACCGTGTTCCCCCAGGCCATCGGCCTGGCCGCCACCTTCGACGTGCCGCTGATGGGGCAGGTGGCCACCACCATCAGCGATGAAGCGCGCGCCAAGCACCACCAGTTCATCCGCGAGGGCTCGCATGGCCGCTATCAGGGGCTGACCTTCTGGTCGCCCAACATCAACATCTTCCGCGACCCGCGCTGGGGCCGGGGCCAGGAAACCTACGGCGAAGACCCGTACCTCACCGCGCGCATGGGCGTGGCCTTCGTGCACGGCCTGCAGGGCGACGACCCGGTCTACCGCAAGCTGGACGCCACCGCCAAGCACCTGGCCGTGCACAGCGGCCCCGAGGCCGATCGCCACCACTTCGACGCCCGGCCCAGCAAGCGCGACCTGTACGACACCTACCTGCCGGCGTTCGAGGCGCTGGTGAAGGAAGGCAAGGTGGACGCGGTGATGGGCGCCTACAACCGGGTCTACGGCGAATCCGCCAGCGCCAGCCACTTCCTGCTGCGTGACGTGCTGCGCCGCGACTGGGGTTTCAAGGGCTACGTGGTCTCCGACTGCTGGGCCATCGTCGATATCTGGAAGCATCACAAAATCGTACCGACCCGCGAAGCCGCCGCCGCGCTGGCGGTGAAGAACGGCACCGAGCTGGAGTGTGGCCAGGAATACGCCACATTGCCCGCAGCAGTGAAGCAGGGCCTGATCAGCGAAGCGGAGATCAACGAGGCGGTCACCCAGCTGTTCACCGCGCGGATGCGGCTGGGCATGTTCGATCCACCGGAACGCGTGAAGTGGGCACAGATCCCGGCATCGGTGAACCAGGCCCCCGCACACGACGCGCTGGCCCTGAAAGCGGCACAGGAATCGCTGGTGCTGTTGAAGAACGATGGCGTGCTGCCGCTGTCACGCAATTTCAAACGTATCGCCGTGGTGGGCCCCACCGCCGATGACACCATGGCGCTGCTGGGCAACTACTTCGGTACCCCGGCCGCACCGGTGACGATCCTGCAGGGCATCCGCGATGCCGCGAAGGGGGTCGAGGTGCGCTACGCACGCGGCGTGGACCTGGTGGAAGGGCGCGATGATCCCAGCGCGACGCCCCTGATCGAAGCCACTTACCTGCGTCCTTCCGTGGATTCCCCCGAGCGCGGCCTGCGTGGTGAGTACTTCCGCACAGCCGATCTTTCCGGCACGCCGGCCCTGGTGCGCACCGACGCCCAGATCGGCTTCCGCTGGGACCGCGGCTCGCCGACCGACAACCTGCTGGCCCGCGGCGAAGCCGCACCGGGGCAGGGCATCCCCAACGACAACTTCAGCATCCGTTGGAGCGGTCAGTTGCTCCCGCCGGTGTCGGGCCGCTACCGCATCGAGGCCGCCGCCGACGACGGCTACCGCCTGTACGTGGACGGTAAGCGCGTCCTTGACCATTGGACCACCAGCGACCGCCTGCATGGCGATGGCGTGGACCTGGACCTGGAGGCCGGGCGCGCGTACGAAGTGAAGCTGGAATACTTCGATGCCGAGCGCGATGCCGGCGTGCGGCTTGGCTGGCGCATGCCCGGCGCGAAGCCGCCGTTCGAGGAGGCCCTGGATGCCGCGCGCAATGCCGATGTGGTGGTGTTTGTCGGCGGCCTGACCGGCGACGTCGAAGGCGAGGAGATGAAGGTCAACTACCCGGGCTTCGCCGGTGGCGACCGCACCGACCTGCGCCTGCCCGCGCCGCAGCGTGCCCTGCTCGAAGCGCTGCACGCCACCGGCAAGCCGGTGGTGATGGTCCTCACCGGGGGCTCGGCCATGGCGGTTGAATGGGCGCAGGCGAACCTGCCGGCGATCCTGATGAGCTGGTACCCCGGGCAACGCGGCGGCACCGCCGTGGGCCAGGCGCTGTTCGGCGATACCAACCCCGGCGGGCGGCTGCCGGTAACGTTCTACAAGGCAGACCAGGCGATGCCGGCCTTTGACGACTACACCATGGAAGGCCGTACCTACCGTTACTTCCGGGGCACGCCGCTGTACCCGTTCGGGCACGGCTTGTCTTACACAACCTTCGACTACGGCAAACTGCGCCTGGATGCGCCCCGCATTCCCGCAGACGGGCAACTCAAGGTGCAGGTGGACGTGGCCAACACCGGCAAGCGCGCAGGCGATGAAGTGGTGCAGCTGTATGTGCGCCGGGTGGATGCGGCGCCGGGTGATGCGCAGCAGGCGCTGCGCGGCTTCCAGCGTGTGCAGCTGGCCCCGGGTGAGCGACGTACCGTGGCGTTCGATCTGGATGCAACGCAGGCCCTGCGCCAGTACGACGAAGCGCGGGCGGCCTATGTCGTGCCGCCGGGCGCGTACGAGGTCAGGGTAGGCAGCTCCAGCGCCGACGCCCGCGTGCAGGCCCGCTTCACCGTGGAGGCTGCCCGTGACTGAGCACGTCCTGTCGGTACGGGAAAAGCTGGGCTACAGCCTGGGCGACCTCGCTGCGAACCTGATCTTCCAGACGCTGATCACCTACCTCGCGTTCTTCTATACCGATGTGTACCGGCTGCCCCCTGCCACGGCCGCGACGATCATCTTCGTGATCGGCCTGCTGGGCGCGTTCGTGTTCACCCCGCTGATCGGCATCGCCGCCGACCGCACCGCAACGCGCTGGGGCAAGTTCCGGCCGTGGATCCTGTGGACGGCGGTACCGTTCGGCGTGCTCTCGCTGCTGGCCTTCAGCACCCCGCAGCTGGGTGCGCAGGGCAAGATCATCTACGCCCTGGGCACCTATGGCCTGCTGATGCTGGTCTACGCAGCCAACAACCTGCCGTATTCCGCGCTCAGTGGTGTGCTCACCGGCAGCATGGCCCAGCGCAACAGCCTCTCGGCCTACCGCTTCGTGGCAGTGATGATCGCGCAGTTCATCATCCAGGTGCTGCTGTTGCCGCTGGTGCTGATCCTCGGTGACGGTGACCGCGTGCTGGGCTTCGAACGGGTCATGACCGTGTTCGCGGTGGTAGGCACGGTATTCTTCCTGATCACCTTCGCCACCACCCGCGAGCGCATCGTGCCGGCCAAGGAGCAGACCGGCGGCGTGCTGCAGGACCTGGCTGACCTGCTGCGCAACCGCCCATGGCAGGTGATGCTGGCCCTGACGATCCTGGTCTTCATCAACCTGGCGCTGAAGGGCGGCACCTACATCTACTACTTCCAGTACTACATGAGCGGGCCCGCTCTCGCAGGCTTCCTCGACAACACCGGCTTCAACCGCTTCATTGGCGGATTGAACGCCACGCTCAGTGGCATGGGGCTGTCCGGCTTCGCGTGGCCGGAGGATCCGGCAACCTCGGCGTTCAGCCTGTTCAACGCGTGCGGCATCATCTGCATGATCCTGGGCATCGGGGTCTCGCGCCGGCTGGCCGACCGTTTCGGCAAGCGCGATGTATTCGGTGGCGCGTTGCTGGTCTCCACTGTGTTCCTGCTGGTGTTCTACTTCTTCCCGCCCACCGCCGTGGCCGTGGCGTTCGTGTCCTTCATGCTGCACGGCTTCTTCTACGGCATCACCATTCCGTTGCTGTGGGCGATGATCGCCGACGTCGCCGACTACTCCGAATGGAAGAACAACCGCCGCGCCACCGCCATCATTTTCTCCGCGATGCTGTGCGGCCTGAAGATCGGCCTCAGCATTGGTGGCGCACTGGTCGCTGGCATCCTGGCGTACTACGGCTACCAGGCCGGCGCAGACCAGCAGCCGGAGGGCGTAGTCAACGGCATCCGCCTGACGGTGAGCGTGTACTGCTCCCTACCGTTCCTGATCGCCGTGGCGATGCTGTTCCTCTACAAGATCGACAAGCGCATGGAAACCCGCATCGAGCAGGAGCTGCAGCAGCGCCGCGAAGGCACCACCCTGGGGCACCTGGCGGCACGTGCCATCTCCCAGCCGCTGGTGACCCACATCTACACGGCCGATCCGTCGGCCCATGTGTTCGAGGGGCGGCTGTACATCTATCCCTCGCACGACATCGATGCCGGCGCGCCGTTCGACGATGATGGCGGGCACTTCGGCATGGAGGACTACCACGTGCTGCGGATGGACAGCCCCACCGGCGAGGCCACCGACTGCGGCATGGCGCTGCATGTGCGTGATGTGCCCTGGGCCGCAAAGCAGATGTGGGCTCCAGACGCGGCCCACCGTGACGGCCGCTATTACCTGTACTTCCCGGCCAAGGACGGGGAGGGGAGGTTCCGCATCGGCGTCGCCGGTGCCGATCGCCCCGAGGGTCCGTTCACCGCCGAACCGGAGCCGATGGCCGGCACGTACTCGATCGACCCGGCCGTATACGAGGACGACGACGGCGCGCACTACCTCTACTTCGGCGGCATCTGGGGCGGCCAGCTGCAGACGTACCGCGACAACCGCTACGACGCCGCGCACGCAGAGCCCACCGGCGATGCGCCGGCACTGGGCCCGCGCGTCGGCCGACTGGACGCAGGCATGACCCAGCTGGCCGAGCCCACGCGGGAAGTCATCATCCTGGACGAGCACGGCCAGCCACTGCGCGCCGACGACCATGAGCGGCGGTTCTTCGAGGGTCCGTGGCTGCACAAGTACCAAGGCAGGTATTACCTGTCGTACTCCACCGGCAACACCCATCTACTCTGCTACGCCACCGGGAACAGCCCGTACGGCCCGTTCACTTATGCCGGCGTGATCCTCAAGCCTGTAGTGGGCTGGACCACGCATCACTCCATCTGCGAGGTCGAAGGGCAGTGGTACCTGTTCTATCACGACTCCCTGCTGTCGGGCGGGGTCACCCACCTGCGTTCGGTCAAGTGCACCCCGCTGCACATGGAGGCGGACGGCAGCATCCGGACCATTGATCCCTATGGCAACTGAAAGTCCGTTGCCCATCGACGACGCGCAGGCGCCACTGCCTGCTGGCCAGCTGCACTGGTTGCGGGCGGGGGAGCTGGAGGTGGCACTTGGCCCTGAGGCCGGCGGGCGTATCGCCCGCATCCGCCATGAAGGGGTGGAGTGGCTGGTGGACGATCAGGAGGGCGGCGCAGCCGCCATCGCCTGGGGCTGCTACCCCATGGTGCCGTGGGCCGGCCGGATCCGCCACGGCCGCTTCAACTTCGATGGGAGGGCGTACGCATTGCCAACGAACTTCGGCGAACACGCCATCCACGGGGTAGGGTTCGCACTGCCCTGGCAGATCGACAGCATCGCAGCAGACAGCGCCACGCTGTCGCTGGAACTTCCCGAGGACGACTACTGGCCCTTCGGCGGCACCGCAACGCAGGTCATCCAGCTAACGCCAACCAGCCTGGAACTGCGCCTGGCAGTGCAGGCTGGCACCCAGCCGATGCCGGTCGTACTCGGCTGGCACCCATGGTTCCGCAAACCGGATGAGTTACTGTTCGAGCCAGAGGCCATGTACCCGCGAGACGAGGAGGGCATAGCCAGGCTGCCACTGGAAAGCGCATCCCCCGGCCCATGGGACGACTGCTTCATCAACCAGAGGGACATAACCCTGGTATACGGAGGCCAGCGCCTGACGCTGCGTGCCAACACCGACCACTGGGTGGTCTACGACGCGGCCCTACACGCCACCTGCGTAGAACCCCAAACCGGCCCGCCCGACGGCTTCACCCTCGCACCCAACCGCCTCAACCCGGGCGAACAACTAGAGCTGACCTTCAATCTCGCCTGGAACCCGAAACGGTAGGGTCGGTTCCCAAACGACCGCCGATAACAGTGATCGGCACGGCAACGCATGACCTAAAATCGAAAACACGCCTCTTCCGTTCGGCAATTGGGGGATCGGCTATCCTGAGCCCCCTCTCCACCTTGCCTTCGAGCCCCACGCATGCCCGCGACTTCGATGGTTGTTCGACCCAGGCGGTGGCTCACCTACCTCGTAATCTCCGCCGTGCTCCTGGCCGCAGGCTGTGCAGACGAACCGGCCCCTTCCAAGGATCTGGGGACGGAGATCGACGAGGTCGCCGCCACGCTGATCGAGCAGCCCTTGCTCCACTCGACCTCGATCGGGGTCGTATACCGAGGCAAGGAATACATCCGCCATCGCGGCGACATGCAGGCAGGCAAGCGAGGCGCTCCTACCGATGCGACGCTCTACGAAATCGGCTCGTTGAGCAAGACGCTGGCGGGCACCTTGATGGCCAGCGCTGTGTTGGATGGCAAGGTGACGCTGGACGACGACGTCAGGATGTACCTGCAGGGGGCCTACCCGAACCTGCAGTACAAGGGCGAACCCATCCGCCTCCGCCACCTGCTGTCGCATACCAGCGGCCTGCCGAACATGCTTCCGGAACGCGCGAACACCGTGCTTGATGAGTTCACCGACCACGGCACACCGCCCGAACTCAATGCCATCTACGCGCACTACGGTAAACCCGATTTCTTCAACGACCTGCACACTGTGGAAATCCCGCGCGCGCCCGGAAAGGTCTACGCCTACTCAAGCACCGGCACGGAACTGACCGCGCACATTCTGGAACAGGTCTACAAGCGGGACTACGAGTCACTGCTGCGTGGATTCCTCAGCGAGACCGCAGGGATGAGCGGCATCAGGATCCGCCTGGCTGACACCGAGGTGCAGCAGCTTGCGATTGGCTACCACAGCGACAACCCCATACCGACCACCCCGATGCCGCAGCTTCCCTGGGGGGCATCCGGGAACGTAAAGGCCACCGTCCCGGAGATGGTGAAGTACCTCAGGTTCCAATTGGCCAACGGCCCTGTCGTAACGGAATCCCATCGCCCGCTGGTCAAATTCGATTCCGACTTCAGCATCGGCTACTTCTGGAACATCGTCAGCGGCGACCGCCAGAAGGGCCGCTACTACGCCCACCATGGCGGCGTGCCCCGCTCGCAATGCTACATCTACATCATCCCCAAGTACGACCTGGGCATCTTCATCATCACCAACCAGAGCGGCGACCATACCGCGAACGCAATGGAAGCGGCGGTGGATTCGCTGGTTGAGAAGGTTGCCGCGCGGGACAGGGAGCAATGAAACTCTTCACCCGTCCACCAGACCGCCCCTATTGGAATATGTTCGTCGCCGCGTTGATCGGGGTTCCCGTCGGAAGCCTGCTGATATCGCTTCACGTCGCGCTGGCCGGAGCCACCACGTCTGCTGAAGCCTTGACGCTCATCGGCGATGCTGTGTTCGTTTCCTTCTTCGGCTACGTCATGATGGCGTTGCTGCTTCTTGTATATGGGCTTCCTGCACTTTGGCTGGCGTTGAGGTTTCGCCTTGCGGGTCCGGCCATAGCGCTCACGATTGCCACGCTTCCTGGTCTTTCCGTGCTGCTCAGCGAAGGCGCACTTCAGAACAGCATCCTATTGATACCGGCGGCCATGTCCTTGGCCACGGGCGTGGCATTTGTCACGCTGGCCTACTGGGGCCCCGGCGGGAATTCGGGGACGGGTAGGGTCGGTTCCCAAACGACCGCCGATAACGGTGATCGGCACAGTAACGCATGACCCAAAATCGAAACCGCGCCGCCTGCGTTCGAGGTCATGCCCTAGAGGAGTAATCACCACCCCGGCGGTCGATTGGCATGCAACCCTACCGCGAGCCGGCATACAGCAGCGCGGCAGGCACAAACCGGCCAGGCCCGACGCTACTCCTCAGCCGGTCACCTGCAGGTCTTCGTCCGTCGCCGCCCGGCGCCAGGCGGCCACGTACCGGAGGTACTTACCGATGAAGATGCCGGTGAAACCGCCCGACAGCAGCAGATAGGCAGCCCGGAAACCAACATCCCCCGCAAGCGTCGGCGACATCGCCAGCGCGGATTCAAACCCGTACTTCACCGCGAATGTCACCAGCAGCAGCGGCAGCAGGCTGTAATCCGCGCTGCGCCACAGCTTCCCGGTTGCCCGGTTCGCGGTCAGCACTGCACGACGCAGCATCATCCAGCCGATGCCCGTCCCCGCGCCGATGCCGACCAGCCACAGCGCCCACGCCTGCCAGGACGTGCCATAACGCGCACTGATCGACCACAGGCCCCACGCGGTAAACAGGGCAGGCACCACCGCCAGCCGCCCCAGCGTGATCTCACCCGGCTTCATCGCGGCGACGCCGCGCGTGATCAGGAAGATCAGAAGCGCCCAGACCCAGATGGGGGTGTGGGAAGCGAACTGCTGCAACATGTTCATGGAGGGTCCTTGGCTTTGGGTGGATGCCGGCCGTGTAGTGCCGTGCGGGAATGGGGTAATTCTCGCTTTGGGCCGAATCGGAACAAGTGACAGCTGTCAGCCATCGGGGAGTACAGGTTGGCGGCTACCATAGGCGCCTTCCAGTACGCTCAAGATGGACGGATGACAAAGCACGACACGGACGCCGCGGAACCATTCGACGCCACTGGCATCGGCCCCTTCAGACGTATCCAGAGCATCGCCCAGCCGGCGCTCCTGGCACTCGCTCTAGGCATCGCGCCGGCATGGGCGGAGGCGCCCCAGACATTCGCCCTGCAGGCCAGCGGGTTCGAAAGCGGCTTGGTCGCCAACGGTCAGGGCCGGCTGATCCAAGAGTGGCCGGGGCGGCCGCAGCAGATCGCCCCAGATCGCTGGCTCGTCGTGGATTTCGAGAGAAGCAGCAGCGTGTGGTTCGATGACACTGGCCGGGTCTCATTAAAGGGCCCGTATGTCGAGCTCCGATCCGATGCGGCATTCGAACGTCACCCGAACGATCCGGACCCAACCCCACTGTTCAGCACATGGTCCAGGGCAGGGACCGCCCTGTTGCGCGCCGATGGAAGCACCTTCGTCGACTGGCAGCCCGGCAGCGGCGAGTGGGCCATCACGGCGCACCCGCAACGCTATAGCTGGCGCTCGCGGGAAACGGGGGAGCGCATCTTCGATGCACGTGGGCAGCTGCGCATGCAGCTGGCCAAGGGGGAACTCCGGGCTGCCGGTCCGTTCCCGGAACGCACTCAATACCTGGTCTGCGACCTCGATCCGGGCACTCCCTGCGCGCTGCGCGATGAGGCAGGAAAGACGCTGTGGAGCGAGCGCATCGACAACCTGATCCCGCTCAACAACGGCGGCTGGCTGGGACTGCAGGGCAGGGCATGGCGCCGGCTGGATGCGGGCGGCCAACTGACCGGAGATCGCGCGCTCATCTACGTGGTGGGCTACTCATCGGCGCGGTCGCGTAGCCCCGCCTCTGAAGACGTGGGCACTTGGCCGCGCTGGGCAACCGAATACCATGTCATCCGCGAAGACGCAGAAGGCATTTTTGCGGATGAAGCCGACGCCGTGGGCGGTCTCATGTACCCGGATGGGCGCTTTCTCGCGATCGCAGGGGCGACTTCCGGCGAGGAGGTCTGCCAAGGCATATGGCGCGCGCGCATGGTCGACGCCGGTGACAAGTTGGTTGATGCGAATGGACAGATTCTGGGGCCATTCAACGCCTACGCGTGGAAGGAGGTTGAGGGGCGTCCCGAGCTTCGCCAGGCGATAGCGGAAGACGGGCAGGAAACCTTGGTGGACTGCAGGGGAAAGCTACTGGTCCAGACACCGCCGCTTAGCCAACTAAGCGCAGAGGCCACAGGCTTTTTCGGCACGCTGGACGGCGAATCCCAGCCCCGGCTGTGGCTCGACGCCGCGCTTGGCCAGCACCTGCTGCCCAACGGCAGCTGGATCGACCAGGTCAGTGTTGATGGCGCATTGCTCCTCGTACGCAGCGACGCGGACGGGTCCCGCATGTATCACGTAAAGCAAGGCCGCTTCGTGGGCGGCACCATCGAATCTGCACATGCGCTACTGCCGGGCGGCGTCGTGTTCCTGCGCGAAGGCTATTACGGATTCATGGATGCTGATGGGGTCGAGCGGCTGCCGGCACGCTACACCGCGATCACCCCTTGGGGCGAAGATCGCTTGTGGACGTCGCGCTACCTCGACAATGACGCGCCGGGCAGGATCACGACCCTGCATCGCATGGACGGCTCGGTCGTCGCCAGCTGGCTCAATGCCTCAATGAACGACAGCCCGATCCTCCGAAGCCTACCCAATCAAGGATCGCTGACCGAACTGATCGGCCCAACCTTCGAAAGGCCGGACGGGGAGTACCTCGGCCAGCAATGGGTGGACCGCAACGGCCGCACCCTGTTCCTGTCACTCCACTGCCAACGCGGCTCGCGGGAGATCGATGGCGGTGTGATTGAACCACTCACAGGGTCAGCACGACGCCAGGGCACTGATTGCACGATCCCGGATGACATCCGGGCTGCAATGAGGCCGACCGCCAACGATTGACCAACGGAATGACAGGGAACTCGATGGAATCGCGCTTCCCCGAAACGTCTGAGACACCGTAGGGTCGGTTCCCAAACGACCGCCGATAACGATAATCGGCATGGTAACGCATGACCCAAAATCGAAGCGCGCTGCCTGCGTTCCAGATAATGCCCTAATGGGTAATCACCACCCCGGCGGTTGATTGGGATGCAACCCTACCGAAGTGCGGTCTGGACCGTTTGCAGCGGCAGATGCACACCCGCCCAATAATGTGCACAATCCCCCCGGGACCGGGCATGACGCCAGGTAAGCTCCGTGCCACGTCCGGGGGGACAGCACGGAGCAGGACAACAGGGGGATATACATAATGGATTCGCTCTATCCGGCGGGGCCTTCGGCCGTGCCCGCGCAGCTCACCGCACCCAGCTCCGCCTACCGTCGCCATGCATGGCTGGCCGTAGCCGGCCTGCTCGGTTTCGCCACCGCCTACTTCGCCCTGATGGGCTGGTTCGGCTGGACCGCCTACCGCGTATTCCGCACCCTGCTGGCAGGGGAGGGCGGCAATACGCTGCTCAACATCATCGTCGGCACCTTCGCGTTGTTCCTTGCCGTCTTCATGGCCAAGGGGCTGGTGTTCCTCAAGCGTGGGCAGGCTTCCAGGGAACTGGAGCTCAAGCAGGCCGAGCAGCCCGAGCTGTTCGCCTTCCTCCACCGCCTGGCTGACGAAGCCGGCGCGCCGCGCCCCAAGCGGGTCTACCTGTCGGCGCGGGTCAATGCCAGCGTCTTCTACGACCTCTCGCTGTTCAACCTGCTGTTTCCCTCGCGCAAGAACCTGGACATCGGCCTGCCGCTGGTCAACGCACTGAACCTGGGCGAGTTCAAGGCCGTACTGGCCCACGAATTCGGCCACTTCGCGCAGCGCACCATGGCCGTCGGCCGTTGGGTGTACGTGGCCCACCAGATCGCCAGCCAGCTGGTCGCCCGCCGCGATGCGCTCGATGCCCTGCTGGCCACCGTGTCGCGCCTGGACCTGCGCATTGCCTGGGTGGGCTGGCTTCTGTCACTCATCGTCTGGGCCATCCGCTCGCTGGTGGACACCGCCTTCAGCGTGGTCGCCCTGTCCGAGCGCGCCCTGTCGCGTGAGATGGAATACCAGGCCGATCTGGTGGCCGCTTCGCTCGCCGGCAGCGACGCCCTCGTGCACGCCTTGCACCGCCTCGGCGCGGCCGACGATGCCTGGGACAGGTCACTCGGCTTTGCCTCCCGCGAATTCGAAGCCGGCCATGCCGTGGCCGACCTGTTCGCGGTACAGACGCGCATGCTGGCCAACCTGCGCCGCGTGTCGCCGGATCCGCTGTATGCCGATCCGCCGCAGCTGCCCGAACGCGAGCGCGAGCAGCACCGGGTGTTCCGCCGCGACATGGTGCGCGTGCCGCAGATGTGGTCCACCCACCCGGCCAACGCCGACCGCGAGAACAACCTCAAGCGGCGCTATGTGGAAGCGGCGATCGACGAGCGCCCGGCCATGCTGCTGTTCCGTGACGCGGACGGACTCCGGCACGAGCTCACCCGTGACATGCTGCGCGAAACCCCGCCGGCCTTCGCCGACGTCGATACCTCGCTGACCCGGCTCGACGCCGAATTCGCCATCCGTGCCATGCACCAGCGCTACCAGGGCACCTACCTGCGGCGCTCGTTCGTGCGCGGCGTGGCCACCCCGGCCGAGCTGTTCCTGCACACCCTGGCGCCGCTGAGCGACGCCCAGATCCGCGAGCGCATCACCGGCCTGTATGCACCCGCGCATGGCAAGGCCCTGCAGCAGCTGCAGCTGCTGGAAGATGAGCGCGCCACGCTGGACGCCGCCCGCGCCGGCCACCTGCGCGCCACCCGCAATCGCGTGCATTGGCGTGACCAGGTGCTGGACACCCGCCGCCTCGGCCCGGTCATCGCAACGCTGGATGACGAAATCGCACCGCTGCGCCAGGCTGTGTTCCAGCACGACCAGCAATGCCGCAGCCTGCACCGCCTGGCCGCGCGCCGCAGCGGGGCAGGGTGGGAGAACCTGCTGGAAGGGCAGGTGACCCTGCTGCACTACTGTGAGCACGTCGAAGCCGACCTGCGCGATGCCTACGGGCTGTTCCTCAACACCCTGCATGTGGTGACGGCCGACAAGCGCGTCTCCGACAAGGAACTGCGCCGCCTGCTGGGCACCGCCGAGAAGGTACGGCAGGCGCTTGGCGTCATCTACGACTACGCCCACAACTGCGTGATCGATGAAACCGTGGTCGAACACGGCGGCAAGCCGCTGAAAGAGACGCTGGGCGAGCTGGGCCTGCCCATGCCGGTACAGGCGAACATCGACAACTGGATCAAGCATTCCAGCGGCTGGGTCAACCACACCTGCGCCGCGCTCTCGCAGCTGCGCGCCGCGACGCTGGAAGCCCTGCTGGCCAATGAAGATGCCGTGGCAGCGCGCCTGGGCTCGGACGAAGTAGCGCCGCCCGCGCCGACGCCTTCCAAGGTTCCCACGCCCTATCCGGTGCTGCTGCCCGGCCAGGAGCGCAAGCTGCAGACCAAACTGGGCTGGTGGGATCGCTTCCAGACCGCCGACGGCTGGGCTGCCAGCACCGCGCGTGCCTCTGCTGCTGCGGCGATTGTCGTGGGCGTGCTGGCGTTCGGCATGCACACCGGCGCCGCCACCGTCTCGCTGTACAACGGCCTGGCCACCCCGGTGCGGGTCACCATCGACGGCAACACCGTCGAACTGGCACCGCTTCAGAGCGCCAGCATGGACGTCGCCCCGGGCGCTGCCCACCAGGTGACCACCCAAAGCGCGGGCGGGGAGCTCATCGAATCCTTCGAAACCGAGCGCATGACAGGCCGTTCGCACTTCACCTACAACGTCGCCGGCGCCACGCCCATGGTGCAGTGGTCGGCCGTCTACGGTGGTGCCAAGCCCGATGAAGACCGTAACCTGGGCGCGGAGCGCTGGTCGGCCACGAGCGCCGACTACGTGCTGGAGGAGCCGCCGAGCTCCATCCAGACCAAGAGCAACGACGGCGGCAAGCGCTCGGTGGTATCGGCCGTGGGTGAGCTGGCACCGCATCGACAGCTGGGGCTGGTGACCGATGAAGCCCAGCGGCAGGCCATGATCCTCGCGCACGCCCGCTGGGACGCGCCGGAATCGCGCCATCTGACGACATGGCTGGCCATGGCCTCGCAGAACCCGGCCACCCTGCAGGGCATCATTGCAGAACGGCTGACGCGCCATCCTGAAGATGTCGCGGCACTGCGCGTCGAGCAGCAGCTTGACAAGGGCCAAGGGCTGAACGCCGCCTGCGAGCGCCAGCAGAAGATGGCAACAGGCAAGCCCGCATCGCCGGCACTGGCGTATCTCTCCATCCGTTGCATGCCCCAGGGCCAAGCGCAGGATGAGGCCTTCCTCGCCGGCCAACAGCGCTGGCCGCAGGATCCGTGGTTCGCGCTGGCCTCTGGTTACGTGCTTGCCTCCCGCGGCGACTGGACCGCAGCCAACGAGGTGTGGTCCAAGGCGGCAATGGGACCGCAGACCGCAGAGTTCACCGCACCGGAGCTGGCACGCGTCAAGCGCATGCTGGGCGCCAGCGACCAGGAGCTGCAGCCGCTGGCCGCCGAGTCAGCGCACCTGACCAGCCTGCTGGCCCTGGACAGCACCGAAGTGATGGGTTCGCAGTATGAGGCCTACATCCACCTCCACCGGGGTGAGTACCAGGGGGCAGTGGCCATGGCGGAGTTGGACGCTGAATTGTTCCCGCAAGTACTTCGCCTGGCAGGCGCCTCCGATGGCGCACCGGAGGACCTGGTCAAGAAGGCCCTGGACCTGCCGGCGGAGGAGGGCATATCGCCGGATTCCGCCTGGAGCATGTGGGCACTGGCGCTGCGGCAGGGCAGGAACGAAGCCGTGTGGCGGGAAAAGGTACTGGCCACCGACGCGGAAGAAGCCGCGCGCGTGGTGGCGTTCGTAGATGCCGTGCGCGCCAATGCCTCCGAGCAGCAGGCCGAAGCCGTGCTGGGCAACGTAAGGCCAGCTAATCGCGGCTATGCCTACACCGTCGCCGCCGTGGTGCGCGGGCAGTCGTGCCCACAGGCGTGGCGCGAAGGTGCCAAGAGGCTGCTGTTCGGCACCGAACGCCCGCACTTGATGTAAGGCACGAGGCACGGCGGGGAGAAAACACCCGCCGCGCAGTCCCGCAGTCCAGCGACCACCGGCAGGGTCGGTCGCCTGGCGACTGCGTTCAATCCGCAAACCTCCATTGAGGTATCACTGATGCTTGGATGGCTGTTCGGGACTTGGAGAAGAGCTTCCCCCGCAGCGCTGCAGAATCGATTGAACAGCGACTTGGCGGCGTACGTACACACATTCGGGATGCCGGAGCGTCTGCGCGAACACCTTGCATCGCAGGGACGCTCCGGGGAGCTCGCTTCTGTTCAGTCCAAGTTGGACCAGGTGCTCGCGGACACGAGCGATTTCCTGTACGCACAGCGCGATCCCATTCGTTGGGGGAGCGAATTTGAGCAAGAACTGTTCCTCTATCTCTCGGCGCGTCACGGGTGGCTCAACCGCGATGGGTTCCGCCCGATCAGGTCCTTCGCAGGCTGGCTTTCCTGGCACGAAGGGCTGAGCGCGCCCTAGCGCGGCCGTTGTTAGAAGCCATCACGTTGAGGCTCCAAGTGGACCACTGGATCACCCAGTGAATCCCAGGTGATGCGCCCTGCTCAAGACTTCACTACGTGGGAACCGTGACGGTGCAACGCTCTTCCGTCCCCTTCTTCCCCCACGAAGTGCAGGTTCTCCATGACCAACAAGCAGCTCACGACGATCAATCCATTGACCGAAGAGGTGATTGCCACCTATTCGTACATGTCTGACGACGAAGCGGCAGCCGTAGTCGAATCCAGCCACAAGGCCTTCCTGGAATGGCGCCTGCGCTCTCTGGACGAGCGCGCGAAGGTGGTCGCCGCCATCGCCAAGGCGCTTCGCGAGCGCAAGGAAGAGTTCGCCCAGCTGATGACCCGCGAGGTCGGCAAGCTCATCGAAGACAGCCGCACGGAGGTGGAACTGTGTGCGGCCATCTGTGACTACACCGCCAAGCAGGGGCCTGCCGCATTGGCCGACGAGGAGCGCGATGTCGAGGGCGCCACCGGCATCGTCACCCATTCGCCGATCGGCGTCGTGTACGGCATCCAGCCCTGGAACTTCCCGGCCTACCAGGCGATCCGCTACTCCATCGCCAGCCTGATGGCAGGCAACGGCGTTCTGCTCAAGCATGCGGAGAGCTGCACCGGCAGCGGACTGCT
This sequence comes from Stenotrophomonas sp. CFBP8994, assembly GCF_034044835.1. Classification (NCBI taxonomy): domain Bacteria; kingdom Pseudomonadati; phylum Pseudomonadota; class Gammaproteobacteria; order Lysobacterales; family Lysobacteraceae; genus Stenotrophomonas; species Stenotrophomonas sp. CFBP8994. Next base: position 14,537 of record NZ_JAXCWT010000006.1, on the reverse strand, counting down.
GCTTCGTGACATCTACGAAAGTGCCGGACTGCCCAAGGGGTTGTTCGGCGTGCTGTTGATCACTCATGACCAGTCCAACGCCATCGTGGAGAACGATCTGGTGCGGGCCGTGACGTTGACCGGCAGCGAGACCGCCGGCCGTACCGTGGCTGCGAAGGCCGGCGCGGCGCTCAAGAAGACGGTGCTGGAGCTGGGCTCCAACGATGCCTATCTTGTGCTTGACGATGCCGACCTCGATCTGGCCGTCGAGACCTGCGTCAAGGGCCGCCTGTTCAACAACGGGCAGACCTGCGTCAATGCCAAACGCTTCATCGTGACGCAGAAAAACTACGACGCCTTCGTCGCTGCCTACGCCAGCAAGTTTGAAGCGATCAAGATGGGCGACCCGAACGCCGCCGATACCCAGCTGGGCCCACTGGTCTCCGAGGCGCAGCGTGACAAACTGCACGAGCAGGTGACAAAGAGTGTCTCGCAGGGCGCCCGCCTGTTGGTGGGCGGTGAAGTCCCCGACCGTACCGGCTGGTTCTATCCCGCGACCGTGCTGGCCGATGTGTCACCGGGACAGGTGGCGTATGAAGACGAGCTGTTTGGCCCTGCGGCCGCCATCATCCGCGCCAAAGACGATGAAGATGCGCTGCGCATCGCCAACGACAGCCGCTACGGCCTGGGCGGCGGCATCTTCAGCCGCGACGTCAAGCGCGCCCGTGAGCTGGCCACCAGGTACTTTGATACCGGGATGGTCTTCATCAACACGTTCGACGTTGCCTCTCCGTCGCTGCCCTTCGGTGGAGTGAAGGCGTCGGGCTACGGCCGAGAGCACGGCCCGGAAGGACTCAAGGAATTCGTGAACGTGAAGTCCATCAAGATCCCTGCGCTCCACTGACCTGCGGCGATTCGGCACAGACCGCCCGCACTTGATGTGAGGTATCACGCACGGCGGGAAGCTCTCTCGCCGTGCCTTCCGCAGACCATTGGGCCTATCGGTCGAGTCGGTCGCAAGACGACCGCCTTGAAACCCTCAACACCTGCGCCTAGTCCAGCCAGGGAGGACTCTCCGCGAACATCTCACGTATCAGGTCCTTGACCACGGGGATGTAGCGCGAGCCGTCGTTGATCCGATGGTTCAGAATAACCGGAGAGGTCGCCCTTTCGCCGGCAATCAGGCGGTAGTGCAGGTCGGACCGTGACTGGCGCGACGCACTTGGAATGACACAGACGCCGCTCTCCGCCGCAACAAGCCCAAGCGCCGTTTGAAGATCACGCGCTTCAATGACCTCGCTTACCACGACGTCATGGTCGTGCAGCAGGCTCAGTACCTGGTCGGCAAACCCCGGCCTTGCTTCCTTCGGGTAGACAATGAGCGGGCGGCCACTGAGTACGGACACTGTCACTTCGCTCGCCTCGGTCGCCAATGGAGTGTCCCTGGGGATCGCCAGCGCCAGCCGCTCCTCTCTGAGCAGCGTTCCGGCCACGGCAGGCGCACGGCTCGAGCTCATGCCGGATTTCCGCGCCGCGGAGTTGGGCATTTTTGCGGTCTATCCAACGGCAAACAGCTGCCGCTCAAAGTCCGACGACTGGTGGACTTCTTGGTCCAAGCCTTCCGCAAACCCGTTTGGCACACAGCCTCTGGTTCCGTCGGCCCAGATAAAACAGCACTACGCCGTCCACCGCCATCGGCTACATAACTGCGGAGCACATCACAATTGCAAGAAGGGGTTCAGTCGTTCAATCAGTTATCGCGACTTTTTCACAAGTCAGAAGGCAGCCTGAATATCGACACCCCCCAAGAGACGCCCCTGATGTCAATCCCGGTCCGCCATGTGCGTGGTTCGATGGTCGCGCTTCTATTTCTGACCTGCATGTTGTGGCTGCCCACCGCGTACGCACAGACGCCGGCGCTGACGGTGCCCAATGTCACCGTTCAAGAAGGGAATTCGACGGGCGTGGCCAATGTCCAGGTCGTCCTGGATATCCCGGCCCCCAGTGACGTCACATTCGAGTACTTCACCGTGGATGCAGGCGCCGTCGCCGGCACGGATTACACCGGAATACCGTCAACGGTAGGAACGATCCCGGCAGGCGGGCAGCAATTGACCATTCCGGTGACGATCCTCGGCAATACACTTGCCGAATCAGATAAATCGTTCGCGATGCAGCTGATCAATATTGCGGGAGCGTCTCCAGGCAGCATCTTCGGCACAGTGACGCTGCTCAATGATGATGCAGCTTTAACCCTGTCTCCTGCCGCAGGGGCGCTGCCGGCAGCGGCCTACGCAACGCCTTACAGCGCAACATTCACTGGCGGAGGGGGTACCGGCAGCTTCAGCTACGCGTCCACGGGGACGCTTCCCCCCGGCCTGACCCTGTCTCCCGCGGGCGTTCTCTCCGGCACACCCAGCGCTCCCGGATCCTATGCGTTCGATGTGACGGCAACCGACGTCAACAGCGCCGGGCCCGGGGCACCGTACACCGTCGTGCAGAGCTACACCCTGCAGGTCACCGCGGCGGCGATAGCCGTTACGCCGGCTACCTTGCCGAACGGCACGGCTGGCGTGGCCTACAGTCAGACCGGCAGTGCCACTGGCGGCGTGGCGCCGTACACCTTCACCGTGACGGCTGGGACGCTTCCGGCCGGGCTGTCGCTGGCGCCGGGTGGGGCGCTCACGGGCGCACCGTCGTCCGTAGGCACCTTCAGTTTCACCGTGACTGCGACCGATACAAATGGACAAACCGGGAGCGCTGCCTACAGCATCACGATAACGGCGCCGACCATCGTCCTTGCGCCCGCCGCAGGACCGCTGCCTCAAGCAACCTATGCAGCACCCTACAGCCAGAGTTTCACTGCAAACGGTGGTGTGGGGCCCTACAGCTACGTCATCTCCTCGGGTGCGCTGCCGGCCGGGCTGGCGCTGGACAGCAGTGGTGCGCTGAGCGGCACGCCAACCGCCCCAGGCACCTACAACTTCGCGGTGGATGTCACGGATACCGGCCTGGCAGGTCCAGGAGCACCCTACGGCACGTCCGCGGCCTACGTGCTGACGGTTTCCACGCCCACGATCACCGTGAGCCCGAGCACGCTACCCACGCCAGTGGTCGGCGTTGCCTACAGCCAGACGGTCACCGCGAATGGGGGCGTTCCTGGCTACACCTTCAGCGTTTCCGGTGGGACGCTGCCGCCGGGGCTGTCGCTATCGCCCGGTGGAACGCTTTCCGGCACGCCACTGGCGGCCGGTGGCTACAGCTTCAGTATCCAGGCCATCGACAGCAACGGTCAGTCGGGCGCCCAGCTCTACGGATTCACCATCAATGCGCCTGCCATCGATATCCAACCCGCTGCGGTGCCGGCGGGAACGGTAGGGGCTGCTTACAGCGAGACGTTGAGTGCAAGTGGCGGGACAGCGCCCTACACCTTCAGCCTGGTCAGCGGCGCGCTGCCACCAGGCATGACGCTCTCGGGTGCTGGAGCACTCGAAGGTACACCTACGAGCGCAGGCACGTTTACCTTTACGGCGCGGGTCACTGACTCGTCCAGCGGCGGCCCGTACACCGCGGATCGCAGCTACAGCCTGGTCATCGGCAGCCCGACGATCAACGTGGATCCGACGGTTGCTCCGGCGGGCGCAGTGGGTGTGGCCTACGCGCTGCAGCTCTCCGCCAGTGGCGGCACCGCACCGTATCAGTTCACGGTGGCCGGAGGTGCACTGCCGCAGGGCGTGGGCCTTGCAGCGAACGGTAGTCTGTCCGGCACTCCCGTGCAGGCCGGTACATTCAATGTGACCGTCGCAGCAACGGATGCGAATGCACAGGTGGGGACGGGCAACTACACCATCGCAGTAACAGCGCCGGCCCTGTCGCTCACGCCGGGTTCCGGTGCGTTTAACGCCACCTATGGCGTTGCCTTCGCCGAAACCCTGGCCGCCACCGGGGGCGTGGGGCCGTATACCTACGCCATCGCCGCAGGGCAGTTGCCCGCCGGTATCAGCCTGACCGGTGACCAGCTGAGCGGTACGCCGACCGCACCAGGCACCTATGCATTCACCATCACGGCCACCGATACCGGCAGCACCGGTGCCGGGGCGCCGTTCACCGCGTCGGCCAGCTACAGCCTCACCGTCTCGGCACCGGCCATCACCATCACCACTGCGTCGCTGCCTGACGGAACGGTGGGCGCGGCTTACAGCCAGCAGCTCGTGGCAGAGGGCGGGCTCGCCCCGTACGCGTACACCATTGCCACTGGCCAGCTGCCCAGCGGCCTGCAATTGTCCTCCAGTGGCCAGTTGACGGGAACTGCCACGAGCAGTGGCAGCTACGCCTTCACCGCTACTGCCACCGATGCAAACGGACAGCAGGGAACGCGGGCTTACACGCTCCAGGTCGGGGATGCAGCGCCGGTGGCTGCCGCGGATACCGCCACCGTACTTGCTGGAAGCGCGCTGCCCATCGCGGTAACTGCCAATGACAGCGGCGCGATTACTGCAGTAACTGTTGTACAGCCGCCGCAGCACGGCACCGTGACCGTGACCGATCAGGTGGTCACTTACACCGCGGCGTCGGACTACGAAGGCCAGGACAGCTTCCAGTACACCGCATCCGGTCCCGGGGGCGTCTCCGCGCCGGCCCAGGTGACCATCACGGTCAACCCTGCACCCGTTGCCGTGTCCCGCACCGTCAGCGCTGCTGTCGCGGCCGAAACCCGCGTGGAGTTGACCGAGGGCGCACGAGGCGGCCCGTTCACCGGCGCTACGCTGGTGTCGCTGGCACCTGCAGCTGCCGGCGTCGCAACGATCGTGTCCGGGCCGGGGGGCACACAGGAGCTGCGCTTCCGTGCCAGCAACACTTTCGCTGGCGAAGCGGTGGCGACCTTCACCCTCAGCAATGCCTATGCCACCTCCGCCCAGGCCAGCGTGCGCTTCCAGGTCCAGGCGCGCCCTGATCCCACCCTGGATGCAGACGTCCGCGGGCTGGCCAATGCGCAGCTGGAATCGGCCCGCCGCTTTGCCCACACGCAGATCGACAACTTCCAGTCCCGGCTGGAGCGTCTGCACGGAAATGCACCGCGTGGACGCAGGCTGGACAACCAGCTCAGCTTTGCTACCCGCGAGCGCTGCGTGGCAGGCGTGCAGGGGAACACAGCACAATCCTGTGCAGATGAAGCGCTCCAGGCTGCTGCGCCTTGGGACGGCGACGCAGGCCGCCATCCTCCGACCCCCGGCGCGGTCGGGGAGGGCGCCACGCAGCAGCTCCACTCCGGTGCCTGGATAAGCGGGAGCCTGCGCTCGGGCGGCTATCGAGGCGTTGCCAGCACATCCAGCGTCGGGTTCGAAACCAGCGGCGTCAGTGCAGGCTATGACGCGGACATCACCCAGGACCTGAGTCTCGGTGCGGGTCTGGGGTATGGGCGGGATTCCAGTGATGTTGGCCAGGCAGGCTCCCGTGCGAAGGCTGAAGCGTTCTCAGTCGTCGGCTACGCCAGCTACCACCCAGGGGCCTTCTTCATCGACGGGTTGGTGGGCTACCAGACGCTCAGCTACGACCTCCGCCGTCATCTGACGCAGACCGGCTACTTCGTCCAGGGCGACCGCGACGGCAAGCAGTGGTTCGGCTCCGTTTCCGTGGGTGCCGACCTGCTGGCTGGCGCCACCCAGGTCACCCCCTACATCCGCTACGACCTGGCCCGCGGCAACCTGGACCCCTACCAGGAGGCGGGTAGCGACCTGTGGGCATTGACCTACGGACGCACCAATGTCGCCAGCACGCGCGGCAGCGCCGGCGTCCGTCTGGACTTCCGCCGCGAGTTCGACTGGGGCGCGGTGACCCCGCTGCTTCGTGTCGAGTATCAACGCGAGCTTGAGGGCAATGACTCGGCCACGGTCCGCTACGCCGATACCGCCACGGGGCCCTTCTACGATCTCCGCCCGGTGAACTACGACCGGTCACGGTTCGTACTGGGGGTCGGGGCGTCGTTCAACTGGAACAGCGGATGGAGCACGCGGGTGGAATACCGCTCCGATGCGTCCACGAGCAACCAGCACGAGAATGCCTACCTGCTGAACCTGGAGAAGGAGTTCTGATGTGAATGAGGGGACCACGCGCATCAATCAGCCTGCGGCCAGCGATTCGAACCACATGCCAATCGCATACGTGCTTCCCATTGCAATGGCGCCCCAGATCATCATGCGTACGGTCCCGCGCAGCTGTGATGCTCCGCCAAGCTTTGCTGCAAGTGCGCCCAAGATGCCCAAGATGAGCAGTGTCATGATCACAACCGCAGCAGCCAAACCGCTGTCGTTCAGGAGTGCGATCAAAAGAACAGGCGGGAGCGCTCCGAGCACGAATGAAGCCGCAGAGGCGGCCGCGGCTTGCAGCGGCCTGGCCTTGGTGAGCTCATGTATCCCAAGCTCATCCCGCAGGTGGGCGGACAGGGGATCATGTGCAGTGAGCTCGCGCGCCACCTGTGCGGCCGATTCGGGGCTGAGCCCTCGCTTTTCGTAGATGGTGGTCAGTTCAAGCAACTCTGCATCGGGCTGGTTGGTCAGCTCGCCACGCTCTTTCTCGGTATCTGCGGTCTCCGCGTCTGCCTGCGAGCTGACGGAGACATATTCGCCAGCAGCCATTGAAAGCGCGCCGGCAAGGAGTCCCGACAGTCCAGTGATGAGAACGGTGTGCGTTGCCGCCCCGGCCCCGACCATCGCGACGATCAGGCTGCTGGTCGAAAGAAGCCCGTCATTCGCTCCCAGAACGCCGGCGCGCAGCCATCCGCCGCGCTGGCTTCGGTGAAGTTCTCTGTGCATCATCACGTATCCGTTCAGGGGTGGCGGGAGGTTGAATCGCTCGCGATGAGGATGCCTGCCAGCTTGGCGGCTGGGCCCGGGGGGGCAGTTCAACCGTCACCTTGAGCCCGTTAAGAAATTGCGAAGTGCCAGGCGTGATCGTTCCGTCGTGTGCTTCCATTGTCTCATGGACGATGGACAAGCCTGATCCGCCGCCCTCCGCGCCACGTTCGAATCGACGTGGGGATCCAGGACACGGCAGGCATGCAGGCCGGCCTGGATCAAGGCTGAATTAGGCGGTGGTCAGGTAGCCATTAGAGTTTTGAAATGCTTTCGTGGAGGTTGGGACGCGAGCCGGCCGTCAACCGGACGGCCGGCAGCACCCGCGCACGCTTATTTGGGCATCAACACGCCATCAATCACGTGCACCACCCCGTTGGACTGCCCCACGTCCGCAGTCGTCACAGCCGCCTTGCCGCCCTTGGCATCCACGACCCACACCTTGCCGTCGGCAAGCTTCACCGTAAGCTTCTCGCCTTCAACAGTAGTCAGCATGCTGGAGTCACCCCCTTTCTTGGCCGCTGCTGTGAGCTGCGCCGCGGTGTGAGTGCCGGGAACCACGTGATACGTCAGGATCTGGGTCAACTTGGCCTTGTTCTCCGGCTTCAGCAGCGTATCAACCGTGCCTTTGGGCAGCTTGGCGAAGGCGTCGTTGGTAGGTGCGAAGACAGTGAACGGCCCCGTGCCCGACAAGGTATCAACCAGCCCAGCCGCCTTGACGGCCGCAACCAGCGTGGAGAGATTCTTTGCAGCCGACGCATTCTCGACAATGGTCTTGGTGGGGTACATGGCCGCGCCGCCCACGGTCGGATTGGTGGCAGCCGACACACTGGCGGTTGCGAAAACTGCTGCGATGCACGAAGCGATAGCGAGACGCCGAATGGAGTTGTACATGGGTAGGTCCTCTGATCTTGGCGCACAACGTTGTGCCTCTATACCTACGCAGCGGGACGGCGTTCGGATGCAGTCCCTGGCCTTTGCAGAACGCCTCGAAAGCAAACACGTTCAGCCAGGCACTCACGGCGCTTTCACCACGTTCTAGAATGGGCGCACGCCTCCACCTCAGCGAGTTCCGGAATGCCGTGGATTGACCTGCGCAGCGACACCGTCACCCAACCCACCCCCGCGATGCGCCAGGCCATGGCCACCGCCGAAGTAGGGGATGACGTCTATCAGGACGACCCGACCGTCATCGAGCTCGAGCGCCTCGCCGCCGACATGCTGGGCAAGGAAGACGCGCTGTTCGTGCCAACGGGGGTGTTCGGCAACCAGCTGGCCGTATTCACCCATTGCCGCCGCGGCGATGAAGTGATCGCCGGCGATGACTCCCACCTGGTCTGGCACGAAAACGGCGCCGCGGCGGTGATCAGTGGCGTCCAGCTGCGCACGATCGCCAGCAGGCAGGGCCTGCTGGAGCCCAGCGAGATCGCGTCACGTATCCGGGTGGGGGAGGACATCCACATTCCCCGCACCGGGCTGATCTGCCTGGAGAACGCGCACGGCAACGGTCGCGTCATCCCGCTGGCCACGATGGAGGCCACGGCAGCCATCGCCAGGAAGCACGGCGTTCCCATCCACCTCGACGGTGCGCGCGTGTTCAATGCCGCCACCTACCTGGGGTGCGACGTCAAAGCCATCACCCAGCACGTGGACACGGTGATGTGCTGCCTCTCCAAGGGCCTGGCCGCACCTGTCGGCTCGATCCTCGCGGGGCCGGCGGCCTTCATCAAGCGCGCCCGTTACAACCGCAAGCTGCTGGGAGGAGGGTGGCGGCAAGCGGGGGTCATCGCAGCCCCGGGCATTCTCGCGCTCACCGAGATGACGCGGCGGCTGGATGTGGACCATGACAATGCAACGTACCTGGCGCAGCAGTTGGCCGAAGTGCCGGGCATCGCGGTCGACATGGAAGACGTCCACATCAACATGGTGTGGTTCGCGCTGCCCGATGGGGTGGATATGCCTCGACTGATGCAGGCCTTTGAAGCAGCAGGCATACGAGCCAACGGTGCCTACGGCGGAAAGATGCGATTAGTTACCCATTGGCAGATCGATCGGGAAGCCATCGACAGGACCGTCGCGGTAATCCGCAGCGTAGTGGCTGGGTGATCCAGCAGCTCGCAGGTACGGACCGGCACGGACCCGGTAGGGTCGGTCGCAAGACGACCGCCCTCAAACCTGCAACACCCGGTAACGCATGACCTGAAAACGAAGACGTACAAAGAAGCTCACGAACTTCCACCGCTTCTTACCAGGGTAGGCGCACGTAACGTTCGCTCAGCGCCGCAGCGGCGACGTCGTCCTTGGTCGCGAAGTAGCGGCAGATGCTTTTGCGGGCAACAGGTGCGGCAGCCGAGCCTACCGCTGGGTCCGGGTATAACCTGGCTTGTTTGCCGGACCCAGCCACCCTAAGATCGAGCTGTATCAGGGGAAAAGCCCGCCATACGGTGCTTTGTGGATAAGTCGTGCACCCGGACCCACGGGTCCGTCTACCAGGTAGTTGGACCGCTAAGGATTGCTCAGTGAACTCTTTAGTCTTTGCTTTTCAGATTGAGATTTTCGTGGGAGCGCTATGTGCATTTGTAATTTTTTACATGCAGGTTCGTGGCTATCGCAGGCACAGGAAGCAGTTCTTCGTTACTTTGGCAATCTCAACTGTATTTGCGGTAGCCGCTACCCTTATGAGGGCGCTCCCATACTTCGTTCAAGTGCCTGAAAGCCAATCGGTCATGGTGTACTGGCTATCTATCCCGCTAGCTATTCTTGCCACTGCACTTGCCACATGGGGCAGCGTCCAATTCTTCCAGGCATTCGATGATAAATAGCACGCTGGCATCGCGGTCTAACAAACGCTCTTGAACTACCTTCGTAGCGCCATCGAAGCTGGATACAAGGGACGCCTATCTCGCTTTGGAGTACGGCCGGCGCGCCACCCAGCCCCGGAAGCTGAGCGCGGCGTAGAACAGCTCCACGTCTGCGAACCCGGCCGCTTCCATCAGCGCAACCTCATCCGCTTCGGAAATGGCCGGGAGCTTGTCCGCCATGACCGCAACCGACGCTTCGTCGCGCTCGTCCAGAACACCGTTTATCGACGCGAACGCGGCTGAGCGGCGCAACCAACGCATGCGGGCTTCAGGTGCATAGCTGTGCTGGGCTACCACGAGCACGCCACCAGGCCGAAGGCGCAGGAACAGCCCTCGCAGGGTCTGCAGCCGCGTATCAGGGTCAAGAAAGTGAAGCGTCAGGAGGCAAGCGGCTCCATCGAACTCCCGCACCGGCGCATTCTCGATGAGGCCCTCCACCAGCAATGCGCGCGAGGCGTTCGCACCCAGCGTCTCCCGTGCAAGCTCGAGCATCGGAAGTGAGGGGTCTACACCGACGAATCGCCAGCCTGGCTGCGCCTTGGCAAAGGCATCGAGCTCCAACCCGCCGCCGGCACCCAGCACCAGCACCTCGCCCGTGGGCGGAACGGATTCGGCCAGCAGGATGTGGGTCATGCGGTGGAGTGCCGCCATGCCAGGCACCTTGGCCTGGGCGGTTTGCTGATAGCTGCTGACTGCGGAGGGGTCCTTGAACGTCGACATGGATACTCAGCCCGGGTGGTCGCTTGATATGTAATCGAAATTGTTACATATAACGAACACGCAGCGCGGCCGGGTAGGGTCGGTCGCCAGACGACCGCCCGGAGCCCATCAACACCCGTCAACGCATGACCCCGAACGAAGCCCGAGCTCAACCGAGAAGTGTCAGGTAACGGTGCCCTGGCATTTCTGCGCCTACCGAAGCGCGGAATCAAACAGCTCCGTGGCCTGCCGGATCGCCGCCTGATGCGTAGGGCCCTTGTCAGCGACCACCTCGCACAGCGGGCCCACCCGCTCACGGCCCAACGCCGTGCAATCGGCCAGGAAGTCGTAGTGGCCCACTGAAGGCAACGCCTGCAGCCGCACCTTCCCATTCGCTTCCGCAATGACCCTGCTGTTGGTGGCAGGCGAGGCAATCGAATCGGCCTCACCCACAACCACCGACACCGGAACCTGCAACCGCCCCAGATCACCCGGCTCGAACGCCTGGACAATCGCCGGCGCCATCACGAATACCGCGCGAACGTTGGGAATGCGGCGATCCTGCGCTGACTTGGCGACCCACGGCGCCAGCTCCGGCGTAGCGACCGCCGCCATTCGCCGCTCAAAGGTCATCTCCGGGTTTTCGGCCTGCGGCACGCAGACCCCATCCTTCGGCGAGGCCTTGCAGAAGGCGACCAGCCTGCCCATGTCCGGACGCGCACCGGCAGCCACCAGCGCCGTGAACCCACCAGCCGAATACCCCACCAGGCCCAACCGGTCCGCATCCACATGCGGAGACAGCACAGGATCGGCCTGCACCGCCGCCAGCGCGGCGGCGAGATCGTCCGCCCGATTCCACATCAGAATGCTGCCCGCGTCCGTCATCGGGTCCACCCCGTTGTTGCCGGGATGGTCCACCGCCACCACCACATACCCCGCACGTGCCATGGCGGTACCGAACCAGCCCATCATGCGGGCACTGCCGCCGTTGCCATGCGACACCAGCAGCAGCGGCCAGCGGCCCGGCGCAACCGGGGCATCCACGGCAGAAGCTCCCTCCTCGAACAGCGGCGCGCCCGGCGGCCCTATCGTGAGAGGCTGCTCCTTCGCACCTGGCTGCGCCGGGTACCACACCGTAAAGCGCACGCGGTCGCTGTGGCCGGCATCTCGCACCGCTGCGCTGGCCGTGTGCGCTATGCCATGGGTTTCCCCAACAGCAGGGGAGGGCTGAGCCGACCATGCCACTGGCGCGAACAGACAAGACAACAGGACGAAGGCGTGTGGCAGTACTCGCACGGAAGAATCTCCTTGGGTCAACTCGGGTTGGACAGCGGCAGCCAGATCTCAACGCCACCGTGTCCGGTGCGGTCGTCGAAGCGGGCGTCATAGCGTTCGAAATCAGGTGCGTCTGCCAACGTCAGGCCGGAGCCGGGCAGGTGGTCGTTCAGCAGCCAGAACCAGGTGGAGCGGATCGTCGAGATGTGGCCCGCATGCCACGCCACCAGGTAGTCCCCGGCCGGGATGGAAACGGCATGCCAGGCCGACGGCACGGCGGCGCTCGCACCGATCTCCATGCCGGCAATGTAGTCGAAGGCACCCTCGCCATCGCGGTTGCAACAGACGCCGAAGGCGATGTCCTTGCCCAGCTCCCGGGTCAGCGCCAGCTGCTGCCATTGCGAGGGAATGGACGCCACGGTGGCGGCGGTATGACGGGCGCGGATGCCGGCCACGCGCAGCTGGCCCAGCCGCCGGCGTTCCGGCTCCACCTCGCAGGGCAGGGGTGGGGCGTCGAGCTTGATGGCCTCCACCAGCGCCAGTCCGTGCAGCCCTTCCCGGCGCACCTGCTCCGGTGCCTGCTTGAACTGCTCCGTGAAGGCGTGGGTAAACGCCGCATGCGAGGCATAGCCAGCCGCCAGGGCGACATCCAGGATGGGTACGTTGCCTGCGGCCAAGGTGCGAGCCGCCTCGGTAAGGCGGCGCGCGCGAAGGTAGCGCGCCATCGAGGTGCCGGTACTGACCTGGAACAGGCGTGAGAGGTGGAACGGCGAGAGCTCAACCGCCTCCGCGATCTGCGCCAGCGACGGGTTCTCGGCGAAGTGGCTCTCGATGTACCACAACGCCTTACGTGCCGCTCCCATGACGCCTGCTCCGTGCCAGTGACTGGGTGGCAGCGTAGCGCAGGGCGGGGGAGGGCGTTTGCGGGATCTTGCTGTTGGTGCGCGGTGTGGGTTGGGAGCGACAGTGGTGTGGGTTGTTCGGGGAAGATTTTTGCTAGCGCCAGTACTACCGGAAGTGGGACCTGGTCCCTTGGTAAATGCGTGACTGCGCACGGAATCTCACGAAATGATTTGCCCGGCACATGCCGTTTCGCGGTTCCATTGATGCCGTAAACCGCGACCGGACGACCTCGAGTTCCAGTACCCTCACGTCTGTCGCATGGTGTGTCTTGGGTGTCAGAACCCGACAATCAGTAGCAAGTTTGACGACCTGTGTCGGGAGGGTGGCGAAATAGAACACCCTCGCGGAAATACGTCGCACCGTCTCGATTGTCACGGTTCTGAACCTCCCGACTCCCTCGCCATCCCGGCGAGGGAGAACACAGAGGAGAACCATCATGCACGACGACTGGACGAACTTGACCCCCGAACAACGCGCCCTTCTCAGGGGATTCTGGCGCGCGCCGAAGAGCGTAATGATCAACGCACTTCATCACGACGGGCTTGAAACCTATCCCGGCTGCCCAACCATTCCTTGCCTGAAGGCGAGGGGGCTGTGGATGCGCGGGCTGGGCATTGAGCCTGGGACGCGGATGTACCTGGGCATTGGGCGCGAGCTGTTCGTCCTCGCGAAAGACCCGTCGCCTGAAGCGCTGTCCAAGGCGATGGTGCGGTTTGAGAAGACGGGTGGCAGCTGGAAGCTGGGGCCGGTTGGATAGGTGAGCGTCGAGGCGGGGTGGCGGCAGCGTCGCCCCGGACCCGCAAGGGCGCAAGCAAGCGGGATGTCGCTTTGCAGATAATCGAACCGGGCACGTGGCTGCAGTGGCCCGAACCCGGCCCATAGGGGACGTTGCATTAATCAACTATAGAAACTCGCTGCTTGCGTTCAAGGTCATGCCCCAAAGGGATGATCACCAGCCCGGCGGTTGATCGGGATACAACCCCACCGCTGGCCGACCCCGGCACAGATGGCTATAGTCGACCGCGGGGATCCGCCCAATCGACGCATGGAAGCCCGATGAACCTGTTATCCCGTCCGCCGAATCGCCCTTATCGCAACCTGTTCGTCGCAGCATTGGTTGGTGTCCCCGCCGGATATCTCATGGGGTCACTTCCAATCGTCCTGATCGACCTGTTCGAGTACGCCTCACTTTCGCGGACATTGGCGCTCATCGCCAGTTCTTTGAAATTCTCATTAATCGGTTACATAGTCATGGTGCCGCTGCTCCTGGTGTATGGACTTCCTGCACTCTGGCTGGCCCTGAAAGTCCGCCTCGCCGGGCCGGCGACAGCGTTCGCAATCTCGATGCTACCTGGGCTGTACATATGGTTCAGCGACTGGCCCGACTCGAGTGTCTACATGATACCGTTGGCCGTATCTGCAGCCACGGGCCTGGCATTTGTAGCATTGGCCTATCGGGGCGCTGAAGACGTAAAGATGCCTGACCGGGCGCCAGGCTTTCGCGAGCACGGCGAATCCAAGGCAACCAAGAGCAATCCTGAGCGTCCCCGTTAGCAGGATGAGCGCCATGAAGGAGTATCTGATCTTCGCGGCAGTGTGTCTGCTGGCCGGCTGGGTCCACGTTTTGCGCCTGATCCTGCTGTGCATGCCGGTGGTAACGATGGTCGGCTGCAATGGCATGAGTGAATCGTGGAAAGAGGAAGTGCGGCTGTCCGACGGCCGGCTGATCGTGGTGAAGCGTATCGCGAAGGGCAGCATCACGCGCGATATCGCAATGCGTGCGACCGGCTGGAAACCCACGGAGATCACGTTGCGGCCCCCGCAGGCAGACGGGACGGCCACGCCGCCGGTGTGGCGATCGGTGCTGGTCCCGCTCGTCATGGACTACGACCCGGCTTCATCGACGTGGTCGGTCGTAGCCACTTACATGTGGTGCAGCACTTGGTACGACATGGGCCGCCCAACCTCG
>NZ_JAXCWT010000005.1:0-427960 GCF_034044835.1 Stenotrophomonas sp. CFBP8994 | reverse complement strand
CTGTCAAAAACATGGATGTTTTTGCCAAGCCTACAAGGATGTATTTACGGCGTGTCCCGTAAGGGGCTGCCCGTCGGCCTCCCCAGCACGGAAAAACTGAAACGCTGCCTTTAGCTGTCGCAACAAAAAAACCCCGCTCTTCAGCGGGGGTTTTCGTTTCAGCAATTCACACCATCAATGCCCGCCGGCAGACGCCGCGCCGGCACCGGCGCCGAACGGCGGCTTGGCCAGCCACAGGAACGCGATGATGGCCAGGAAGATCCAGCCCAGCAGGAAGAAGATGTCGTTGAAGCCCATCTGCGATGCCTGGTGGTTGATGATGTTGTTCAACGCCGCTGCACCATGTTGCAGGTCGCCCTGCCCCATTGCCGCCACCTTCTCCTGCATGCCCGGCGTGTAGCCGGAAATGCTTTCGGTCAGGTGCGCATGGTGTTCCTGCGTGCGGCGCGCCCACAGCCACGTGGTCAGCGATGCCGCGAAGCTGCCGCCCAGTGTGCGCAGGAAGGTGGCCAGGCCCGAACCTGCCGCGATCTCGCGGCCATCCAGGTCCGACAGCAGGATCTGCAGCACCGGCATGAAGAACAATGCCACGCCGATGCCCATGATCAGCTGCACCCCCGCCACGTGCGCGAAGTCCACCTGCAGGTTGAAGCCCGAACGCAGGAAGCTGGTGAACGACAGGAACACGAACGCGAACGATGCGATCCAGCGCATGTCGAACCGCGATGCATACTTACCTACGAACGGCGTCATGATCACCGGCAGGATGCCGATCGGCGCCGTCGCCAGTCCCGCCCAGATCGCCGTATAGCCCATGTCACGCTGCAGCCACTGCGGGATCAGCAGCGACACGCTGAAGAACGCCGCGTACGCCACCACCATCGCCAGCGTGCCGGCGCGGAAGTTGCGGTGGCGGAACAGCCGCAGGTCGACGATCGGATCCTTGTCGGTCAGTTCCCAGATCAGGAACACCGCCAGCGCCACCACCGAAATGCAGGCCAGCACCACGATCGTCGGCGAACTGAACCAGTCCTCGTCGTTGCCCAGGTCCAGCACCAGCTGCAGCGCACCCACGCCGATGACCAGCGTGATCAGGCCCACGTAGTCCATCTTCGGCTTTTCGATCTGCTCCGGACGGCCCTTCAGCTGGTTGCCCACCACCAGCGCCGCGAAGATGCCCAGCGGCACATTGATCAGGAAGATCCATTCCCAGCTGTAGTTGTCGGTGATCCAGCCGCCCAGGATCGGGCCGCAGATCGGCGCCACCACCGTGATCATCGCCAGCAGCGCCAGCGCCTGCCCGCGTTTCTCGCGGGGGTAGATCGAGACCAGCAGCGACTGCGTGATCGGGTACATCGGACCGGCCACGAAACCCTGCAGGGCGCGCGATACCACCAGCATGCCCATGCTCTGCGCCAGGCCGCACAGCAGCGACGCGATCACGAACGACAGCGTGGCCCAGATGAACAGCTTGGTTTCACCGAAGCGGCGGCTCAGCCAGCCGGTCAGCGGCAGCGCGATGGCCGTGCTGACCGCGAACGAGGTGATGACCCAGGTCGCCTGCTGCGAACTGGCGCCGAGGTTGCCGGCGATGGTCGGCAGCGAGACGTTGGCGATGGTGGTGTCGAGCACCTGCATGAACGAGGCCATGGCCAGGCCTGCCGTACACAACGCCACGTTGGCCGGCCGGAACGCGCCGGTCGCACCTGGCGCCGACGGCGCGCCCGGCAGGCCGGGCGCGGCGGGAGCTTGTGCGGACATGGTGGCCTCAGCTTGCCTTTGCCGTGCGCGGCAGGTTGCTCTGGATGATCTCGTGGATCACGTCGTCGGCGCTGTGCAGCTGCTTGGCATACACGTCGGTGTCGAACACCTGGCCCTTGGCCGTGGTGGTCGGCAGCACCGTGCCCTTCTGGTCGCGCAGGCTCACTTCCGCCTTCATCGACAGACCGATGCGCAGCGGATTGTCGGCCAGCTGCTTGGCATCGATGGCGATGCGCACCGGCACGCGCTGCACGATCTTGATCCAATTGCCGCTGGCGTTCTGCGCCGGCAGCAGCGAGAACGCCGAACCGGTGCCCAGGCCCAGGCTGTCGATGCGGCCCTTGTACTTCACCTCACCGCCGTACAGGTCCGAGCGCAGCTCCACTTCCTGGCCCAGGCGCATGTGGCGCAGCTGGGTTTCCTTGAAGTTGGCTTCCACCCACATCTGTTCGGTCGGCACCACCGCCATCAGCGCGGTACCCGGCTGCACGCGCTGGCCCACCTGCACCGAGCGACGGGCCACGTAGCCGCTGACCGGCGCGACGATGCCGGCGCGGGCGTTGTTGAGGTAGGCCTGGCGCAGCTGCGCGGCAGCCGCTTCCACGTCCGGCTGGGTGGCGATCACGGTGTCGTCGACCAGCGCGTTGCTGCGCTCGAAGGTTTCGCGCGAGCCGGCCACGGCCGCTTCGGCGGCGGCCAGCTCGTTGCGGGCGTGCGCCAGCTCTTCATCGGAGATGGCGCCGGTGGCGGCCAGGCCCTTGCGGCGGGCGAAGTCTTCGCGGACACGGTTGAGGGTGACCTGGCGCGCGCTCAGTTCGGCCTGCGCGCCTTCCACGCTGCGGTACAGGCCACGGGTCTGGCGCACGGTCCGGGCCAGGTTGGCACGGGCCTGCTGCAGCGCCACTTCGGTGTCGGCCGGGTCCAGCTGCACCAGCAGCTGGCCGCGCTCGACGCGCATGCCGTCATCGGCGTTGATCGCCACCACGGTACCGGTCACCAGCGGGGTGATCTGGACCTGGTTGCCCTGCACGTAGGCGTCGTCGGTCTCTTCGAACCAGCGGCCGAACATGAAGTACCACAGCGCCGCAGCGGCAAGCAGCAGCACCACGATGGCCAACAGGCCACGCAGCAGCTTGCCACGGCGGGAGGGGGCTGCCGGTGCGGCAGCAGGAGCGGAAGTCTGGCTCATGGGAGGACTCTCAGGAATGCGTGGATTCGGGGGCGGTGGCGAGCGTGGCGGTGTCGCCGGACGGGGTGAAGCCCCCGCCCAGCGCCTGGCTCAGCCGAACCGAAACAAGGATCTGCCGCGACTGCAGCGAGGCCAGCTGCTGCTGCGACTGCAGCAGCTGCGCTTCCACGCTGAGCACGTCCAGGTAGCTGCCGATGCCGGCCTTGTAGCGCTGCTGCGCCAGGTCATGCGCGGCGCGGGCGGTGGCGACGGCCTGCGCCTGCGAGGCGGCCTGGTCGGCCAGCGAACGCACCGCGTTGACCTGGTCGGCCACCTCGCGCAGTGCGGTGACCACCGACTGGTTGTAGTCGGCCACGGCCAGGTCGTACTGCGCGTCGGTCTTGTCCAGGTTGGCACGCAGGCGGCCACCGTCGAAGATCGGCAGGCTCAGCGCCGGGCCGATGAAGGCGAAGGTCGAGCCGCTCTTGAGCAGCTGGTCCACTTCGCTGGCGACCACGCCGCCGAGCGCGGTGAGGTTGAGGCTGGGATAGAACTTCGCCTTGGCCGCGTCGATCTCGCGGCCGGCCGCTTCGACCCGCCAGCGTGCGGCGACGATGTCCGGGCGACGACCCAGCAGTTCGCTCGGCAGCACGCCCGGCAGCTGCAGTGCCAGCGGGTTGAGCGGCTGCGGGCGTTCGATCTGCAGGCCACGGTCCGGGCCCTGCCCGACCAGCGCGGCCAGCGCGGTGCGGGCCTCGTCGATCTGCTGCTGCGCGGCCTGCAGCTGCTGCTGCGCGGCCGGAATGCGGGCTTCGGCCTGGCGGGTCTGCAGGTCGCTGTCGATGCCCGCCGCGCGACGCTGGCGGGTCAGGTCAAGCGTTTTCTGCGAGCGGTCCAGCTCTTCGCTGGCCACATCGTGCAGCTGCCACGCATAGCCGAGCTGCGCGTAAGCTTCGGCAATGCCGGCCGACAGGTTCAGGCGCGCGGCCTGCGCGTCGACGGCCGCGGCATGCCCGCTGTCCACCGCCGCCTCCCACGCAGCACGCTTGCCGCCCCACAGGTCCACCCCGTAGCTGACGCTGAGGTAGGCCTGGCCGCTGCCGGCATAGCTGCCGCCAAGTTCGTCACCCACCATCGATTCGGGCAGGCGCACGCCGGTGTAGCCGCCGGAAGCGGACACGCTGGGCAGGCGGTCGGCATGCGCGGTGCCAATCTGGGCACGCGCCTGGCGCAGGCGCGCATCCGCCGCCTCCAGACCCGGATTGCGCTGCAGGCCTTCGGCGATCAGGGCGTCCAGCTGCGGGTCGTTCAGCGCCCGCCACCAGTCGGTGGCCGGGAATGCCGACGGGCTCAGGGTGTGGCCGGCCAGGGTGCGCTGGGTCTGCAGGCTGTCGGCGTCGAGCAGCTGGCCGTGCGGTTGCAGGCCGCCGGTGCTGGCACAGGCGGCCAGCGCCAGCGCCAGCACGGACAGCAGCGCCGGCCGCAGCGGGCGCAGCGATGAGGTGCGATCAGGTATGGAAGTCATGGCGTAATCAGAGAGTCGCGGACACGGGTCAACAGGGAAAGCAGCAGCGCGCGCTCGTCGGCGGACAGGTCGCGCATGGCGTCGTCCATCACCGCGTCGCCGCGTTGCTTCAGGCGGGCCCACAGCTGGCGGCCCTCGTCGGTCAGTACGATCTGCAGCGCACGCCGGTCCTGCGCATGCGGTTCACGGCGGACGCAGCCCAGCGCTTCCAGCTTGTCCAGCAGGCGGGTGACCGCGCTGGGCACCTGGTCCAGGGCCTGTGCCAGTTCGTTGGCGGTACAGGGCGCGCGGAACGACAGCACCTTCAGCCCCAGGTAGTGGGTGAAGCCGATATCGAGGTTTTCCTCGGCCATGGAAACGTCCAGCTGGCGCATCAGGCCGTCACGCACCTGGCGCAGCAGCAGGCCCAGGCTGGGCGGCGTGGTATCGGGGCAGATCATCATGGGGACGCACTTTACTTCCGGAAAATATATTTCTCAATGGAAATATTTAATCTGGAAGGAAATGCAGTGTTGCCCCATTCAGGACAACGGCCCGGCCCCGATTCCTTCACATCGCTTGGCATCCCACGCCGCATCCGGATAATCGACCGCCTGCGAGGGCGACAGCCGTCGCCGTCCCTTGCCACAGGTAACAATCCCGCATGACCGATCTAGCCCGCCCCGCTTTCCACGGCTTTGAACAGCTGCCCCTGCGTGAATACGCTGAACGGGCGTACCTGGACTACTCGATGTACGTGGTGCTCGACCGTGCGCTGCCGTTCATCGGCGACGGCCTCAAGCCGGTGCAGCGCCGCATCATCTACGCGATGAGCGAGCTGGGGCTGAACGCCGCCGCCAAGCCGAAGAAGTCCGCGCGCACCGTCGGCGACGTCATTGGTAAGTACCATCCGCACGGCGACAGCGCCTGCTACGAAGCGCTGGTGCTGATGGCCCAGCCGTTCTCGTACCGCTACCCGCTGATCGAAGGCCAGGGCAACTTTGGTTCCACCGACGACCCCAAATCGTTCGCGGCGATGCGCTACACCGAGTCCAAGCTGACCCCGATCGCCGAAGTGCTGCTGGGCGAAATCAACCAGGGCACCACCGACTGGACCCCGAACTTCGACGGCACCCTGGAAGAGCCGACCTGGATGCCGGCACGCCTGCCGCACCTGCTGCTCAACGGCACCACCGGCATTGCCGTCGGCATGGCCACCGACGTACCGCCGCACAACCTCAACGAGATCGTCAGCGCGCTGCTGCACCTGCTGGATGACCCCGAGGCCAGCATCGGCGACCTGCTCGAACACGTGAAGGGCCCGGATTACCCGAGCGCGGCCGAGATCATCACCCCGGCCGCCGACCTGCGCACCATGTACGAAACCGGCTACGGCAGCGTGCGTGCACGCTCGACGTTCTTCAAGGACGGCACCAACATCGTCATCAACGCGCTGCCGTTCCAGGTCTCGCCCTCGAAGGTGATCGAGCAGATCGCGGCGCAGATGCGCGCCAAGAAGCTGCCGTGGCTGGAAGACATCCGCGATGAATCCGACCATGCCAACCCGGTGCGGGTGGTGCTGGTGCCGCGTTCCAACCGTGTCGATGCCGAACAGCTGATGGGCCACCTGTTCGCCACCACCGACCTGGAGCGCAGCTACCGGGTCAACCTCAACGTGATCGGGTTGGACGGGCGTCCGCAGGTGAAGAACCTGAAGATGCTGCTCAGCGAGTGGCTGCAGTTCCGCGGTACCACCGTGACCCGCCGCCTCACCCATCGCCTGGAAAAGGTCGAGCGTCGCCTGCACCTGTTGGAAGGCCTGCTGGTGGCGTTCCTCAACCTGGATGAAGTGATCCACATCATCCGCACCGAGGACGAACCCAAGCGGGCGCTGATCGCGCGCTTTGGCCTGAGCGACGACCAGGCCGAATACATCCTGGAAACCAAGCTCAAGCAGCTGGCGCGCCTGGAAGAAATGAAGATCCGCGGCGAGCAGGACGAGCTGGCCAAGGAACGCGACAAGATCCAGTCGATCCTGGACAGCAAGGCCAAGCTGCGCAAGCTGATCCGCGACGAGCTGGTGGCCGATGCGAAGAAGTTCGGCGACGCGCGCCGTTCGCCGCTGGTGCAGCGTGGCGCGGCGCAGGCGATCGACGAAACCGAGCTGGTGCCGAGCGAGCCGATGACCGTGGTGCTGTCCGAAAAGGGCTGGATCCGCGCGGCCAAGGGCCACGACATGGACCCTTCCACCCTGTCCTACCGCGACGGCGATGCCCTGCTGGGTTCGGTGCGTGCGCGCAGCACGCAGCAGGTGGCGTTCCTGGACAGCGAAGGTCGCGCCTACTCCACGCTGGTGCATACCCTGCCCTCGGCACGTGGCAACGGCGAGCCGCTCACCGGCCGCTTCTCGCCGGCGCCGGGCAGTGCCTTCATGACCCTGGCCAGCGGCGAAAACGCCACCCGCTTCGTGCTGGCCTCCACGCATGGCTATGGCTTCGTGACCCGCTTCGAGAACCTGACCGGGCGCAACAAGGCCGGCAAGGCGATGCTCAACCTCACCTCCGGTTCGAAGGTGCTGACCCCGGCCGTGGTCGCCAACCCGGACACCGACCGCATCGTGGCGGTGACCAGCTCGGGCAACCTGCTGGCCATCCCCGCCAGCGACCTGCCGGAACTGGACAAGGGCAAGGGCAACAAGATCATCGAAATCCCCAAGGCCAAGCTGGCCACCGAGCGCGTGGTCGCGGTGGTGGCGGTGGGCCCGGGCAACACGCTGCTGGTGCGCAGCGGGCAGCGCACGATGAACCTGTCGTACAAGGACCTGGAGGCCTACCTCGGCAGCCGCGCCAGCCGCGGGCACCTGCTGCCGCGTGGGTGGCAGAAGGTGGAAGGGTTGTCGGTGGAATGATCGCCCAAGAAAAAACCGGGGATTTCCCCGGTTTTTTTTGTATCCATCGCTGGCTGGCTTGTGGCTGGCTGGCAGTGGGTTCCGCCCGACCCACGGTCGGGCGCTACCGGCACCTCAATGGGCGGCGGTGCCCTTCGCGTCCATCTTGCTGGTCTGGTACAGGGCCAGGCCGATGCGCTTGATCAGGCCCAGCTGCTGTTCCAGCCACCAGGCGTGGTCTTCTTCGGTGTCCTTGAGCTGGACCAGCAGCATGTCGCGGCTCACGTAATCCTGGTGCTGTTCGCACAGCTTCATGCCGGCCGCCAGGTTGTTGCGCACGCTGTATTCGGTGTCCAGGTCCTTCTGCAGCATTTCTTCCACGGTCACGCCCGGCTCGAAGCCGTGCGGACGCATGTCCGGGTTGCCGCCCAGGAACAGGATGCGGCGCAGCAGCGCGTCGGCGTGCTGGGTCTCCTCCTCCATCTCGTGGTTGAGGCGCTCGTACAGCGCGAACAGACCCTGGTCCTCGTAGCGGCGCGAGTGGATGAAGTACTGGTCGCGCGCGGCAAGTTCGCCGCGCAGCAGTTCCTTCAGGCATTCAATGACGTCGGGATGGCCTTTCATGGGGGAGCTCCTGTGAATCGATGGGAGCCATGGTGCCCTATCCCGGATCGCCGTGATCTAATCGGAATC
The DNA here is from genome assembly GCF_034044835.1 of Stenotrophomonas sp. CFBP8994. NCBI lineage: Bacteria > Pseudomonadati > Pseudomonadota > Gammaproteobacteria > Lysobacterales > Lysobacteraceae > Stenotrophomonas > Stenotrophomonas sp. CFBP8994. The sequence goes on along the minus strand of NZ_JAXCWT010000005.1, from coordinate 419,947 downwards.
AGTTGCATGCGCAGGCGCAGGTGGGGGCGGCCTGCATGACCTTCTTCGGGGAGTGTGGGATGCGTCGTTGGCTGAAACGGGGTGCGTGGGCGTTCGGGGTGCTGGTCGGGATCGTGGTCGTCGTGATCGGCGTGGCCTGGTTCCTGCTGCGCGGCAGCCTGCCGGCATTGGAAGGCGAACAGTCCGTGGCCGGGTTGCAGGCCAGGGTCAGCGTCAGCCGCGATGCGCTGGGCGTGGTCACCATCGATGCCGGCAGCGAGGCCGATGCGATGCGGGCACTGGGGTTGGTGCATGCGCAGGAGCGCTATTTCGAGATGGACCTGATGCGCCGCGCGGCGGCCGGCGAGCTGTCCGAGCTGTTCGGTCCGGCTGCCGTGCCCACCGACCAGCGCATGCGGGTGCATCGCCTGCGTGCCCGCACCGATGCGCACCTTGCACAGGCGCTGGGCGAGCGCCCGCAGGTGGTGCAGGCCTACGTGGAAGGCGTCAACCGCGGCCTGGGCAGCCTGCGCGTGCGCCCTTGGCCGTACCTGCTGCTGCGCCAGCAGCCGACCGCATGGACCGCCACCGATTCGGTGCTGGCCGGGCTGGCCATGTACGCGGACCTGCAGGACCCCACCAACGAGAACGAGCTGGCCATGCGCCGGATCCGTGAGGTGGAACCACCGGCGCTGTACGCGCTGCTCAGCCACGACGGCAGCGAATGGGATGCGCCCTTGTTCGGCGAGGCGCGTGGGAATGCGCTGTTGCCGCCCGCCGATGCGCTCCAATTGCGTAACGACCAACGGTCGGTATCCACCGCGCATGAAGGCACCAGCGAACGCGCCGGGCAGGACGTGCATGGCAGCAACAACTTCGCGGTGGCCGGCGCATTGACTGCCGATGGCCGCGCGATCCTCGCCGACGACATGCACCTGGGCCTGCGCGCGCCGAACCTGTGGTTCCGGGTACGCCTGCGCTACCCCGACCCCGCCGCACCGGACGGCCAGGTGGATGTCAGCGGCTTCTCGCTGCCCGGGTTGCCGGCGATCGTGGTCGGCAGCAACGGCCATGTGGCCTGGGGCTTCACCAACAGCTACATCGACAACGCCGACTTCATGCCTGTCGCCGCAGGCGCGGAAGGCGTCCAGGTGCACGAAGAGCGCATCCGGGTGGCCGGCGGGGCCGACGTAAGCCTGCGCGTGCGCGAAACCGCGTGGGGCCCGATCCTGCGCGAGCGCGCCGATGGCAGCGGCGAAGCGCTGCGCTGGACCGCACAGTTGCCGGGCGCGGTCAGCATGGCGTTCGCCGACATGGCGCGGGCCGGTGACCTCGACGATGCGCTGAAGATCGCTGACCGCGCCGGCATTCCCACCCAGAACCTGTTGCTGGCCGACGCGAAGGGCCGCATCGCGTGGCGGTTGATCGGCGCCCGCCCGGATCGCGCGGCGGACTGCCCGCCCAGCGGCTTCACCACCGTCGCACCGGCCCATTGCGCGCCGTGGGCGATCCGCAGCGACCAGTCGCCTGCCCTGGTAGATCCGCCCAGCCAGCGGCTGTGGACCGCCAACGGCCGCGTGCTGGATGGCGCCGACCTGGCAGTGGCCGGCAACGCCGGCTACGACCTGGGCGCGCGTGGGCGGCAGATCCGCGACGACCTCAACGCGAAGCAGCGTTTCAGCGAACGCGACCTGCTGGCGATCCAGCTGGACGACCGCGCGGTATTCCTTGAACGCTGGTGGACCCTGCTGCGGCAGGTGGTCGAATACAGCGATGACCCGGCATTGAAGCGCCTGGAGGCAGCCAGCCGGCAGTGGGAAGGCCACGCGTCGGCCGAGGCGGTGAGCTACCGGATCGCACGCGGCTTCCGCAGCAAGGTGCAGGACATCATCACCACTGCGCTGCTCGCGCCGGCGAAGCAATCGCTGGGCGAAGACTACCTGGAGCCGAAGCTGGCGCAGGTCGAGGGTGTTCTTTGGCCGCTGGTGAGCGAACAGCCCGCGCATCTCCTGCCGGCACCGTACGCGGACTGGAACGCGCTGCTGGCCGATGCGGCGCGGCAGGCGGAGACCGAGCTGGCGGAAAAGGGAGCGGACCTCTCCAGGCGCACCTGGGGTGAGCGCAACACGGCGGCCATCTGCCACCCGATCAGCCGCGCCCTGCCCGCCTTCGCCCGGCCGTGGCTGTGCATGCCGGCCGATGCGCTGCCCGGCGACAGCAACCTGCCACGCGTGCAGGGCCCGTCCTTCGGTGCCTCGCAACGCATGGTGGTATCGCCCGGGCATGAAGCCGACGGGATCATCCACATGCCCGGCGGCCAGAGCGGCCATCCGCTGTCGCCGTTCTGGGGCGCAGGCCACGAAGATTGGGTGCACGGCAGGCCGACGCCGTTCCTGCCGGGCAAGGTGCGTTACACGCTGGTGCTGGAGCCCGGCAAGGAAGCGGACTGACAGTCCGCTCTACACCGTCGCGCACGCCGTCGCGCGTACCGCCATCCGGTGGTTACGCGCGCACCTTCCAGCGCTCCATCCAGCTCAGCAACGGTCCGGTCATGGCGGTGGTCACCAGCGCCATGATCACCAGCACCGCGAACAGGCGGTCGCCGAGGAAGCCCAGCTCGTAGCCCAGGTTGAGCACGATCAGCTCCATCAGGCCGCGCGTGTTCATCAGCGCGCCCAGCTTCCAGGCCTCGTGGTTGCCCATGCCTGCGCTGCGCGCGGCGCTCCAGGTGCCGAACAGCTTGCCCAGCGTGGCCACCGCGATCACCACCGCGCACAGCAGCAGGTCGCTGCCCTGCAGCGCATCGGCGCGCATGCGCAGGCCGGTCATGGCGAAGAACAACGGCAGCAGCAGGGTGACCGCGAACGGCTCGACCCGGGCGATCAACAACCCGCGCAGCTGCGCATTCGACGAGACGGCGACGCCGGCGGCAAACGCGCCGAACAGCGCATGGATGCCCAGCACTTCGGTAACCAGTGCACTGCCCAGCGACAGCAGCAGCATGCCCAGCAGCCAGCGGCCTTCGCTGCCCGGTTGGATCACCTGGCGCGAGAACCAGGGTTTGACCACGCCCAGCATCAGCGCGATGAACACCACCACGCACAGCAGGCTCAGGCTGGCCGGCGCCCAGCCGGTGGCCTGGGCGGCGGCCACGATCAGGGCCAGCAGGCACCATGCGGTGGCATCGCCGAGCGCCGCGCAGGCAATCGCGGTCTGCCCCAGCGGGGTCTGGGTGATGCCACGGTCCGCGAGGATGCGCAGAAGCACCGGGAACGCGGTGATGCTCAGCGAAATACCCACGAACAGCGCGAAGGCGGTGAAGCCCACGCCCTGCGGCCCGTGTTCGGGATACAGCCAGATCGCCAGCAGCACGCCCAGCACGAACGGCACGGCAATGCCGGCATGGCTGACGGTGAAGGCGAAACGGCGGCGGCCCCGCAGCCCGCCCAGGTCGAGCTCGGCACCGGCCACCAGCAGGAACATCAGCACGCCCAGCTGGCTGAGCATGCCCAGCGGGCCGAGCGAGCTGGCCGGGAACAGCGCCCCGTGCAGGCCCGGCAGCAGGCTGCCCAGCACCAGCGGGCCCATCATCAGGCCGGCGGCCATTTCGCCGATCACCGCCGGCTGGCCCAGCCGCTTCAACAGCGCGCCCGCGCCCTTGGCGACCACCAGCAGCACCAGCAGCTGCAGCAGGAACAGGCCCAACGGCGAGGCCAGGTGGTGGGCCCAGTCGCTGCCCACCACCGGTTCGGCCTTGGCGGCCACGGCCGGCAGCTCGGGTCCGGCATAACGCGCCAGCGCCAGGCCGATGACCAGCGGAATCCCGGCCCAGGCCAGGTAATGCCAACCCCACTTCATCCGCGGCACGCTGCCTCCGGTCTGTACGTCCATGAACATTCCCCAATGCATGAAGGGGGAATGTTACCCGGTAGCGCCGGCCGTTGGCCGGCCCACATGAACGCTGCGACCGTTGCCAGGGCCGGCCAACGGCCGGCGCTACCCCGCCAAGGCTTGCTCATGCACACCCGCAACGGCGCGGCCGGACGGGTCGGCCATGCTGGCGAAACTGGCGTCCCAGGCGATCGCGGCCGGCGACGAACAGGCGATCGACTTGCCGCCGGGCACGGTTTCGGCCGCGGCCTGGGTCGGGAAGTACTGCTCGAACACGTGGCGGTAGTAATACGCCTCCTTGGTCTGCGGCGGGTTGTGCACGAAGCGCTTGTCCGCTGCGGCCATCACCCGGTCGCTGATCTGGGCGTCGGCGTGCGCCTTGAGCCCATCGATCCAGCCATAGCCCACGCCATCGCTGAACTGCTCTTTCTGCCGCCACAGGATCGAATCCGGCAGGTAGCCTTCGAACGCCTCGCGCAGCACCGCTTTCTCGATCCGGCGCGCGCCACCGGCACCCGGCCCGACCATCTTGTGCTTCGCATCGATGCGCATCGCCACGTCGAGGAATTCGCGGTCCAGGAACGGCACGCGCGGCTCCACGCCCCAGGCCATCATCGATTTGTTGGCGCGCAGGCAGTCGTAGTTGTTCAGCGCATCCAGCTTGCGCACCAGCTCTTCGTGGAATTCGCGGGCGTTGGGCGCTTTGTGGAAGTACAGGTAGCCGCCGAAGATTTCGTCGCTGCCTTCACCGGAGAGCACCATCTTTACGCCCATCGCCTTGATCCGTCGCGCCAGCAGGAACATCGGGGTGGAGGCGCGGATGGTGGTGACGTCGTAGGTTTCCACGTGGCGGATCACGTCGGGCAGTGCATCCAGCCCTTCTTCGAAGGTGTACTCGAAACCGTGGTGGACCGTGCCGAGCGCTTCGGCGGCGATGGCAGCGGCGGCCAGGTCGGGCGAACCCTTCAGGCCGATGGCGAACGAATGCAGGCGCGGCCACCAGGCCTCGCTCTGGTCGCCATCTTCGATGCGATGGCGGGCATAGCGTGCAGCCACGGCGGCTACCAGCGAGGAATCAAGACCGCCGGACAGCAGCACGCCGTAGGGCACGTCGGTCATCAGCTGGCGGTGCACGGCGCGCTCGAACGCTTCACGCAGTGCAACGCGATCAGCGTCGACGCCTTCCACCGCGTCATAGTCGCGCCACGGGCGCTCGTAGTAGCGGGTGAGCGTGTCGGTCGCGCTGTCATACCAGTGGCCGGGCGGGAACTGCGCGGCGTCGGCGCAGGTATCCACCAGCGATTTCAGTTCGGAGGCCACCAGCAGGCGGCCGTCCTTGTCGTGGCCCCAGTACAGCGGCACCACGCCGATCGGATCGCGCGCGATGAGCACGCGCTTCTGGGTCCGATCCCACAGCGCGAACGCGAAGATGCCGTTGAGGCGGTTCAGGTACGACGCCGGGGTGTCCTGCTGGTACAGCGCGTTGATCACCTCGCAGTCCGAGCCGGTCTGGAACGCATACGGCTGGGCCAGTTCGGCCTTGAGTTCGCGGTGGTTGTAGATCTCGCCGTTGACCGCCAGGGCCAGGCTGCCGTCGTCGGACAGCAGCGGCTGCGAGCCGCCGGCCGGGTCGACGATGGCCAGCCGCTCATGGACCAGGATGGCACCGTCATCGACGTATACCCCGCTCCAGTCCGGGCCGCGATGGCGCTGGCGTTGCGACAGGTCCAACGCGTGGCGGCGCAGCGCGGTGAGGTCATCGCCGGCCTGCAGGCCGAACATTCCGAAGATCGAACACATGGGAAGCTCCTGATGATGGGGGAATACACGTAATGCCTGCATTCGACCGGCCAGAAACAAAAAAACCCGCATCGGCCGATGCGGGTTTTCTGGGGTCCGGGCGTATGTTGCTTGTTCTAGCCCTGGTCGCAGTCCCGCATTGGCCGCGCACGATTATTCGCGCGCAGGTTATTGCGGTTGTTGGTGGTGACGGCGGTGGCCAGGAGCGTGGACATGGATCGACCGTACCGTTGTTCTGGCCGTGGCGCAACTGTTGCGGGCGCAACCGATTCAGCCCCTGACGTGCCCCGGCCCGGATAATCCACGCCTGCCTCCTGGAACTCACGGATGAATCCCCTTCGTTTCCGCCTGTCGCTTTCCGCGCTGGCGCTGCTGGCGCTGGCCGCCTGCACCACCGCCCCCAACCGCCCGACCAGCGATGCCGAAGTGAAGTGGCTCACTGCCGCCGAGCGCGGCGACATCGAGGGCATGCTGGAGCTGGCCGAACGTTACGAACGCTGGAACGACCGCCGGGCGCTGGACTGGTATGAGCGCGCTGCCGCCGCCACGCCCTGGAGTTTCCGCAATACCATTGCGGAAGAAGCGCTGGGGCGGATCTGGGCCAGCGGTGCGATGTATACCGGACGTCGCCCTGAAGACACGTCGCCCCCGGTGCTGCGCGCGTCGCCGCGCAGGGCCGGGCGCTGGTACCTCGCCGCGGCCAACCACGGCAGTCCGGGCGCGATGCTGTCGCTTGCAAAATTCGAACGCGAACGTGGCCACGCGGCCGCGGCACTGCGCTGGGACCTGCGCGCCACGGTTTACCAGCGCTATTCGACCAGCAGTTCGGGCCTGCCCGCCGCGATTGCCCCGCAGGCCGGTGCACTGCACCCGCTGGTGGTCGACATCCAGCGGCGCGCGGCGCGCGGCGATGCCCAGGCCCAGGTGGATCTGGGCGCGCTTTACGAAAGGGGCATGGGCCTGGGCATCGAACGCGACCCTGCGATGGCGCTGCAGTGGTACCGCAAGGCCGCCCAGCAGGGCAACGTGTTCGGCCAGTACTTCACGGGCCTGCTCCTGGGCCGTGCGCCGCCGGGGGTGCCGCGGGATGAGGCGGCGGCCGCCGGATGGTTTGCCAAGGCCGAGGCACAGAAGTTCTTCCTGGCCGGTGAATCGTATTGGCGCAAGGGCATCCAACCGGCGTTCTGGACGTTTGATTGAACCGGGCTGTACACACTCGCCGGCGACCTTCAAGTCTGCCGGCGGGCGCGCGCTTCGCCCAGAATGGGCGGCATGAGTACCGCCACGTTCCGTGATGAAACCCTCTCCCGCGCCCGCATGCAGGCCATCGTCGCCGCGCATCCGCGTGCGGCCGTGTTCGAGGACTGCCGCTTCGACAATGCCGATTTCTCGCGGCTGGACATGGACGGTTTCCAGTTCACGCGCTGCTCGGTAGCGGGCACGTCCTGGCTGGCCGCCTCGCTGGAGGAAAGCCGCTGGGAAAAATGCCGCGGCGGCGAGTGCGATTTCAGCTCGGCGCTGCTCAGCGATGCGGTGTTTTCGCACTGCGATCTGAACAACAGCCACTGGCGCCGCGCCACGCTGTCATCGGTCCGGTTCGAGGATTGCAAGCTGACCGGCGCGCACCTGCAGGAAGTGACCGGCTGGGCGTTGGAGTTTCGCGACTGCCTTCTGGTCAGTGCGGACCTGCGTGGGCTGTCGTTCCGCAAGGCCACGCTGCAGGGGATGGATTTTTCCGATGCGGAGCTGTCCGGCTGCGATTTCCGCGATGCCGTGTTCGAGGGCGGCAGCCTGCGCAACGCGCAGATTCGCCTGACCCGCTTCGACGGCGCCGACCTGCGCGGTGCTGATATCACCGGGCTCAACGTGATGGACAGCAAACATTTCAAGAAGGCGGTGATTTCACCGCGCCAGGCAGGCGCAGCGCTGGCCGCGTTTGGATTGATCGTGGCCTGATGCCGGCGGAGCCGAAGGTAGCGCCGAGGGTAGAGCCGACTGTTAGTCGGCTGCCGGCCGCTGCGGGGACCTTGGATCTGCGCGTAGAGCAGCCGACTAACAGTCGGCTCTACCTTCGGCGCGCGTAGAGCAGCCGACTAACAGTCGGCTCTACCTTCGGTGAGAAGGCGCTCGATCAGGCACCGGTACAGTTCCGGCAGCTTCTCCAGGTCGGCCACCGACACGTTCTCGTCCACCTGGTGGATGCTGGCGTTGACCGGCCCCACTTCGATGCACTGTGCGCCCAGCGGTGCGATGAAGCGCGCGTCCGAGGTGCCGCCGCCGGTGCTCTCTTCCGGCGCAGCGCCGGCGAATTCGCCCAGCACCTCGCGGGCTACCCCGCGCAGGGTACCTTCGGGGGTGTAGAACGGTTCGCCACTGCGGTGCCACTTCAGCCGGTACTCCAGGCCATGCCGGTCCAGCAGCGCGGTGATCTCCTGCTCCAGTTTCGGCGCGTTCCAGAGCGGGTTGTAGCGCAGGTTGAACAGCACCTGCAGCTCGCCGGGAATCACGTTGTTGGCGCCGGTGCCGGCGTGGATGTTGGACACCTGCAGGCTGGTCGGCGGGAAGCTTTCGAAGCCATCATCCCAATGCCGCGCGGTCAACTCGGACAGCGCCGCAGCGGCCAGGTGGATCGGATTGCGCGCCTTGTGCGGGTACGCCACGTGACCCTGCACGCCCTGAACGGTCAGCGTGCCCGACAGGCTGCCGCGCCGGCCAACCCGCAGCAGGTCGCCGAGCACGGCGGTGGAGGACGGCTCGCCGGTGATGCACCAGTCGATCTTCTGGCCGCGCTCGCGGAACAGCTCTGCGACCCGGCGCACGCCGTCGATGGCATCGCCTTCTTCATCGCTGGTCAGCAGCACTGCCAGCGTGCCGGGGTGGTCCGGATGGGCGGCCACGAACTGCTCGGCGGCCACCACGAACGCGGCCACGCTACCCTTCATGTCGGCCGCGCCGCGCCCATACAGCACGCCGTCGCGGATCTGCGGATCGAACGGATCGCTGGTCCACGCCTCGACCGGTCCACTCGGCACCACGTCGGTATGGCCCAGCAGCACCAGCACCGGGGCGCCCTGCCCGTGCGTGGCCCACAGGTTGTCGACCTCGCCCAGGCGCAGGTGTTCGCAGGTGAAGCCGGCCTGCTGCAGGCGCCCGGCCAGCAGCGCCTGGCAACCGGCATCCTCCGGCGTCACCGACGGCCGGGCGATCAGGTCGCAGGTCAGTGCAACAACGTCGTTCATGCGCCCACTCCGAACCGCTGCTTGAACCCGTTGTCGGAAAAGCCCTGGGTCATCACGCCGTCCGCGCTCACGACGACCGGACGCTTGATCAGCTGCGGGTACTCGCGCAGCAGCAGCTTCCACTCCGCGTCGGAGGCCGCCGCCTTGCGGTTCTCAGGCAGCTGCCGCCAGGTCGTGGAGGAACGGTTGACCAGCGCCGGGAACCCACCGGCCTGGGCCGCCCAGTCCAGCAGCGTTTCCGGGCTGGGTTTGACGTCGCGGTAGTCGACGAAGGTGTACGGCACCTGGAAGCGGTCCAGCCACTTGCTGGCCTTCCTGCAGGTATCGCAGTTCTTCAATCCGTAAACGGTGGTGGTCATTGCCGACAGTGGGTCATGGGTACTGGCTTCCAGTATAGCCCTGCCCTGCCGAGGCTCCGGCATCCAGGTCAGACGATGCATCGTACTTGTTGAGTTCGGTGAGCAGGGAGCGCTGCCACGACGACAGGCCGGAGTCGAACGGCACGTCGGTCCCCATCAGCGGGCGTCCTTCCCGATCCACCAGCAGCGCCAGCTGCGAGGACAGGAAGCCACGCATGCTGGACAGTTGCCACCGGTACTGCGGAGCATCGAACGGATCGGCCGCATACAGGCGCATGCACACCGCGTCCATGTCCAGCAGCATCTGCACGCGGGAGGCGTCGTTCAAGGCGGTCCGCCCCGCCTCGATCGAAACGATCAATGCGTTGGTGGCCGATACCGCGTCTTCGCGGTCGAAGCGGTCTGCGTCCTCGGCGAGCCGGACCAGATCGCCGGCGGCCTGGCTGAACCGGGCCAGCGCACTGGGGGGTTCCAAGTGGGTAATCTCGGTGGACCGCGGCCGGCGCACTGGTGTTGCGACGAACGGTGCGGGGACGGGATACGCCTGCTCTGTGAATGTCGCCACGCCGCTGCCCCGCTGCACCACGTTGGCAAAGCTGCGGCCATTGGCCGGGTTGTCGGCGACCTGGCGCGGCGCCTCCTGCAGCGTCAACCGCGACTGCACCCATTCCGGCTGCTGCGTCAGCCACCGGCAGTAGTAATGCGTGGCATAGGCCAGGTAGTCCCGGAGCTGCTTGTCCTGGCCCAGGCCGCGGTAGTCGCCATCGCGCTGGTCCCATATCCGCCGCGACGGCTGGCGGGCTTCCTCGATGATCGGCTTGAGCACGCGCGCTGCGTTGATCTGCAGCGCGTTGCCCTGGACCAGGCGCCCGCGGCCCCGGCTCAGCTGCGCCAGCCGCCGCAGGTACTGCACACCGTATTTGGCCACCAGGGCCAGGGTCCGGCTTTCCCACCCCAGCAGAAGATCCGGCTGCGCCTCCAGCAGCGACGGCACGGTCAACAACAGGCTGTCGGCGGCGGGGCGTGGCAGGGTCGCGCCCTGCGGTCGCGTCATCAGATGCTCGGACGCGCGCAGCGCGCTGACCAGACCGAAGGCCAGCGTCGCACCCTCGATGGCGTGGATCGGATGCTGCCGCAGCAGGGTTTCGAAGATCGGGGCCAGGTGGTCGGTGATCGTCGCGCTGCAGCAGCGTTGCAGAGGCGGATGGTTGATGAGCTCCCCCAGGTGGAACATCATCACACTGGCGTTTTCCAGGGTGAACTCCTGGCGGGCCCGGATCGTTTCAACGCAGCGCTGGGTCGCGCGCAGCAGACGATTTCCATCGCAGGGCGGCCCGGACGTACGGCGCACCTGCTGGCACAGGATGTTGAGCGCCTTGCCGATGTAGATGTTGGAGGCGCGTTGTTCGTCTTCGGTGTCGCCAAAGCCGACGCTGCCGGACATCACGCGCGCGATCGTATCCAGGTCCGCGTCGATCGTGGACAGATCACCGTGCTTCACGATCTTCTGATACAGCGCTGAAATGACGTAGTCGGCCTGCGTAAGGCGCACGCCATATTCGCCGGCAGGCACGTTGGGCATGCCGGCGAAGCCCGGAAGGTTGTAAATGCCAGTCGGTAGAATCGCGTTGTCGACCGTTGCACGATCCGCAGCGACCTGCGGCAGCGGTTGAATCGGATAGCGGATCACCGACACCGCATTGCTGACGTTTTCCACGGAAGCGCCTTCTGCCTGGGGAAGCGCAGCATAGGCACGCGAGCACGGGCGGTGGGCAATGCGTGCGTCAAGCTGTGACCGGCTTTGCGAAGCCGCACCACAGCTCGCGGTGAAAGCGTCATCGGGGCATCCTGACGATGCCCCGATTGCGTCACCGCATCAGTCGGCCAGGCCGCGCAGCAGCTCGTTGACGCTGGTCTTGCTGCGGGTCTTGGCGTCGACCTGCTTGACGATGACCGCGCAGTACAGCGAGTGCGAGCCGTCCTTGGACGGCAGCTGGCCGGACACCACCACGCTGTACGGCGGCACCGAGCCGTAGCTGATCTCGCCGGTGGCGCGGTTGTACACGCGGGTGCTCTGGCCCAGGAACACGCCCATGCCGATCACGCTGTGGTGGCCGACCACGAAGCCTTCCACCACTTCCGAACGTGCACCGATGAAGCAATGGTCTTCGATGATGGTCGGGCTGGCCTGCAGCGGTTCGAGCACGCCGCCGATGCCGGCACCGCCGGACAGGTGGCAGTGCTTGCCGATCTGCGCGCACGAGCCCACCGTGGCCCAGGTATCGACCATGGTGCCTTCGCCGACGTAGGCGCCGATGTTGGTGAAGCTCGGCATCAGCACCACGTCCTTGCCGAAGTAGCTGCCGCGGCGCGCGATGGCACCGGGCACCACGCGCACGCCGGCCCGGCGGAACTTGGCCTCGTCGAAACCGGCGAAGCGCGATTCCACCTTGTCCCAGAACGGCGCCGGGCGCGCGTCGACCACCGCCATGTCATTCACGCGGAAGTACAGCAGCACCGCCTTCTTCAGCCACTCGTTGACCTTCCAGCCACCGTGGCCATCCGGCTCGGCCACGCGGAACTCGCCGGTTTCCAGGCCATCGATGACGCGGCCGACCAGCGGCTTGGTCGAGCCTTCGATTTCATGCAGGGTCAGCGTGGCGCGGCGCTCGAAGGCGCTTTCGATGCCGAACTTGAGTTCTTCCACGCCCGGGGTGGCCGGCTTGCGCAGCGACTTGCGCGCGATGTTCTCGGCGCGCTTGGCCGCCGTTTCCGCAGCACTGCTGGCCGCGGTCTTCTTGACCGGCGCCTTCTTCACGGCCGGCGCGGCTTTCTTCGCAGCGGTCTTCTTCACGACCGGGGCAGCGGCAACGGTCTTCTTGGCCGCCGCGGTCTTGGCGGCAGTCTTCTTGGCAGGCTTGGTGGCCATCAGTGGGGGTCTCCGGCGTTTCGATCAGGGTCCAGGCAGCGCAGCATGGCGTCATGCAGCTGCTGCCGGGCGGTTTCGGTCAGGGGGTGGTCGTGCTCATCGCTGATCACGAACATGTCTTCGGCGCGTTCGCCGAAGGTGGCAATGCGCGCGTCATGCACGCGCAGGCCCTGGTTGCGCAGTACGAAGGCGACATCGGCAAGCAGCCCGGGGCGGTCGGGTGCGACCAGGCTGAAGCGGGTGCCTCCGGTGTCGTTGTCGTTGGCATCGCGGAATTCGATGCGCGGGGCGAAGCGGAAATGGCGCAGCTGGCGTGGCACCACCCGCCGCGACGGACGCAGCCGCGACAGGTCGCCGGCCAGCGCCTCGCGCAGCGCCGCTTCCAGCCGCGGTGCATCGCCATCGGCGAAGCTGTCGGCCGGGGTCACTTCGAAGGTATCGAAAATGGTGTCCACCGGGCCATCCAGCACGCGTGCCCGGTGGATGCCATAGCCCTTGCGGTCCAGGGTCATCACGATCGCAGCGAACAGGCCGTCGCGGTCGGGCGAGTGCACGAACACTTCCAGCGCATCGTCGTCGGGGGTGATCCGGCGCACCTTGACCAGGGTCTGGCCCTGCTTGACCGGCACCAGCGCGGCGGCCTGCCAGGCCAGCTGCTCGGGGCGCAGGCGGATGAAGCTCTCATCCGGCATCACGGTGAACTGGCGGTCGATGGTGGCGTCGTCGTAGCCGCGCTCGCGCACCAGCGCGCGCACGCTCTCGCGCGCCTCCAGCACGCGCTCGGCGGCCGGCATCTGGTTTTCCAGGCCATCGCGCAGCGCCCGGCGCGCGGCGAAGTACAGGTCGGCCAGCAGCCGATCCTTCCACGCATTCCACAGCTTGGGGCTGGTGCCGGCGATGTCGGCGCAGGTCAGCAGGTACAGGTAGTCGAGGCGGTCGCGGCTGGCCACGAGCGTGGCGAAGCGGTGGATCACGTCCGGGTCGGAGATGTCCTGCTTCTGCGCGGTGACCGACATGCGCAGGTGCTGCTCGACCAGCCAGGCCACCAGGTCGGTATCGGAACCGCTCAGCGCATGCGCCTGGCAGAAGTCGCGGGCATCCACCGCGCCGAGTTCGGAATGGTCGCCGCCGCGGCCCTTGGCGATGTCATGGAACAGCCCGGCCAGCAGCAGCAGTTCCGGCTTGCGCAGCCGCGGCCAGACCTCGTGGGCGATGGAGAAGCGCTCGTCGGCGCGGCTGGTGGCGAACAGGCCGATGTTCCGCAGCACCATCAAGGTGTGCTGGTCGACGGTGTAGACGTGGAACAGGTCGAACTGCATGCGCCCGGACACCTGGGCGAAGGCGGGAATCCACTGTCCCAGTACGCCCAGGCGGGCCATGCGTGCCAGCGTATCCACCGCGCGCGGGCTGCGCAGCAGGGTCATGAACTGTTCGCGCGCGGCAGTGCTGGCCTCGGTGTACGCCGGCAGCTCGGCCAGCGCTTCGGCCAAGGCCCGCGCGGTGAGCGAGTGCAGACCACGCACGTCGGGGTTGTAGGCCCAGCTGGAGAACAGCGCGAACACCTGCTCGATATCGCCCTGCGGCCACTGCGGGTCGTTGGCGGCCAGGTAGCCGCGGCGCAAGGAAAAGCCCACGCTGACCGGTTCGGGCACGGCCTCCCCGTCGAACTGTTCTTCGAAGCGCTGCAGCAGGCGGTCGCTGATCCGCCGCACCACGGTGGCGCTGCGGTAGAAGCCCTGCATCATCTTCTCGACCGCCAGGCTCTCCACGTCGTCGGCAAAGCCGAGCCGCGCGGCCAGGGTCTTCTGGTAATCGAAGCGCAGGCGCTCTTCCGGGCGGTTGGCCACCAGGTGCAGGCCGAACCGCAGCTGCGCCAGCGCGCAGCGCTCACGGCGCAGTGCAACGGCTTCATCGGGGCCGAGGTGTCCCAGCCCGACCAGCGCTTCCAGCTCGCGCACGCCGAACGCGCGCAGTGCCATCCAGCCCAGCGTATTGAGATCGCGCAACCCGCCCGGACCATCCTTGATGTCCGGTTCCAGGTTGTCGGCGGTGTCGCCGAATCGCTGGTGGCGGGCCAGCAGTTCGTCGCGCTTGGCCAGGAAGAATTCGCGCGGCGGCCACAGGCCCTCGCGGTTGACGGCCTGCTTCAGCGCCTGGCGTGACGCTTCGTCGGCCACCAGCGGGCGCGATTCGATCAAGGCGGTGAGCACGGTCTGGTCGGCGCTGGCCTGCACGCATTCCTGTGCCGACCGCACTGCATGACTGACCGGCAGGCCGCAATCCCACAGCAGCGCGAACAGGCGGGCCAAGGCCGCTTCATGCCGACGCTGCGCCTCGGGCGCGCCGAGCACCAGCAGGTCGATGTCCGAGCGCGGGAACAGCTCACCGCGCCCGTAGCCGCCCACCGCAAACAGCGCCAGCCCGGCATCGGCCGGCACGCAGCGCTGCCAGGCCAGCCGGATCAGATGGTCGGCAGCGCGGGCGCGCAGCGCCAGCAGACGCTCGATGTTGTCGTTCTGGTCAAAGCGCCGGTACAGGCGCGCGTCGGCCTGCTGCAGGGTCTGGCGAGCCTCCGCCGCCCACTCGGGGTCGGCGACGGCGTCGGCCGGCGCGTCCAGGGTCGGGCTCGCCGGCAACATGCTCAGACCTGCGATTCGCCGGGCGAGAGGGTCAGCACATCCACGCCGGTCTCGGTGACCGCGATCATGTGCTCCCACTGCGCCGACAGCTTGCGGTCCTTGGTGACCACGGTCCAGCCATCGGGAAGCACCTTGTTGTAGCGGGTGCCTTCATTGATCATCGGCTCGATGGTGAAGGTCATGCCCGGCTGCAGTACCAGTCCCTGGCCCGGACGCCCGTAGTGCACCACCTGCGGTTCGTCGTGGTAGACCTTGCCGATGCCATGCCCGCAGTACTCGCGGACCACGCTGAAGCGCTCGGCTTCGGCCAGCGACTGGATCGCGTGGCCGATGTCGCCCAGCGTCGCGCCCGGCTTCACCGCACGGATACCGGCCCACATGGCCGCGTAGGTCGTGTCGACCAGGCGCTTGGCCATCGTCGATGGCGTGCCGGCGTAGTACATGCGGCTGGTATCGCCGTGCCAGCCGTCCTTGATCACGGTGACATCGATGTTGACGATGTCGCCGTCCTTCAGGACCTTGGCTTCGCTGGGGATGCCGTGGCAGATGACGTTGTTGACCGATGTGCAGACCGTCTTCGGGAAGCCACGGTAGCCGACGTTGGCCGGCGTGGCCTTCTGCACGTTGATGATGTGGTCGTGGCAGATGCGGTCCAGCTCTTCGGTCGTCACGCCCGGCTTGACGTACGGGGTGACGATGTCGAGCACTTCGCTGGCCAGGCGGCCGGCGACGCGCATCAGTTCGATTTCCTCGGGGGTTTTCAGATTCACGCTCATGGCGCCCATTATCGCCGATCCGGGGCCATTCTGAACGGGAAGGGCTGGAACGCTGACAGCCCACGTTCGGGTCGAAGCCCCACAGCGGCAGGGCTTGGGCGGGCTGGGAACGGAAAAACTGTGAAAACCGGCCAGTTTTCCTCACACCCCCCCTACAACATCGCTTTTATAAGGGGGTCAGCGCCGCCCCTGGCGCCCTCCCCCTGCAGTACGCCGGCATCGATTCGTTCATCCAGGACCCCCGTCCAAGGAGAAGACCATGCGATTCCTTCGCGCCCCGCGTCCCCTGCTGTTCAGCCTTGGCCTGGTGGCCCTGGCCTCGCCCGCCATGGCGGCCGACACCACCACCTTCAACGTGCGCATCATCATCACCAAGGCCTGCACGATCACGGCGGCCGCCGCGACCGATGTCGATTTCGGCACGGCGCTGTCCACCGCCACCACCCCGTCCAACGCCCAGGGCTCGGTCACCGCGCAGTGCTCGGCGCTGACGCCGTACACCATCGCGCTGAATGCCGGCTCCAACGCCGCGACCGCCAATGACGTCACCACCAGGCGCATGCGCAACACCGATGCGGCGGTGACCACCAACAACTTCGTCGGCTACCAGCTGTATTCCGATGCGGGCCGTGCAAACGTCTGGGGCGCGACCACCGGCACCAACACGGTGGCCGGCACCGGCACCGGCCTGGCGCAGGCGTACCCGATCTATGGCCAGGTGGCCAATCCCAGCGTGAACAACGCCGCCACCGGTACCTACCAGGACACGGTCACCGCCACCATCTCGTACTGAGGCCGCCATGTCAGCACTCGAACGGGGGCGCGTACCGCGCTCCACGGCGGCTGTCTGCGCCTGTGCATTGCTGGTAGTGCTTGGCATGCCTGGCCTGCGGGCCGCCAGCCTGCAGGTTGCGCCTACCTCGCTGCAGCTCAGCGCCCGCCAGAACGCCGAAGCGCTGTGGGTCAGCAACAGCGGGTCGGCCCCGGTAAGCGTGCAGGCCCGCGTATTCCGCTGGACCCAGCGCGACGGCCGCGACCAGCTCGACCCCACCTCAGACCTGGTGGTCAGCCCGCCCATGCAGTCGCTCGCGGCCGGACAGCAGCAGCTGATCCGCGTCGTGCGCGCCCAGCCGGAAGCGCCCGACGCACAGCTGTCGTACCGGGTCATCGTCGACGAGGTGCCCACGCTGGACCCCAACCGCCAGGGCATGCAGTTCGTGCTGCGCTACTCGCTGCCGGTGTTCATCCAGCCCGATGGCAGCGCCGCAGGCAAGCCCGACCTGCAGAGCGCCGTGCGTGTCCAACCCGACGGCAAGGTGATGCTGGAAGTGCACAACCGTGGCGATGGCTATGCGCAACTGGCCGATCTGGCGGTAGGTCCGCTGGATCGCCCGCAGGTCTTCCAGCCCGGCCTGATCGGCTACGTGCTCAGCGGCCAGACCATGCGTTGGCCGCTGGATATTCCTGCGACGCGGCTGGCCGGGGCCACGCTATCGGCGAAGATCAATGGCGGCGCGCAAGCCACGCCCCTGTCCCCGACGCCACCGGCTCGCTGAGGCCTGCGTGCGCGTCGCCCTGGCTGCCGGCGCGGTCTCGTCTGGAATGCCGGGCGCACCGGCATGGGCGGCCGAACTGCCTGCCGCCAGCGCCGAACCGGGGGCCGCCGATGATGTGATGCTGCCGGCGCCCACGCCCTTGACCGCACCGCAGACCCTGTACCTGGACGTCACCCTCAACGGCAGCCCCCGCGGCCTGCTGCCGTTCACCGAACTGGCGGGACAGCTGCGCGCCGACCCGCCCGTGCTGCGCCAGCTCGGCTTCGCCGCGCCTGACGGCGCGCCGGTTGCACTGGACCAGCTCAGCGGGCTGGTGATGCGCTACGACGCCTCCCTGCAAACGCTGGCGCTGGAAATCCCCCTCGAACAGCTCAACCTGCCGGTCACCGAAGTGGGGGCCGCCACCCAGAGCACCCCGACGGCCAGTGCCTCGCCAGGCGCCCTGCTCAACTATGACGTCTATGCCACCCACAACCAGGACGCCGGCAACCTGGCGCTCACCACCGAATGGCGGGTGTTCGGCATGGGCCGCGGCGTGCTGCGCAGCAGCCAGCTGCTGCGCACCTACCAGGATGGCCATAGCGACTGGCGCGGTGAAAGCGTGCGCCTGGACAGTGCGTGGCAACTGGATTTTCCCGACAACGCATTGACCCTGACCGTCGGTGACTTCTTCAGCGGCTTCGTCGACTGGAGCCGCCCGGTGCGGATGGGCGGCATCCAGATCGGGCGCAACTACGGCCTGCAGCCCTACCGCGTGCTCACCCCCACCCCGAGCTTCCTGGGCGAGGCCGTGGTGCCGTCCAACGTCGAGCTCTATGTCGACGGCCTTCGCCAGTACAACGGCGAGGTACCGGTGGGGCCGTTCCAGCTGGCCGCGCAGCCGGGCATCAGCGGCACCGGCAATGCGCAGGTGGTGATCACCGATGCCTACGGCCGCATGCAGACCCTGGATTTTGCCTTCTATGGCACGCAGCAGCTGCTGGCTGAAGGCCTCTCGGACTGGTCCGCTGGCGTGGGCCGGATGCGTCGCGATTACGGCATCCGCTCGTTCGCCTACGACAGTGCCACCGTGGGCAGCGCCACCTGGCGGCGCGGGGTCAGCAACCGCTTCACCGCCGAACTGCATGCCGAAGGCGGCGGCGGCGTGGCCAGCGCCGGCGCGGGCGGCTGGTGGCAGCTGGGCCAGGCCGGGGTCGTCAACGCGTCCTATGCGCACAGCCGCAGGGACGGTCTGCAGGGAGGCCAGTGGGCGCTGGGGTACAGCTGGAACAACCGGGTGTTCAACCTCAATGCGGCCACCCGCCGCACGCATGGCGACTTCCAGGACCTGGGCAGCCTGCAGGGTGCGCTGCCACCGGACGTGACCGACCAGGTCACCGCCGGTGCCAGCCTGGGCCGGCTGGGCTCGCTGAGCGCCAGCTACCTGCGCCTGTCCTACCCCGATGGCGATGACCGCCGCTACGCCAGCGTGTTCTGGAACCGCACGTTCTCCGAACGCTGGTCGGCCTACGCCTCGTTCAACCAGAACCTGGACGACAACGCCGACCGCAGCGTGTACCTGTCGGTGTCGGCCAGCCTGGGCAACAACCGCCAGAGCAACCTGGCCGCCCAGCGCAATGGCGACCGTAACCTGTACACGGTGGATGTATCCCAGCCGGTGCCCGGCGATGGCAGCCAGGGCGGTTACGGCTGGCGGGTGCAGGCCCGGCAGGGCGATGACGGCACCGGGGGGCTGGTCGAAGCCGGCTGGTTGAACCGGGTGGGCCGCTACTCGCTGGGCGCGGCGCGCCAGGGCGATGCCAACTTCGCCTATGCCAACGCCAGCGGCAGCGTGGTCTGGATGGGGGGGCACCTGTTCGCCGCACGCGAGGTACCCGACGCGTTCGCGGTGGTCTCCACCAACGGCGTGGGCGGCGTACCGGTCCGCCTGGAAAACCGGGTGATCGGGGTGACCGACGACGACGGCATGCTGCTGGTCACCCCGCTGCTGTCCTGGCAGCGCAACCGGATTTCGATCGACACCCTGGAGCTGCCGGCCGACATGCGTGCCGACCGCGTGGACACGCTGGTGACGCCGCGGCAGAGCGCCGGGCTGGGGGTCAGTTTCGGACTGCGCCGCACCCGCGCCATCACACTGGTCCTGCACGACGCGCAGGACCGGCCCGTGCCCGCCGGCAGCCAGGTGCGGCTGCCGGACCAGCGCAGCGCTACGGTGGGCTACGACGGCGAGGTCTACCTGGAAGATCTGCCGGCCCAGGCAGTGCTGCAGGTGGACACCGATGACGGGCGCTGCGAAGTGCGCGTGCCGGTCAGCCCGGCGCCGGGCAGCGCCGCGCTGCGGCTGGGGCCGCTGCGCTGCGTGGCCGGAGCCGGGCCATGAGCCTGCGCCTGCTGCTGGGGGGGTTGCTGGCACTGGCCGGGCTAGTGGGCGCCGGCGTGGCCCGCGCCGACACCACCTGCACCACCACCACCCCGGTCACGGCCGCCTTCGGCAACGTCGGCAACGCCGCCGCTGCGCCCAGCTTCACCACCACCACGTTCACCATCACCTGCAACACCGCCGCGCTGAGCCTGCTGGCAACGGCGTCGGTACGCGCCTGCATCGGCATCGGCGTGGGCAGCACCGGCGTGGCCATTTCACCGCTGCGGCGGATGACCAACACCACCGCAGATCCGCTCAGCTTCCAGCTGTTCACCAGCGCCGCCTACAGCACCATATGGGGTCTGACCCCCGGCACCTCGCCCGGGCCGCAGGTGGTGGACCTGAACTACTCGGTGCCCCTGCTCACCGGCGGCAGCGGCGCGGTCACCGTGACCATCTACGGTCGCATCCCAGCCAGCCAGACGCTGGCGGCCGGCAGTTACAGCACCGCGTTCAACGGTGCCGACGTCCGCCTGGAATATGCCTACAACGAGGTCCTGCTGGGCACGGCCACCGCGCCGGCGGCGTGCACCACGGCCACCGGCGTCAGCGGCCACAAGACCGCCACCGGCGGCTTCCCGTTCACGGTCACCGCCACCGTGCTGCCGCAGTGCAGTGCCTATGTCACTACCGACATGGACTTCGGCACCAGTGCCGGCACGATCACCGCCAACATCGACCGCACGTCGACCATCGGCCTGACCTGCCTCAACCGCACCGCCTACACCATCGCGCTGGACAACGGCCTGTACGCGAACGGCAGCGTGCGGCGCATGCGGCACACCACCAACCCGGCCTTTTTCATTCCCTATGCGCTGTACCGCGAAAGCACCCGCACCCAGCGCTGGGGCAGCACCGCCAACGTGGACCTGGTCTCGGGCACGGGGACCGGCAGCGCCCAGACCCTGACCGTATATGGGCGTGCACCGCCCACGGTCGGCGCAGTGGCCGCCGGCAGCTACAGCGACCAGATCAAGGTGACGATCACCTACTGAGTCGCACCCCTCAAGACCGCCAGCGCCGGGCCGATATCCCAACGACCCCCCGCTGCCGATCCGGATGAACCGACGCCGCCGCGCCCGCCTGGCCACCTGCGTGGCGCTGACCACCCTGCTGTCTGCCGCCAACGCGGCCAATGCGCCGCTGCAGGTCCGCCTGCGGATCGTGGAGGCGTGCGCACTGGACGCAGACGCAGCGCGTGCCAGCTGCCGCAGCGCACACCGACGCAGCGACGAGGAAATCCCGGCCCCGCCCCAGGTGCAGCAGCTGACCCCGGCGGACGAAGACGACGAAGACGCCCGCCGGCCATGGCTCACCCTGACCTTCTGATCCGCGCCTGCCTGCTGCTGGCGCTGCTTGCTCCGGCCGCCGCGCAGGCGCTGGACATTTCCCCGCTGCGGGTTGCGCTGCGCCCGGACCAGCAGGACGCCGAACTGTGGCTGCACAACGAGACGGCGCAGCCGTGGTCGGGCCAGGCGCGGTTGTACCGGTGGGAACAGAGCGCCGACGCCGAACGCCTGACCCCGGCGCAGGACGTGGTGGTGAGCCCGACCCGGCTGGCGCTGGCACCAAACGCCCGGCAGCGGGTACGGGTGGTCCGGATCGGCGCCGCCCCCACCGCTGAACAGGGCTACCGGCTGGTGCTCCGGGCCGGCCCCGCCAGCCCGCCGCTGCAGGTGTCGCTGCCGGTGTTCGTGGCCGGGCCGCAGCCGCGCCCGGCGCCCGCCCTGTCCGCTGACCTTCGCGACGCTGCCGGCCACGCCCTGCTGGCGCTTTACAATGGCGGCACCGGCCACGCGCGGCTGGCGGACCTGACCTTCATTGGCCCCGACGGACGCGCCACGCTGCTGCTCCCCGAGCTGGCCGGCTATGTCCTCGCCGGCAGCACCCGCCTGTGGGCCCTGCCCGGCCCCGCCACAGCCTATGCCGGGGGCCGTTTCCGGGCCCGGATCGGCGACGCGGAACCGGCCGACATCCCGGCCGCCAGCCCGCCAATTGCGCCGGACCGCCGGCCCGGGCTATAATCGACCGGATTTCTTCGCGCCCTGTGCGCAGGAAACCCGTCAACACCGGACGTCACCGGTGAATCCACACCTGCCGCCCATATCCGTGCCGGGGTGCTCCGCGAGGAGTTCGGACACGGAAGCGACAGGGAAGCCAAACCCCGGAACCCCCCGCCTTGCGGCGGACCGCCCTCTATTACCCGCGGCGGCCGGTTCCCTATCAGGAGTATTGCAATGCCCCAGGTCACCATGCGTCAGATGCTGGAAGCCGGCGTCCATTTCGGCCACCAGACCCGTTACTGGAACCCCAAGATGGGCCAGTACATCTTCGGCGCCCGCGGCAAGATCCACATCATCAACCTGGAAAAGACCGTTCCGCTCTTCAATGACGCGATGAACTTCATTTCCAGCGTCGCGCAGAAGCGCGGCACCATCCTGTTCCTGGGCACCAAGCGCAGCGCCCGCGAGTCGATCCGCGAAGAAGCCGAGCGTTGCGGCATGCCGTTCATGAACCAGCGTTGGCTGGGCGGCACCCTGACCAACTTCCGTACCGTGAAGCAGTCGGTTGCCCGCCTGAAGGAACTGGAAGCCGGCGAAACCGACGGCACCTTCGACAAGCTGGTCAAGCACGAAGTGCTGGGCCTGCGTCGCGAGCGTGACAAGCTGGAAGCCTCGCTGGGCGGCATCAAGGAAATGAACCGCCTGCCGGACGCGATCTTCGTCATCGACATCGGCCACGAAGACATCGCCATCAAGGAAGCCAAGAAGCTCGGCATCCCGGTGATCGCTGTCGTCGATACCAACTACAACCCGGAACTGGTCGATTACGCGATCCCGGGCAACGACGACGCCATCCGTGCCGTGCAGCTGTACGCCCGCGCCGCTGCCGACGCCGTGCTGGAAGGCAAGGCTGCTGCTCCGCACGCTGCCACCGTCCGTGAAGAAGAGTTCGCCGACGCCCCGGCTGCCGAAGAAGCCAAGCCGGCCCGCCGCGCTCCGGCCAAGAAGGCTGCTGCCGACAAGGGCGAAGCCCAGGCCTGATCCAGGCCCGCGGTGGGCGCCTGGCGTCCACCGCTCCTGTCCGCTGCCACTGGCGCGATGACAGGATGCTGTCACATGGGCCGGCCACGATGCCGGCCCAACCCCTTTCTTTCGTGAGGAATTCCCGTGGAAATCACTGCTTCCCTGGTCAAGGAACTGCGCGAGCGCACTGGCGCCGGCATGATGGAGTGCAAGAAGGCACTTACCGAAAACGGCGGCGACATCGACGCTTCGGCCGAGTGGCTGCGCAAGTCGGGCCTGGCCAAGGCCGACAAGAAGGCTGACCGCGTTGCTGCCGAAGGCATCATCGTGTCGGCACAGGACGGCAACAAGGCCGTGCTGGTCGAAATCAACTCCGAAACCGACTTCGTCGCCAAGGACAGCAACTTCCTGGACTTCGCCAAGGCCGTTGCATCGGTCGCGCTGAGCTCGGGCGCTGCCGACATCGATGCGCTGAAGGCCGCCAAGCTGCCGTCGGGCGAAACCGTCGAAGAATCCCGCGCTGCGGTCATTGCCAAGGTCGGCGAAAAGGTCGACGTGCGTCGCATCGTCCGCCTGGAATCGTCGAACAACGTCGCGGCCTACGTGCACGGCGGCCGCATCGGCGTGCTGGTTGAACTGGCCGGCGGCGACGCCGAGCTGGCGCGTGGCCTGGCCATGCATGTGGCTGCCATGAACCCGCCGCACAACAAGGCTGCCGACGTGCCGGCCGAGTTCGTTGCCAAGGAAAAGGAAATCGAACTGGCCAAGATGTCCGACAAGGACAAGTCCAAGCCGGCCGACATCCTCGAGAAGATCATCAGCGGCAAGATCGCCAAGATCGTCAACGAAGTCACCCTGTACGGCCAGCCGTACGTGCTGAACACCGACCAGTCCGTCGAGCAGGTGGTCAAGGCCGCCGGCGCCGACGTGATCGGCTTCAAGCGCCTGGCTGTTGGCGAAGGCATCGAGAAGGTGGTGGAAGACTACGCCGCCGAAGTGATGAAGCAGGCCGGCCTGGCCTGATCCATCGCCTCAAGCGATGACACGAAAAAGCCCGGCGCAAGCCGGGCTTTTTTTGTGGCCAGCGATCCTCAGCCCTTCGCCTGGAACGTAACTTCCTCGTACGGCTGCACCACCACCCAGCCTTCGCCGGCGAAGCGCAGCTGCAGGGTTTCGCCCGATCCGCGCCCGACCAGCGTGCCCAGCGAAATGTCGGTGACGATCTCGGGCGTCAACGAGCCCGACCAGGCCACCGTTGCGTTCGGGTCGGTGAACACCGGGCCGCCCTGCGCCGTCACCGGCAGCGTCAGCGGCTCGTAATGCGAGGTGATCGCCACGATCCCGTGCCCGCTCAGGCGCATGTTGAACAGCCCGCCCGAGAGCATGCCTGCCACCTTGCGCATCATGGTGATCTTGGACTCGATGCCCGTCTCGAAGGCCAGCACGTCGTTGCCGTTGACGAAAATCGACTCGCCCGCCAGCCGCAGCAGCGTCACCTGCTTGCCCGCATCGGCCAGGTAGGCCCGCCCCTGCCCCTCGATCTTCATCAGCTGCAGCCCCTCACCGCTCACCATTTTCTTCAGCAGCGTGCCCAGCCCCTGCTCCAGCAGCCCCTGGCGGGTGAACTTCACCGCCCCCTTGCGCGCCACCATCGAACCGGCCTTGGCCCAGACCATGCCGTTCACCCGTATCTCCAGCATGTGCGGGCTCTCAAGCTCGAATGCATCCGCACTGACATCTTTTTCGTGCGTGCTGGCGAGGAATTCCTGAAGCGACTTTACGGCCATGGGGTCCATCCTTTTTCATTGGAGGCCGCATGGTACCCGCGCCACCCACCGCATTGCAGCAGCGGACGCCACTCGTGCCACTCCCCCATCCGCCAGCGGATGTGGTACCAAAGAGCTCATTGCCCCACCGCCGCACGATCTGCCCGTTGGTTTTGCATCGAAAGGCACCTCGACCCCCACCTGTCGCAGGCAACATTTCCCACAACGCAAGCACCAACACTCAAATCTGTGACGCACACCATGTATTCTTGCCACATCACCTCAGTATTCCCGCCATGCCTCCCGAGCTGACAGCCGCCCTGGCGCTCTGCCGCAACCTGCCCTCGCCGCCCGGTATTGCCCTGCGCATCATCGAACTGGCGCAGGATCCGGAAACCGACATCACCACGGCCGCCGACGTCATCGCCATCGACATGGCGCTGAGCGCGCGCATGCTGCGCATTGCCAATTCGCCGCTGTATGCCAGCCGCCGCCGGATCGAGAACCTCGGCCAGGCACTGACCATGCTGGGGCTCAACGCCACCGTCAGCCTCGCCCTGGGCTTCACCGTCACCCAGGACCTGACCGCCCCCGGCCAGGGCCAGGACGTGCGCGAGCGCGCCTGGCGGCGCAGCATCCTCAGCGCGCTGGCGGCCAGCCTGCTCGGCCAGGCCCGCGGCCTGCGCAAGGCCGAAGAGCTGATGCTGGCCGGCCTGCTGCAGGACATCGGCGTGCTCGTGCTGGCCCAGAGCGAGCCCGAGCGCTACCTGCCGCTGCTGCGCCAGGCCCGCGACAACGAGGCCCTGATCGCCCTCGAACGCGAGCACCTGGACTGCACCCATGCCGAGGTAGGCGCGTGGATGGCCGAACAGTGGGACCTGCCGCGCTACCTGGTGGACGCCATCGCCCGCAGCGAATCGCCGGCCGCGGCCGAGGACAACTTCCAGGCCTGCGTGGCCCTGTCCGGCGCGGTCGCCGACATCTGGCTCAGCGCCGACGCCGATGCTGCCCGCGAACATGCCCTGCAGCAGGTCAACGAGACCCTCAAGCTGGACAGCGCGCAGTTCGACCAGGTGCTGGCCCGGATCGGCGAAGCCCTGCCCGAGATCAGCGCCCTGTTCGAGACCACGCTGATTTCGCCTGCGCGCGTGCAGCAGCTGATCGACCATGCCCAGGAGCTGGCGACGCTGCGCAACCTGCGCGAAATGCAGGATGCCGCCCTGGCCCGCCAGCGCGCCGACGAATTCGAGGCACGCGCCAACCGGTTGGCCGAACAGGCCCACCGCGACGCCCTGACCGGCGTGCTCAACCGCCGCCAGCTCGAGGCCGTGCTGGAACAGGAGTTCCTGCGCGCCACGCGGCACGGCTGGCCACTGTCGGTGGCCTTCATCGACCTGGACGATTTCAAGAAGATCAACGACGCCCACGGCCACCTGCTCGGTGACCAGGTGCTGCGCGAGTTCGCCACCCAGCTGCAGGAACACCTGCGCAACAGCGATACCGTGGCCCGCTTCGGCGGCGAGGAATTCATCGCCCTGCTGCCCAACACCACCGAGCTGGTGGCGCTGGACGTGGTGCGCCGGGTGCTGGCCAGCATCGTCAACACCCCCATGGCAGAAGTGGCCGACGGCCCGCTGTTCGTCACCTTCTCCGCCGGCGTGGCCACCCAGGGCGGCTATGAGCGTTTCGCCGATGTTCAGGACCTGCTGAAGGCCGCAGACGACGTGCTGTACCGTTCCAAGAACCTGGGGCGCAACCGCGTGATTGCGCGTTCACCGGGAACCGCCACGGCCTGAATGGAGTCAGGAAGCGGCGATCCACCGCTGTGGCAGGGCTGCGCCGCAGTGCAGCAGATTTTCCACGCCGAGTGCCGCCGCATCCAGTAGAATTCCCGCGTTTTCCACGCATCCAGAGGCCACCATGTCCAATCTTTCCTATCGCCGCATCCTGCTGAAAGTTTCCGGGGAGGCACTGATGGGGGATGAGGACTACGGCATCGACCCCAAGGTCATCAACCGCCTGGCGCGTGAAGTGATCGAAGCGCAGCAGGCCGGTGCCGAAGTGGCGCTGGTCATCGGCGGCGGCAACATCTTCCGCGGCGCCGGCCTGGCCGCCGGCGGCATGGACCGCGTCACCGGCGACCAGATGGGCATGCTGGCCACCGTGATCAACGCGCTGGCCATGCAGGACGCGCTGGAGAAGCTGGGCGCCAAGGCCCGGGTGATGAGCGCCATCAAGATCAACGACGTGTGCGAGGACTACATCCGCCGCCGCGCCATCCGGCACCTGGAAAAGGGCCGCCTGGTGATCTTCGCCGCCGGCGTCGGCAGCCCGTTCTTCACCACCGATTCCGGTGCCGCGCTGCGCGCCATCGAGATCGGCGCGGACCTGCTGCTCAAGGCCACCAAGGTCGACGGCGTGTACGACAAGGACCCCAACAAGCACAGCGATGCGGTCCGCTTCGACAGCCTGACCTACGACGAAGTGATCCGCCGTGGCCTGGAAGTAATGGACACCGCCGCCTTCGCCCTCGCCCGCGACAGCGACCTGCCGCTGCGCGTGTTCGACATGGGCCAGCCGGGCGAACTGCTGAAGATCCTGCACGGGGAGAACATCGGCACCCTGGTGCGCGGCCGCGACGCCACCTGACCGGCGCGCCGGCCACGGCCGGCACCCGCCCGTTCAGCGCGGACCTTGGTTCACCCCATTTCGCCTATAATCGCCCGATTCCCAGTGACACCCAGGATTCGGGCGATGCTCAACGAAATCAAGCAGGACGCGCAGACGCGCATGGCAAAGAGCATCGATGCTCTGAAGCAAACCCTGACCTCCATCCGCACCGGCCGTGCTTCGCCGGCCCTGTTGGACCGGATCACGGTCAAGGCCTACGGCACCGACACGCCGCTCAACCAGGTCGCCTCGATCAGCGTCTCCGAAGGCCACTCGCTGGTCATCACCCTGTTCGACAAGGGCATGATCAAGGACGTGGAGAAGGCGATCTACGCCTCCGACCTCGGCCTGACCCCCAACGTGGCCGGCACCGTCATCCGCCTGAACCTGCCGCCGCCGACCGAAGAGCGTCGCCGCGAGCTTGGCAAGCAGGTGCAGAAGGAAGGCGAAGGCGCCAAGATCGCCATCCGCAACATCCGCCAGGATGCGAACAAGGCGATCGCCGCCCTGCTGAAGGACAAGTCGATCAGCGAAGACGACAAGAAGCGCGGCGAAGACGACATCCAGAAGCTGACCGACAAGTCCATCAAGGACGTCGACAGTGTGGTTGCCGAAAAGGAAAAGGAACTGATGGCGGTCTGAGCATGACCCAGGCCCCGACCAGCAGCTCCACCGCCGCCGTGCCCCGCCACGTTGCCATCATCATGGATGGCAACGGACGCTGGGCGCAGAAGCGCCGTCGTCCGCGCGTGATCGGCCACCGGGCCGGCGCGCGCGCGGTCAACCGCACCATCGATTTCTGCCTGGAGCGTGGCATCGCCGCGCTCACGCTGTTCGCCTTCTCCAGCGAAAACTGGGGCCGGCCGAGCGACGAAGTTGACGCGCTGATGAAGCTGTTCCTCAATGCACTGGACCGCGAGGTGGATGAACTCCACCGCCGCGGCGTGCGCGTGCGTTTCATCGGCGAACGCGAGCGCTTCGGTGCCGGGCTGGTCAGCCGCATGCAGCTGGCCGAGCAACGCACCGCCGGCAATACCGCCATGACCCTGAGCATCGCCGCCAGCTACGGTGGCCGCCAGGACATCGCCAGGGCCGCACGCGAACTGGCCGCCGAGGTCGCGGCCGGGCGCCTGCTGCCCGAACAGATCGACGAAGCGCTGCTGGGCAGCCGCGTCGCCTTGGCCGACCTGCCGCCCCCGGATCTGTTCATCCGCACCGGTGGCGACACCCGCGTCAGCAATTTCCTGCTGTGGCAGCTGGCCTATACCGAACTGTGGTTCACCGAGGTGCTGTGGCCCGAGTTCGACGCCGCCATCCTGCAGCAGGCGCTCGACGCCTACGCTGCACGTGAACGCCGCTTCGGCCTGACCAGCGCCCAGATCGCCGCCCTGGCCACCGAGACGTCCACCCCATGACCAAAACCCGAGTCATCGCCGCGCTGATCATGGCGCCGGTCGCCATCGCCGCGATCCTGCTGCTGCCCACCCAGTGGCTGGCCGCCGCCGCCGCCGCCGTGTTCCTGATCGGCCTGTGGGAATGGCTGAAGCTGGCCGACGTGGACGACACGCTGGCCCGCACCGTGCTGCTGGTGCTCAACCTGGTGCTGATGGTGCTGATCGTGTGGGCCGACGCCGGCACGCTGGTGCTGTACCAGATCGCCGCACTGGTGGGCATCGGCTGGTGGCTGCTGGCCCTGCTGTGGCTGCGCTTCTTCACCTTCGGCGCCGAACCTGGCAGCCCGGCGCGGTCGCTCAAACTGCTGGCCGGGACCCTGGCCATCGTGCCCGCCTGGGCCTCGCTGGTGCTGATCCACGCCAGCGGCGACAAGGGCCACCTGTGGCTGCTGACCGCGCTGGCCGTGGTCTGGGCCGCCGATTCCGGCGCCTACTTTGCCGGCCGCACCCTAGGCCGCACCAAGCTGGCCCCGCGCATCAGCCCCAACAAGACCTGGGAAGGGCTGGGCGGCGGCATGCTGGCCGGCCTGCTGGTGGCCCTGGTGTTCGGCTGGATCGCCGGGGTCGCGCCTGGCCACGTGGTCGGCCTGGTCATCACCACGGTGGTCGCCGTGTTCGCTTCGGTACTCGGCGACCTGTACGAAAGCCTGCTCAAGCGCCATGCCGGCGCCAAGGACTCGGGCCACATCATTCCGGGCCACGGCGGCGTGCTGGACCGCATCGACGGCGTGCTGGCCGCGCTGCCGGTGTTCGCGCTGGGCAAGGAAATCTTCGGATTCTGAGCATGCAGAGCACTACCGCCCCCCGCCGGGTCGCCGTGTTCGGTGCCACCGGCTCGATCGGCGCATCTGCGCTGGACGTGATCGCGCGCCACCCGGACCGTTACCGCGCCACCGTGCTGGCCGCCGGCACCCAGGTGCAGGCGCTGGTCGCGCTGTGCGCGCTCCACCGGCCCGCGCATGCGGTGATCGCCAGCGAAGCGCTGTATGCGGAACTGCGCGATGGCCTGCGCGCCGCCGGCCTGGACACCCAGGCGCATGCCGGCGCCGCCGCGCTGGACCAGCTGGCCGCCAGCGACGCATGCGACACCCTGGTCGCCGCCATCGTCGGCGCGGCCGGGCTGTCCTCGACCCTGGCCGCCGCCGGCGCTGGCAAGCGGATCCTGCTGGCCAACAAGGAATCGCTGGTCCTGGCCGGCGAGCTGCTGATGCAGCGCGCCACCGCCGCCGGGGCCGAGATCATCCCGATCGACAGCGAACACAGCGCCATCTTCCAGTGCCTGCGTTCGCGCGACGCCAGCCTGGACCAGGCCGGCGTGCGCAGGATCCTGCTCACCGCCTCCGGCGGCCCCTTCCGCGGGCGCAGCCGGGCCGAGCTGGCCGAAGTCACCCCGGCCCAGGCAGTTGCCCACCCGAAGTGGTCGATGGGCCCGAAGATCTCGGTGGATTCGGCGACGTTGATGAACAAGGGGCTGGAGGTCATCGAGGCCCACCACCTGTTCAACATCCCCGGCGAGCGCATCGAAGTGTTGGTGCACCCGCAGAGCCTGGTGCATTCGCTGGTCGAATTCGTCGACGGCTCCACCCTGGCCCAGATGGGCCTGCCGGACATGCGCACCACCCTGGCCGTGGGCCTGGGCTGGCCGCACCGCATCGAATCCGGGGTGGGCGGGCTGGACCTGCTGAGCCAGGGCCGGCTGGATTTCGAGGCCCCCGACACCGACGCCTTCCCCTGCCTGGGCCTGGCCTGGCAGGCGATGGCCGCCGGCGGCACTGCCCCGGCGGTGCTCAATGCGGCCAATGAAGTAGCTGTTTCAGCGTTTCTTCAGGGGCGGATCGCTTTCCTAGCGATTCCAGGGCTGGTGGCTAACGCTCTTTCAACACTGCCTTCCGCGTCCGCCGATACACTGGAGGGCCTGCTGGCCGCCGACCAGCACGCCCGCCAGATCACCCAAGCCGCCATCGACCACGCCTGAATGCCCTTCCCGCTCCTTTCCCGCGACGTCCACCATGGGTGAATTCATCGGCTCCGTCTGGTGGATGATCGTCAGCCTTGGCCTGCTGGTGACGTTCCATGAGTTCGGTCACTACTGGGTCGCGCGGCGCTGTGGCGTGAAGGTGCTGCGCTTCTCGGTCGGCTTCGGCAAACCGCTGTGGATGCGCCGCAACCGCAACGGCACCGAATTCGCCATCGCCGCCATCCCACTGGGCGGCTATGTGAAGATGCTCGACGAGCGCGAGGTCGAGGTACACCCGGCCGAACGCGGCCTGGCCTTCAACCACAAGAGCGTCTGGCAGCGCATCGCGATCGTGGCGGCAGGCCCGATCGCCAACCTGGTGCTGTGCGTGGCCCTGCTATGGGCCATGTTCGTACTGGGCAAGCAGGATTATTCGGCCACCATCGGCCGCACCACGTGCATGGCCCAGGTGGCCGGGCTGCAGGCCGGTGACCGCGTGCTGAGCGTGGATGACCGCAGCGTGGTCACCGCGGGCCAGGCCGCCATGGCCCTGACCACGGCCGCCATGGACCGCCACGATGCGAAGGTGGAGGTGGTCGATGCGCAGGAGCAGGTGCGCACCCGCACCCTGCCGCTGTCGCAGCTGCCGGCCGGCTTCGATGAGCGCTGGGTGGCCTCGCTGGCCGGCCTGACCTGGCAGTTCCACCTGCAGCCGGCACTGGTCGAACAGGTACTGCCCGATTCCGCCGCCCAGGGCGTGCTGTTGCCGGGCGACATGGTGGTAGCCGTGGATGGCCAGCGCATCGATGCGGCCGACCAGGTCTCCCCGGCCATCCTCGCGCTGGGCAAGCGCGGCGGCCCGGGCATGATCGAGGTGCTGCGCAACGGCGACCGGCTGGCGCTGGAAGTCACCCCGCGCCAGGGCAAGGACGGCCGCGGCCAGCCCACGTGGCAGATCGGCATCGGCTTCCCGCAGGCCAGCGCACCGGCCTATGACACCACCCTGCAGTACGGCCCGCTGGCGGCCATCCCGGCGGCGCTGCGCGAAACCGCGCGCGCGGCGGGCGATTCGCTCGGCATGATGCGCCGCATCGTGACCGGCAACGCCTCGCTGCAGAACGTTTCCGGCCCGGTCACCATCGCCCGGGTAGCCAACCAGACCGCCCAGCGCGGCCTTGATTGGTTCCTCTGGTTCCTGGCCGTACTCTCGCTCAGCCTGTGCATCATCAACCTGTTGCCCATCCCCATCTTGGACGGCGGGCACCTGCTGTATTACCTTATCGAGTTGGTCAAGGGCAGCCCGCTCAGCGAGCGTGCCATGGCGGCGGGCCAGTACATCGGCCTGGCCATGCTGGCCGGACTGATGGGACTGGCGTTCTACAACGACATCCTCGGTCTGTTCCCGCGATGAACTTTTACCCTTTTGTCGTCGTCTTATGCGCCGGCATCCCGCAACATCGTATTCGACTCCAACCGGACGTGACATGACGCGACTCCCCAATCGCCGCCTGCTTGCCCTCGCACTCGCCGCCGGTTTCGGCGCGCCCGCCCTGGCCCAGGCAGCCGAGCCCTTCACCGTCAGCGACATCCGTGTCGATGGTCTGCAGCGCATCACCTCCGGTACCGTGTTCACCTACCTGCCGGTGGAACGTGGCGAGACCCTGACCGACAACAAGGTCGGCGAGTCGATCCGTGCCCTGTACAAGACCGGCTTCTTCGAGGACGTCCAGCTTGAGCGGCAGGGCGACATCCTGGTGGTCACGGTCAAGGAACGCCCGGCGATCAACAAGCTGACCGTCACCGGCAACAAGGACATCAAGAGCGACCAGCTGCTCAAGGGCCTGAGCGACATCGGCCTGAGCGAAGGCGGCACGTTCGATCGCCTGAGCCTGGACCGGGTGACCCAGGAACTGCGCCGCCAGTACAACGACCGTGGCAAATACAACGTCGAGATCACCCCGACCGTCAGCCCGCTTGACCGCAACCGCGTGGACATCACCATTGCGATCAAGGAAGGCAAGGCCGCCAAGATCCAGCACGTGAACCTGGTCGGCACCGAGAAGTTCGAGTCCAAGGACATCCTGGAAACCTGGGAATCCAAGGAGCACAACTGGGCATCGTGGTACCGCCGCGACGACCAGTACTCCAAGGAAAAGCTGTCCGGCGACCTGGAAAAGCTCAATGCCTGGTACCTGGACCGCGGCTACGTGGACTTCAGCATCGATTCCACCCAGGTCTCGATCAGCCCCGACAAGCGCGACATGTTCATCACCGCCGGCGTGACCGAAGGTGAGCAGTACAAGATCTCCGAGATCAAGGTCACCGGCGACACCATCCTTCCGCAGGAAGACGTGGAGCGCATGCTGATCCAGAAGTCCGGCGATACGTTCTCGCGCGCCCTGCTGGAATTCAGCTCGGACGCCATCACCAATTCACTGTCCAACATCGGTTACGCGTTCGCCAAGGTGAACCCGATCCCGACCAGCAACCGCGCCGAACGCACCGTGGCGATCAACATGCAGGTCGTGCCGGGCCCCCGCGTGGGCGTGCGCCGCATCGTGTTCAAGGGCAACACCCGCACCTCCGATGAAGTGCTGCGTCGTGAAATGCGCCAGTTCGAGAACAGCTGGTACTCGCAGGCCGCGATCGACCGCTCCAAGATCCGCCTGCAGCGCCTGGGCTACTTCGAATCGGTGGATGTCGAAACGCCGCCGGTCACCGGCAGCAACGACCAGGTCGACGTGGTCTACAACGTCAAGGAAACCACCTCGGGCAGCTTCGTGTTCGGCCTGGGCTATTCGCAGTCCTACGGCATGACCACCTCGGTGCAGCTGTCGCAGAACAACTTCCTGGGCGGCGGCAACCGCGTGTCGGTCGAAGCGTCGCGCAGCAGCTACCTGCAGCGTTACGGCTTCTCCTACACCAACCCGTACTTCACCGACGACGGCGTGTCGCTGGGCTACAACCTGTCCTGGCGCGAGCTGGATTACTCCGACTTCAACACCGCGCAGTACAACAGCACCAACGGTGCGGCGCAGGTGGTGTTCGGCGTGCCGATCACCGAGAACGACACCGTCTCGCTGATGGTGGGCATCGACAGCAACCAGATCACCACCTACCAGGGTGCGACGCCGCAGGCGATCATCGATTACATCGATGCCATCGGCCAGCGCACGTTCCACTCCTGGCGCACGGAGCTGGGCTGGGCGCGCGACACCCGCAACGATTACTTCATGCCCACCCGCGGCATGTACCAGCGCGTGGGCCTGGAAACGACCCTGCCGGGTTCGACGGTCGAGTACTACAAGCTGAACTACCAGGTCTCCAAGTACTGGCCGATCATCCCGTCGCTGGTCATCAATACCCGCGCCGAGGTCGGCTACGGCGACTCCTACGGCAACGATGTCACCCGCGTGATCACCAACCCGGATGGCACCACCCGCACCGTGACCGCGTCGGGCCTGCCGTTCTTCGAAAACTTCTACGCCGGCGGTACCAACTCGGTGCGCGGTTTCGAAGACAACACGCTTGGCCCGCGCTCGGAGCCGACCGCTTCGTACAACCGTGGCCAGCCGCTGGGTGGTTCGCTGAAAACCGTGGGTTCGGTCGAAGCCTACTTCCCGCGCCTGTTCGACAGCCCGTCGGCCCGCGTCTCGGCGTTCTTCGACGTCGGCAACGTGTACAACGGAGTGGACAACTTCAAGGCCAACGAACTGCGTGCCTCGGCCGGTGTCGCCCTGCTGTGGCGCGCCCCGGTCGGCCCGATCTCGATCAGCTACGCCTTCCCGCTCAAGAAGGAAGACGGCGACGAAATCGAACGCCTGCAGTTCACGTTCGGTGGCCAGTTCTAAACCCACCGATCGCACACAAAAACGCCGGGCCCAGCCCGGCGTTTTTGTTTGTGAGGTTGGCGCGCTCTTGATCACCCTTGGCCACCGGCCAACCGTCGGAGGGCCGGCGGGTGCGGGGGTACGGGGTTCACGGCGCCCCCCGTACCCCCGCACCCGCCGGCCCTGCGCGCGAACCCGGCAGCCCACAGGCTGTTCGCCTGAATCCAACCGCCATCAGGGCGCCGCCCAATGAACACCCCCGAACATGACCGAAGTCACGCCACACGGTAAACTCCCGGCGTGAACACTCCTACCTATACCGCCCAGCAACTCGCCGAGCAGTTTGGCCTGCAGGTCCATGGTGATGGCAGCACCGCCATCCGTGGCGTGGCCACGCTTGCCCATGCCGGCCCCGGCCAGCTGACCTTCCTGGCCAACCCGCGCTACCGCGCCCAGCTGGCCGACAGCCAGGCCGGGATCGTGGTGCTGCGCGCCGACGATGCCGAAGCCGCGCCCGGTACCGCGCTGATCGCCAAGGATCCCTACACCACCTTCGCCAAGATCGGCGCGCTGTTCGACATCGCCCCGACCCGGCCGCCGGGCATCCACCCCAGCGCCGTCATCGATCCCGAGGCCCAGGTCGCCGCCAGCGCCCACATCGGCCCGTTCGTCACCATCGGCGCGCGCAGCGTGATCGGCGAGAACTGCATCATCGGCGCCGGCAGCATCATCGGCGAAGACTGCAGCCTGGACAGCGGCTGCGAACTGATCGCCCGCGTCACCCTGGTCACCCGCGTCCGCATCGGCAAGCGCGTGCGCATCCATCCCGGTGCCGTGCTCGGCGCCGATGGCTTCGGCCTGGCGATGGACGCCGGCAGCTGGATCAAAGTGCCCCAGCTGGGTGGCGTGCGCATCGGCGACGACTGCGAGATCGGCGCCAATACCTGCGTCGACCGCGGCGCCCTCGAAGATACCGTGCTCGACAACGACGTGCGCCTGGACAACCTCGTCCAGATCGCCCACAACGTCCAGATCGGCGCCCACTCGGCCATCGCCGGCTGCACCGGCATTGCCGGCAGCGCCAAGATCGGCCGTTACTGCCTGCTCGGCGGCGCCGTCGGCGTCGTCGGCCACCTCGAGATCTGCGACAAGGTGGTGATCACCGGCAAGTCCGTGGTGCGCAACTCCATTACCGAACCGGGCGAATACTCGTCCGGGACCCCGTTGACCGACAATCGCACGTGGCGCAAGAACGCCGCGCGCTTCAAGCAGCTCGATGCACTGGCCCGTCGCATCCTGTCTGTAAGCAAGGAGAAGGAATGAGCCACCCACAGAAGCTGCCGGACATCACCGAAATCCAGGCGTTGATCCCGCACCGCTATCCCTTCCTGCTGGTCGACAAGGTCGTCGCGATCGATTACGAGAAGCGCACCATCGTTGCCACCAAGAACGTCAGCATCAACGAACCGTTCTTCCAGGGCCACTTCCCCAGCCAGCCGATCATGCCCGGCGTGCTGATCATCGAAGCCATGGCCCAGGCCGGCGGCGTGCTGACCCAGCTCACCCTGGGCCGCGATGCGCAGTCCAAGCTCTTCTACATGGTCAAGGTGGACAAGGCCCGCTTCAGCAAGCAGGTGGTGCCCGGCGACGTGCTGGAAATGCATGTCGAGATCAAGCGCGTGATCCGCAACATGGCGGTGTACGACTGCGTGGCCAAGGTCGACGGCGAGATCGTCGCCTGCGCCGAAGTACTCTGCGCCGGCACCCGCGAATGAACGGGCCGCTCATCCACCCCACCGCGGTCATCGACCCGTCGGCGAAACTGGCGGCGGATGTACGTATCGGTGCGTTCTGCCTGATCGGTGCCGATGTCGAG
This sequence comes from Stenotrophomonas sp. CFBP8994, assembly GCF_034044835.1. Taxonomy (NCBI): domain Bacteria; kingdom Pseudomonadati; phylum Pseudomonadota; class Gammaproteobacteria; order Lysobacterales; family Lysobacteraceae; genus Stenotrophomonas; species Stenotrophomonas sp. CFBP8994. The sequence continues at coordinate 383,778 of NZ_JAXCWT010000005.1, read as the reverse complement.
ATCGGCGAAGGCACCGAAGTCGGCCCGCACTGCTCGATCCACGGCCCGACCCGGATCGGCCGCAACAACCGTTTCATCGGCCACGTTGCCGTGGGCGGCGAACCGCAGGACAAGAAGTACGCCGGCGAGCGCACCGAACTGGTGATCGGCGATGACAACGTATTCCGCGAGTTCGTCACCCTCAACCGCGGTACCGGCGGCGGCGGTGGCGTCACCACCATCGGCAACGGCAACTGGATGCTGGCCTACACGCACGTGGCGCACGACTGCCACGTCGGCAACCAGTGCGTGTTCTCCAACAACACCACCCTGGCCGGCCACGTGACCGTGGGCGACTACGTGATCATCAGCGGTTTCGCCGGGGCCCACCAGTTCTGCCGGATCGGTGCGCACGCCTTCCTGGGCATGGGTGCACTGACCAATGGCGACGTGCCACCGTTCACCATGGTCGGCAGCGATTCGCTGGGCCGCCCGCGCGGCATCAACAGCGAAGGCCTCAAGCGCCGCGGCTTCGATGCCGAGCGCATCGCCAGCATCAAGCGCGCCTACCGCACGTTGTACGTGGCCGGCCTGCCGCTGGCCGAAGCCAAGGTGCAGCTGGCCGAACAGGCCGCGCACAGCGCCGACGTCAAGGACATGCTGGACTTCATCGAGCACGCCGAGAGGCCCCTGCTGCGATGACAGCGCCCGGCTCTTCGCGACCGCTGCGGATTGCGCTGGTTGCCGGTGAAGCCTCCGGCGACCTGCTTGGCGCCGGCCTGGTGCGCGAACTGCAGCAGCGGTTCCCGGACGCCGAGTTCGCCGGAATTGGCGGCGATGCGATGCGCAGCGCCGGCTGCCTGACCTGGTTCGATGCCAGCGAGCTGGCGGTGATGGGCCTGACCGAAATCCTGCGCCACCTGCCGCGCCTGCTGAAGCTGCGCAGTGAGTTTCGTGCGCGGGTGCTGGAGTGGCAGCCGGACGTGTTCATCGGCATCGACGCCCCGGACTTCAACCTGGGCGTGGAGCGCTGGCTGAAAGAGCGCGGCATCACCACGGTGCACTACGTCAGCCCGTCGGTCTGGGCGTGGCGCGAGAAGCGGGCGGAGAAGATCGGCGCCAGCGCCGACCTGGTGCTGTGCCTGTTCCCGATGGAACCGCCCATCTATGCCCGCCATGGCATCGACGCGCGCTTCGTCGGCCACCCGATGGCCGATGACATCCCGCTGCACAGCGACCGCGAAGCGGCCCGCGTGGCCTTGGGCCTGCCGGTCAACGCCAAGGTGCTGGCTGTGCTGCCGGGCAGCCGGCTGGGCGAGATCAGCAAGCTGGGCGGCGCGTTCTTCGAAGCGGCCTGGCAGGTATCCGAACGCATTCCGGGCCTGCACGTGGTGGTGCCGGCAGCCAACCCGGCCTGCCGGGCACTGATCCAGGAGCAGCTGTCGCGCTCGGCGCTGCCGGTGGCCTACTCGCACCTGCTGGACGGCCAGGCACGCACGGCGATGATCGCCGCCGACGTGGTGGTACTCGCCTCGGGCACGGCCACGCTGGAGACGATGCTGGTGAAGCGGCCGATGGTAGTGGGTTACCGCGTGGCGGAGCTGACCTACCGGATCGTGAAGGCGCTCGGCCTGATCAAGGTAGACCGCTTCGCGCTGCCGAACATCCTGGCCGGCAAGGACCTGGCACCGGAGCTGATCCAGCACGACTGCGTGCCGGACAAGCTGGCCGAGGCGATCATGCAGTGGTTCGATCAGCCGCAACGCGCCATCGAGATCCAGGACACGTACGAAAAGCTGCACCTGCAGTTGCGCCAGGACGCGTCGGCGCGCGCGGCCGACGCGGTGGCGGAACTGCTGGCACGCAAGCCACGCGGGAACGCGCCGGCATGAGCCGTCGCCACGCTGCGGCGGCCTCGCTGGCGCTGTTCGACGGGGCGGCGCTGGCGACGGTCGCGCCGCGCTATGTGGCGGGGGTGGACGAAGCCGGTCGCGGGCCGCTGGCCGGGCCGGTGGCGGTAGCGGCGGTGGTGTTCTGCCCGGACCGCCCACGTCTGAACGGGCTGGACGATTCCAAGCAGCTCACGGCGATCCGCCGCGACCAGCTGTTCGACAGGATCCAGCAGCGTGCGCTGGCCTTCCACGTGGTGATGGTGGACGTGACGGAGATCGACACGCTGAACATCTACCAGGCCACGATGCTGGGCATGCGCCGGGCGGTCGAGGCGGTCGCGCACGTGGCGCAGTTCGCGCGCATCGACGGCAACGTGGTGCCCAAGGGCCTGCCCTGCCCCGCGCAGGCGCTGGTCGGTGGCGACGCGCTCGACCGCGCGATCATGGCGGCCTCGATCCTGGCCAAGGTCAGCCGCGACCGCTACATGCTTCAGCTGCACGAGCAGCACCCCGAATACGGCTTCGACCAGCACAAGGGCTACGGCACCCCGGCCCACCTGGCAGCCCTGCGCTCCCACGGCCCCTGCCCCCACCACCGCCGCAGCTTCGCGCCCGTGCGTGATTGCCTGGACAGCGCGTTGGTTGCTGCTGTCTGACGCAACAGCCAAAGCCAAAGCCAAAGCCAAAGCGGCACGTCGGGGTTCGTCTGGCTTGGGCGGCGTCGGTGGGTTTGCGGGGGACGCCGTGAACCCATCCATGGGGGCTTGGTCGCCGCATCCATGCGGCTCACACCCCCGCAAACCCACCGCCGCCGCCCTTTGACAGTTGGCTGGTGCCCAACGGAGATCAAAAGCCCGGCCTTTGCTCCTGCTCTTCCGTGCGAGCCGACCTTCCGTTGGGGGCGGCTTCCGCCTTAACCCAACGCCCTGTCAAGCCTTGTTCGGGCTGCCCCGCGCGGCTACCCTGACCGGGCATTACATTGGCCCGGCATGTCCACTTCCCGTTTCGTACATCTGCACGTCCACACCGAGTTTTCGCTGGCGGATTCGACCATCCGTGTCCCGGCGAAACCGGATCAGGCTGACCCGAAAAAGGCCAAGCAGGCCAACCTGCTCAGCCGCGCCGTCGAACTGAACCTGCCCGCGTTGGCAGTGACCGACCTGAACAACCTGTTCGCGCTGGTCAAGTTCTACAAGGCCGCTGAAACGGTCGGCATCAAGCCGATCGCCGGTGCCGACATCATGATCGCCGAAGAGGGCATGACCCCCTGGCGCATGACCCTGCTCTGCCGCGACCGCGAAGGCTATCTCAGCCTGTCGCGCCTGCTCACGCGTGCCTGGATGGAAGGCCACCGCCCGGAAGGCGGCGTGGCGGTGCACCCCGACTGGCTCAAGGGCGGTTGCCACAACCTGTTTGCCCTGGCTGGCCGCGACAGCCTGGCCGGGCGTCTGGCCGGCGAAGGCCGGCATGACCTGGCCGAGCAGCAGCTCGCCGACTGGCAGCGGGTGTTCGGCGATGGCCTGCATCTGGAGCTGACCCGTACCGGTCGCGAAGGCGAAGAAGCCTTCAACCAGTTTGCCCTGGTGGCCGCCGGCCAGCGTGGCCTGCCCGTGGTGGCCAGCAACGACGTGCGCTTCCTGCGCCCTGACGATTTCAGCGCGCATGAAGCCCGCGTATGCATTTCCTCCGGCCGCGTGCTGGACGATCCCAAACGCCCGCGCGACTACAGCGACCAGCAGTACCTCAAATCGCCCGAAGAGATGTGCGCGCTGTTCGCCGACATCCCCGATGCGATCGACAACACGCTGGCGCTGGCCGAACGCTGCAACATCGAAATGCGGCTGGGTACCTACTTCCTGCCCAACTACCCGGTGCCGGAAAACGAAACGCTGGACAGCTGGATCTGCAGCGAATCGCGCAAGGGCCTGGAAGCCCGCCTGGAAAAGAATCCGCTGGCCGAAGGCAAAACCCGCGAGGACTATTTCGAGCGGCTGGAATTCGAGCTGGCCACCATCATCAAGATGGGGTTCCCCGGCTACTTCCTGATCGTGGCCGACTTCATCCAGTGGGGTAAGAACCAGGGTATTCCGATCGGCCCCGGCCGTGGTTCCGGTGCCGGTTCGCTGGTGGCCTGGGCACTGCAGATCACCGATCTGGATCCGATTCCGTACAACCTGCTGTTCGAGCGGTTCCTCAATCCCGAACGCGTGTCGATGCCCGACTTCGACATCGACTTCTGCATGGACCGCCGCGACGAAGTCATCGACTACGTCGCGCGCAAGTACGGCCGCGAACGCGTCAGCCAGATCATCACCTACGGCACCATGGCCGCCAAGGCCGTGGTGCGCGATTCCGGGCGCGTGCTCGGTTTCCCGTATGGCCTGGTCGACGGGGTGTCCAAGCTGATTCCCAACATCCTGGGCATTTCGCTCAAGGATGCGATGGGCGAAGGCAAGGATTCGGAAATGGCATCGCCGGAGCTGATCCAGCGCTACCAGAACGAAGACGACGTGCGCGACCTGATCGACCTGGCGCGCCAGCTCGAAGACCTTACCCGCAATGCCGGCAAGCATGCCGGTGGCGTGGTGATCGCGCCCGAACCGCTGGCCGAATTCTGCCCGCTGTTCGCCGAACACGATGAAGGCGGCCGTGGCCGCAACCCGGTCACCCAGTTCGACAAGAATGACGTCGAAGAAATCGGCCTGGTGAAGTTCGACTTCCTCGGCCTGCGCACGCTGACGATCATCGACTGGGCGGTCAAGGCGATCAACAAGCGCCATGCCCGCGCCGGCATTCCGCCGATCGACATCACCGCGCTGCCGCTCGACGATGCGCCCACCTACAAGGACATCTTCGCCAACGGCAACACCGGCGCGGTGTTCCAGTTCGAATCCTCGGGCATGCGCCGCCTGCTGAAGGACGCGCGCCCCGACCGCTTCGAAGACCTCATCGCGCTGGTGTCGCTGTACCGCCCCGGCCCGATGGACCTGATTCCCTCCTTCAACGCGCGTAAGCACGGCCAGGAAGAAATCATCTACCCCGATCCGCGTACCGAAGCGATCCTCAAAGACACCTACGGCATCATGGTGTACCAGGAGCAGGTGATGCAGATGGCGCAGATCGTCGGCGGTTACTCGCTCGGCGGCGCCGACCTGCTGCGCCGCGCGATGGGCAAGAAGGTGCCGGCCGAAATGGCCAAGCACCGCGAGATCTTCCGCGAGGGTGCGGCCAAGGGCGGCGTGGACGGCCCCAAGGCCGACGAAATCTTCGACCTGATGGAGAAGTTCGCCGGCTACGGCTTCAACAAATCGCACGCTGCCGCCTACGCGCTGGTCAGCTACCAGACCGCCTGGCTCAAGCGTCATTACCCGGCCGAGTTCATGGCGGCCACGCTGTCCTCGGACATGGACAACACCGACAAGGTGGTGGGCTTCCTGGCCGAAGTGCGCAACCTCGGCCTGACCGTGCTGCCGCCGCGCGTGAACGAATCGGCGTACATGTTCGAAGCCTCCAGCGCCGACACCATCCAGTACGGCCTGGGCGCCATCAAGGGCGTGGGCCAGGGTGCCTGCGAAGCGGTGGTCGACGAGCGCCTGGCCAAGGGCCGCTACGCCTCGCTGCTGGATTTCTGCATGCGCATCGAATCGGGCAAGCTCAATCGGCGCACGCTTGAAGCGATGATCAACTGCGGCGCGCTCGATGGCCTCGGCAAGAACCGCGCTTCGCTGATGCTGCAGCTGCCTGAAGTGCTCAAGGCCACCGACCAGATGTCGCGCGAGAAGGCCTCCGGCCAGAACTCGCTGTTCGGCGCGCCCGACCCGGTCAGCACCGCGCTGCAGCTGGACCTGCCTGAAGCCAAGGAATGGGGGCTGGGCCAGCTGCTGGACGGCGAACGCGAAACGCTGGGGTTCTACCTCAGTGGCCATCCGTTCGACCCGCACGCCGACGACGTCAAGGAACTGGTCGGCACCGACCTGGGCATGCTGGAAAAACTGATTCCCCCTGCCCGGCCCAGCAAGGATGGCGAAAAGCGCGCCTGGCGCCAGGAAACCCCGGTGATCCTGGCCGGCCTGGTGGTCGGTGTGCGCCGCAAGGGCGAAAGCCAGGTGTTCATGCAGCTCGAAGACGGCAAGGGCCGGGTCGAATGCAGCGCGTTCACCGATGGCCTGGCCGAGTTCGGCCACCTGATGACCAAGGACCGCATCCTGGTGGTCAAGGGCGGCCTGCGCGAGGACGAGTTCAATGGCGGCTATGCCCTGCGCATCCGCCAATGCTGGGACTTCGAGGAAATCTGCGCCAATTACGCCACCCGCCTGTCGCTGCGCCTGGACCTGCGCCAGGGCGACCCGGTGTGGGCGCGGGTGAACGGCCTGCTCGACCGCCACCGGCCCGGCCGCACCCCCCTGCGCCTGGACCTGCTGCTGGGCACCGAGCAGGGCCCGGTAGCCGGCATGCTGGACGTGGCCGGCGACACCGCCGTGCGTGTGGACAGCCAGCTGGTGGAAGCCCTGCGGGCCGACCCGGCGGTCCGGACGCTGAAAGTCCGGTACAGCCCGCCATGGGCGAACTAGCCCCCGACCAGACGACGGCGTACGGGGCATTTAGACGCATTCGGCTACACTTTCCCTCTTTTCTTCACGACGGCTTCCGATGAATCCGAACTACCTCGACTTCGAGCAACCCATCGCTGATCTGGAGGCAAAGATCCAGGAGCTGCGCAGCGCAAGCGCCGGCCCGGCGGTCAATGTCGAGGCCGAAGTGCGCACCCTGCAGGACAAGCTGCGGCTGCGTACCGCGCAGATCTTCCGCAACCTGACCTCGTGGCAGGTGCTGCAGCTGGCCCGCCACCCTTCGCGCCCCTACACCGCCGACTACATCCGCATCTTCTGCGATGAGTTCCAGGAACTGGCCGGCGACCGCGCCTTCGCCGACGACAAGGCCATCATGGGCGGCCTGGCCCGCATCGGCGGCCGTTCGGTGATGCTGATCGGCCACCAGAAGGGCCGCGACACCAAGGAAAAGATCAAGCGCAACTTCGGCATGCCCAAGCCGGAGGGCTACCGCAAGGCGCTGCGCCTGATGAAGATGGCCGAGCGCTTCGGCCTGCCGGTGCTGACCCTGATCGACACCGCCGGTGCCTGGCCGGGCATCGATGCCGAATCGCGCGGCCAGTCCGAAGCGATCGCGCGCAACCTGATGGAAATGGCCGAACTGAAGGTGCCGGTGATCTGCACCGTGATCGGCGAAGGCGGCTCCGGCGGCGCGCTGGCGCTGGGCGTGGGCGACCGCACCGTGATGCTGGAATACAGCGTGTATTCCACCATCAGCCCGGAAGGCTGCGCCTCGATCCTGTGGAAGGATGCGGGCAAGGCCAAGGATGCCGCCGAACAGCTGGGCCTGACCGCACCGCGCCTGAAGAGCCTGGGCCTGGTCGACAAGGTCGTGCGCGAGCCGACCGGCGGCGCGCACCGCAATCCAAACCAGATGGCCAAGCGCCTGAAGGCCGTGCTGCTCAACGAGCTGGACGCGCTGGAGAAGCTGTCCACCGAAGACCTGCTGCAGAAGCGTTACGAGCGCCTGCGCAGCTACGGCGCCTACGAAACGGCCTGATCGACGCACCAGTGGGTCACGACCAACGGTCGTGACCTACCGCAGATGGCGCCACACGGGTAGCTCACGACCGTTGGTCGTGAGCCATCCCTTAAAACGGCTTGGCCAGCACCAGCCAGACCACGCCGATGAACAGCACCAGCGGCAGTTCATTGAACCAGCGCAGCGCGCGCGACGACGGCAGCACCTTGCCCTTCACCGCGCCCTTCAGCAGCCGCCCGGTCCACGAGTAGTACACCAGCAGCAGCACCACCAGCCCCAGTTTGGCGTGCAGCCAGCCCGCCGCACCTGGCGCGACCATGGTGGGGAAGTCCGGAATCACCCGGTAGCCCAACCAAAGCACCAGCCCCAGGATCAGCGCGAAGCCGAACATCATGTGGCCGAACTTGTACAGGCGCAGGCCCATCAGCTGCAGGCGCTCCACGACGGGCAGCTGCCCGGCGGTCTCACTCAGGTTCACCAGGATCCGCGGCAGGTAGAACACCGCCGCCATCCACGCCACCACGAACAGCAGGTGGAAGGTCTTGACCCAGTAGTAGGACTGCATGCGCTTGCTCCGGCGGCTGGCTTGGGATGTCGTTCATTCTGGCCGATTCACGCGGGCTGCGCATGCGCGGCGGATTGACGCAGCGGGCTCGGCTACCATGTGCACCCACCCCGTTCTCGATCCCTGTCCCGCATGCAGAAGACCTACGACCAGGCCTACTTCCAGCGCTGGTACCAGCCCGACCAGACCGGCGGCGCGGCGCGCCTGGCGCGCAAGGTCGCACTGGCCGTCGCCAGTGCCGAGTACTACCTGGAGCGCCCGATCCGCAGCGTGCTGGACATCGGCGCCGGTGAAGGCGCCTGGCGCGCGCCGCTGCTCAAGCTGCGCCCGCGCGTGCAGTACATGGGCTTCGACAGCAGCGACTATGCGGTGCAGCGCTACGGCCGCAGCCGCAACCTGCACCCGGCCCGGGTTGGCGATTTCGCCTGGCTGCGCCCCTGCGCGCCGGTGGACCTGCTGGTCTGTTCGGACGTGATGCACTACGTGCCCACCCGCGAGCTGCGCCCGGCCCTGGCCGGTTTCGCCGAGCTCACCGGTGGCGTGGCGTTCCTGGAGGCGTTCACCGCCGAGGACGAGTTTGAAGGTGACCACGAAGGATTCCAGGCCCGCCCGGCGGCCTGGTACCGCCGCCAGCTGACGGCCGAGGGCTTCACCGCGCTCGGCTCGCACTGCTGGCTGTCGCCCGCACTGGCGGGCCACGCCGCCGCCCTGGAACGCAGTGGCCGTTGATCTCACGGCCGGTTGCGACGGATCCGCCTATTAAGGCGTTCCCGACCCGGGTGAGGTATGCTGCGCGGCAACATAAGACCATACATATTCGGACGTCATGCTCTATCAGCTGCATGAATTGACCCGCAACCTGCTCGCCCCGTGGGTGCACCAGGCCCAGGCCAACGCCAAGTTCTTCGCCAACCAGGGTCACTGGTGGTCGCAGATGCCCGGTGCCGACCGCCTGTCCGCGGTGAACGAGCTGTTCCATCGCATCGGCAAGGATTACGAGAAGCCCGAGTGGGGCATCAACGAAATCGAGGTCGACGGCGAGCGCGTGCCGATCGTGGTGCACGAAGAAGTCGTCAAGCCGTTCTGCAAGCTGCTGCGCTTCAAGCGCCACAGCAACGAAGCCGACCAGCTCAACACCATGCTCAACCAGCCGTTCGTGCTGGTGGTGGCGCCGCTGTCGGGCCACCACGCCACGTTGCTGCGCGACACCGTGCGCACCCTGCTGCGCGACCACCGCGTGTATGTCACCGACTGGGTCGACGCGCGCATGGTGCCCGGCAGCGAAGGCGAGTTCAGCCTGGACGATTACATCGCCTACGTGCAGGAATTCATCCGCCACCTCGGTGCGGAGAAACTGCACGTGGTCAGCGTGTGCCAGCCGACCGTACCGGTGCTGGCCGCCGTTTCGCTGATGGCCAGCCGTGGCGAAACCACGCCGCGTTCGCTGGTGATGATGGGCGGCCCGATCGATGCGCGCTGCAGCCCGACCGCGGTGAACAACCTGGCCACCCAGAACCCGCTGTCGTGGTTCGAGAACAACGTGATCCACACCGTGCCGCCGGGTTATCCGGGCGCCGGTCGCCGCGTGTACCCGGGCTTCCTGCAGCACGCCGGTTTCCTGTCGATGAACCCGAGCCGGCACTTCAGTTCGCATTGGGATTTCTATGCCGACCTGGTCAAGGGCGACATGGAAGATGCCGATGCGCACCGCCGCTTCTACGACGAATACAACGCAGTGCTGGACATGCCGGCGCGCTACTACCTGGATACCATCCGCGTGGTGTTCCAGGAATTCCTGCTGCCGCGCGGCGAGTGGTATGTGCAGGGTGAGCTTGTGGATCCCGGTGCGATCACCGGCACCGCGCTGCTGAGCATCGAAGGCGAGCTGGACGACATCGCCGGCCTGGGCCAGACCGAAGCGGCGCAGGAACTGTGCACTGGTATCCCGGCCGCGCGCCGTGAGCACTTCGTGGTCGAGGGCGCCGGCCACTACGGCATCTTCAGCGGCCGCCGCTGGCGCGAAACCGTGTACCCCAAGGTGCGCGATTTCTTCGCCGCCAACGCGCAGGCTGCGGCGAAGCCGAAGAAGGCGGCCAAGGCCGCCAGCAATGTCACCCCGATCCGCAAGAAGGCGGGTTGACGACCGGTTGCGCCGACGGTTTGTCGGCGCTTCGATCCGGATCATGAACGTCTGACGGGTGGTTTCGATTGGGGCTGAACGCCGGTCGGATCACCGTGGCCGGATCTCGACAACTTCGGATGCTTGCGCCGCGCTGCGCGCGGTGTCCGGCCAACGGCCGGACCTACGAATTGCTACGGGTCCATCCGGATCGTAGTCAAATCAACCAAGGGCTCCGGATGCCTGGCGGTAGCGCCGGCCGTTGGCCGGCCGTCGGTAGACTTAGAGGCGTACCAGCAGGTGTTTCGCCATCTGGCCATGCAGGTGGCCGATGAAGCGCGCCAGGTGCATGGTGCAGAACAGGATCACCACACCCAGTACCGCCAGCGCCGGGGTGGCCCACAGCGGCAGCACGACCAGTTCGCTTTCGAAGTACAGGCTCGGGGCGCCCAGCGCGAACATCGAGGCCACCGGCGCCCAGATGAAGACCAGCGCCACTGTCAGCAGCGTGACCGCGATGGTGAAGTAGATGATGCCCAGCGGCAGCATCAGCATGAAGTACAGCATCGTCAGCCAGGTACGCCCATCGGTGAACATGTCGCCGATACGCTGCAGCCAGCTGCGGCTGCGGTCGGCATAGCGCGGCCGACGCGGCATCCGCTCGCCGAGCAGTGCTTCGATCAGCCGCCCTTCCAGCAGCGCCAGGCCGCGCACCGAACCGAAGAACAGCACGGTCATTGGAATGCCGATGATCAGCACGATCAGGCCCAGCGACATCGACAGGCCGGTGATTACCCAGGTGAAGAAGAAGATGCCGGTGGCCAGCGACAGCAGCATGTAGAACAGCGCGCCGTAGGTGCGCGGTTCCAGTGCCACGCCGAAGAAGCGCGCCAGTGCCGAGCGGTGCGGCGGCGGAACACGGTCGGTCGGCGGTGCATCGCCGCCGGCTGCGGCCGCTGGGGCGGCAACACCCGGTGCCACCTGCGCCGGCACTACCCGGGCGATCGGCCGCACGCTGGCGCTCGGGGTGCGCAGCGCGCGGTTCACGGTGATTTCGGTTTCGCGGTAGATTTCGGCCACTTCCTCCGGCGCACCGTAGCTGCCGGCGACGTCGGCGATCACCTCCGCCTCGCTGCGGCCCGGCTGGGCGGCCAGCTCCGAACGCAGGTATTCCTCGGCGTCGTACAGCGCGTCCTGCACCATCGCCGGATCGGCGTCATGCAGCGCGGCGCGCAGTTGTGCCAGGTACTGCCCGATGGTGGTCGGCAGGCCCCCGCCCGCCCTGTTCTGTTCGTTCATTGCAGTACCCCTTCCAGCACGGAATCGACGGAATCTCGGGTGGCACGCCAGGCCTGGCTCCACAACGCCAGCACCTCGCGGCCGCGTTCATTGATGCGGTAATAGCGCCGCGGTGGCCCGGCCACCGACGGTTCGATCTGGCTTTCCAGCAGCCCGGCCCCTTCGAGGTTGCGCAGCACCGGGTACAGCGCGCTCTGCTTGCCGCTCAGCACGCCCTCGCCGGTCCGTTCCAGTTCCTTGGCGATCAGGTAGCCGTACAGCGGCTCCCCGGCCTTGGCCAGCACCGCCAGCAGGGCCAACGACACGGTGCCGGCACTGAGCTCCTTCTGGAACTTCTTCAGGTGGACCTCGTGGTCGCTCATGACGATCTCCAGCTAGCGTGGAGTCAACACTAGTGCGAAGTCAGCTATAGCGAACGTGCCGTTAGTCACCCTGCCGGGGGACAGGGTGGGCTGGCGGCCGGAGCCGGGCTTCGCGCAGAATCGGGGATCGTTCATCCCGGGGTCCACCATGTCGCCACGCCGTCCCGCCCTGCTTGCGCTTGCCCTCTCCTGCCTGCTGCCGGGCCTGGCCACCGCAGCCACGCCGTACCGCAGCGCCCAGCAGATCCTGGAAGCCTCGCCCGCGAGCGACTGGCGCACGCCGGATCCGGCCAACCTGCTGGTGATGAAGCTGGATGCCGGTGAGGTCCTGATCGAGCTGGCCCCGGCCTTCGCGCCGCAGCACGTGGCCAACATCCAGACCCTGGCCCATGAGCATTTCTGGGATGGCGAGAGCATCTACCGCGCGCAGGACAACTTCGTGGTGCAATTCGGCGATGCTGATGCCGATGACGCGGCCAAGGCCAAGCCGCTGGGCTCGGCCAAGCGCAAGCTGCCGGCGGAGTTCCAGCGCGACAGCAAAGGGTTGAAGGTCAGCGTGCTGCCCGATCGCGACGGCTGGGCCGACCAGACCGGCTTCGTCGACGGCTTCGCGGTGGGCCAGGACCGGCAGGACGGCAAGACCTGGCTGGCGCACTGCTACGGCGCGCTGGGTGCCGGCCGCAACAACGACGAAGACAGCAGCATCGGCGCCGAGCTGTACGTGGTCACTGGCCAGTCGCCGCGCCAGCTGGACCGCAACATCACCGTGGTCGGCCGGGTGCTCAAGGGCATGGAGCTGCTCAGCGCGCTGCCGCGCGGACCGGCCCCGATGGGCTTCTACGCCGACGCTTCGCAGCGCACCGCGATCCGCTCGATCCAACGCGTGAGCGACCTGCCGCAAGCGCAGCGACCGACGCTGCAGGTGCTGCGCACCGATTCAAAGACCTTCGCCGATACGGTCGAAGCGCGCCGCAACCGCGTGGACGACTTCTACAAACGCGCCGCCGGGCATATCGACCTGTGCAACATCCCCGTGCCCGTGCGGTAAGGGATGCCGCGTCGCGTCAGCGTTTCTGGCTGGCGGCGACGCTGCCGAGGATCAACGCGCCGGCGACCACCATCGCCCACGTCACCGGCTCGCCCAGGAACAGCCAGGCAAACAGCGCGCCGAACATCGGCACCAGATACGTCACGGTGGAGGCGCGCGCCGGGCCGATCCGCGCGATGAGGCGGTAGAACATCAGGAACGCAAAGCCGGTGCAGACCACCCCCAGCGCGATCGCGCACGCCCACGACACAGCCGGAATCGGCGCGTCCGGCCAGTGGGTCAGCGCCATCGGCAGCATCAGCAGCGCCGCGCTGCCCAGCGTAGCGCCGGCCGACGCCGCTGGCGGCAGGCCGGTCATGTGGCGCTTGACCAGGTTCACGCCCAGGCCGTACAGCAGCGCAGCCAGCGAACCGGCAATCACCGCCGCGCCGATGCTCAGCCCGGACACCTTGGCCGTGGCCAGCACCACCACGCCGCCGAAGCCGACCAGCAGCGCGATCGCGCGGCGCATGCCGATCTTCTCGCCGAAGAACAGGAACGCAATCAGCGCGGCAAACAGCACGGTCATCGCGTTGCAGATCGCGCCGATCGCGGCCGGTGCGCGCTGCGCGGCCCAGGCGAACAGCACGAACGGAATGGCGGAGTTGATCAGGCCGATCGGCACCAGCCACAACCACCGCCGGGCCGGGAACTGCGCGCGCGCCTGCCAGAGGAACGGCAGCAGCACCAGCGCGCCCAGCAGCAGCCGCACTTCCACCAGCGCATACGGCCCGAACGACGGCACCGCCACGCGCATGAACAGAAACGAGCAGCCCCAGATCGCGCCGAGCACGGTCAGCTCCAGCGGGGTGCGCCAATCGCGCTCCATCGCCCCCGCACTCACCGGCGCGCCGCTCACGGGCGGCCCCCGGCATGGCAGGAACGGGCAGCGACGGCAGCGGGGACGGGCAGCAACATGGCGCGGGCTCCAGGGATCAGACACGCAGCATCTACCTGCCGCGCGGCCCCGACAAGCGCGTAGTATCCCTGCAAGCCACAAATATGATTTGGGTCTCGCCATGATCCTGCGCCCTGCCCTGCTGCCCGCGCTGGGGGTGTTCGCGGTCGCCGCGCGCCACCAGAATTTCGCCCATGCCGCCGAGGAACTGCACCTCACCGCCAGCGCGGTCAGCCACCACGTGCGGCGGCTGGAAGCGCTGCTGGGCACGGTGCTGTTCCAGCGCCATGCCCGTGGCGTGCGCCTGACCGCCGAGGGCCGCCAGTTGGCCGACGCCGCCGCCGCCGCCCTGAGCGACATCAACGCCGTGGCCGGCAACCTGCACCCGCAGGCCGATGTGGTGCCGCTGCGGATCACCACCCTGCGCTCGCTGTCGTACTGCTGGCTGGTGCCGCGCCTGCCGCGTTTCAGCCGCCTGCATCCGCGCATGCGCATCGAGCTGCAGACCAGCAGCGAACTGGTCCGCTTCGACGAGAACGGTCCGGAACTGGGCATCCGTTACGGACTGGGCCAGTGGCCCGGCCTGGCCGCCCACCACCTGATGGACGACGAGCTGTGCCCGGTGGCGTCACCGGCCCTGCCGGGGGTGTCGGCGCTGCGTGAGCCCGCGCAGATCGCCACGCTGCCGCTGGTCAGCGACATGTCACCGCAGGGCTGGCGCGACTGGTTCCGGGCCGCCGGCGTGCGTGGCCTGGACCTGACCGCGCAGCACATCTTCAGCGACAGCACCGATGCGATGCGCGCGGCGGTGTATGGCATCGGCGCGGTGCTGGCGCGCAAGCATATCGCCCAGCCGTACCTGCAGCGCTATGAACTGGTGCGCCTGCCCGGGCCGGCGCTGAAGGCGCGCTATGCCTATTACATAGTGCACGCCGAGCACCGGCCGCTCAGCCCGACGGCGGTGGCGTTCATGGACTGGCTCAAGCGCGAAGCCCTGGATGAACGCACGCCGGTGCCGGCGTTGCCGGATGAATTGTTGAACCGCCCTCACGACCAAACGCCTCACGACCAACGGTCGTGAGCTACCGGCGGGTGAATGTCGCCCGACCGCCGGCCGGGCATTCACCCGCTTTTGCCCGGCGCATCGCTACGGTGGAATCCCCACTCCCACGAGACCTTCCCATGGCCATGCTGCGACTCAGGATCACCGGTACCGAAGACGATGCGCGCGCCATCAGCGACCTGCTCCAGAGCATCGAGGGCATCGAGCACGTCGAGGAAACCGACGACCTGATGCCGCACATGGACGATGACGATTCCAGCTCGGCCGGCCTGTCCGATGACATCGGGCCCGGCACGCATGAGCTGGAGGTCGAGGTTGGCAATGAAAGCACCGCGCAGAAGGTGCGCGATGCCGTGCAGGAGCTGGCGCTGGAACTGGACGTGTTCGTCGAGTACGAAACCGACGAGGGCTGACGTGGCAACCCACCGGTAGGTATGCACCGTTGGTGCATACGCGTCACGGCATGGACGAAGCCCGACGGCGCCGACGCCACAGTTTCAGCCCAACCCAGCCCAGCAGCCACAGCACCAGCGTCACCGGCAGCAGCGCCGCCACCGCGCGGATCACGAAGGCCACGCTGCTGGTGACGGTCGCGCCGAAGTCGCCCAGCGCCTCGCCGATCTCGCTGCGGCTGCGCTGGCCAGCAGGCGTCTGGAAGCGCAGCGTGAGCAGTTGGGTGTCGATCCGCCGCCGCTGGTTGGCGGCGTCCTTGTTGGCCTGCTCCAGCCCTGCCTCGATTTCGGACAGGCGCTGGGTGATGACCAGCAGGTCGGCGACCTTGATCCCCTTGTCGTCCTGGTAGGCGAGCAGGCGTTCGTGTTCCTTCTGCAGGCGGGCCTTGGTCAGCGCGGTGTCCGCGACCTGCTGGGCGAGGTCTTCGGCCTGGGTGTTGCGCGAGGCGACGTCGCCGCCCTGCCCGGCCAGCCCGATCAACGGCTCCACGCCCTTGGGCGCGATCCGTACCCGGATCGAGCCGGACGGATACTCGCCGCCCTGCTGGCCGACCTGCAGCACGGCGCAATCGCCGAACCTGCTGGACTGGCAGGCCTCGCTGATCTGCTTCACCCGCGGCCCGATCTGCGCGGCATCGAGCTGGATGTCCACCTCGTGCTCATACGCCAGGGCCGCACCTTCCGGCGAGGCCACCGCACCGGCCGCACCGGCATTGGCCATTTCCGCGTGCTGCTTTCCACTGCACCCGGCAAGCGCCACCAGCAGCATCCCTGCCATGGCGCCGCCGCGCCACATCGTCCCTGTCGTCACACGCTGGCTCCATCGTAGAAATTGATCTTCAGCCCACCCAGTTCCAGCCCGGGCAGGCAGCGCACGTTCACCGCCACCATCGCCTGGCCGCTGCGCGGGTCCACGCCCTCGCTGAACGGGGCAATGCCGCACTCACGGCAGTAATGATGCTGCAGGTGGTGCTTGTGGAACTGGTAGGTGGCCAGCTGCGAAGGGTCCGTGTTCAGGGTCAGCGCCGCGCGCGGGCCGAACCACAGCAGACCACCGCGCCGCCGGCACAGCGAGCAGTTGCAGTCCACCACGTCGGTGATGGGGGCCTCGGCCTGGACCACGAACGCGATCTGCCCGCAATGGCAGCTTCCCTCGTACTGCATGGCACACCTCCCGGCGGGAAAGGCCCATGGTAATCCAATGGCACGGGCGGTCGCCCGCCAGCAGCGCCTATGCTGGGCGATTGTCCACAGCACAGGATCGCCGATGCGCCAGCATCTTCTTGCCCTTGCCCTGATCGCCGCCCTGGGTGGCTGCCAGCAGGCCGACGCCCCCACCGCCCCGGCCGGTACCGCGGCCACCGCCCCCGCCGCCGATGCGGCCGTGGATGCCGCCTTCGCCGACCTGTCCAAGCGTGCCCTGGACACCTGGATGCAGCTGTCGCCGATCAGCGCCACCCAGATCGGCGATCACCGTTACGACAGCGAGATCGACGATCTGAGCGCGGCCGGCCAGCAGAAGATGCTGACCGCCTACAAAGGCCTGCTCGGCGAACTGGACAAGGTCGAGGTGGGCAAGCTCTCGCGCGAAAACCAGGTGGATGCGGCCATCCTGCGCAACCAGCTGCAGTCCGAAATCTGGAACGCCGAAGTGCTGCAGGCGTCCAAGTGGGATCCGCAGATCTACAACGGCACCGCCGGCAGCGCGCTGTACGGCCTGATGGCGCGTGAGTTCGCGCCGCTGCCCGACCGCCTGAAGTCGGCCACCGCACGGATGGAAAAGCTGCCGCAGATCTTCGCCCAGGCCCGCGAGAATCTGGACCCGGCCCGCGTGCCGAAGATCCATGCCGAAACGGTGTCCAAGCAGAACAAGGGCATCCTGAGCATCGTCGATACCTTCATCACGCCCCACATCGGTGAACTGCCGGCCGAAGATGGCAAGCGCCTGCAGGCCGCCATCGACGGCCTGAAGAAGGCGGTGGACGAACAGCAGACGTGGCTGGACAAGACGCTGGTGCCGAACGCCAAGGGCGATTTCCGCATTGGTGCCGAGCTGTACGACCAGAAGCTGAAGTTCGCGCTGAACTCGTCGCTGTCGCGCGCCGAGATCGGCGAACGCGCGCGCGCCGAACTCAAGCGCGTACGCCAGGACATGTACGGCATCGCGCAGACGGTGCTGAACGGCAAGCCGGGCGCCCCGGCGCTGCCGGCCAATCCGAGCGACGAACAGCAGCAGGCGGCGATCGAAGCGGCGCTGGAGCTGGCCTACGCCGACAAGCCGGCGCGCGACAAAGTGGTCGACGATGCCAAGGCAGCGCTGGCACAGTCCACCGAGTTCGTGCGCAAGCATGACCTGATGACCCTGCCCGACGCGCCGGTGGACATCATTTTGATGCCCGAATTCCAGCGCGGCGTGGCCGTGGCCTACTGCGATTCGCCGGGTCCGCTGGACAAGAACCTGAAGACCTTCTACGCGGTGTCGCCGATTCCGGACGACTGGACCGACAAGCAGGTTGATTCATTCCTGCGCGAATACAACAGCCGCATGATTCACCTGCTGAGCATCCACGAAGGCACGCCGGGCCACTACCTGGAAGGCTGGCATTCGGGCAAGTTCCCGTCGACGCTGCGTGCGGTGCTGCGCTCGGGCCTGTTCGCCGAAGGCTGGGCGGTGTACACCGAGCGGATGATGCAGGAGCAGGGTTACCTGGACAACGATCCGCTGTTCCACCTGGTGCAGCTGAAGTTCTACCTGCGCACGATCTCCAACGCGATCCTGGACCAGGGCGTGCACGTGGACAACTGGACGCGCGAGCAGGCGATGCAGCTGATGACCCACGATGCGTTCCAGCAGGAAAGCGAGGCATCGGGCAAGTGGGTGCGCGCGCAGCTGACCTCGGCGCAGCTGCCGACCTACTTCGTCGGCGCGCAGGAGCACTTCGACACGCGCAAGGCGATGCAGGAAAAGCAGGGCGACAAGTTCAACCTGAAGGCCTACCACGACCAGATGCTGTCCTACGGCGCCCCGCCGGTGCGCTTCGCACGCCAGCTCATGCTGGACCAGCCGATCGAGTGATGGTGGTTGCCGGCCACGGTTCGGCACGTGATATGGAAACGGCCCGGTGATTACCGGGCCGTTTTTGTTTCGCGCGTAGAGCAGCGTTTCAGGTGCTACGAGCTGGAAAGCCGGCGGGGAACGGAGAGCAGCGACGCGTGGCGTCGCTCTACGGGTTTCGATCATTTTCATGCGTCATCGGATGTTGCGTTCGTCCCGGCAGTCGTTTGGGAACCGACCCTACATCGCGAACGCGTAGAGCGACGCCATGCGTCGCTGCTCTCCGTTCCGCCGACCGCGATGTTTGAAGGGAAGGACGGCGGGCAGCCCTCGTAGGGACTGTCAAAAACATGGATGTTTTTGCCAAGCCCCCATGGATGGGTTCACGGCGTGTCCCGTAGATGGCTGCCCGCCGGCCTTCCCTGCACGTAACAACAAAAACGCCGCAGTTGGTGCTGTTGCTGTTGCTCTAACCAGCGTCCGCCGCGACGAACCCACCGGTCTGCCGCGCCCACAGGCGGGCATACAGACCACCCGCGGCGACCAGTTCGGCGTGCGTGCCGGTTTCCACGATACGGCCCTGGTCCATCACCACCAGCCGGTCCATGCGTGCGATGGTGGACAGGCGGTGCGCGATGGCGATGACCGTCTTGCCCGCCATCAGCTCGTCCAGGTTGTCCTGGATCGCCGCTTCCACTTCCGAATCCAGCGCCGAGGTGGCCTCGTCCAGCACCAGGATCGGCGCGTCCTTGAGCAGCACCCGCGCGATCGCGATGCGCTGCCGCTGGCCGCCGGACAGCTTCACCCCGCGCTCGCCCACGTGCGCGTCATACCCCTGCCGCCCTTCGGCATCACGCAGCGTGTCGATGAAGGCGGCAGCGCGCGCCTTGCCCACCGCCGCACGCAGTTGTTCCTCGGTGGCGTCAGGCCGTCCGTACAGCAGGTTGTCGCGGATCGAGCGGTGCAGCAACGATGTGTCCTGGGTGACCACGCCGATCTGCCGGCGCAGGCTTTCCTGGGTGACCGCCGCGATGTCCTGGCCGTCGATGCGGATGTGCCCGCTTTCCAGGTCGTACAGGCGCAGCAGCACGTTCACCAGCGTCGACTTGCCCGCGCCCGACGGGCCGACCAGGCCGATCTTCTCGCCGGGCTTCACGCTCAGGTCCAGCCCGGCGATCACCCCGCCCTGCTTGCCGTAGTGGAAGTGGATGTCATCGAACTGCACCCCGCCTTCGTGCACCACCAGCGGCACCGCATCGGCGCGGTCCTGCACGCTCAGTGGCTGCGAAATGGTGGTGATGCCGTCCTGCACCGTGCCGATGTCCTCGAAGATGCCGTTGATCGTCCACATGATCCAGCCGGACATGTTGTGGATGCGGATCACCAGGCCCGTGGCCAGCGTGATCGCGCCCACCGTGATGTTGCCGTGGCTCCACAGCCACAGCGCCAGCCCGCAGGTACCGGCGATCAGGAAGCCGTTGACGATCGCGATGGTCAGGTCCATGCCGGTGGTGATCCGGGTCTGGCGGCGGTGCTTGACCGCCAGCTCCTCGATCGCCTCGGCCACATAGGCCTGCTCGCGCCCGCCGTGGGCGAACAGCTTCAGCGTGGGAATGTTGGTGTAGCCATCGACGATCCGGCCCATCGCCTTGGAGCGCGCCTCGGACGCGATCCAGGCACGCTCCTTCGCGCGCGGCACGAAGTACACCATGATCACCACGTAGGCTGCCAACCACAGTACCAGCGGGATCATCAGCCGCCAGTCCGCCTGCGCGAACAGGTACAGCGCCGTGCCCGTGTACACCACGATGTACCACAGCGAATCCACCATCTGCACCGCCGACTCGCGCAGCGACGTACCGGTCTGCATGACCCGGTTGGCCATGCTGCCGGCAAAATCATTCTGGAAGAACGACAGGCTCTGTCGAACCACGTAGTTGTGCATCAGCCAGCGCGACCGGTTGCTCAACCCCGGCACGATGGCCTGGTTGACCAGCAGGTTGTGCAGGCCCACCAGCACCGGCCGCGCCACCAGCGTGATCGCCGCCATCCACAGCAGCGTGTCGGCGTGCCGGGCGAAGAAGCCCGCATCCGGCTGCTCGCTGACCATGTCGACGATGCGGCCGAGGAAATCGAACATGGCCACTTCCACCAGCGCCAGCAGCAGCCCGGCGATCAACGTGGCCAGCAGCACCGGCCAGACCGGGCGCAGGTAGTGGAGGTAGAACGGCAGCACCCGGCGCGGCGGCATGCGCGCGTCGATCGGCGGAAATACGGGAATCAGCGACTCGAACCAGCGGAACATTCCATTTCCTGGAAAACAGGCAGGCCGCGATTATCCCACCGCAGCCTGCCGTTTGTTTTCACGGGGTCAACACCAGGTCCTGGAAATCGAAACTGAAGTCGGTCAGCGACGATACCGCCTGCATGCGCACCTCGCGCACCTTGCCGTCCGGATCCAGGCTGAAGTTCACGAACGCATCGGCGTTGAGCGAGCGGTCGTCCCAGCGCACGATGAACGTATCGTGCTGCCAGTGCTCCATCGTGCCCACCAGCTGCGCCGTCCTGCCGAAACGCAGGCGCAGCTTGCCGGCGCGCTGCTCGACGAACACCTCGCCATACCACGGGTCGCGGTAGGTGCCGGCGTAGCGTGCCAGCGGCAGCGACGGCGTGGATTTCGGATCGCGTGCCGCCTGGTGCGCCGCCCAGCCCTCGTCGGCCTTGTCCTGCGCCTTGGCCACCGCCGCGGCATACGCCGCCACCCAGTCGGTGGCCGGCGCCTTGAGATAGGCGTCCAGCACGTCCATGGTGATCGCGTTGAAGGCCGCGCCCACTTCCTGGTTGGTCAGCACCACGATGCCCAGCTTCTGCTCCGGCACCAACGTCACCCGCGACACCATGCCCGGCCAACCGCCGGTGTGCCACACCAGCTTCTGCCCCCGGTAGTCGCTCAGGCTCCAGCCCTCGCCGTAGCCGGCGAAGTTCGGGCGCGCGGCAGCCAGGGCCGGCACGCTCGGTTCGGGCACCACCTGCGGGGTGATCATCTGCCACATCGCCTGCTGGCTCTTCGGGCTGAACAGCGCGGTGCCGTTTTCCAGCTTGCCCTGCGCCAGCTGCACGTTCATCCAGCGCGCCATGTCGTGCACGCTGGAATACACCCCGCCCGCGCCGGCGTTGTTGGACCAGGTCAGCGGCGCCACCGTGCGCAGGTCGGTGAAGTCGAACTTGGCATGCCCGGTCGCGGCCTTGTCGCCCGGCTTCAGGTTATCGGCATTGAAGCGGGTGCCGGCCATGCCCACCGGGGTGAAGATGTGCTGCTGCAGGAAGTCCGCATACGACTGCCCGGAAACCTGTTCGATCACCTGCTGCGCCACCGCATACAGGATGTTGTCGTAGGCGTAGCGGTCGCGGAAGCCGGCTTTCAGCGGCACCTTGCCCAGCCGCTGCACCACCTCGGCGTTGCTGTAGGTGGTGGTCGGCCAGAACAGCAGGTCGCCCGCGCCCAGGCTGAGCCCGCTGCGGTGCGAAAGCAGGTCGCGGATGCGCATTTCGCCGGTCACGTACGGATCGGACATGCGGAACGACGGCAGGTGGTCGATCACCCGGTCGTCCATCTTCAGCTTGCCCTGCTCGGCCAGCAGGTTCAGCGAGGTGGCCGTGAACGCCTTGGTGTTGGAGGCGATGGCGAACAGGGTGTCGGCCTCGACCGGTGCCGGCTTGCCCAGCTCGCGCACGCCATAGCCGCGCTCGAAGACGACCTTGCCGTCCTTGACCACCGCCACCGCGATGCCGGGAATGTCGAACTGGCTGCGCACGCGTTCCACCGTGGCATCCAGCCGCTGCAGTTCGGCCGGCACGGCTGCCGACGCCAGGGGTGCGCACGCCAGCAGCACAAGGCCTCCGATCCAGGATGTGTTCAATCAGTGTCTCCGGTTGCATGTTGCAGGGGCGTCGAGGCCACCGACGGGCCGGTTACGCCAGGTTTCGCGCGATGGTAACGCGGCCGGCCGCAGGCTCGCCTGTGCCAGAAGCCGCCCACCCCGGAGTACCCCATGACCCTCCCCACCGACACCGACACCGGCTCCACCATCATTCCCTGCCTGCGTTACCGCGACGCGCGTGCGGCCATCGCCTGGCTGGAGCGTGCGTTCGGGTTCACCGCGCAGGCCGTGTACGCCGAAGGCGACATCGTGTACCACGCCCAACTGGTCTACGGCCGCGGCATGATCATGCTCGGCTCGGTCGACAACGGCGGCGACTGGGGCAAGCTCATCGTGCAACCCGATGAAGTCGAGGGCCGCGAAACCCAGAGTGCCTGCGTCATCGTGACCGACCCCGATGCCCACTACGAGCGTGCGGTCGCCGCCGGGGCCGAGCTGGCGATCGATATCGCCGACCAGGACTACGGCGGCCGCGGCTATGCCTGCCGCGACCTCGAGGGCCACCTGTGGTGGTTCGGCAGCTACGACCCCTGGAAGGAGAGCGACGCTTGAAGCACGCTGTTCCCGGACCGATTCATACCGGCATCGGCGGTTGGGTGTTCCCGGCCTGGCGCGGTGGCACGTTCTACCCCGCCGGCCTGCCGCAGCGCGAGGAGCTGGCGCATGCCAGCCGCCAGCTCGGCTGCATCGAAATCAACAGCACCTTCTACCGCGCGCAGAAGCCGGCGGTGTACGCGCAGTGGCGCGAGCAGACCCCGCCCGGCTTCAAATTCTCCGCCAAGGCGCCACGCACGATCACCCAGACCCACGACCTGGCGGCGGCCGGCGCACGCGCCGACAACTTCATCAACGGCATCACCGCGCTGGAGGATCGCCTGGGCCCGCTGGTGTGGCAGTTTGGCGATACCCATCCGGCGGGTGCACAGGAGTTCGATCGGTTCCTCGATGCCCTCCCCGGCAAGGCCAATGCACAGGTGCTCCGGCACGCACTGGAAGTGCGCAATCCGGTGGCTTGGACGCCGGAGCTGGTGGCCGTGGCGCGCGCGCACGGCGCGGCCCTGGTGTTCAGCGGCTCGGCCGATTACCCCAGCTTTGCCGACCCCACCGCGGATTTCATCTACGCCAGGCTGATGCAGTCGCGCGCCAACCTGCGTGCCGGCTACCCCGAGCGCACGCTGGAACAGTGGTGCCTGCGCGCGATGCGCTGGGCGCGTGGCGACGACAACCCCGACCTGCCGCACATCGCGGCCGACGCCCCCGCCAGTGGGCCGCGCGAGGTGTACATGCTGTTCATCGGCGCCGCCAAGCACCGCAACCCGGGCGCCGCGGTGGCGCTGCGGAAACAACTGCAGCAGGTCGGCGCGTAGGGCCGGGCAAGGCCCCGCGCTATCGGGGCCTTGCCGATTGACGCACAATACGCGGATGCCGATGACCGACACCCGCAAAGCGCTGCTGCAAATCCACTTCTGCGTGCTGCTGTGGGGCATCACCGCCATCCTCGGCAAGCTCATCAGCCTGCCCGCGTTGCCGCTGGTGTGGTGGCGCATGCTGCTGGTGGTGGCCATGCTGGCCCTGCTGCCACGCGTCTGGCGCGGGTTGCGCCAGCTCTCCCCCGCCCTGTTCGCCGGGTACTGCGGCGTGGGCGCGCTGGTCGCCCTGCACTGGCTCACCTTCTATGGCGCGGTGAAGCTGGCCAATGCCTCGGTGGCGGCCACCTGCATCGCGCTGGCCCCGGTGTTCACCGCCGTCATTGAACCGTGGGTGGCCAAGCGCCCCTTCCAGCTGCGCGAGCTGGCCTTCGGCATCGCCGTGCTGCCCGGCGTCGGCCTGGTGGTCGGCGGGGTGCCTGATGGCATGCGCCTGGGCGTGCTGGTCGGCGCCATGTCCGCATTGCTGGTCGCCATCTTCGGCTCGCTCAACAAGCGGCTGGTCAGCCACGCCGACCCACTCACCGTCACTGCGGTGGAACTGGGCGCCGGCACCGTCACCCTGACCCTGCTCGCCCCGCTGCTGCCGTTCCTGCTGCCCGCGCTGGCCAGCCCGCTGTGGGTGATACCCGACCTGCGCGACGGGATGCTGCTGCTGGCCCTGGCCGGCGTGTGCACCCTGCTGCCGTTCGCCCTGGCGCTGGTTGCGCTGCGCCACCTCAGCGCCTACACCGTGCAGCTGGTCACCAACCTCGAACCGGTCTACGCGATCCTGCTGGCCATGGTCCTGCTGAGCGAACAGCGTGAACTCACCCCGCTGTTCTATGCCGGCGTGGCGATCATCGTCGGCGCGGTCTTCCTGCACCCGCTGTTGAACCGGCGCAAGAAAGTGCAGCATCCCGAGATCCTGGGCACCGCCGAAGCGCGCAACATCGCCGAGTGACGAACCGGAACCCGCGCGGCGGGTGGAGCCGGCGGGTGGAGCCGGCGGGTAGAGCCGACTGTTAGTCGGCTGCCTTTCGCGCGAAAAGCAGCAGACTAACAGTCCGCTCTACCGATCCGTTTTCCGGTCCGTTTTCCCGATCCGTTTTCCGATCCGTTTTCCGATCCGTTTTCCCGATCCGTTTTCCGATCCGTTTTCCCGATCCGTTTCCCGATCCGTTTTCCCGATCCGTTTTCCCGATCCGTTTTCCGATCCGTTTTCCGATCCGTTTTCCCGATCCGTTTTCCCGATCCGTTTCACCGATCCGTTTCACCAATCCGTTTCACCGATCCATTTCACCGATCCATTTCACCAATCCTTTTTTTACGGGCCAACGCTTCCGGCATCAGCGTTCGGGCCAGTACCATGCCGGCGCGTCCAGCACGCCCTGGCCCACCAGCGTCGTACGGCTCATCTGCTTTTCCAGCGCGATCGACGTGCACGGCTCTGCCTCGCGCAGCGCCGCGATCAACCGGCTCGCATGCGACACCACCCACACCTGGCTGCGCGCCGCCGCCCCGATGATCAACCGCCCCAGTGCCAGCAGCAGGTCCGGATGCAGGCTGGTTTCCGGCTCGTTGAGCACCATCAACGGCGGCGGGCGCGGCGTATGCAGCGCCGCGATCAGCAACAGATAGCGCAAGGTCCCGTCGGACAGCTCCGCCGCGCCCAGCGGCCGCAGCAGACCGGGCTGGTGGAACTTCAGGCTCAGGTGATCCTCACTCGGCTCGATGTAGACCCGCGCCCCGGGGAACGCATCGTCCAGCGCTGCCGCCAGCGCATCGGAATCGCCGATTTCCACGATCGTCCGCCACGCCGCCGCCAGGTCATGCCCATCGTGGCTCAGCACCGGCGTACGCGTGGCCAGGCTCGCTTGCCGCGCCGGCGCATCCCGGTCACTGCGGAAATGATCATAGAAGCGCCAGCTGCGCAGCGTCTCGCGCAGCCGCAGCACCTCCGGCATCCGCTGCGGATCGGCCACCTGCGTAAACAAGCTTTCGTGCACCGACAGGTTCGATTCCAGCACCTCCCAGCTGCGCCCACTGCGCCGCCGCACCATCGCCCCGCGCCGCTCCACCAGCACGTTGCTGCTGCGCAGGAACGGCCCGGCCCAGATGCTCTCGCACTTGATCTGCGGGTCCAGGTTGAACATCGAATGCGAATCGGCCACTGGGTAGCCCAGATCGATCGCATACCCGAAATCATCCGCCGCAAAACCCAGCCGCAGCGCGACCGATGCCTGCCGCGGTCCGCCCTGCACCGGCACCTCGCCCGACAGCATCCGCCGGTCCAACCGCTCCGGACCGGCCCACAGCGCCGACTGGAACCCGCCCTCCCGCGCCAGCGACGGCGTCACTCCTCCCCGCGCCGTATCGGCCAGCAGCCGCAGCGCGCGGTACAGGCTGGACTTGCCACTGCCGTTGTCACCGGTGACCAGGTTCAATGCCCCCATCGGCACGACAAGATCGTGCAGGGAACGGTAGTTGGAAATGGCGAGGGTCTGCAGCACGGAAGGACTCCGCAGGGATACAGGCGTGCAGGATGACAGCGATAGGTCGCAGGTATTGCGATTGATGGCGCAATTGACCCCGTCAATCGTCACGCCAAAGCCGCCGGGCACGGCCCGGCTCTACGGCTTTTCAGCGAATCACCGGCACACTGTCAAAGGCTGGCGGTGGTGGGTTTGCGGGACCGTAGAGCGCCATGGATGGCGCGAACGAGCTTACATGGGTGAAGGCGCACTGCTTGCGAGGCACTGCCTCGCGTGCGACTGAACGCAAAGCCGCTGGCGGCTGGGCCGGGCCGCGGAGCGGGACTTGCAGCGTGTCCCGCAAACCCACCCCCGCCAGCCAAACCAGGGAGTCCAGCAGCCCAGGCTTTAGATCTCAGGGAGCAAGCTCAACCCGATTCCGCCCATTACCCTTCGCCCGGTACAAGGCCGCATCCGCCCGCTCCAGCGTCTGCTCCACGGTGTCACCTGAACGATGCGCCGCGACCCCGATACTGACTGTCACCGGGAACCCCAGCGGCAGGTCGGAAACCGCCATCCGCAGGAAATCGCACTGCAACTCCGCCGTGCGCAGGTCCGTATCCGGCATCAGCACCACGAACTCCTCCCCGCCATAGCGCGCCGCCAGCCCGCGGCCCGAGAACTGCGCCCGGAGCAGCACCCCCAACTCCGCCAGCACCCGGTCGCCGGTCGCGTGCCCGTTGAAATCGTTGATCTGCTTGAAATGATCGATATCCACCAGGGCCACCGCCGTCTGCCGTGGCTGCCCGTCCGCATCCAATACCGACGCATCCAGTGCCACCGCCATCGCGCGCCGGTTCGGCAGCCCCGTCAGCACATCCGTCCGGCTCTGCTCGGCCAGATCCGCGTTCTGCGCCAGCAGCACGTCGTGGTACTCGCCCAGCAACCGCTCGTAATCGTCGCGCTCCACCATGTGGGTCTGGATGTCCAGCGCAAACCGGCGCAGCTCCATCACCAGCATCACCTGCCGCGACAGCGCCGCCAGCGCCTCGGTCTGCTGCGCATCCAACCGCTGCGGTTGCGGATCGAACACGCACAACGTGCCCAGCGGCAACCCCTCCGTACTCACCAGCGGCGCCCCCGCGTAGAAGCGCACCTTCGGGTCACCGGTCACGATGGGATTGTCATGGAAGCGGACATCGCGTTGCGCATCCTCGACCACCATCACCTGTTCCGGCTGCAGGATCGCATGGCCACACATCGACTCCGAGCGTGGCAGCTCCTGCGCCTCCGTTCCCTGGATGGATTTGAACCATTGGCGTTCGGCGTCGATCAGCGTGACCGCCGCCATGGAGGCGCCACACACCGCCTTGGCGATGGTCACCAGATCCTCGAAGGACTTTTCCTTCTCCGAATCCAGGATGCGGTAGCGATACAGTGCCGCCAGGCGAACCGCCTCGTTGACGGGCTTCTCGGGCTTGATCATGCAGCGGGTCGAATCCGGGAGCTGGCCACAGTCTAGCCCGATCACCCGAGGCAAAGGTTACCCGCCGGTGCAGGACCTACCAGTCCTGCTGCTGCGGCAGCAGCCCCTTCAATTCCGCATCGGTCAGGTTGCGCCACTGGCCCGGCTTGAGCGCCCCGATCTTGACGTTGTCGATGCGCACCCGGCGCAGCTGGGTCACCCGGTAATCGAACGCCGCCGCCATCAACCGGATCTGCCGGTTCAGGCCCTGCTGCAGCACGATCCGGAAGCCGAACTTGGCGATGCGCGAGGCCCGGCACGGCAGCGTCGTTTCATTATGGATGCGCACCCCGCGCGCCATGCCGCGCAGGAACTCGTCGGTCACCGGCTTGTTCACCGCCACCAGGTATTCCTTCTGGTGGTTGTTCTCCGCGCGCAGGATCTGGTTGACGATGTTGCCGTTGCTGGTCATCAGGATCAGGCCTTCCGAATCCTTGTCCAGCCGGCCGACCGGGAAGATGCGCTGCTCATGGCCGACGAAATCGACGATGTTGCCCTTCACCGCACTTTCGGTGGTGCAGGTGATGCCCACCGGCTTGTTCAGCGCGATGTACACATGACGGCGGCCACCGGCCTTTTTTGCCTCGCGCGCGCGCAGCGGCTGGCCGTCGACCAGCACCACGTCGCCCTCGCCCACCACCGCACCGGTACCGGCCGGGTGGCCGTTCACGGTGACGCGGCGCTCGCCGATGATGCGGTCGGCTTCACGCCGGGAACAGAAGCCGGTTTCGGCAATGAACTTGTTGAGTCGGGTTGTCATCGCGCCATTATCCGGCAAAACCCCGTCCGGCGCGGCATCAGGCGACCAGCGGATCATCCGCCGGCAGCGCCTGTTCACCGTCGCAGACCTGGTTGCGCCCCGCACGCTTGGCCCGGTACATCGCATGGTCGGCGCGCCGCAGCAGCCCCGCCAGGTCATCACGGCCCGGGCGCAGCACCGCCAGCCCGATGCTGACCGTCACCGCCAGCCCGGAAATGCCCAGCGGCGCGGTCACCGCCGGAATCTGCCGGCGCACGCTTTCCAGCCGTGCCAGTGCCGCGCCGTGGCTGGCGCCCGGCAACAGCACCAGGAATTCCTCGCCGCCCATGCGGATCACGTCGTCCTGCACCCGCACCGCGCCGCGCAGGCCACGCGCCACTGCCACCAGCACCTGGTCGCCGACCTCGTGGCCGAAGCGGTCGTTGATGTCCTTGAACAGATCGATGTCCAGGAAGCCGATCGCCAGCGGCAGCTGCTCCGCGCCCGCCCGTTCCAGATGACGGGCCAGCAGGTGCAGCCCGTGGCGGCGGTTGGGCAGGCCGGTCAACGCATCGGTATCGGCCAGCTGGCGCATCTCGTCGCGCTGCTGGCGCAGCCGGCCCAGGCGCAGGTTGAGCGCATAGGCGGCCATCATCAGGAACCAGGTCGCCGACAGCTGCAGCGCCTCGATCCGGTACGCGGTCAGCCAGTGTGCGTGCAGCGCGTCGGCGATGATCAGGATCCACCACGGTGCCAGCGCGAACAGCCCCGCCGCCGCATAGCCATCGCGCTGCACCACCGCCCACAGACCCACCCCGAGGCAGACCACGCAGCCCAGCACGAACACTGCTTCCAGCGCAGCCGCCATCCAGGCCAGCCCGGCCGTGCCCATCCATGGCACGCACAACCCGGCCAGCACCAGTCCCCACAGCACAGCGCGCTGGCCGGTGCCTGAGCCCGGCCACAACCGGGCGCCGCCGTTGAGCCGCCACAGGATCGGCAGCAACAGCGCCAGCGCGAAGGTGCTCAGCGCCACCAGCCACCACGACGCGCGGTCGTGCACCGGCAACCACGGCTCGGGGTACCCGCTGAGGCCACCCAGCACCGCCTGCCACAGCACGAACACCGCGCAGATCGCCACGTAATAAAGGAAGGTGCGGTCGCGGGCGGTCACGAACCCCATCAGCGCCGACAGCGCCAGTGCGATTGCCACCGCGATGCAGGCCGCGCGCACCAGCAGGCGGGCGGTATCGTTCTGCTGCACCGGGCTGGGCGCGCCCAGCCGGACGGTCGGAATCCAGCGCGGCTTCAGCGGGGCGGCCCATGACACGATGATCGGCTCGCGCTCGCCGGCCTTGGGCACCACCACCATGCCGACCCCGGCGCGGAAGCGCGAATCCCGGGTGCGCGCGTCGTGCATGCTGCCGCAGATCTGGCGGTCGCCGTGACTGATCCGTACCTCTCCGGTCAGCACCCCGAATACATCCACCGCCTGTGGCGCACCGGACCAGCCGCCTGCAGGCGCCGGAATCGAAAGGATGTCCTGGTGATGGGCCAGCACCTCCGGTGAGCAGGGGCGCTGCGGGGCCTGCTGGTCGGTGGCGGCGCCCAGCAGCAGCACATCACGGCCGACCTGCGCCGTGCCGGCCAACGCCGTGGCCGACAGCAGCAGCCATACCAGGCCGGTCAGCCACCTGATGGCCCCGCTCATCCCCTGCATCCCGCCGTCGCTGCGCCTCACACCATCACCCTGTCGCCCTGCACCGCCATGCACACCGCATGGCGTCCCCGTGGCGATTATCGCAAGAAGACGCGCCGGTGCACGTCACAGTTCAGGAAAGGCGGCTGGACGGCACCGGGGTTTCCCGCCACAGCGAGGGCTGGGTGAGCTTTTCCAGCGGCATCGGCCGTTCGATGGCATACCCCTGCAGCCCTTCCACCCCGAGCGCCCGCAGCTGCGCGGCGATCTCTTCGGACTCCACCCACTCGGCGGTCACGCTCATGTGCAGCTCGCGGCCGATTTCGGTGATGGCGCGCACCGTGGCACGGCTGACCGGATCGATATCCATGTCGCGCACGAACACCCCATCGATCTTGAGCATGTCCGCCGGCAGCTGGCGCAGGTAGCCGAACGAGGACAGCCCGGCACCGAAGTCGTCCAGTGCCACCCGGCAGCCCCGCGCCTTGACCCCTTCGACGAAGCTGCGCGCCTGGTCCAGGTTGCTGATCGCCGCAGTCTCGGTGATCTCGAAACACAGCTTGCGCGCCAGCCCGCGGTTGCGCTCGAGCAGGTCGCAGACGAAGGCCAGGAACGTCGGCTCGGCGATCGACTGCGCCGATACGTTCACGTTGCACAGGCCCAGCCGCTGCACATGCGCCGGGCACAGCTGCAGGTGGCGGAACAGCAGCCCCAGCACGTGCCGGTCCAGCGCCATGCCCATGCCATAGCGCTCCACGGCCGGCATGAAATCGCCCGGGCCCTGCAGCTGGCCGTCGGTACCGCGCATGCGCACCAGCACTTCGTAATGCAGGAAGCCCGGGTCGCCCACCTGCTCGATGCGCTGGGCGTACAGCAGCATGCGGTTTTCGGCGATCGCGCTGGACACATGCGCCAGCCGGTCTGCTTCCAGCAGCCGCTCTTCCAGCGCCATCCGGTTCTCGTTGAAACAATGCACGCGGTTGCGCCCGGCCTGCTTGGCCGCATAGCAGGCGCTGTCGGCCGCGCTCATCAGCCAGTTCACGTCCGCCACCTCTGCGGTGATTTCGACCACCCCGATGCTGCAGCTGACCCGCGGCAGCCCGTCGTCGCGCTGGAATCCGGCCTGGCCCAGGTTGCGTGCGATCCGCTGCAACACCTGCTTGGCTTCTTCCTGGCGGGCGTCGGCCAGGAACATCGCGAACTCGTCACCGCCCATGCGGCCCACCCAGTCCCCTTCGCGCACCGCACCTTCCAGATAATCGGCAAAGCCGCGCAGCAACTGGTCACCGGCCGCGTGGCCAAGGCCATCGTTGACCAGCTTGAAATAATCCAGGTCCAGGTAGCACAGGCTGTGGGTCCCACCATCGCTGCGCACATCCAGCAGCGCCAGTTCCAGCAGGCGTTCGATCTCGCGGCGGTTGACCAGCCCGGTCAGCGGATCGTGGCTGGCGTGGTGCTCGACCTCGCGGGCCAGCGCGTGGTTCTGCGAGACGTCTTCAATGATCGCGAACACCGAGACCTCACGGCCGGGGCTGCGCACCAGGGTGCCGCTCCAACGCCCCCATAGCAGGCCGCCGTCGGCATGCCGGAAGCGCAGTTCGCCCGGGCGCAGCTGGCGCGGCCAGTCGATGTCGCCGGCCTCGTCGAGCACCAGCTCGCCATCCACCAGCAGTTCCGGCAGCTCCATCCCCAGCAGCGCGTCGCGGCGATAGCCGAGGATATCGGCCATGGCCTGGTTGGCTTCGACTATGCCCCCGGCGTGGTCCAGCTTGAGCATGCCCACCGTGGCCTGGTAGAACGCGGCACGGAAGCGGCTTTCGGTGTCGATCAGGTCATGGCGCACGCGTCGTGACAGCAGTACGGCAACCAGGGTGATCAGCAGGACTGACAGGCCACCGACAGCCAGCGTGACCATGCGCACGATGGAAGCCGTATTGAGCAGCGCCAGCGAGAAGGCGCGGGCCTGCGCCTGCAGGCTGCGGTCCAGCGCCTGCAGCTGGACCAGCAATGCTTCGCGCATGGCAGGCTCTACGCGGCCGTCTGCGTGCATCGCTTCGGCGCTGTCCATCATTGCCTGCAGCTGCGCCAGGCCATGGTCGGTCTGCTGCCACAGGTGCACCGCATCACGGAAGTAACCGAGATGCCCCAGGTAGCGGAACGACAGGATCAGCCGGTTGATGTCGCCCGGCTGGTTGCCGCCCTGCAGGAAGCCGCGCCGCGCCCGCGCGATATCCACGTCGTCCTGTTCCAGCGCGCGGCGTGCGTCCAGGTCACCCAGCGGCACCTGCAGCGCCGCGCGCGCTTCGGCCAGTGCGGCCGGGTTGCCCGAGGTGAGGTATCGCTCCAGCGCGAAGGAGGCATGCTGCTGGCTGCGCGACCAATGGCTCTGCCCCACGATCCAGGCGGTGGAGGCGCCCTGCAGTTCCTGGATCAGCGCCGACAACCCCACCAGCCCGACCGCCATGCCGGTGAGCAGCACGAACCGCAGGGTCAAGCCCCGCGTTACATGCGGCACGGCGGTACTGCCTACATCCCTGCTGCCTCCCAGCATCGCAGATCCCTCCGGCGCCCATGGGTGCTTGGCATAGTCCCCTGTGATTGCAGGCTAGGTCCAGCCTTGTTGAAACGGCGCGAAGTTTCGCCGTCACATCGGTCAGGTAGCTGAAACGACAACGCCAGCCCGAAGGCTGGCGTTGTTGGCTGCGGCGATGTGGAGCTATCAGCCGTTGCGCGGACCGCGCGGCTTGAAGCCGTCACGACGCGGCGGACGGTCGTTGCCGCCCGGACCACCCGGGCCACGGTGACCACCCGGACCGCCCGGCTTGCCGCCGCGGCCGAACTTCGGCTTGAACGGCGGGCGTGCCGAACCCGAGCCTGCGGTGTCTTCACCCGGCTCGACCTTGCGCATCTGGAGCTGCTGGCCCGACACCCATACCTTCTTCAGGTGGCTGAGCAGGTCGGCCGGCATTTCCGCCGGAAGATCCAGGATCGAGAAGTCGTCACGGATGTCGATGCGGCCGATGAAGCGGCTTTCCAGCCCGGCTTCATTGGCGATCGCGCCGACGATGTTGCCCGGCTTGACCCCGTGCACATGGCCCACTTCGATACGGAAGGTTTCCATGCCGGGTTCCGGCTCGCCACGCGGGGCGATTTCACGGCGCGGGGCACGTTCGAAGCCACCGTCGTTGCCGCCGAAATCGCCTTCCGGACGCGGCGGACGCGGGCCGCGGTCGTCTTCACGGCGCGGGCCACGCTCGAAGCGCGGTTCGAAACGCGCCGGGCGCTCGCCACGGTCGTTGCGGTCGGCACGCGGGTGCGGCGCACGCTCTTCACGGGCACCACGCACCGGCGGGGTCAGCAGGAACGGCGAATCGCCCTGCAGCAGCTTGGCCAGCGCGGCGGCGATGTCGATCGCCGGCACGTTCTTCTCGCCTTCCAGCTTCTGCAGCAGGTCGCGGTAGAACTCGGTGCCGCCGGCATCGAGCGCATCGCTGATGCGGCTCATGAACTTGTTGATGCGGGTGTCGTTGACCGCGTCCACGCTCGGCAGCTGCATCTCTTCGATCGGCTGGCGGGTGGCGCGCTCGATCGCACGCAGCATGCCCTTTTCGCGCGGGGTGGCGAACAGGATCGCATCGCCGGTGCGGCCGGCACGGCCGGTACGGCCGATACGGTGCACGTAGCTTTCGGTGTCGTACGGGA
Source organism: Stenotrophomonas sp. CFBP8994 (assembly GCF_034044835.1). NCBI lineage: Bacteria > Pseudomonadati > Pseudomonadota > Gammaproteobacteria > Lysobacterales > Lysobacteraceae > Stenotrophomonas > Stenotrophomonas sp. CFBP8994. The sequence goes on along the minus strand of NZ_JAXCWT010000005.1, from coordinate 349,929 downwards.
TGTCGTAGTTCAGCACGTGGCTGATGCGCTCCACGTCCAGGCCGCGCGCGGCCACGTCGGTGGCCACCAGGATGTCCAGCTTGCCTTCCTTCAGCATGCCGATGGTGCGCTCACGCTGCGCCTGCTGCATGTCGCCGTTGATGGCGGCAGCGGCCAGGCCACGGGCCTGCAGCTTTTCCGCCAGTTCTTCGGTGGCCGCCTTGGTGCGCGAGAAGATGATCATCGCGTCGAACGGTTCCACTTCCAGGATGCGGGTCAGCGCGTCCAGCTTGTGCATGCCGCTCACCCACCAGTAACGCTGGCGGATGTTGGCCGACGTGGTGGTCTTGCTGACGATGGTGACTTCGGCCGGGTTCTTCAGGTAGGTCTGCGCGATGCGGCGGATCTGCGACGGCATGGTGGCCGAGAACAGCGCCACCTGGCGGGTTTCCGGCAGCTTCTTCAGCACGGCTTCGACGTCGTCGATGAAGCCCATGCGCAGCATTTCATCGGCTTCGTCCAGCACCAGGGTCTTCAGCTCGGACAGGTCCAGGGTGCCGCGATCGAGGTGATCGATCACGCGGCCCGGGGTGCCCACGATGACGTGCACGCCACGGCGCAGGGCCTGCAGCTGCTGGCCGTACGGCTGGCCGCCGTAGACCGGCAGTACGCGGAAACCGGGGATGCCCGAGGAGTAGGTCTGGAACGCCTCGGCGACCTGGATGGCCAGTTCACGGGTGGGCGCCAGCACCAGCACCTGCGGCTTGGCCTGGTTGAAATCCAGGTTGGACAGGACCGGCAGCGCGAAGGCGGCGGTCTTGCCGGTACCGGTCTGGGCCTGGCCCAGCACGTCGCGGCCTTCCAGCATCGCCGGGATGGTGGCGGCCTGGATCGGCGACGGGGTTTCATAGCCGACGGCGGCAACGGCCTTCATCACAGCGTCGGACAGGCCGAGGTCTGCGAACAGCAGCGGCGTGGGGGATTCTTGGGACATGGGGAACTCCGAAGCCACTACCGTTTTACGTGGCAGTGGCATAAAAAAGGGGATGGTCCGCGCTTTGGGCGCCCTTTCTTATCGCGTGCCCTGGCGCTGCTCGGTCGGAGGAGAATTCACTCGCTCAGGGCGCGATGATACCGCATGAATCCTGAACCACGTGTACAGATTTCAGCACGGAGGCGGTAAACGCCGCGTGCTGGCGCACAATATGCGCCCGATTTCGGCGCGGCCCCGCTCCGCGCCCCTTCACAGGATACCCCGCTCCATGCAGACCCTCGAATTTGAACTGGACAGCGAGTATGTGGAACTGAAGCAGCTGCTGAAGCTGGCCGACCTGGTGACCAGCGGCGGCGAAGCCAAGACCGTGATCGGCGACGGCCAGGTGCTCGTTGACGGCGAAGTGGAGCTGCGCAAGGCCTGCAAGATCCGCGGCGGCCAGCAGGTCCAGTTCGGCGACACCGTGATCAACGTCATCGCCGACAGCGACGCCCCCTGATCCCGTGTGACGACCAACGGTCGTCACCTACCGGTGAGGTCCAACGGTGGTCACCTGCCGGTGAGGTGCGCGGCAATCAGCTGCCGGAACGGCGCCACCCCGTGGGCCAGCCGCAGCCCCGCCCGACGCAGCACCCGCGCCGGCAGGCGGTCATCGGTATAGAGCGTGGCGATCGCATTGGTCGCCTCGTACAGCGGCCGTGAGGCCAGCCGGTGCCCCCGCTCGTAGGCGGCCAGACCGGCCGGAGCGGCGATATCGGTACCCCGCCCGGCCGCCCGGCGCAGGATCGCGGCCAACCGGTCCTGGCTCTGCAGGCCCAGGTTGAAACCGTGCGCGGTGACCGGGTGCATGCCCACCGCGGCATCGCCGATCAGCGCGCAGCGCGCGCCCACGAACGCAGTGGCGTAGACCCCCACCAGCGGGTACGCATGGGGCCGCGCCACCGGCGTCATCGCGCCCAGGCGGTGTTCGAAACAAGCACTGATGCTGCGTCCGAAGGTCGCCGCATCCTGCGCCAGCAGCGTTTCGATTTCACGCGGTGGCAGGGTGATCACCGCCGAGGCCTGGTCGCCGTTGAGCGGCAGCAGCGCCATGGTGCGGCCATAGCCGAACCACTCCCACGCAGTGTGCTGGTGCGGCACCTCGACCTGCATCCGGCAGACCAGCATCGATCTGCCGAAATCGCGCATGCGCGCGCCGATGCCCAGCATGCGCCGGGTGGACGAGAACCGGCTGTCGGCCGCCACCACCAGCCGCGCCTGCAGCCGGCGCCCATCGGCAAGGGTCACCTCGCTGTGAAGCGCACCGGGCACGATACCGCGCACGCTGCACTGGTCGAGGATCTCCAGGTCGGCCTGGCCCTGCACGCTGTCCCATGCCGCGCGGCGGATCAGGTGATTGGGCACCAGCCAGCCCAGGTCGCTGCCGTGCGCGTCGCGCGCAGCGAAGGTCAATGCGAACGGTGAACCCCCATCCATGACCTTGGCGTCGCGCAACGGCGAAATTTCAGCGGGGTCCAGCCGCTGCCACAGGCCCAGCTGCTCCAGGATGTGCCGAGAGGCATGGGTGAGCGCGATCTCGCGCCCGTCGAAGGCGGCCTCGGCCAGCGCCGCGCGCGGCTGCTGCTCCACCACCGCCACCCGCAGGCCGCTGCCGGCCAGCGCGCGGGCGAAACACAGCCCCGCCGGCCCAGCGCCCACCACCAGCACCTCCACTGCCTGCACTCCGCGATCGTCCTGCATGATCCGTTTCCGTTGCGTGTCCACGACCGAGCTTACCGCTCGCGGGCAGGCACGCTCTTGATCTGGATCAGCCGCGTCGGCGCCGGTTCACGCCAGCCCGTGCAGCAGGCGCCACAGCAACAGCACGATGCCCAGCATCGAAACCACCCAGACCAGGCTGCGCACGTAGGGAATGCCGGCGGCATACAGCGGCACGTAGACCAGCCGCGCCCAGAAATACAGCTGCACCGCCAGCGCGGTGGTGCTGTCCTGGCGCTGGGTGAGCACTACCGCCAGCACGGCGGCGGCGAAGAACGGGAAGGTTTCCAGGAAGTTGGCCTGCGCCCGCTGCAGGCGTGCCGCCAGCGGCCCCGGCGGCGGCGCGACGCCGTCGCGGGCCGAGGCATTCCAGGCCAAGCCGCGTTCGCGGGTGACCGCGCCTGCGGCGATCATCACCTGCACCAGGCCCAGCACGATGGCCCAACCCAGCATCTGGATCTCGATACCCATGCATTTCTCCTGCGGTCAGGGCGCGGCGGCGCGGACGCTGTAGCCGGCCAGACGCCAGACCTTGTCTTCATCGAAGCGGAACGACACCAGCTCGCGAACCGGCTGGGCGTTGTTGGCGAACTTGGTGGGGAAACTGACGTTGATGTAGAGGCCCTCGGGCACGGTCGCGCCGGCCTTGTACTTGACCCGGGTCACCACGGGCTGCCCGCGCGAGAGCAGCGCGCCGAGGCGCTTGCGGTCGCCGTCGAGCTGGGCCACGAAGGCCTGTTCGGTAACGGACTTGCGGGCCACCTCGGAAGCACCCTTCCAGGCCTCGGCAGCGCGACCGGTGTCAACCAGGGTCGCCACCTTCAAGCCCGCCGCGGCCATTTCCTGGTCCTGCTTCTGCACCTGCGCCTGCTGCTGCGGGGTCAAGGCCGGGCGTGCCGGTGCGGCCGGGGCGACCTGTGCGGGGCGTGCGGGCGCCGGGGCCGGAGTGGCCGGCGGCGGGGTCTGGGCCAGGGCAACGGCGGGAAGCAGGAGCGACAGCAGCAGCGGAACGCGCATCGGGACACCGTAGGCAGCAGTGGACTGCATTGCAGTCTACGGGAATGCCGTGAGCAGGCCGTCAGTTGCGTTCGGCCGCCTCGGCGGGGGGCTGGTCGGCGTCGCTGGCGGTGCGTTCGGCCACCGCATCACGCGGCTTCCCGCCGGTGGGCAACAGCGTGGACACATCGATTTCCGACAGCGGGCTTTCGTCCGGGCAGGTCACATCCGGGAAGCCGAAGCGCTGCTTGAGCGTCTGTCCGCAGCGGGTAATCACGTCCAGTTCGCTGCCTTCGCGCTTGCACTCCTGGTCGAAGGCGACCAGGAAGGCATCCTTGCGGCGCACGAAATCGTCACCGCACTTGCGCATCTGCTTGATCCGCTCCAGGTCGTCCTGCACCGCATTGGTGCCGTCCAGGCCGAACTGGCGCAGCTCCTCGCTGCTGAGCAGGCGCAGGCTGCGGTTGGGCACGGTCATCATCAGGTCGGCCACGCCGACGGCCACGCCGTTGCGCTGCAGGTAATCCTTGACGTTGTCGTAGACCTCGTGGAGTTCCAGGTTGAGCTCGGCACGCGAGGTCGCCTTGGAACTGATCCGCATCATGCGGTGGATGCCGACCTTGCCCGACACCAGCCGGTTGTCACCGGCCGCCAGCACGAACACGCAGGCGCTGTGGCAGACCGAGCCTTCGCGCACCCAGATGGTCCAGTTGGATTCGCCGATGCGGTCACCGGCCACGATCGCCGCTTCGACCTGGCCACCGCTGGAATCCAGGTCCAGGATGCGCCGCGAGACGCGCTGGGCGTCGGCCACCAGCGCGATCCGCGCCACCAGTTCGGCGAACCCGGGATTGATCTTGCCCGCGTAGCGCACGCGCAGCAGGCCACGTTCCACGCACGGGGCGATGGCCGCTTCCAGGCTCGCCCGGTCCAGCGCCTCCAACGCGGCGCCGTCGCCGCCGTCGTTGGCGTACTCGGTGTCGCAGCTGAGCCAGGCCTTGCCGTTGTCCAGCGCTACCGTGGGCCAGCCCTGCTCGCCCTTGCGGGGCGGCGGCGGTGGCGCGGGCGGTGCATCGGCGGCGTTGAACGACACCATGTGGTCGCCGTCGGCGGTCTGCGCCCGCACCGCCTTGTCGGCGGCGGTGACGTTGCCGGGGTTCTCCAGCTGGCTGCAGGCGGCCAGCCCCAGGCACAACAGCAACAACCCGCACGACTTGAGCAGCATGGACACCCGGCTTCCAGACAAAGGGCGTGCCGAAAACGGCACATGAAGGCACAGTCTAGTGCGCCCGGCCGGCATCGCGGGAACCTGCCCTGAACCGCACTGGGCGTGCCCGGCATTGCTGTCCGAAAACGGCGAGCCGGGCCCTGGCCGGGCGCATAGACTGGGCTCCATGGACACCGCCCTGCCCCTGGACTACGCCGCCTGCGAAAGCGCCCGCCTGGCCCGCGATGCGCGCTTCGACGGCGTGTTCTTCACTGCCGTGCGCAGCACCGGCATTTACTGCCGTCCGGTATGCCCGGCGCCGGCGCCGAAGCCGGTCAATGTCGACTACTACCCCACCGCCGCCGCTGCGGCGGCGGCCGGCTTCCGCCCCTGCCTGCGCTGCCGGCCGGAACTGGCCCCGGAGGCGCAGGACGCACTCAGCAACGAAACCCTGCAGCGTGCTCTGGCGCTGATCCACGATGGCTTCCTGCAGGATGCGGCGGTGGGCGACCTGGCCGCCCGGCTCGGCCTGAGCGCGCGCCAGCTGCAGCGGCTGTTCGTGGCGCGGCTGGGCGCGGCCCCGGCGCAGATCCACGCTACCCGCCGGCTGCTGCTGGCCAAGCAGCTGCTGACCGAAACCGCGTTGCCGGTCACCGACGTGGCCATGGCCGCCGGCTACAACAGCCTGCGCCGATTCAACGCCGCGTTCGTGGAAGGCTGCGGCATGCCGCCCACCGCGATCCGGCGCCAGCGCGGCGTGCTGGCCGACGGCGCGCTGACCCTGCGCCTGGGCTACCGGCCGCCGCTGGATTTTGCCGCGATGCTGGGCTTCCTGCGCCGCCGCTGCATTCCCGGCATCGAGCAGATCGACGACACCAGCTACCAGCGCGTGATCGGCCCGGCCGAACGCCCCTCGGTGATCCGGGTCACCGCCGACCCGCGCCGGCCCGAGCTGCTGCTGCAGCTGGGCCAGGTCGATCCGCGCGCGATCCCCGGCATCGTGCGCCGGGTGCGGCGGATTTTCGACCTGGACGCGGACCTGCGCATCGTGCACGCCACGCTCGGCCAGGATCCGCTGCTTGCGCGCGGTATCGCCGCACGTCCCGGGCTGCGCGTACCCGGCGGTTGGGATGGCTTCGAAGTGGCGGTGCGCGCCGTGCTGGGCCAGCAGGTCAGCGTGGCCGCGGCCATCACCCTGGCGCGGCGCGTGGTAGACCGCTTCGGCACCGCGCTGGACGGCATGCCCGAGGGCCTGGACCGCCAGTTCCCCACGCCGCAGCAGCTGGCCGACGCGCCGCTGGAAGGCATCGGCCTGCCGCGCACCCGAGCGGCCACCGTGCGCGCGGTGGCCGCCGCCGTCGCCGACGGCAGGCTGGATTTCCATGCCGGCCAGCGCCTGGATACCTTCATCGAACGCTGCGTGGCGCTGCCCGGGATCGGGCCGTGGACCGCGCACTACATCGCGCTGCGCGCCTTGGCGCTGCCCGATGCCTTCCCCGCCGGCGACCTGGTGCTGCAGCAGGTGCTGGGCGGTGATACCCGCCTGACCGAGCGTGCCACCGAGGCCCGTTCGCAGGCCTGGCGGCCCTGGCGTGCGTACGCCGTGCTGCACCTGTGGCATCTGGCCACGTCCGCTTCGGAGTAACCGCATGAACCTGCTCTACGACACCTTCGACAGCCCCATCGGCGCCCTGACCGTCGCCGGCGACAGCCAGGGCATCCACCACATCCTGTTCGAAAACAACCGCTACGACGCCAAGGGCCGCGCACAGTGGCAGCGCGATGCGCATGCGCTGCGCGAAGCGCGCACCCAGCTGCTGCAGTATCTGCGCGGCGAACGCAGCGGCTTCGAACTGCCCCTGGCCCCGCACGGCACCGGGTTCCAGCTGCGCGTATGGAAGGCGCTGGCCGACATTCCGTTCGGCGAAACCTGGAGCTACGTGCAGCTGGCACGCCACATCGGCCAGCCCACGGCCAGCCGCGCGGTGGGCGCAGCCAACGGACGCAACCCACTGCCCATCGTGCTGCCCTGCCACCGCGTGATCGGCAGCAGCGGCGCACTTACCGGTTTCGGTGGCGGCCTGGAAACCAAGGCCGCATTGCTCGAACTCGAATCGCGCACGCAGCCGCTGTTCGCCTGACCGTGCCATCGGTTGTCTTCGCCGCGTCACTGCGGCGGACTATCATGGGCCGATGATTTCCGTTCGCCTTTCGCTGGCGCTTGCCGCCGCCCTCGCGCTGACCAGCTGTGCCAGCGCTCCGCCCACGCCCACGCCGCCAACGGCGGCTGCCGCCGGCGCCGCTGCGGTTGTGGCCACTACGCCGAAACTGCTGCTGGTCTCGATCGACGGCCTGCGTGCGGACATGCTCGACCGTGGCATCACGCCGAACCTGTCGCGCATCGCGCACGACGGCGTACGCGCCCGCTGGATGACGCCGTCGTATCCGTCGCTCACCTTCCCCAACCACTACACGCTGGTCACCGGGCTGCGCCCGAACCACCACGGCATCATCCACAACAGCATGCAGGAAGAGGTGCTGGGTCGGTTCCAGGTCAACCTGCCGGAGGCGGTGACCGATTCGCGCTGGTGGGGTGGCGAGCCGATCTGGGTCGGCGCGGAGAAGGCTGGCCTGCGCAGCGCCACCTGGTCGTGGCCAGGCAGCGAGGCGGCCATCCAGGGCGTGCGGCCGAGTCAGTGGCGGGTCTACAGCCCCGATGTGCCCCTTGCCGACCGCGTCGATGACGTGTTGCGATGGGTCGGCGATGACGGCCCGGATGCGCCGCGACTGGTCACCCTGTACATGGAGCAGGTCGACAAGGCCGGCCACCATTACGGTCCGGATTCCCCCGAGTACGCCGCCGCCATCGTCCAGGTGGACACGGCCATCGGTCGCCTGCTCGACGGCCTTGCGGCACGCGGCCTGGATGGCAGCACCAACCTGATCGTGGTCTCGGACCACGGCATGGCGCAGGTACCCGATGGCCAGACCATCGCGGTGGAAGACATGGTCGACCCCGCCATCGCCAGCAACGTGTCGACGGGCCAGTCGATCGGCTTCGCCCCGCTGCCTGGAAAACAACCGGCGGCCGAAGCGATCCTGCTGGGCGCGCACGCAAACTACGACTGCTGGACGCGGCAAACGCTGCCGGCGCGCTGGGAGTACGGCTCCAATCCGCGTATCCCGCCGATCATCTGCCAGATGCACGAAGGCTGGAACGCCCTGACCCGTGAGCGCCTGGCCGAGCGCAAACCCGGCGACCGTGGTTCGCATGGCTACGACAACGCCCTGCCCTCGATGCGCGCGATCTTCATCGCCCGCGGTCCATCGTTCAAACAGGGCGCCACCCTGCCCGGCTTCGACAACGTAGACCTCTACCCGTTGATGACGCGTCTGCTGGGCATTCCGGCCGCCCCGAACGATGGCAATCCCGAGACACTGGTTCCTGCGTTGAAGTGATTTTGATTGCTGATGGGTTGGCGCGAATCGCAGCGTTTCAGTTTTTCCGTGCTGGGGAGGCCGACGGATGGTCGCGTGCGGATACGAAAATCAGACACGCATGGCGTGTCCCTACGCAGCGGGTACGCCGAATGAACGTGGGGCCGGGTACCCGGCTGGGTACGGCGAATCAACCTCGTCCGGTAGCGTCGGTTCCCGAACGACGGCATGCAGCGCCACCGCGGCCGGTAACGCATGAAGATGATCGACACCGCCGTTGATCTTCCCTGGCCACCAACACACCGTCGAGGGTCGGCGGGGGCGGGTTTGCGGGACTGTCAAAAACATGGATGTTTTTGCCAAGCCCCCATGGATGGGTTTACGGCGTGTCCCGCAAACCCGCACCCGCCGGCCCAGCTCAGGCCACGCAAGGCCCACCGGCTGTTCGCCAAAATGCATGAAGCTGCCGGGCAGGGCCCGGCACTATCGGGTTGTCCGCAATCACATTGCTCGAAACCAAAAAAAAACGCGGCGCAAGCGCCGCGTTTTTTCGTCGGACCTGGCTGAGCGATCAGCCGGCCTTGGCAACAGCCTTCTTGGCCACTGCCTTCTTTGCCGGGGCCTTGGCCACGGTCTTCTTGGCGACCGGCGCAGCTGCGCCCACGGCCACCTTGCTCACCGCGTGCGAACGCGAATTGCCGTAGCTGGCGTTGTAGCGCTTGCCCTTGGCGGTCTTGCGGTCACCCTTACCCATGTCGTCAACTCCTTAGTCTGAAATCTGATTACCCCGTGCTGACACGGGTTCGGCGGGCCCGTCCTTGCAGACGCCCCCGCGCACGATCGGAAAGCCTAACACAGCACCTCAGTGCGCACAGCTCGCATCATGGACGTGCCCGTGGTTCAGGCGCAGGTTGACCAGGTGTGCAACACCCACCAGCACCCCGCCCAGCGTCATCACTACCGCATGCGGCACCGCCGAATGGTGCAACGGCCCGTACAGCAGCCCCGCCCACAGCGCGGTCAGGCCCGGCACCAGGAACCCCAGCGCGCGCAGCGCCCCGTGGCGGCGATAGCCCCACACCAGGCTGAACAGCCCCAGCAGGGTCACGAAGCTGACCAACGCCAGTTCCACCCCGTCGCCCAGCCACACCGACAACCCCAATGACGGCGCCGCCGCCAGCAGAACAGGCAGCACGGCGCAGTGCACCGCACACAGCAGCGAGCCGGTGGCACCAAAGCGATCCAACAGATGACGGAGGCGGGGGAACAGGGGCATGACTTCCAGCAGGGTCGGCGAAGCGTTATGGAATAATATAACATCAATCCCGACGCGCACTCCCTCCCCCTGCCTTACCCGGTTCCACCCTCCCGATTTGACGGGATTGGCGCGCCCCACCATTGATACATTGTAACAATTCGACCGACGGACCCTCTGCCCATGCGCTCTTCCCGCTCCCTCACGCCGCACGCCCTGTCCCTGGCGCTTGCCGCTGCGCTGCTCCCCACCCTGGCCTTCGCCGCCGACGATACCGCCGAGCGTGACCACCACCTGACCGAACTGTCCGCAGTGAAGGTCACCGCCAGCCCGCTGCAGGGCGATGCCGAATCGTTGGCGCGCCCGGTGGACGTGCTCGCCGGCGAGCGCCTGGACGAACAGAAGGCCGGCACCCTCGGCGACACCGTGGCCAAGCTGCCCGGCGTGCAGAGCACCTTCTTCGGCCCCGGCGTCGGCCGCCCGATCATCCGTGGCCAGGAAGGCCCGCGCGTGGCCGTGCTCTCCAACGGCATGGGCAACATGGATGCCTCCACCGTCAGCGCCGACCACGCCACCAGCATCGAACCCTTCCTGGCCGACCAGATCGAAGTGCTCAAGGGCCCGGCCACCCTGCTGTTCGGCAGTGGCGCCATTGGCGGCGCAGTCAACGTGGTGGATGGCCGCATCGCCCGCGACCTGCCCGACCGCCCGCTCAGCGGCCGCGCCGAAGTACGCGGCAACTCGGTCAACGACAAACGCAGCGGCATGTTCCGGCTCGATGGCGTGAACGGCAACTGGGTGCTGCATGTCGATGGTCTGGTCCGCAACGGCGATGACTACCGCATTCCCGGCTACGCGGTGATCGACGGCCTGGAAGACCACAGCGGCCACGACCACGAAGAGGGCGACACCGACGAACCGCGCCGCGGCACCCTGGACAACAGCTCCATCCGCACCCGCGCCGGCGGCGTCGGCGCCACCTGGCTGGGCGAAGGCGGCTATTTCGGCGCCTCGGCCAGCACCTACCGCACCAACTACGGCATTCCCAACGGCGCCCACGTGCATGCCGACGACGACCATGATCATGACCACGACCATGGCGACGAGGAAGAAGAAGGCGACGAGCACGACGTGCGCATCGACATGGTGCAGAACCGCTTCGAAGCCAAGGGCGGCATCTACAACCCCGTGTCGTTCCTGAAGAACATCAACCTGCGCACCGCCTACACCGACTACGAACACGTCGAGCTGGAAGCTGGCACGCCGTCCACCCGCTTCACCAACCGCGGCGTCGAAGCCCGCCTGGAAGCCGTGCAGCAGCAGATCGGCGGCTGGGACGGCGCGTTCGGGCTGCAGTTCGGCAACAGCGATTTCGGCGCCAAGGGCGAAGAAGCCTTCGTGCCCGATACCGGCACCCGCAACGTGGGTCTGTTCGTGCTGCAGGAAAAGCAGTTCGGCCCGTTCAAGCTGGAACTGGGCGGCCGCCACGACCAGGTCAAGCTGGACCCGACCGGCGACTACCGCGCGCGCACCTTCGATGCCACCAACCTCTCGGCGGCCGGCATCTGGAAGCTCAACGACGCCGTCGACCTGCGCTTTGGCGTGGATGGCTCCGAACGCGCGCCGACCAACGAAGAGCTGTACGCCGCCGGCGCGCACATCGCCACCCGTTCGCTGGAAATCGGCAATGCCAACCTGAAGACCGAACGCGGCCAGCGCGTGGAGCTCGGCATCCACACCCACAGCGACCGCCTCGATTTCTCCGCGTCGATCTACCAGACGAAGTTCAAGGACTTCATCTACCTGGCCGACACCGGCGTGGTCGAAAGCCTGCCGGTGCGCCTGTGGACCCAGCAGGATGCCACCTTCAAGGGCGCCGAGGCCGAAGCGCTGGTGCACCTGTTCGAAGGCAACAGCGGCGACTGGGACCTGCGCGTGTTCGGTGACTACGTCAAGGCCGAACTGGATGGCAGCGGCAGCCGCAGTGTCGACATCGCCGTGCCGCACGGTGACCACGACCACAACTACACCGTGGACCTGGCCAACAGCGGCTACCTGCCGCGCATCTCCCCGGCGCGGGTCGGCGCCGACCTGCGCTGGTCGCGTGATGGCTGGCGCGCCTCGGTGGGTGCAGTGCGTTACAGCAGCCAGAAGGACACCGCGCAGAACGAAGCCGAGAGCGCGGGCTACACCCTGGTGGACGCGCACTTCGCCTACCGCTGGGACCGCTCGGACAGCAACAGCTACGAGGTGTTCCTGGACGGCAACAACCTGACCAACCGCGAGGCGCGTGCACACACCTCGCTGCTGCGCGATTACTCGCCGCTGCCGGGCCGTGGCGTGGCGTTCGGCATCCGCGCGTACTTCTGATCCCCGCTGGGGTCACTGTCTGACCTTCGGGGGCCTCAGGGCCCCCGTTTTTTTTGGCAGCGCACTGACTTCACGCCTCGTTGACCAAGCAGAGCGGCCTCATACCGGTATCGCCTGCCCGGCTTCCATTGCGGACATTCCTGTCCGAAAATAGCCCATGCAAAGTCAACGTGCCGATGCGGCTGCCCGCCGCGCCCTGATCCTCGATGCCGCCGACAGCGTGTTCGGCCAGCATGGCGTGACCGCCCCCCTGGACCTGGTGGTCGAAAAGGCCCAGGTCGGCCGCGCCACCCTGTACCGCAACTTCCCCGACCGCACCGCGTTGATCGAAGCGCTGCTGGACCGCACCGTGGCCCGCATCGCGCGCCAGGTGGAGACCCTGGGCGATCGCGACGATGCCTTGTTCGAGGTGCTGCAGAGCATGGCCTCGCGCATCGTGCAGTCGCCCGCGCTGGCCGACTACTGGCGCGCGGTGGACCCCGACGAACCCACGATCAAGGCGGCGCGGCAGACCGTGCACGCCCTGCTCAAGGCGCCCATCCAGCGCGCGATCGATGCCGGCCTGTGCCGCCCGGACCTGCAGGCGGCCGATATTTCGCTAATTTCCAGCATGCTGGGTGCCGCACTGCGCGGCAAGACCCGCGAGGAGCGCGCGCGGCTGGCCGGGCGCGCTCTGCAACTGCTGCGCGGAGGGCTGGGCGGACAGGTCGACGGGAGTCGCTGATGCCCGAGTACCTCAAGCCCATTCCCGATTGGGAGGAACACGAAAAGCCGACTCTCCCGGGTTCGGCGTCGATGCCGTGGCATCCGCCGCACCGCCGTGTCGCCTATGCGCTGGTCGCGCTGCTGGTGGGCATCACCGGCGGGCTGGGCAACGCGCTGGTCACCGCCAACCTGCCGTTCCTGCAGGGCCAGCTCGGGCTGACCCCGACCCAGGGAAGTTGGCTGGTGGCCGCCTACGCGATGGTCAACGTCACCGCCAACCTGCTGGCCTTCAAGTTCCGCCAGCAGTACGGCATCCGCCTGTTCGCCGAGATCGGCCTGGGCCTGTATGCCGCGCTGGCAGTGCTGCACCTGTTCGTGGGCAGTTTTGAAACCACCTTGATGATGCGTGCGGCCAGCGGTTTTGCCGGCGCGGCGTGCAGCACGCTGGGCACGCTGTACATGCTGCAGTCGCTGCCGCGACGCTATACCGGCAACCTGCTGGTGATCGGCGTGGGCATTTCGCAGATGGCGTTGCCGATCGCCTGGCTGGTGTCGCCGGGCCTGGTGGATACCGGCCAGTGGCACAACCTGTACCTGTTCGAAGCCGGCCTGGCGCTGTGCGCATTCGCCGCGGTGGTGATGCTGAAGCTGCCGCCCGGTGCACAGATCAAGGTGTTCGAGCCGATGGATTTCCTCAGCTTCGCGCTGTTCGCACCAGCGGTGGCGCTGTTGGTGGTGGTGCTGGCCCAAGGCTACCTGCGCTGGTGGTTCGACACGCCGTGGCTGGGCTGGGCACTGGTCGCCTCGGTCGCGCTGGGCACCACCGGCGTGGTGGTGGAACACTACCGGCGCAACCCGCTGCTGCAGACCCGCTGGCTGGCCAGCCCGGCAACCCTGCACTTCATCTTCGGCGCCTTCCTGATCCGCTTCCTCACCACCGAGCAGTCCTATGGGGTGATCGGCCTGATGCGCCAGCTGGGCATGGGCCCGGACCAGATGCGGCCACTGTTCGTGGTGATCCTGGCCGGGGTGATTACCGGCATTGCCACCAGCTCGCTGACCTTTGGGCCCAAACGCATCGTCGCGCAGCTGCTGATGGCGATCCTGCTGCTGGGCACCGCCGCGCTGCTGGACCAGAGCCGCACCAGCCAGGACCGCCCGCACGATTTCTTCCTCAGCCAGTTCCTGGCCTCGATGGGCGCGGGCATGTTCATGGGCCCCTTGATCATGATGGGCATCACCCAGGCGCTGAAACAGGGCACCGACCACATGATCACGTTCCTGGTCACGCTGTCGATCACCCAGACCCTGGGCGGGCTGGCCGGCTCGGCGGTGCTGGGCACGTTCCAGCTGCATCGCGAGCAGGTCTATTCCACCGCCTTTGTCAGCCAGCTCGACCCCAGCGATGGCGTGGTCGCCCAGCGCCTGAAACTGCAGCAGCAGATCTATGCGCCGCTGCTCACCGATCCGGTGCAGCGCAGTGCCCAAGGCACCGCGCAGCTGGCACAGATCACCCGGCGTGAGGCCAACGTGCGCGGCTTCAATGACGTGTTCTCGTTGAGTGGCCGGGTTGCCTTGATCTTCCTGGGCTGGCTGCTGTTGTTGTCGTTGCGCACCGCCGTGCTCAAGCAGTGGCGCAAACGCCATCCCCACCCCGTTTCCCTGCAATAGGTCCTTCCATGTCCACGACGCCTCCGCGCGATGACAATCCTGATGAGGTCAACCCGCCGGTGCCCACCGATGCCGCACCGGTAACCGCACCGGCTGCGCCGGCCGCCGCCGCAGCGCCAAGCAGTGCACCGAAGTACCTCAAGCCCAGCCGGGGCAGCGTCGCGGTGATGATCGTGGTGGCGTTGATCGGCATCGCGCTGATCCTGCGCGCATGGTCATTGTGGCCGTTCAACAGCAGCTGGGTGAGCACCGACAACGCCTATGTACGCGGCCAGATCACCGTGCTGGCGCCGCAGGTCAACGGCTATGTCACCGACGTGCTGGTGAAGGACTTCCAGCACGTCAGGCAGGGTGAACCGCTGCTGCGCATCGACGACCGCATCTACAAGGAAAAGGTGGCGCAGGCGCAGGCCAACCTGGACAGCGCGGTGGCCGCCTTGGCCAACTCCGACCAGGCGCAGGCACAGAACCGCGCGCAGATCGGCGCGGCCCAGGCGGCACTGTCGGCCGGCCAATCGGAACTGGCCCGCTCGCGCACTGAACTCAAGCGCTATGAGGAACTGGCCGACAAGCAGCTGGTGGCCCTCAACGACCGCGACAAGTTCCGCACCAGCGCGCAGGCCGCGCAATCCTCGGTGCAGCAGTCGCAGGCGCAGATCCGCATTGCCGAGGAGACCCTGACCTCCACCCAGGTAGCGCGCAAAGGCCTGGAAGCCGGCGTCGAAACCGCCAAGGCGCAGCTGGAACTGGCACGCATCGACCTGGCCAACACGGTAATCCACGCCCCGCGCGACGGGCAGGTCAGTGAAGCGTCGGTGCGCCTGGGCCAGTACGTCACCGCCGGTTCGCAGCTGCTGTTCCTGGTGCCGGACACGCTGTGGGTGGTGGCCAATTTCAAGGAAGGCCAGACCTGGAAGATGCGCATCGGCCAGCCGGCGACCTTCGCGGTGGATGCCTTTGACGGGGAACGGTTGAGCGGCCACATCGAGCAGATCGCGCCGGCCACGGGTTCGGAATTCAGCGTGTTGCGCCCGGACAACGCCAGCGGCAATTTCACCAAGGTGGTGCAGCGTCTGCCGGTGCGGATCGCGATCGACCCGGACCAAGAGCTGGCGCCGCGCCTGCGTCCAGGCATGTCGGTGGTAGTGCGGGTCGATACTGCCGCGACCCCGAGGCAACAGCAGCAGGACCGGTAGGGTCGGTTCCCGAACGACCGCTGATAAAGGTGCAAGATCCGGTAACGCATGACCTGCAACGAAGGCGCAGCTTCGGCCCGGGTCATGCGTCCAAGTGCCGATAAACCGGATCGGCGGTCGTTTGGGAACCGACCCTACCGTCAGTTCAGCGCTTGTTTCACTATCAGGGCGACCGCGCCGTATTGTCGATCAGCCCCGGCGGGTGCGTCATCCCGCGCAGCGGGCGCACAGGCCGTGCACTTCCAGAGTCTGGGCCTGCGGCTGGAAGCCCAGCTCCTTGGCGCGCTTTTCCAGCTGGCTGACGATGTCGCGGTCTTCCAGCTCGACTGCGCTGTGGCAGCTGTTGCAGATCAGGAACGGCACCGAGTGCTGCGCGCTGCTGGGGTGGTGGCAGGCCACGAAGGCATTCACCGATTCCAGCTTGTGCACGAAACCATTCGCCATCAGGAAATCGAGCGCGCGGTACACGGTGGGCGGGGCATCGGCGCCCACGCCCTTGCCGCTGCGCACCCACTCCAGCAGCTCATACGCCTTGACCGGCTTGCCGGCTTCGGCGATCAAACGCAGCACGTTGGCGCGGATCGGCGTCAGCCGCAGTCCGCGCTCCGTGCACACGCGCTCCACCACCTTCACGAAGTCCGAAGCGTCGTGAACGTGATGGTGTGGGGCGGTACAAGCGGTCTTGGCGGACATGCGGTCTCCTGTGGTCAGGCCGTCGGTACTTTAGTGAGTGCGACGTCGATGCGTTTCAAGGCCTCTTCACGCCCGGCCAGGAACACGGTCTGGGAAATGTCCGGGCTGACCTGGGTGCCGGTGATGGCCACGCGCAGCGGCTGGGCGACCTTGCCCATGCCGATCTCCAGCGCGGTGGCAACGTCGTGCAGGGCCACCGACACGCTTTCCGCGGTCCACTCGCTCGCCGCAGCCAGCAGCTCGCGGGCCTTGCCCAGCGCCAGCTCCGCGCCCGGCTTGAAGTGCTTGGCCACCGCCGCCTCGTCGTATTCGACCAGCGGCTGGTACCAGACCACGGCCTTCTCCGCCATTTCCTTCAGGGTCTGCACGCGGTCGCGCAGTGCCACCACCACGTCGGCCGGGGCCGGGCCGGCGCCCAGGTCCAGGCCCAGCTTGTTCAGCTGGTAGACCAGGTGCGGGGCGATGTCGGCCGGGCTTTCGGTCTTCAGGAAGTGCTGGTTGACCCAGCCCAGCTTGGCCATGTCCAGACGCGAGGCCTTGGAATTGCAGTTGGTCACGTCGAACAGGTCGATCAGCTCCTGGCGGCTGAACAGCTCCTGGTCGCCGTGCGACCAGCCCAGCCGGGCCAGGTAGCTCAGCAGCGCGTCGGGCAGGTAGCCGGCGTCCTTGTACTGCATCACGTCGGCCGCATCTTTGCGCTTGGACAGCTTGGCGCCCTGCTCGTCCAGGATCATCGGCATGTGGCCGAACTTCGGCACCGGCGCGCCGATGCCTTCGTACAGGTTGATCTGGCGCGGGGTGTTGTTGATGTGGTCGTCGCCGCGGATGACCTCGGAGATGCGCATGTCCCAGTCGTCCACCACCACCGCGAAGTTGTAGGTGGGGAAGCCGTCCGGACGGAAGATCACCATGTCATCCAGCTCGCTGTTGGCGATCTCGATGCGGCCCTTGATCAGGTCATCAAACACCACCGTGCCTTCCAGCGGGTTCTTGAAGCGGATCACCCGGTTCGGATCGTCGCGGTACGGCAGGTTCAGCTCGCGCGCGGCGCCGTTGTAGCGGGGCTTTTCCTGCTTGGCCATGGCGGCCTCACGCATCGCATCGAGCTCCTCGCGGGTCTCGTAGGCGTAATAGGCCTTGCCGTCGGCGATCAGCTGCTCGGCCACTTCCTTGTAGCGGGCCACGCGCTGGGTCTGGTAGATCGGGCCTTCGTCGTAGTTCAGGCCCAGCCACTCCATCGCTTCCAGGATCGCGTCGATGGCGCCCTGGGTGCTGCGTTCACGGTCGGTATCCTCGATGCGCAGCACGAATTCCCCGCCACGGTGGCGCGCCTCCAGCCAACAGTACAGCGCCGTGCGGGCGCCGCCGATGTGCAGGTAGCCGGTGGGACTGGGGGCGAAACGGGTGCGGCAGGTCATGGGGGGCTCGGGAGAACGGGAATCGGGACGATTTTACCTGCCCCGGCCAGCATTGGGGGCAGGGGCGTTCACGTTCCCCCACCCGCCGGCCCGACGTGCTCGTACAGCGCGGTCCAGCCGCGCGCGGCGGCCTGTTCCTGCATCCGTGCCGGGTGGATCTGGCGCAGGTGGAACTGCATCCGCTGGCTGCCCGGGGTCGGGATCGCCCCGTACATTTCAGCCAGCGTCTCGGCGTTGGCGTCGCCCAGGGTCCGCGACGACAGCCGGCTGAAATAGCGCGACCCGAACAGGTTGTTCACCCACTGGTTGAAGCGCGAGAGTTTCTTGAACACCATCAGCCCGAAGTTGGGATCGTAGAGCAGGTATTCGCGCCGCCCGTTGTCCAACACGTTCACGCCGCAGGCCATGCTGTGCTGCGTGCCGCTGAGGACGAAATGGCTGCTGCGCGCGGTGTTGGCAAGGAAATCCGCCAGTGCATCGACGTGGATCAACGATGCCGCCGACATTGAACCGGGCTGCAGGGCCGCGCCCTGCGCGTCGCGGATCAGCGCACGCAGCGCGACCGCATGCCGGCTGTCGGGCTCGCGGATCGCCTGGCGCAGGTGCTCCAGCACGTGCAGCTCTTCGCCCTGCCCCATCGCCGTGGCCATGATCCGCGACAGTCCGGTGCACATGCCCGCTGCGGACAGTCCGTTGCCTTCGGCCAGCAGGCCCTGGGAGGCCTGGATGAACTGGCCGCCGGCGATGTAGACCGAGTCGTGCACCACTTCGTTGACCACGGTGTAGCGCTCGGCACGCAACGTATTGTCCAGCCGCTCGATGATCACCGACAGTGCGCCCTGCTGCACCGGGTCAAGATGGCCCGACACGAACAGCTCCTTCATCTGCTCCAGTGAGGCGCTGTCGCGCGCCTGTTCCGGCGTCATCACCCGCTCCCAGTGATTCACGCCCCACTGGAAATCCTGCGAGCTGCTGTCCACCGAATGGGAGTGGGTGCGTTCGACCAGGGAATTCAGGGAACCGCGATAGCTGCGTTCCACCGACTGCCTGCGCTTGCTGGATCGGCTGATCGGTGCGCCGCCGCGCAGGCCGACGTCGCTGTGGGGTTCCCACGCCCCGTCGGCATTCAGCCGTACCGGCTGGTGGTAGAAGCTGCCCGGCTGCGGATTCTGCAGCCGCCAGGTGCCATGGGCACGGTCGAAGGCCACCTCGTAGGCGTGCCCGCCCTGGCTGATGTATCGCCGGCCAAGGTAGTCGTGGACCCCATTGTCGGCGGCGCGCGATCCGGACAGCGCCACCGGGCGGGCGTAGCGCTCGGCCAGCTGCGCCAGTGGATCATCCACCTGCTCCCACGCCGGCGTCTGTATCGCCGGTTGCAGTCGCGAACCATCGCGCGCGGCCACCGCCGCCAGCCGCGCCGTGCCCAGCGGCGCCGACAACGCCAGACCAAGGGCACCGCCTGCTGCCGTGCCAAGGCCAGCGCGGCGTTGGCCGGGCGTATCGCCGTCGATCGTCTGCTCCACGCCCACCCCCATCTGCAGCGCCGACAGTACCGCCACCACGGGCAGCGTTTCCGGCAGCACCAACGCGACCAGCCCCATTGCCTGCTCACAGCGCTCCAGGCGCGGCATCCAGCGGCGCCGGAAGGCTTCCCACTCCGAGGTCATCAGCGTCTGCGCATCGCGGCGCGCGCGTTGCCGCAGCCGCGCGAGCAGTGCCTGCGACACCTCGCCGCTGATCGGCACCACCGCGCCCCCGTGTCCGAAGATCGCCTGGGTGCCGGCACCGAGAGCGGTATGCACGCCGTTGGACATCCAGCCGTCCTGCAGGTCGGCCAGGTCGAATGCGGTCTCCAGCCATTGCCGCCCGGCGTCGGTGGCTGCGGCGCGCTCGATCCAACCCATCATGTCGGCCTCGCTGGCAAACTCGTGGAAGCGGTTGCGGTCGTTGGGGAAGTACAGCAGTACTTCCGGCCCCACCTCGTCGCCAACGTGCAGCACGGTCGAGGCGATGCCATGCACCTGCAGCCAGCCGGTGCGCACACCGGCACGCGCAACCGGCCGGTAGGCGGGATCCTGCGACTCGGCCGCGGTCATCGTGCCGAACACACCGAGGGCCAGCTGCATGCCGCGGGCGGACAACGATCCGTCGGCATGCTGTTGCGCGCAGCCGTACAGGTAGCCGCCGCGCAGCGTGGTCAACACGGCCGGCGCGTGCGCCTCCCAGAACCGGTCCAGCGCGCGCAGGTACTCGCCCTGCACATCCAGCTCGCGCGCCATCGAGAGCAGCTGCGATGCGTCCAGTCCCACCACCTCGCTGTTCTCGTCGAACACCGCGCTGTCGCTGCTGGTGTACAGGCCCAGCAGGCGCGCGGGCGTATTCTCGAAACCGGCCGCGCGGGTCATGGCACAGTCGGCGAAGCTGGCCGCCGCCTGCTTCTGCGCCCGGTTGTGGACCCACCCGCTGCGCGTCTGGTCGCTTGGATACCCGTCCTTGAAGGACACGATGTAACAACAGCTGCTGTCGAACGCGGTGCGGTAACGGCGCATGATTTCGTCATCCAGGCGCTGTTGGACGAACGGTACCAGCAGGGGATAGGCGTGCTCCACCAGGCTGCGGCCGGCACTCAGCGCGTGCAGCCAGCGCGCGCCGTCCATGCCGGCATTGCCCAGCGCACCCGGGGTGCCGGCCGGAAAGCGCGCCGTCCAGTGCGCCGCGCTGCGCGCGTTCAGACCGTCCATGTCCAGCGCGGCCAGCTCGCCTGCCGCGGCCAACACCGGCACGGGAACCGGCAGGTACGGCAGGGCCAGCGCAGAATCGAGCGCATTGAAGGCCTCGCGGATGCGCGCAGGCGATGACAGGCCGGCGGCGCGCAGCTGCGCATGCCGCAGCTCCAGCGCCTGCATGAACAAGGCCCAGCGGAAGTCGCCGTCGATCCCATAGGCCTTGACCACAGGCAGCGCGCCCTGCTGCCAGCGCGCGTGCTCGTTGACGGCCACCCGCACCGGCAACTGGCGGCGCACCTCGTCGGCAAGCTGCTGCAGCGCGGCGTCGCTGCTGTTGAACGCCTCGATCAACGGAATCCGGGTGGTGCTGATCACCAGCGTGATCGGCGCCTGCAGCGACGCCGCCGATTGCGCGGTGACCAGCAGCACACCGTGCAGCGGTACCGCATGGCCACGGTCGTTGGCCGCCAGCGCATGCACGTCGATCTGCCAGCCCGGCAGGGCCAGCGCGCGGCCGTTGGCGGCTTCGGCAAGATCGAAACGCGTCGGAAAGTCGGTCAATACCTTGACCACTGCGGCCGCGTCGTCGCCGAGCTGGCCCGCTGCATTCAAGAGCACCGCCGTGCCGGCGAGACGCCGTCCGATGCCCGAGACGAACCCTTCCGAACCCGGCGTCGGGCGGGCATGCCAGGCCTGTTCCAGGCACGCGTCATACCGGCGGCGGAAGGCGCCCAGGTAATCGCGCCCCTGCACCCTTTTGAACTCCTCCAGGGTCAGCTCGCGGCACTCCTGCACCGGGAAGTAGGTTCCCGGTACGCAGCGGTAGTAGAGCCCGGCATGGCCCGTGTCGGCGTCGACCGGCAGCAGTGCCGCCCCCACCAGGGTGTGGGTGCTGACCAGCCCGCTGCGTACCCGCCGGTCGGGCGGGAGCAGCCGATGCTGGTTGCGGAACAGCGCGCCGGGCGGGCGCAGCTGGTCGGCTTCCCAGGCCCGCCATTGCTGGCTGTCCTGGAAGGTGTTGAGGTAGATCGTGGTGGGATCGATCCGCTGGCCGGTCATGTTGAGCAGGTCGGCGGCGACCTGGCGCGCGAGATCGGCGTCGAGGTTCGGCAGCGCGGCGGCGGACAGGGTCAGCGCCCGCTCGGAGGCCACCACGTGGCGCCACGCTGCGGTCAGGCGCTGGTGCTGCTCGCTGGCGTTGCGCCCCATCGACTGCACCCAGGTCAGCATCCGCGAGCGCGTCACCGCCAGGTCCACCCCGGCCGGTGGCGCGAGCGCGGCGGCGCCCGGCGGCGGCGCCTGCTGCGCCACGTCGACCAGCAGGCGGGTGGCCGCGTCGAGCCGGGTGCGCTCGGTGGCATCCAGCCCTTCACCGCCGTTGCGTGGCACGGGGAGGGGGCGAAGCGCACGGCGCACACGCACCCTGCCCTCCGCGGGCGGAGGTCCGCCCAACGCATCGATGACCTCGCGTGCGATCTCGTTGGACGCCAGCAGGGTGGCCACGGTGTCGCGCAGCGACGTCGCATCGCCTCCTGCGCTCCGGTGCACGTGTTGCCACAGCACGTCCCAGATTGATCCGTCGCCGTCGCGGTCGATCACAGTGTCCAGAAGCCGCACTACGTGCTGCGTCCGCTCGTCCACCCGCGCAACGTCCGATTCCGGCCCAGGCTGCCGTTCCGGTTGCACTTCCGCCGTGGGCGCAGTGGCCTGCGTGTCGCCGGATGCCCAGCGCCAGCCCAGCGTCGCCACGCCCAGCCCGCCGCCGACCAGGCTTGCGGCCAGCGCCAGCATGCTGCGGCCGCCCTGCCGCGCTGCGCCCGACGCCACCGCGGGCGGCGCGCTGGCAATGACTGGGACGGGGGCAGCACTCCCTGTCGGCTGGACAGCGTCCGCCGTACCCCAACGCAGCGCCTTGATCGCGGGCGCAACCCCCACGATGAACAGCACCGCATCGCCCAGCGCGCTTCGCAGGCTTGGGCGCGCCGTGGCGGCCAGGGCTGCACGCTCGGCGACCGACAACAGCCACTGGCCCAGCCGGTCCCCGCGGCCGCCTTGGGTAGCCAGCAAGGGGTCTGGCGCGCCGCCGGCCAGCTGGTCCAGCGTCGCCAGTATCCGGGCGCGCTGGGCATCGCTGATCAACGGCACGCCCCCGTCATCGACGCGGTCGAACAGCGCCGGCAGCGCGCTGCGTGCATCGATGCAGGCGCCATTGAGCGCGGCGGCCGCAGCGGCCTGTGCCACGGCACGGTCGAGCTGCGCCGGGGTCAGTGTCGGCATCCAGTCGCACAGCTGCTGGCGCACCGCGTCACGCTGACGGGATGGCGACATGCTGCACAAATGCTGCGCAACCTCGCGGGCGTCTGCCATGCCGAGGGCGCGCTCGGCATCAAGTGCTGCGTTCCAGTCGCGTCGGGGCTGGTCCACCGGGCGGTACAGGGCATCGCGCATCGCCTGCAGCAGCGTATTGCGGCGAGCGACCGCGTCGGTAAGCAGTGCCCGCAACGGTGCGCACTGCACTTCCCAGTCCACCCGTGGCAGGGTCAGCAATGCCATCAGGCTGCTGCGCCAGGCGGCCCGCTGCGCGGGCGCAAGCGCCACGGGCAGCAGCCGGCCCAGCGCATCGTCCACCAGCCCCTGCGCCATCGGCGCGGCCAGCGCGGAACGGTGGAAGTGCGGCTGCAGGGTCAGGAAAAAATGGGCATCCAGCGGCCCCTGTCGCAAGGCAGCGGCGAGCGCGTCCAGCTCGTCGCGCGGTATGCCGTCCAACCACAGTCTGCGCGTCGGTGCGCACGGCGGTGCGTTGCGGATCGACAGCGGTGCGACAGCAGGCCGCTGGCGCGTTGATGGCGGGGACGACGGACGGGCCGGCGCGCCGCCAGCACGGCCCACCGGGGACAACGTAAGGTTCGCCATGGACGTGTGGTGAGGTGACGAGGGGCTGGAACCTAGCGCGATCCACTGCGGTTACCAGCCTGCCCTTGTCCCAGCAGCGTCCGGTGGTCCCACACGAAGCCGGAAGCGTCGTGTGGGATGGCGAATAACGTCAGCGCCGCCTACTTCAGGCCCGCGCCCAGTTCGTACCAGTCGATCCGGCGCGTGATCCACATTGCCGTGGCCAGCACCGCGAACAGCAGCAGCGAGCCCATCAGCAACGCATTGTTCTCCGACACCAGCAACCCGTACAGCGCGCCGTACAGCACCGTGAGCATCCCGGCAAAGCCCATGCCCCGCACCCAGCTGCGCAGCACGCCCGACAGGTATACCGCCTGCAATCCAATACACGCCACTGCAGACACCACATACGCCACCCAGAACGGAATGTGCTCGGACAGGCTCAGCAGCAGCAGGAAGAAGATCGCAAGCGCCAGGCCCACCATCAGATACTGCAGCGGGTGGATGCGCAGGCGCTTGATCAGCTCGAACAGGATGAAGCCCACGAACGTAAGCACGATGAAGAGGATGCCGTACTTGCTGGCGCGGTCGGCCTGGGTATAGATGTCGACCGGGTTGACCAGCTCCACGCTGACCGTTTCCGGTTCCACATCGCGGTTGTCGCGCAGCTGGCGCTGGGCCTCCGATGCCAGCGAGGACACCGCCCACTCGGCGTCGAAGCCCTTCTCGCCTACCTTGCGCTCGTTGGGCAGGAAGCTGCCACCGAACAGCGGGTGCGGCCACGGCGAGCGGATCGCGATGCGGCTGTCATCCCCGACCGGCACCACCGCCAGCGAACGGGTGCCATCGAGCACCAGCGACAGGTCCACCCTGCTGGACTTGAGCATGCCGCCGGTGTTGTCGGCGAAGCCCTGCAACGGTACGTGCAGGCCCTTGCCGATGCCGGTGACATCACCGATGCCCGGCTGCAGCGTGAGCGCCTCGCCATCCACCTTCAGATCGGGCGAGCCGACCAGGCCGCGCACGTCGGCAATGCCCACCGCCAGGTACGGCGTGCCGTACACGCGCCCGGCCTTCACCGGGTAGTCGTCATCACTGAACTCGGCGCTGACCTTGGCCTTCCAGGTGTAGACCGGCACGCGGAACAGGCCAACCCGGCGTTCGTCGGGCAGCATGCCGCCATCGACGACCAGCTTGGACGGCATCTGCAGCCAGTAGCTCTGCTCCACCTGGGTTTCGATCTTCTTGGTACCGGCCGCGTCGACCACTTCGACCTGGCGGGTATCGGTCCACGGCACCACCCGGATCGGCCCGGTCAGGGTCTGCGCGCCGGCCCGGCTCTGCGCCACGCGCAGGTAGGCCTGGTCGCGGTATGCCTCGCGTTCGCTGATCACGCCTTTGATCATCATCAGCGGGATCAGCAGCAACAGGATCAGCCCGCCCACGATGGCGAACCGCAACAACATCTTCAGGGATTTCATCACCCGTCCTCGGTTGGGAAGGGTGCCAGCTTCAGCGCTGCCGGTGTGCGGGGTTTGTGGTCCATTTGAAGCGAATGTGAAGTGAGGCGATGGCGCCACCGCCTTCGCGGTTGCGCAGGCTCGCGCGGCCGCCGTGAAGGCGCGCCACTTCCTGTACGAACGACAGGCCCAGGCCGGAACTGCGCTGGCCGGTGGCCGGCCGCGCCAGCGAGTAGAAACGCTCGAACACCCGCTCCAGTGCGTATTCCGGCACCCCACTGCCACGGTCGGCCACCCGCAGCACCACGCCATCGCCTTCGCGCGAAGCGCCCAGCTGGATCCGGCTGCCCGGGCTGGAAAACGCCAGCGCGTTCTCCAGCAGGTTGTTCAGGGCCTGCCGCAGCAGGTACGCGTCGCCCTGAATCTCCAAGCCTTCGGCAACTTCAATGTCCACCGCGACGTCGGCCGCCTGCGCCCGCATCGCCACGGCATCGCCAGCGGCCTGCAGCAGCGGCGCCAGCGCGATGCATTCGCGCTTCTGCAGCCAGCCGTGCTGTTCCACTTCGGCCAGCGCCAGCAGCTTGTCGATGGTTTCGGTCAAGCGCTGTTCCTGGCCCTGGATGCTGCGTGCGAAATGCACGCGGTCGGCATCGGGCAGCGGCTCCTGCAGCAGTTCGGCCGCGCCGCGGATCGCTGCCAGCGGGCTCTTCATCTCATGGGTCAGCGACTGCACGTACTGCTCCACGTACGCCTTGCCTTCCAGCTTGCGGCGCATGGTTTCCAGCGCCTGGCCCAGGTCGCCGATCTCGTCGCGGCGCGGCCTGGGCGGCGGCACCGGTTCGCCGGCGCTGACCGCCTTGGCATAGCGGTTGAGCCGGTTCACGCCGTGCATCAGCCAGGCCGTCATCAACAGCCCGATCAGTGCCGACAATCCGATCAGCCACGCGCCGCGCTGCAGAATGGCGCGCTGGCTGGCGGCGATGAACGGATCGATGCTGCGGTTGGGCTGGGCCAGGCTGAGCACGCCGATCAGCTTGCCGGGGTCAGCCGGATCATGGATCGGCGCGGCCACGTGCATCACCGAATGCACTTCATCACCGGGCGTTTCCGGGCTGGAGCGCGCGCCGTATTCGCCGCGCAGGGTGCGGTAGACATCGTTCCAGCGCGAATTGTCGCGGCCGATGTCCTGCCCGGTGGAGTCATACACCACGATGCCGCGCGCATCGGTGATGGTCACGCGGTAATCGAGGCTGCGCTTGGGAAAGCGCCACACCATCGCCTTGGGATCGCGGCGCTGTGCGCGTGCCAGGCTGGCCACGAACGGGCCATTGCGGATATGCCCGGCCTTGAGGTCGGCCGCGGCCATTTCCGCCAGCACGTTGGCCGCATCGACCAGGGTCGACTCCATCGCCTGGCGGACCCCGGGCTTTACTTCGTTGACGAACACGCGCATCACGAAGAACGCGGCGATGCCCACGATCAGGAAGAAGCCCAGGAACAGTTTCAGTCCCAGCCGCACGCTACACCTCCAGCGCGTAACCCACGCCGCGATGGGTGCGGATCGGATCGGGCTCGGCCCCCGCTGTGCGCAGCTTGGCGCGCAGGGTCTTTACGTGGGTGTCCACGGTGCGGTCGGCGCTGTCGGCATCGGTATCCCAGCCGCGGTCCATCAGCTGGGCGCGGCTGAGGATCGCGCCGGGGCGCTGCAGCAGTGCGGCCATCAGCGCGTATTCGTAGCGGGTCAGGTCCAGCAGCTGCTCGCCGAAGCGGATACGGCGGCCTTCGCGGTCGATCGCAAAGCGGCCGTGCTGCTGCCAGCCGGCCGCCTCCGCAGGGGCCGGTGCCACCGCGCGGCGCAACCGCGCCCGCACCCGCGCCACCAGCTCGCGCGGCGAGAACGGCTTGGCCACGTAGTCGTCGGCGCCCAGCTCCAGACCCAGCACCCGGTCGAATTCGTCATTGCGGGCGGTCAGGAAGATCACCGGCACGTCGCTGAAGGTGCGCAGCGTGCGGCACACCTCGAAGCCGCTCATGTCCGGCAGGCCCACGTCCAGCACCACCACGTCCACCGGCTCCTGGCGCAGCAGCTGGAGCGCCTGCCCGCCCAGCAGGCAGTGCCGGGCCGCGTAGCCCTCGCTGCGCAGCGCGTAGAGCACGGTATCGGCGATGGCGGCTTCGTCTTCGACGACCAGGACGTTGTGCAGGGGGCGGTTCATGCGCGCAGCATAGCCGCTGGGGCCGCCGCCCCGTACACTGCGCCGATGAATTACCGCCACGCCTTCCATGCCGGCAACCACGCCGATGTGCTCAAGCACATCGTCCAGCTTGCCCTGCTCGACACCTTCAAGCGCAAGGACAGCCCGTTCTTCGTGCTGGACACCCACGGCGGCGCTGGCCGCTACCTGCTGGCCAGCGAGGAAAGCCGCAAGACCCTGGAGGCCGAGGACGGGGTGATGCGGCTGATGGCCCAGCCCAAGCTGCCGGCCGTGGTCGAGCGTTACCTCAAGGCGGTGCAGGCCGACAACCCGGTCGGGGCGATGATCAGCTACCCCGGCTCGCCACTGCTCAGCGCGCAGACCCTGCGCGAGCAGGACCGCATGGCCGTGTGCGAGCTGCAGGATGCCGAAGCGGCCTCGCTCAAGGCACTGTTCGCGCATGACAGCCGGGTGGCGGTGATGCACGCCGACGGCTACGCACAGAACAAGGCACTGCTGCCGCCCAAGGCCAACGGCGTGAAGATCGGCCGTGGCCTGGTCCTGATCGACCCGCCCTACGAGGGCCAGGATGCCGAGTACCAGCGCATCCTTGCCTCGGTGAGCGAGATCCTGGCGCGTTGGCCGCAGGCCAGCTTCGCCATCTGGTTCCCGATCAAGCAGCGCCGCACCATCCTGCACTTCCTGCGCAAGGCCTGCGCCCTGCCGGTGAAGTCGGTGCTTACAGTAGAACTACTGGTTCGGCCTGATGACTCTCCCCTTCGGCTCAACGGCAGTGGCATGCTGTTGCTCAACCCGCCCTGGCAGTTCGACCAGGTGCTGGCCCCGGCCATGCCTGCGCTGAAGCAGTATCTGGGCGAAGCCGGCGCCAGTACCCGCCTGCAGTGGCTCAAGCAGGCCGAGTAACGCCACGACCGCCCGCTGAACGGCGTGAGTGTTTCGTTCACGGAACGCGCCCCCGGGGATGCGAGAATCCGAAGACCACCAAGGAATCACCGGTATGGCTACCCGTAACCGCATGCCGCCCTGGCACGAAGTTTTCAAAGCGCCCAGCGGCCATGAGCTGCTGATCCGCCCGATTCGTCCCGAAGACGACGAACCCCTGAAGGGAGCGTTCAGTCTGTTCGGGCCCGCAGAAGTCCGCGACCGGCTGACGCAGTCGGTCGATGAGCTTTCTTCGGAGGCGGCGTATCGACTCACCCATCCCAACGTCAAGAACGAGATCGTTCTGGTCGCCGCCGAAAACGAGCAGGCAGGCGTTGCGGTGGTCGGTGCGCTGGCACGCGCGTCGATCATCCCGGGCACGAAGGATGCCGAATACTCGATCCTCATCAGCCGGTTCCTCATCGGCCAGGGCCTCGGCCGGCAGTTGATGCGCAAGCTGGTCAAGTGGGGCAAGGGCAAATACCTGGATCACCTGTACGGCGACGTGCTGGAAGCAAACGAACCGATGAAGCAGCTGGCCGCCTCGCTGGGCTTCAAGGCCGTGCCGCATCCGCAGGGCACGCCCGGCCTGGTGCGCATGGTGCTGGACCTCGATCCGGGCCAGTAAGAGGTCATCACGTGGCGGTCTGCTAAAATCGACCGCTCATGTCACGCACCTCAACTCCTACACCGCCGCTGCCCCGTTCCGGGCAGCTCCGCGCCTGGTGGCGCGCTCCCGCCTCGCCCACGGCGCTGGCGTGGTACATCGCACGCGCTGCGGAAACCCATGACGGGCCGTTGCTGGTCATCGCGCGCGACAATCACGGCGCCAACCAGGTCGAGTCCGACCTGCGCACCCTGCTGGGCGCCGCGTCGGACCTGCCGGTGGTGGCCTTCCCGGATTGGGAGACGCTGCCCTACGATGCCTTCAGCCCCCATCCGGACATCATTTCGCAGCGCCTGGCCGCACTGCACCAGTTGCCGACGCTGCGCCGTGGCATCGTGGTGGTGCCGGTGCAGACCCTGCTGCAGCAGCTGGCCCCGCTCAAGTACATCATCGGCGGCAGTTTCGACCTGAAGGTCGGCCAGCGCCTGGATCTGGATGCGGAAAAGCGCCGGCTGGAAGCGGCCGCCTACCGCAACGTGCCGCAGGTGATGGACCCGGGCGATTTCGCCGTGCGCGGTGGCCTGCTCGACGTGTTCCCGATGGGCGCGGAAGCGCCGTTGCGGATCGAGCTGCTGGATGAGGACATCGATTCGATCCGCGCCTTCGACCCGGAAAGCCAGCGATCGCTGGACAAGGTCGACGCGGTGCGCATGCTGCCCGGCCGCGAAGTGCCGTTGGACGAACTGAGCGTGTCGCGGGTGCTGGCCACCCTGCGCGAACGCTTCGACGTGGATACCCGGCGCAGTGCGCTGTACCAGGATCTCAAGTCCGGGCTGGCACCGGCTGGCGTGGAGTACTACCTGCCGCTGTTCTTCGACGCGACCGCCACGCTGTTCGATTACCTGCAGCCGAACGCGCTGCCGGTGATCGCGCCGGGCGTGGGCGAGGCGGCGGCATCGTTCTGGGCGCAGACCCAGAACCGCTATGAGCAGCGCCGGCACGATGTGGAGCGCCCGTTGCTGGCGCCCACCGAGCTGTACCTCAGCCCGGAAGGCCTGAGCGCGCGTTTGAACACCCTGCCGCGCATCGAAGTCTGGAGCGCCGACCACCCGCGCATCGACGAAGCCACGCCGCTGGGCGACCAGCCGCTGCCGCCGCTGCCGGTGGCCGCGCGCGATGCGCCGGCCGGTGAGGCGCTGAAGTCGTTCCTGGGCCACTACCCGGGTCGGGTGCTGATCGCCGCCGATTCGCCGGGCCGCCGCGAAGCGTTGCTGGAAGTGCTGCTGTCGGCCGAACTGAAGCCGCCGGTGGTGGCCGACCTGCCGACCTTCCTGGCCGATCCGGGCCAGCGCTTCGCCATCACGGTGGCGCCGCTGGAAGACGGCTTCGCGCTCGATGCACCGCCGCTGGCGGTACTGACCGAGCGCCAGCTGTTTCCCGAGCGCGCCGGCACCACCCGGCGCAGCCGTCGGGTCGGGCGCGAGCCGGAAGCGATCATCCGCGACCTGGGCGAGCTCACCGAAGGCGCGCCGATCGTCCATGAAGACCACGGCGTAGGCCGCTACCGCGGGCTGATCGTGCTCGACGCCGGCGGCATGCCGGGCGAGTTCCTGGAGATCGAATACGCAAAGGGCGACCGGCTGTACGTGCCGGTGGCCCAGCTGCACCTGATCAGCCGCTACTCCGGCGCCTCGCCGGAGACCGCGCCGCTGCACTCGCTCGGTGGCGAACAGTGGAGCAAGGCCAAGCGCCGCGCGGCCGAGAAGGTCCGTGACGTGGCCGCCGAACTGCTGGAGATCCAGGCCCGCCGCCGTGCGCGCGCCGGCCTGGCGCTGCACGTGGACCGCGCGATGTACGAGCCGTTCGCAGCCGGCTTCCCGTTCGAGGAAACCGCCGACCAGCTCGCCGCGATCGATGCCACCCTGCGCGACCTGGCCAGCAGCCAGCCGATGGACCGCGTGGTCTGCGGCGACGTCGGCTTCGGCAAGACCGAAGTGGCCGTGCGCGCCGCGTTCGCCGCCGCCAGCGCCGGCAAGCAGGTTGCCGTGCTGGTGCCGACCACGCTGCTGGCCGAACAGCACTACCGCAACTTCCGCGACCGCTTCGCCGATTGGCCGCTCCGGGTGGAAGTGCTGTCGCGCTTCAAGAGCACCAAGGAGATCAAGGCCGAGCTGGAAAAGGTGGCGGCCGGCACCATCGACGTCATCATCGGCACCCACCGCCTGCTGCAGCCGGACGTGAAGTTCAAGGACCTGGGCCTGGTGGTGGTGGACGAAGAGCAGCGCTTCGGCGTACGCCAGAAGGAAGCACTGAAGGCGATGCGGGCCAACGTACACCTGCTGACCCTGACCGCCACGCCGATTCCGCGCACGCTCAACATGGCCATGGCCGGCCTGCGCGACCTGTCGATCATCGCCACCCCGCCGCCGAACCGGCTGGCGGTGCAGACCTTCATCACCGCCTGGGACAACGCGCTGCTGCGCGAAGCGTTCCAGCGCGAACTGGCCCGTGGCGGCCAGCTGTATTTCCTGCACAACGACGTGGAAAGCATCGGCCGCATGCAGCGCGACCTGGCCGAGCTGGTACCCGAGGCACGCATCGGCATCGCCCACGGGCAGATGCCCGAACGCGAACTCGAGCGGGTGATGCTGGATTTCCAGAAGCAACGCTACAACGTGCTGCTGTCGACCACGATCATCGAATCGGGCATCGACATCCCCAACGCCAACACCATCATCATCAACCGCGCCGACCGGTTCGGCCTGGCCCAGCTGCACCAGCTGCGTGGCCGCGTCGGCCGTTCGCACCACCGCGCCTACGCCTATCTGGTGGTGCCGGACAAGCGCTCGATGACGCCCGATGCCGAAAAGCGCCTGGAAGCCATCGCCTCCATGGACGAACTTGGCGCCGGCTTTACCCTGGCCACGCACGATCTTGAGATCCGCGGCGCCGGCGAACTGCTGGGCGAAGACCAGAGCGGGCAGATGGCCGAGGTGGGCTTCAGCCTGTACACCGAACTGCTTGAGCGCGCGGTGCGCAGCATCCGGCTGGGCAAATTGCCCGACCTGGATTCGGGCGAGGAAGTGCGCGGTGCCGAGGTTGAGCTGCACGTACCGGCGCTGATCCCGGACGACTACCTGCCCGACGTGCACACCCGCCTGACCCTGTACAAGCGCATCAGCAGCGCGCGTGACAGTGGCGAGCTGCGCGAACTGCAGGTAGAGATGATCGACCGCTTCGGGCTCCTGCCGGACGCGGCCAAGCACCTGTTCGCGGTGGCCGAGCTGAAGCTGCAGTGCAACGCACTGGGCATCCGCAAGCTGGAACTGGGTGAGAACGGCGGCCGCATCGTGTTCGAGGCCAAGCCGTCCATCGACCCGATGGCGGTCATCCAGATGATCCAGAAGCAGCCCAAGCTGTACACCATGGATGGCCCGGACAAGCTGCGCATCAAGGTGCCGCTGCCGTTGCCCGAAGACCGCTTCAACGCGGCCAAGGCGCTGCTGACCACGCTGACGCCGGGCTGACCGCCCGCGACGGTAGAGCCGACTGTTAGTCGGCTACGCGGACTGACCGCCCCGCGACGGTAGAGCCGACTGTTAGTTGGCTACGCGGACCGACCGCCCCGCGACGGTAGAGCCGACTGTTAGTCGGCTACGCGGACCGACCGCCCCGCGACGGTAGAGCCGACTGTTAGTCGGCTACGCGGACCGGACCCGCGACGGTAGAGCCGACTGTTAGTCGGCTACGCGGACCGGACCCGAGCGCGGACAGCAGCGGACTAACAGTCCGCTCTACCGTCCGCTCTACCTCGGACACCGCTTGTACAAAAAGGGCCCGGCATTGCCGGGCCCCTTCGCTTACCAGATCACCACGCGCTTGTCGTCGGCACGCACCATCGCATCGCCCGGCTTGCACTCGAACGCCTGCGCGAACGCCGGCATGTTCGACGGCGCGCCATTGGCACGGAAGTTCGCCGGCGCATGCGGGTCGGTGTTCAGGCGCACGCGCAGTTCGCCGTCGGTGAAGTTGCGGCGCCACACGGTGGCCCAGTTCATGAAGAAGCGCTGGTCCTGGCTGTGGCCATCCACGGCGACATTGGCCTTGGGGTTCTCCTTCAGCGCCATCTGCAGCGCGTCGTAGGCCACGGTCAGGCCGCCCAGGTCGCCGATGTTCTCGCCCAGGGTCAGCTTGCCCTTCACGTTCACGCCCGGCAGCGATTCATAGCCATCGAACTGCGCCACCAGCTGGTCGGTGCGACCCGTGAAGGCCTTGCGGTCGCTGTCGGTCCACCAGTTGTCGAAGTTGCCGTTGGCAGCGAACTGGCTGCCCGAATCATCGTAGCCGTGCATCATTTCGTGGCCGATCACCGCACCGATGCCGCCGTAGTTCAGCGCCGGATCGGCCTTGGCGTCGAAGAACGGCGCCTGCAGGATCGCGGCCGGGAACACGATCTCGTTCTTGGTCGCGTTGTAATAGGCATTGACGGTCTGCGGGGTCATGCCCCACTCGGTCTTGTCGACCGGCTTGCCGATCTTGTTGAGCATGTAGCGGTAGTTGAACGCGCGCGCGGCCTGCATGTTGCCCAGGTAGCTGTCGGCGTTGGTCTCAAAGCCCGACCAGTCGCGCCACTTGTCCGGGTAACCGATCTTCGGGGTAAAGCTGGCCCACTTCTCCAGCGCCTTCTTGCGGGTGTCTTCGCCCATCCACTCCAGCTTCTCCAGGCGCGCCTTCAGTGCCACCGAGAGGTTTTCCACCAGGTGCTGCATCTGTTCCTTGGACTCGGCCGGGAACACCGCGTCCACGTACAGCTGGCCAAGGCCTTCGCCGATGGAAGTGTTGACCGACTCCAGCACGCGCTTCCAGCGCGGCTGCATTTCCTTCTGGCCACGCAGGGTGGTGCCGTAGAAGTCGAAGTTGGCCTTTTCGAACGCGCTGCTCAGGTAAGGCGCCGCGTCATCGACGGTGTGGAAGCGCAGATAGGCCTGCCAGGTCGAGGCCGGTACTTCGGTGAGCATCTTGTCCACTTCGCCGAAGAAGCCCGGCTGGGCCAGCGAGAACTTCTGTGCGGCCGGCACCTTCAGGGTGTCGAACAATGCAGTCCAGCTGAAGTTCGGGGTCAGCTTGTCCGCTTCAGCGGCGCTGACCGGGTTGTAGCGCTTGGCCGGGTCACGCAGTTCGATG
The DNA here is from genome assembly GCF_034044835.1 of Stenotrophomonas sp. CFBP8994. Classification (NCBI taxonomy): domain Bacteria; kingdom Pseudomonadati; phylum Pseudomonadota; class Gammaproteobacteria; order Lysobacterales; family Lysobacteraceae; genus Stenotrophomonas; species Stenotrophomonas sp. CFBP8994. The sequence goes on along the minus strand of NZ_JAXCWT010000005.1, from coordinate 316,243 downwards.
CGCGACAGCGAGGCCTTGGCCAAGCGGGTTTCGAACTCCATCACCGCCTGCGCCTGGGTCTTGGCCTGCGCGGCGTCCACCCCGGACAGGGTCAGTGCCTGCGCGATGTAGGCCACATAGGCCTCGCGGATTTTGGCCTGCGATTCGTCGAAGTAATAGCCCTTTTCCGGCAGGCCCAGGCCGCCCTGGCCGACATAGGCGATGACGTTGGCCGAGTCCTTGTAGTCGGCGTTGGCCGACAGCGAGAACAGCACGCCCTGGCCCTGTGCCTGGCTGTCGCGCAGGTACTGGGTGATGGCGGCGGTGTCGTTCAGCACGGCGATCTTGTCCAGCTGCGGCTGCAGCGGGGCGATGCCGGCCGCTTCGATCTTGGCTTCATCCGAGCCGGTCTTCCAGATATCACCGATCTTGGCTTCCACCGAGCCGGCCTTGGCCTGGCTGGCGGCCGCCTGCTGCACCAGCGCGTGCTGCACTTCCAGCGAGCGCTCGCGCAGGATCTCGAAGCTGCCCCAGGTGGTCTGGTCGTTCGGCACCGGGTTGGCCTTGAGCCAGCTGCTGTTGACGAACCCGTTGAGGTCGGTACACGCGGCGATGGCCGGATCCAGGTCAGCGCTGTTGAGCGAGATCAGCGGCGTCTTGATCTGCGACAGATCGAACGCCGGCTTGGCATCGGCCACGGCGGCAGCCGGCGCGGTATCGGTCTTGCCACAGGCCGCCAGCGACGCGGCGATGGCAACGGTCAGGCCCAACGGGACCAGCTTGGAAAACTTCATTCGACTCTCCGGCTACAGGGAAGCATCACCCGCAATGCGGGCAATCAGGCAGCGTAGCGCGGGTGAGCGGGTTCGGGACCGGCCAAAGGTCACAGGCTGTATCGACCAACGGTCGATACCTGCCTGCCCCACCGGTAGGTGCGGACCGTTGGTCCGCACGCACGGAGCGCAGGGAAATCCACCAACGGCGGATATTTACCGCGCTTTGCCCTGGTTCGCCACGGCCTCAGCGGCCTTGCGGGCTGCTTCCGGGTCGCCCAGGTAGCGGAACGACTGCACGGTCAGGTCTTCGTTGAGCTCGAACAGCAGCGGGATGCCGGTCGGGATGTTGAGCTCCAGGATGGCTTCCTGCGAGACGTTGTTGAGGTACTTGTACAGCGCGCGCAGCGAATTGCCGTGCGCGGTGACCAGCACCGTCTTGCCGTCCTTCAGCTGCGGCGCGATCGCGTCGAACCAGTACGGCAGCACGCGGTCCAGCGTGGTCGCCAGCGACTCGGTGCCCGGCAGCGCATTGCGGTCCAGCGTCGAATAGCGACGGTCGTGGATCGGGTGGCCCGGATCCTCGCGGTCCATCGCCGGCGGCGGGATGTCGTACGAACGGCGCCAGATCTTGACCTGGTCCTCGCCGTGCTTGGCCGCCGTCTCGGCCTTGTCCAGGCCCTGCAGCCCACCGTAGTGACGCTCGTTGAGGCGCCAGCTCTTGCTCACCGGCAGCCAGTCCTGGTCCAGCTCGGCCAGTGCGCCCTGCAGCGTGTGGATCGCGCGCTTCAGCACCGACGTGTGCGCCACATCGAACTGCAGCCCCTCTTCGCGCATCAGGCGGCCGGCGGCGGCGGCCTCGCGGCGGCCCTGCTCGGTCAGTTCCACGTCCACCCAACCGGTGAAGCGGTTGTCCAGGTTCCACTGGCTCTGGCCGTGGCGCAACAGTACGAGTTTCCGGGTCACTGCGGTTTCTCCGAGGGGATGGCGAGGCAGACCCCCATTGTAGCGGCAGCCGCCGGTTCAGGGATGTGGATGGCCGTGATGGCCCTGCGCGTCCGGGCTGCTGCGGCGTGGCTCATGCGTCCGCCCATGCGCGTGTCCGGCATGGTCATGGTCATGATCGCCGTGCCCCGCCTTTACCGCCGGCGTGCCATCGCCGCAATCATCCCCGCAATGGTCCGCCTCGATCTGCAGCGTCACATGATCGATGCCGAACTCGTCGTGGAGCGCCGTGCCCAGCCGGCGGCGCAGGCCGTCCGCATCCACGCCTTCGGCGACCACCACATGCGCGGTCAACGCCGGCGTGCTCGAGGCCAGCGCCCACACATGCAGATCGTGCACATCCTGCACGCCCGCGTGCGCGCACAACCGCGCGCGCACCGCCTCCACCTGGATGCCCTTGGGCACGCCTTCCAACAACACATTGATCGCCTCGCGCATCAGCACCCACGTGCGCGGCAGCACCCACAGCCCGATCAGCACCGCCAGGATCGGATCGATCGGCCTCCACCCGGTCCAGCGGATCAGCAGCGCACCGATGATCACCGCCACCGAACCCAGCATGTCCGCCCACACTTCCAGGTAGGCGCCCTTCACGTTGAGGCTCTCACCGCTGCCCGCGCGCAGCAGACGCATCGAAATCAGATTGATCACCAGCCCGAAGGCCGCGATCACCAACATGCCGGTCGACGCGATTTCCTGCGGCTGGCGGAACCGCGCCACCGCCTCCCACAGGATGTAGCCGGCCACCACGAACAGCATGCCGCCATTGATCATCGCGCCCAGCGCTTCCAGCCGCGCATAGCCGTAGGTGCGCCGTGCATCCGGTGGGCGCCGGCTCAGCCGCACCGCCACCAGCGCGATCATCAGTGCCAGCGTGTCGGTGGCCATGTGCGCCGCATCGGACAACAGCGCCAGGCTGTTGGTCCAGAAAGCGCCCACCACCTCGACGATGAGGAAGGTGGTGGTCAGCCCCAGCGCCCACCACAACGGCTTCTCGTGGCGGATCTCGCTCGGCAGGTGATCGTGGTCGTGACCCATGGCAACAGCTCCTGTGCAATGGGCAAAGCCTACTGCGGCCGCAGCCGGGGAGACTATTACGGTGTTTATAACATTGCAGCTCGCGCCGCCCGGGCATGGGATGGGCCCGGAAACCGCTGCAGCACAAGGCTCGGCACGGCGCATCCCTCGATCGAGGGATTCGACAGGGTCGCCGACGTCAAATACTATTGATTCTCAATTGCTTTGCAGCCCCCGCCGCCGTGTCCCGTTCGCTACCGCCCTCCCCCTCCCCGACCGTACCGGCCGGTGCTACCCCGCGCCGCGCATCGCCGCGCAAAGCTGGCAACGGCGTGCTCTGGGCGCGCGGCGGGCTGGCCCTGCTCGGCGGCTACGCGGTTGCGGCCACCTGGGCTGCCGCGCTGGCGCGCCTGCTGCCCGGCAGCCTGGCGGATGCCGCACTGGCCGCGACCATGGCCTCGTTCGTGATCTACACCCTCGCCGCGATCTGGGCCTATGCGGCGCGTAGCGTCGCACGTGCAGCGGTGGGGCTGGCACTGGCAGCCGCCGTCGGCGCGGCACTGTCCACCCTGCTGGCCGGGAGCGCGGCATGAGCCAGGGCTTCCGCCAGTCGCAGGCGGTGCTGCACACCTGGTCCGGCCTGGTGGTCGGCTGGGTGCTGTACCTGATCTTCATCGCCGGCACCGCCAGCTACTGGCGGGTGGAACTGACCCGCTGGATGCAGCCGGAACTGACCCTGCCGGCCACTACCGCGATCGCGCTGGAACAGGCGCAGGCCTTCCTGGCGCGCACCGCGCCGGATGCCACGCGCTGGTCCATCGAACTGCCCGGCAGCCGCAGCAACGCTACCGCGGTGCGCTGGCAGCCCAAGGATGCACCGGAACCCAAACGCGGCCAGCCCAACCCGTGGCAAGCCACGCTGGATGCCAACGCCACCCCGGTGCAGGCGCGCGAAACGCGCGGCGGCGATTTCTTCTACCGCCTGCACTTCGACCTGCACTACGTGCCGGTGATCTGGGCGCGCTGGTTCGTCTGCTTCTGCACCATGTTCATGCTGGTGGCCATCGTCAGCGGCGTGATCACCCACAAGAAGATCTTCGCCGACTTCTTCACCCTGCGCCGCGGCAAGGGCCAGCGCAGCTGGCTGGACGGGCACAACGCACTGGCGGTGCTGTCGCTGCCGTTCCACCTGATGATCACCTACACCGGGTTGATCACGCTGATGACCGTGTACATGCCGTGGGCGGTGGATGCCAACTTCGGCGGGCGCGATGCGTTCTTCGCCGAGCTGTTCCCGCGCGAGGCCAAGGTCGAGCCGCTGGGCCAGGCCGCCACGCCACCGGCGCTGGCGGCCCTGTTGCCGGTGGCCGCGCGGCAGTGGGGCGATGGACATGCCGCCTCCGTGGTGGTTGACCAGCCCGGCGATGCGGCGATGCGCATCACCCTGCGCCGCGACAGTGGCGACCGCATTGCCGACAGCGGCGAACCGCTGCGCTTTGACGCCCGCGGCACGCTGCTGGGTGAGGCCCCACGACGCTCGGCCACCGTGTACACCCGCGACGGCATGATCGGCATGCACGCCGGCCGTTTCGCCCCCACCGCGATGCGCTGGCTGTTCTTCCTGTCCGGCGTGGCCGGCACGCTGATGGTGGCCACCGGGCTGGTGCTGTGGACGGTGAAGCGGCGCGAACAGCTGCCCGATCCCGCCCGCCCTCACCTGGGTTTCCGCATCGTGGAACGCCTGAACATCGGCTTCGTGGCCGGCCTGCCGGTGGCGATGCTCGCGTTCCTGTGGGGCAACCGGCTGCTGCCGGCCGCACTGGAGCAACGCTCCAAGGCTGAAATCAGCGTGTTCTTCGCCGCGTGGGCGGTGTGCCTGGTGCATGCCACGCTGCGCCTGCCGCGCCGCGCGTGGGTCGAACAGCTCGCCTGTGCAGGCGTGCTCGCCGTGCTGCTGCCGGTGTTCAACGTGGCGGCCTGGCACGGCGGCATGTTCACGGCCTTTGCCGCAGGCGACCTGGCCAAGGGCGGCATGGATGTCGGCCTGCTGCTGGTCGGTGTCGGCCTGTTGTGGGCCGCGCGCAAGGTCAACCGGCATGTGCCGGCGCAGCGTCGTGTGCGTGCGCCACGCGCCAGCGCGGCCACCGCGACCGGGCCCGGCGCATGACCGTGCTTGCCCTGCTGCTGTCGCTGTTCGGCTTTTCGTGCCTGTCGCTGGCCATGGAACGCCACCATCGGGATGTCTTCGGTCCCGCCCCTGCGCCGGCGCGCCGCCGCCGGCTGCGGCTGCTCGGCTGGGTCGCGCTGAGCGCCGCCGTGGCCTGCAGCATCAGCGCCTGGGGCCTCGCCTACGGCGTCATCGCCGGTTGCGGCATCCTCGCCGCCGGTGCCGCCCTGCCCCTGCTCTGGCTCAGCTACCGGACCGCGCCCACGGCGCGACCCTCGCCACGCTCCGCCGCACCGCGTGCGCCCGATTCCTGATCTTCGCTCCTACCGAGGCTTTCCCATGTCCCGCTTCCGCACCGCTGGCGCCCCGCGCCGGAACACCCTTGCCCTGTGCCTGGCGCTGGCCGCTACGGCACCCTTGCTGGCGCAGGCCCAATCCGTCGCCACGCCGGACGGGGACACCCCGAAGACCACCGAGCTGGACAAGGTGATGGTCACCCAGCGCACCGAGGGCTACCAGGTGTATGGCACCAACACCGCCACCAAGCTGCCGTTGACCCTGCGCGAAACCCCGCAGTCGCTCACGGTGTTCACCCGCCAGCGCATCGAGGATTTCAACCTCATCACCATCGCCGAAGTACTGCAGCAGACCCCGGGCGTGACCGTGCAGTCGTATGACAGCAACCGCACCCTGTTCAATGCGCGTGGCTTCGCGATCAACAACTTCATGTTCGATGGCGTGCCGACCAACTACACCACCGGTGCCGGCGGCAACTCGATCCTCAGCGACACCTCGATCTACGAGCGCATTGAAATCGTGCGCGGCGCCAGCGGCCTGGTGACCGGCTCGGGCAATCCCTCGGCCACGGTCAACATGATGCGCAAGCGCCCGACCGACACTTTCCAGGCCAGTACCAGCCTCAGCGCCGGCTCGTGGGACTACAAGCGCGGCGAAGTGGATGTCTCCGGCCCGCTCACCGACAACGGCCGCGTGCGCGGCCGCTTCGTCGGCGCCTACACCGACAAGGAAAGCTGGGTGCGTTTCCAGCATGACAAATCGCCCAGCCTGTACGGCGTGATCGAAGCCGACCTCACCGACAGCACCCGCCTGCGCGCCGGCATCGATTACCTCAAGACCGAATCCGACGGCGGCGCCTGGAGCGCCTCGCCGCTGTTCTTCCGCGATGGCAGCACCGCGAAGATGCCGCGCTCCTACAGCGCCGCAGCACGCTGGAACGAATGGAACCGCGAAAGCACCAACTACTTCCTCACCCTGGAGCAGCAGTTCGGGGCCGGCTGGAGCGGTCGCCTGGCCTACAACCGCCGCAACACCGACACCGACAGCCTGCTGCTGGCCGGCTCCAATACCGGCAACTGGGCCGACCCGGTCACCGGCCTGGGCCTGCGCATCGCCGATACCTATTCCGTGTCCGAAACCCACGAAGATGCCTTCGACCTGTATGCATCGGGCCCGTTCCAGCTGTTCGGGCGCCAGCACGAACTGGTGGTGGGCGTGAACCATTACGACCGCGACCTGGACACGATCCGCGCCGGGATCAGCTCGCGCCCGTACAACGTGGCCGCCTTCCCCAGCATCTACAGCTGGGACGGCAGCATCGGCAAGCCGACCACCTTCAACTACGGCATTCCCTCCAACACGACTACCACCACTGAAACCGGCTACTACGCCGCGGTGCGCCTGAACCCGATCGACCCGCTCAAGGTCATCGCCGGCGTGCGCTATTCGGACTACAAGAGCAGCACCGACAATTTCGACGTCAACGGTGTGTTCACCGGCCGCAGCGCGCGCACCACCGCGCACGAGCCGACCCCGTACCTGGGTGCCATCTACGACCTCAGCGCGAACATCTCCGCGTTCGCCAGCTATTCCGATGTGTTCCAGGCCACCGCGCTGCGCGACATCAACAACCAGCTGCTGGATCCGGTGACGGGCAGCAACTACGAATATGGCTTCAAGGGCGAGTTCTTCGGCGGCCGCCTGTACGGCTCGCTCAATGGCTTCTACATGAAGCAGGACAACGTGGCCACGCGCGACCCGGCTGGCGCCGACATCGTGCTGCCCGACGGCAGCGTGCCCTACATCGCCAGCAAGGGCATTGAAACCAACGGCGCCGAATTCGAACTGTCCGGTTCGATCACCGACACCTGGAGCATGACCGGCGGCTACACCTACGCTTACAGCACCAGCCCGGACGGCAGCCGCTTCGCCAGCACCAGCCCCATGCAGCTGGCACGCTTCAACACGACCTGGCGCCACGGCAGGTGGATGGTCGGCGGTGGGTTCACAGTGCAGAGCGAGATCTACCAGATGCAGCCGATCCCGACCGGGCGCTACACCGCGGCCGGGGCCCCGATCACCGCCACCGGCAAGATGCGCCAGGGCGGGTATGTGCTGTTCGACCTGATGGGGCGGTACCGGATCACCGACAACGTGAGCGTGGGGGTGACCGTGACCAACCTGTTCGACAAGGTGTATTACCGCAATGTGGGGTTCTTCAATTCGGGCTACTGGGGCGAGCCGCGGCGGGTGTTGTTCAATCTGCGGGCCAGTTTCTGAGGGGCAGTCACGCAGGGCATGGCTCCATGCGGCGCGGTAGGCGACGACCGTTGGTCGTCGCGGCCACACTGCGCATGGTGGGCTGACCAATGGGGCATAGCTGAGGGGTGTGCCGCCGGTTAGGATCGGGTGGGCGGCGTATCGCCGCCTGCCCCGTTCCGCTGGAAGTTTCCGATGCCGCTTCGTGCCCGTTCTGCCGCCGCCCGCCTGATCCTGGCCGGGCTTGTCCTGGTTCCCCTGCTTGCCGCCGCCCGCGAGGTTCCCGCGCCGGCCGAACATGTGGATGCCGACGGCCCCTACGTGTTCATGACCAGCAAGGGTCACCAGGCGCAGTGGGTCTGCAATGACCACGTGGTCGAGCGTGACCTGCCGGCGCGCGGTGCCAGCACCGTGGTACTGCCCGAGTGCGGTTACCCGCATCCGTTGACGGTGGCTGCGCCTCAGCTGGCCAGCACCGCGCAGTACCCGGCCACGCCGCGCATCGTGGCGGTGTCGGACATCCACGGCCAGTACGGCCTGCTGGTGAAGCTGCTGCGCGCCCATCATGTCATCGACAGCGACGACCACTGGTCACTGGGCAGCGCCACGCTGGTGGTGGCCGGTGATGTATTCGATCGTGGCCCGCAGGTGACCGAGGCCTTCTGGCTGCTGTACAGCCTGCAGCAGCAGGCCGCTGCGGCCGGTGGCGCGGTGCACTTCGTGCTGGGCAACCATGAAACCATGGTGCTGTACGACGACCTGCGCTACGTGAACCCCAAATACCTCAAGAGCGCCCAGCTGCTGGGCCGCAGCTACCCGGCACTGTACGGCGCCGACTCGGTGATCGGCCAGTGGCTGCGGACCCGCCCGGTAATGCTGCAGATCGGCGATACGCTGTTCCTGCACGGCGGCATCGCGCCGCAGAACCTGGACCTGGTACGCGGGCTGGACGCCACCAACACCCTGTACCAGGCTTCGGTCGGCCTGCCCAAAGACCAGGTCAAGGCCGCACCGGACACGGCACGCCTGTTCGACGGCAAGACCAGTCCGATCTGGTTCCGTGGCTACTTTGACGGGCAGATGGATACCGACCAGGTCGATACCCTGCTCAAGGACCTCGAGCTCAAGCGCATCGTGGTCGGGCATACCTCGATGCCGCACGTGAGCAGCTTCCATGGCGGGCGCATCATCGCCATCGACAGCAGCATCAAGAACGGCGAGAACGGCGAACTGCTGTTCATCGAAGACGGTGCGGTCAGCCGTGGCCTGCTCGATGGCTCACGGGTGCCGCTGGCCGAAGGAAAAATGGGCCTGGAAGACTGACCGGCCTTCACTGCTGCACTTGCCCACCCGCCACGACACTTCGTCTTCCAGCAGGTGTGCCGTCATGCGCCCTGTTCGGCGGTAACCAGCGGCTTCACCCGCGCCGGGCGGCTGGGGAAGGCGTGGCGCACGATCCGCCACATCACCTGGCCGAACTGCTTCGGCAGCGAACCGGTGTTGTAGTGCTGGCCATAACGCGCGCAGATCTCCTTCACCTCCACCGCGATGGCGGCGTAACGGTTGGCCGGCACATCGGGGAAGAAATGGTGCTCGATCTGGTGACTCAGGTTGCCGGTCATCACGTTCATCGCCTTGCCGCCGGCAATGTTCGACGAACCGCGCAGCTGGCGCAGGTACCAGTGGCCACGGCTTTCATCGCGCACGCATTCCTTCGGGAAGGTCTCCGCATCGGCAGTGAAATGCCCGCAGAAGATCACCACGTAGGTCCACACGTTGCGGATCACGTTTGCCACCACGTTGCCCAGCAGCACCGGCAGGAAGAACGGGCCGGCCAGCGCCGGGAACAGCAGGTAGTCCTTGAACATCTGCCTGCCCATCTTCCGCCCCACCGGACGCGCCTGTGCCAGCAGCTGGCGGAAGGTGATCTTGCCGGCAAACCAACGGCCCAGGCGCAGGTCCTGGATGGCGATGCCCCATTCGAACAGCAGCGCGAACACCACCGCCACCACCGGCTGGGTCAGGTAGAACGGGCGCCAGCGCTGTTCGGGGAAGATCCGCAGCAGGCCGTAGCCGATGTCATCGTCCAGCCCGCGTACGTTGGTGTAGGTGTGGTGGCGGAAGTTGTGGGTCTTGCGCCAGTTATCGGCGGTGCCGACGATGTCCCACTCGTAGGTGCTGCCCTGCAGCTGCGGGTCGCCCATCCAGTCGTACTGGCCGTGGATGACGTTGTGCGCCAGCTCCATGTTCTCCAGGATCTTGGACAGCGCCAGCAGCACCACGCCGGCAATCCAGGCCGGAATCAGCACGCTGTGCACGAATGCGCCCAGGAACAACAGCGCGCGGCCGGCCACGCCGGTCCAGCGCACGCCCGCGACCACGCGGCGGATGTAGCGCGCATCGGCGTCACCGAGCGTCGCCAGGTGGCGGGCACGCAGGGCGTCCAGTTCGTTGCCGAACGCGTCGAGTTCGGCGGCGGACAACACACGGTTATGCACGGCAGGCATGCTCAAAGCTCCAGGATCAGGTCGGTGCTGGCGCTGTTCACGCACAGCTTCACTTGCGTAGCCGGTTCGGCCGCGTATTCGCCGGTCAGGGTGTGGCGGGTCACGCCACTGGCCTTGCCGCACACGCAGGTATTGCAGATGCCCATGCGGCAGCCGCTGGCAGGGCGCAGCCCTTCGGCCTCCAGCGCCTGCAGCAGCGACGTACCGCGCGGCAGTTCCAGGGTGCGGCCACTGCGGCGCAGCTCGACCCGCACTGTGCCGGTCTCCGCATCGGGCAGCACCGGCGGGGTGAAGGCTTCGGACTGCAGCGTGGCCACCCGTCCCTGCAGGCGCGTGTTTACGGCCTCGACGAAACCGCCCGGTCCACAGGCCATCACCTGCGCGCTGGAAAAATCGCCCAGCGCGCTGAAATCGTAGTCGCCCACGCGCGCGGCCGGCGCGGCCGGATCACGGGTCAGCGCAAGGTGCACGCGGAAACCGGGATGGCGGGCGGCGATATCGGCCAGCTCGTCGGCGAAGCACACCGCCTCGCGCTGCTGCGCCCAGTACACCAGGTCCACCTGCACCGGCATGCCGGCGGTCTCCATCTGGCGTACCAGCGCGCGCATCGGGGTGATGCCGCTGCCCGCAGCGAGCAGCAGCACCCGCGCCGCAGGCGTCGCCGCCAGGGTCATCTCACCGAAGGCCTGGCCCAGCTCGAACACCTCGCCCACCTGCGCATGCTGCGCCAGGTGCTGGCTGACCTTGCCGCCCGCGACCTGTTTCACGGTGATCGCAAGGCAGCCGTCATCCAGCAGGGTCGGGCTGTAGCTGCGCGACAGCCGGCGGCCGTCAACTTCCACGCCCAGGTTCACGTGCTGGCCCGGGGCCACCCCGCGGAAATGCCGGTTCGGGCGCAGGACCAGAGTGACCGCGTCGGCGCTGGCCGCATTGCGGGACACCAGCCGTGCCCGCGCCCGGCGCAGGGTCCACAGCGGATGCACCCGGCCGGCCCAGAAGTCGAAAAGCTCCTCGGACACCCAGTGGCGGGGCGAGAGGGAGGAACGGCGGGCGGCAGGTCGAGGAAGTGCGCTCATGCCGCCACTATACGGGCGAGCATACAGCTGTGTATACAGTTGTATATTGCCCAGACCGGCTATGATTCAGGGACTTGACCGTCTGGCCCCTGGATGACCCCGCCCGATTCGCACCTGACCGTCCACGACGACGCCCTGCCGGCCCGCAAAGCCTCGATTTCACGCGAGGATCTGCTGGCCGCGGCCCTGACCCTGATCGGCCCGCACCGCAGCGTGTCGACCCTGAGTCTGCGCGAGGTTGCCCGCGAAGCCGGGATCGCCCCGAATTCCTTCTATCGTCAGTTCCGCGACATGGACGAACTGACCGTGGCCCTGATCGACCTGGCCGGCCGTTCGCTGCGCACCATCATTGGTGAGTCGCGGCAGCGCGCGGCATCGTCGGATCGCAGTGTCATTCGCCTGTCGGTGGAAACGTTTTTCGAACAGCTGCGCGCCGACGACCGCCTGCTGCACGTATTGCTGCGCGAAGGCAGCGCCGGTTCGGATGCCTTCAAGCAGGCCGTCGAGCGCGAACTGAACTACTTCGAAGAAGAGCTCTGCGTGGACCTGATCCGGCTGGCGCATGCCGACAACGGCGCGCTGCTGCATGAGCCGCACCTGGTGGCCAAGGCGATCACCCGGCTGGTGTTCGCCATGGGCGGCACCGCGCTGGACCAGCCCCCCGAGCGCGACCCGGAAATGATCGAACAGACCGCGCAGATGCTGCGCATGATCATCACCGGGGCGCGGACGATCGCGGGATATCCGCCGACCCGCTGACTGCTCACGGTGTGGGCTCTTCAGTCTGCGTCTGCTCCGTCTGAGGTTGCGAGCTGCGCAGGCTCAAGTCTTCGGCCCACATGCTCGACACCAGCCCGTCTATGCCCGGGCTGAACGACTTGATCGTGTAGGCACCGTCCGGGTCCGTGACCGGGCTGTCGAACGTGTTGATCCTGATCTGCGCACTGTTGGCCTTGTAGACCCGAACGCAGGTATGGCCCTGGCTGTAGCTTTGCCCGGTGCTGCCGTAGTAGCACAGCTCCATGCCAGGCAGCGGGAAATGCCATATCGCCGACCTGACCGTGTCATCCGGACAGGCACTGCCCTGGCCCACACCGAAGTCGAACTTGACGTCGTGCGCGACCGGGTGCGTACAGACCTTGCCCGACTGGTTGTTCCTTGAGAACAATTCCACGTAGCTCTCGCCGAACATGGCCAAGCTGGAGATCTTTCCGTCCAGCACCTCGCTGCCATGCTTCTCGACCTTCACCGTATCGTTGGCATAGGTACGGTCGAAGCTCCCAACGAGTACCGGTGCATTGATGTCCTTGAGTACCGTAACGAAGGTATATCCCTGGTCCCTGCCGTGCCCCCAGTTGCCGAATGCCCGGAACATCGTGCCTTTGCTGGCTTTCATGATCCGCATCGACTTGATCTCATCATTGTCGCAACCGTGGGGGCCGTTGAGGTCGAATCCCTGGAAAGGCAGCAGGATTTCGCAGACCACGGCTTCGGTGCCGTCGTTGCCTTCGTAGAAGACCACACGCGGCTCAGTGAAATCGCCCTCCTCCGTACCCATCGAGATGCTCGATACCTTGCCGTCCAGCACGGTGCTGCCCATCTTGTGCACGGTGTAGCTGGATGTCGTCAGATTGCGATCAAAACTGCCCACGGTGACGGGTAGCAGGACGTCCTGGGTCAGTGTGATCAATGCATGACCTTCCGACTGCTGGTGATCCCATGCCCCATACAGCCGGATCACCGTATCCTTGGGCGCTTTGAGAATGCGCAGTGATCGGATCTCATCATTGTCGCAGCCATATGCGCCCTGCAGGTTGAAGGGGGAAAACGGAATCGGAACCCGGCACAACTCATCCTGGGTCGCATCGTTGCCTTCAAACGCGACCATCATGCTGTCGCTGAAGTCGATCCCGGGCAGCGCAGGCTCGGGCCTCAACGGGTATTCGCCCACCTTCACACGGGCCGCGTGCCCCGCGGCCGGTGGCACCTTGTAGACGATGAACGTGTTCGTTGCGTACTGCATCTCAACGATCAGGTAGCTTCCGTTGGCCAGTGCGCCGCTCTGGAACACCGGGACGTTGCCGAAGTTCTCCTCGCCATCCATCTCACCCAGCCTGTCATGCGCATGGCCGACGAAGGCCGCCTGCACTCCGTACTGTGCGATCAGCCTGCTGAACCTCGCGACGTCACCTGGCCCCCAATCGCCCGGACGATGCAGGTTCACCAGGATGCGCTTGTCGGCAATACGCGCCGCACGCAGAGCGCCCTCCAACCAGGTCAATGCGCTGCGCACCTCGAATTCGGTGCGGCCGCTGTCCCGCATGTTCACGATGGTGCGCTCATACAAGGGGGACTCGTTGAGCTGGATCATCGCCACGTCGCCGACATACACCATGTACGAGTAGCTGCCGTCGTGGACATTGATACCACCGTTGACGTGTTCGCCATGGTGGTAGTCCTGGGCCACTGGCTTGATCTCGTCCACCCACTGCAGCACATCGCAGATATTGTCGCGCACGCAGAAGTTCTTGCCCTCTGCCAGGCAGACGTCTACGTTGTCGTTGTAATCGCGGTTGCCCAATCCCGGCAGGAACAGCGGCTCCCCGTTGCCACCGGCCAGGGTCGGGTACAGCGCCTGCATGGTGTAGCGCTCGTACTCGAGGCCGCCATCGGTATTGTCGCCATTGACGATCAGCGGAACCGGCCCATCGCTGGCCTTGGCCTTGCGGAACGCACTGATGTCGGCGAATACGGCCCTCAACGTGTCATAGGCCGGATCGTCGAATGCGGCACCCGGCTGCCCGCGTTGCGGGGTGTCGGCGGCGCGCAGCGACCCGCTGTATTCCGGATCGCTCGCAACCACCAGCCAGCGCGGCGAACGATTGTTCCAGCCAGCGGTGATATGACCTTTGAGCGATCGGGTGAGGGTTGGGGCGCAACCCGGCACCGTATTGGCTGGCGGATAGGGGAACAGGTTCTCCGCCCACATGCTGGAAATCTTACCGTCGACGTCGCCGTAGCTGCGGATGCTGTAACTGCCATCGGGCGCGGTGTAGTTGTGGTCGAACGAGCCGATGATGATCAAAGGCAGGTCCCGGTAGGCGTTGATGCAAGTGTGACCCTCGCTGTGGCTTTGACCCCAAGCACCGTAATAGCAGACCTCCATGCCAGCCTTCACCTTGAACCATGCACCCGATCGCGCCTCGTCGTTGATGCATCCCTCGCCGTCACCGGATCCCATGTTGAATCGCACATTGTGCGCGATCGGCTTGGTGCAGATGGAGTGCTGGGTCAGGTTGTTTCCCTCGAACAGCGTAATCTCGCTGTTCCCGGCATTGAAATCCGGCAGCATGGACATGCTTGATACCTTTCCATCAAGCGTATCGCCGCCGAACTTCACCAGCCGCCAACCATTACCGGAGGCAGAGGTATCGAAACGGCCGACGGTCTGCGGCAGCGTGATGTCGCTGGTGATGTAGATGAAAGCGTACCCTTCCCCGCGAACGTGGTTATACCCGCCGAATAGACGGATCATGGTCCCCTTCTTCGCCTTGAGAATGCGCAGCGAGCGCGCTTCGTCGTTGATGCAGCCCGAATTCCCGCCGAGGTTGAACGCGCTGTAGGGAATCGATCGTCTACATACCACCTCCTGGGTTGCATCATTCCCCTCATAGAGCACCAGTGCCGCGTCGGAAAAGTCGATTGACGGCAGCGGAGGCGGCTCCTTCAGCGGGTACTCGCCGACCAACCGCTTGTTCGCGTGCCCTTGGCCGGAGTGGATGCTGTACACCAGGAACAACCCGCCGGCGTAATCCATCTCCACGACCAGGTAGGTTTCATTGAACAGGGCTCCGCTCTGGAACACGGGAACCGACCCAAAGTTCCCCGACGTTCCAGGAGCGAAACCCAGATCATTGTGGTAGTGGCCGGCAAACGCCGCCTGTACTCCATAGGACTGGATGAGATGCTTGAAGCGCGCGGTATCGCCGCTGGGCCACGCGCTGCGTTTGTGCAGGTTGAGGAAAACATGCTTGTTGTCTTGTCGGGCCTTGCGCAACGCGCCTTCAAGCCAGCGTAACGAGCTGGTGATCCTGAACTTGATCTTGGGATCCAAGGGAAGACCGGTGCCGGATTCAAACTCACGCTCATAGAAGGGAGAGTCATTCAACTGGATCAGTGCCACCGAACCCACGTACACCATGTACGAATAGCTGCCCTCATGTACGGGCTTGGCATAGTGATAGTCCTCGGTTACCGGCCCTATCTCGTCCACCCAGTGAATGTGATCGCAGATGGCGTCGCGCGCGCAGCCGTTGTTGGCGCAATCATCGACATTGTTGCCGTAGTCGTGGTTGCCCAGGCCGGGCAGGATCAAGGCCTCTCCCGATCCGCCGGCGAGCTGCGGAAACAGGCCTTGGACGAAGGCGCGCTGGTCGCCATGGGCGTGCTCGGTGATGTCGCCATTCACCACCAGCGGCACCGGTCCGCTGACGCGCCGCCGGTAGTCGGCGATGTCGGCCACCACCTTGCGCAAGGCGGCCGCAGCGCCTGCTGGGTCATGAGGGTTGTCCAGCGTGCGTGGATACTGGCTGTCCGAGGCGAAAATCATCGCCTTGGGCGAGCTGGTATTCCATCCAGGCGACATGTACCCGCTGTAGTTCGCCGTGTTCGTTCGGTCACAGCCTTCCCGATAGCCTTGCGGCATTGAGTCGGCGTACGCAAGGCATGGGAGCGCCAGCAGGGCAGCGCAGCAGAGCAACCAAGGCGGAATGCGCATAGGAAGGACTCCCCAACGAGCGTATACCCCAGCCAGCACTTGCGAAGCGCCGGCCGACGGGAATACCGCCTTTAGTCAAATCCCCCGATTTGCGGGTGAAAAAATGCACCCGGCGGCGTTCAGCGCTCGTGAAGGCCCCTGCGTGCTCGTTCCCCTCCATCCGTCCGCGCTGACACGCGGACATGGAAAAGGGCTGGCACTTGGCCAGCCCTTGGGGTGATGCTGACGCCTACACTTCTCCCGCGTCAGCGGCGATAGCACTGGCGCTCCACCACGCGGTCGCCGTTCTTGCTCTGCGAGTTGCCCTGGATCTGGCGACCGGCCGCGCCGCCGGCTACGGCACCCGCCACGGTGGCAATCTTCTTGCCGCTGCCGCCGCCCACCTGGTTGCCCAGCAGGCCACCTACCACCGCACCGGTGGCGGTACCGGCAATGCGGTTCGGGTCGCGGCTGTTGCGCTGCACTTCGACGTTCTTGCAGACCACCTTGGTGCCATCGTTGAAGCGGCGTCCTTCATCCTTCGGCCCGTAGGTCTGGGCGCTGGCGCTGAACACCGATGCCATCAGGGCGGCTGCACACAGCACGTTTCGGGTAGAGAGATTCATGGTTGGCTCCTCGCTTCATGACGTAGCGCCAGTGTCTGCGCGGTACCGGGAACCCCTTGTGAAAAGCCGTGGATGTAGCGTCAACGCCGCACGGGCTGTTCAGCCGGCAGCCATTGGCACGTCGTCGGGGATGATCAGTGGTTGCCCCCCGCATACTTCTTCTCCCCGGCCAGCACTGCCAGCCGCGTGCGTTCGCCGTTGCCATCCTGCAGCGCCAGGCGGTTTTCCGGCGGGGGCAGCGGGCACGTGGCGAATTCCGTATACGCGCAGGGCGGGTTGTGCGCGCGGTTGAAGTCCACCACCACCGTGCCGTCTGCCGCGACCGGGTCGGTGCGCAGGTAGCGCCCCACTCCGTAGGTGAGCCTGCCCGTGGTCTGGTCCTGGAACATCAGGTTCAAGCCCTTGGCCGGATCGCCCAACGCTTCCAGCCGCCACTCATGCCCATCCTTCTCGAACACCACATAGCCCGGGTTGGGATTGTCGGCGACCTCGCCCAGCACGTTGACGATGGGCAGCGTCCTGCCGGCCGGGTGCGGAACGAATCGCGCCTGCACGCGCCAGGCTTCATCGGCGGGGAAGAAATCCAGGCCTGCGAAGTCCCGCCGTGCCGGCGCGTCCGCATGGCGCACCCGCAGGGCAAGGCGCTGACCGCGCTTGATCGCGGTGATCTGGCCCCTGCCTTCGTCATAGGCCAGCTTGGTTCCACCGCCAGTCCCTTCCGGATCCAGGCGGACTTCGCCCTGTACCGGCTTGCCGTCAACCGTAATGGGAACGCCCTCGGCGACCTGGAAGTACAGGCCATCGGCGCGCAGCTCCACCTCGCCCAGTCGATCCGGCGCGATGGACAGGCGGATCGCATTGTCCGCGCCCCCACCCACGTTGCGCTTGCCTGCTTCGATCCAGTGCAGCCCGATCAGGCTGGTCCAGCCATCCGGCTTGCTCAGGTCCGCACTGCGTTCACGGACCCACTGCGTGTGCTGGTCCTGGAAATCCAGCGCCGCGGCTGCGGCCGCGGATGCGGATGACACTCCTGTGGCCGGGTCCTGCGGACTGCACGCGGTTGCGAGCAGGGTGACCACGAACAGCGAAACGACTGCATGCGTCTTCATGATGTTCACCAGTTCTTCGAAATACCGAGGTGGAGGTAGCGTCCGTAGGATTCGTGAAGCGCGCTCAGGTAGTTGCCGGTGGCGCTCAGCGGCGGCTCTTTGTCGAACAGGTTTCGCGCCCCCACTTCCACTGCGGCGCCACTCAACCGCCCTCGGGTGAACTCCTTCTTTACCGACAGCGCCCAGCGTTGCGTGGAGCCGACCACGAACGGCGTGCGGTCGGCGTAAGCACCGGCGGTCACGCTGTCGATGTAGTCATCGCGCAGGCGCACCGTCCAGTCCTGCAGGTTCCAGATCAAGGTCGCGCTGGCGCGCCATTCCGGCTTCGCGCCATTGATGCCCACCTCGTTGGCCGCGCCCAGGTCGGGCACGAGGATGTCCAGCTGCCCGCTGGCGATGGCCGCAGCCACCTGCTGTATTTCTGCTGGTTTCTGCTGGGTGTACTCCTTGAGCTGGCTGGCACTGATCAGCAGCGAGAAGTTGCCCCACGACGTTTCCGGCAGGCGCCAGCCGACGTTGTAGTCCACGCCCGACGCGGTGAGTGGCCGACGATTCTGGTAGCGGTTGTAGATGTGCGTCACCACGCCAGCCGGCGCCAGGCCGGAACCTTCGAACTGCGCGATATCCTCTGCCGTCACCGCCGCCCGCACCACGTTCGGGTTGCTGCTGCCTTCCACCACGCGCAGGTACGCGTCGTACAGCAGTTCCTCGCCCATGGTGCTGATGGGGTTCTCCACCTTCACCCGCCACGCATCCACGCTCAGGCTGACAGCGCCCAGTCGTTCGGGCAGGAACTGCGGCTCGAACACCACGCCCCACGAGGATTGGCGGGTGGTTTCCGGTTCGACGTCGTCGCCGTACGAAGTCACGGAGCTCACCGACGGCTTCACCGACGAACCGCTGCTGAAGGCATTCAAGCAGGCGGTGTAATCGGGCTGCGCGCCCTTGGTGACCAGCGCATGGCAGCGGACCGCGTCGTTGTTGAAGCCAAAGCCATAGGTCGGCGGCGAGTTGACCAGTTCCAGCCCTGGTGCACGGAAGCCGCCGCTTACCGAGCCACGCAGCAGCAGGCTGTCCACCACCTTCCAGGCCGCTGCCAGTTTAGGCTTGCCGACCTTGCCGGCGTCGCTGTAATCCTCCCAACGGCCGGCAAGCTGCAGGTCCAGCGACTGCACCAGCGGGATGCCCTGTGCCGGGGACACCAGTGGCACCGCGAATTCGATCAGCGCCGATTTGACGTTGCGGCTGCCGCGCACATCCGGGCGCGGGCTGTGGGTGAAGAAGTTGCTGGCCGCGACCGTACCGGTGTACCAGTCGGTATAGGGGTTGCTGCCATCGATGTTCTCGTCGCGGTCATCCCGGCGGCTCTCGTACCGGTACTCCACCCCCGCTGCCATGCCGATGTCGCCCGCATACCAGGTCAGCAGGTCGGAGCGGTTCACCTTGAAGTCCCACAGCGCCAGTTCCGTGGTGCCTTCGCGGGTCGCCTCGCCGATGAATGCCGAGGTGTCGTACGGCGTGGCATCGCCCACCCGGATGCTGGCGGGGTCGCCGCCGCTGAAGGGGTTGTAGGCACTGGCGTCGGTGCGGTTCACCGCTTCGATGAAGGCATCGGTCAGCCCGCCCTGCTGCGTATCGGTACTGCGCGCGCGTGAGTACAGCAACGCGGTTTCCCAGTTCCAGCCGCCCTCGGTCCAGCCACGCACGCCCAGCAGTACCCGCGACTGGTCGTTGTCCACCTTCACCCGGCGGATGCCCGAATCGGCGAACTGGTAGTTGAGCAGACGTATCGCATCGGCACCACGCAGTGCTTGGGGAACCCAGTACGCATCCGGGCGGATATGCAGCAGGAAGCCATCACCGCCAAAGCCCGACTCGCTGCTCACCCAGGATTCGGAAGTGGCACGGTAATAGCCCAGCTCACCGAACAGCTGCACGCTGTCATTGACGTCGAAGCGTCCCGTGGCAAACACATTGCCCTTGCGGATGGCCGGTGACGTGGTAATGCCCGGCTCGGCCGCCGAATCGTAGTGATAGCGCGCGGGCACCGTGCCGGAGGTCAACGCACCGGTGGTGGGATTGACGTACCAGCTGCCGGTGCGCCGGCTGCCGGTATAGGTATCGAAATGCCCCCACGGCGTTCGGGTGCTGAAGCCGGTGGTCCCGTTCGGGTCGGGCACGCTGGTGCCATCGCCCAGCGGGCGGCGGCCGTCGGTGGCGGTGAACCAGGCATCGGAATTGAGCTGCGAGGTCCGCCTGGAGAAGCCATAGAGCACCGAAAGGTTGCCGCGCCCTTCGCTGAAATCGCTGCCGAAGTACCCGTCCAGCGATACCTCCTCGCGGTGCCCATCGGCCACCTTGCCGTAGTTCAGGCGAACGCCGCCGCCATCTGCCAGGTTGCTCGGCATCACCAGGTCGACTACGCCGGCCACGGCATCGGAACCGTAGATGGAAGCCGCGCCATCCAGCAGCAGGTTGACCCGTTCCAGCCCGAAGACCGGAATGGCGTTGGCGTTGTAGGTGGTGTCATCGCCGCTGTTGCTGATCGGGTGCTGCACGGTGCGGCGGCCATTGACCAGCAGCAGCGTGTACTTCGAGCCCAGGTTGCGCAGGTTGATGGAGCCCACGTCACCGCGTGCGACGTTGGAGTTCCGGCCAGCGTTGGTGGTGCCTTTCTCCGTAATGGCCACGTCGCCAAACTGCGGCAGGCTGCGGAACAGCTCGTTGCCGTTGGTGGCAAGGGTGGCGTCTATCTGCTCGCGGTCCACAGCGACCACCGGTAGTGCCGCCTGCGCACCGCCGCCGGCAATCTGCGAGCCGAGCACGGAGACCTTGTCCAGCGTGCGCGCGTTGGAACCCTGTGACGGCGATCCCGTCGCAGCTGCTTCTTCAGCGGCCTCTGCGGGCTCGGCGGCCTCCGCTGCCCCGGTCGGCGCAAGCAGCGTGCACAGGGCAAGCGCCAGATGACTGCGCTTAGCGCGTAGCGTCCGCATATGCGCCTCGCACGATGCTGCCTTCCAGCTTCTGCTCGTCCTTCACCAGGTTGTACAGCGGGCACGTTGCCTCGACCGACTGGCGCAGCGCATCGATCTCCTGTTCCGACGCCGGCGATTCAATCCGCACCTTGTAACGGATGTCGCTGTACCGCGCGGGCGACCGCACGTTGCTGCCGAAGCGCGGGCTCACCTGGCCATCCACGGTCAGCTCCAGCGAATCCAGCAGCACGTTGCGCGAGGCCGCCTGCACTTCGAAGATGTGGGTCAGGCAGGTACCGGTCACGCCGAGCAGGTGCTCCTCCACCGTCGGGGCAAGGCCATAGCCGAGCAGGCCCGGCGCGCTGTCATGCAGTTGCTGGTGGTAACCGTCCTTGCCCAGGAACACCCGGCGCAGGCCGGTACGCGGCTCGACGTGGGCGCGGGCAACCAGGGTTTCCGGCTCGGCCGGTTTGGCCTTGGCGCCCGGCTTCACCTGCCGGGCCAGCACCGCCGGGCGCTTCTCCTCGGTGATGAAGTCACGCAGGCCCGGCGGCAGCTTGGGATCGCGCTCGGCCGCACTGTGGTGGTATTCCACCTCCGCATGGCTGACCTGTTGGGGACGGGTAACCAGGTCGATGGCCGAGGAGTTCTCGTGCACCGCGCGCTTGAGCGCCTGCAGCTGGGCGTCGGTGGCCGGTGAATCGATGTAGGCCACATAGGACAGGTTATTGGGGTAGGCCAGCGTCTCGCTCTTGCGCTCGGGAATGCTGGTGAACACCACGTCCAGACCATCCAGCGGCACGCCCTGCACGGCCGCCTGCACGACGTACTCATCGGCCACCGAGCTGGCCAGCGTGCCTACCAGCGAATCCCAGGAGCCGGCGCCTAGGTTGTAGCCGGCGTAGCTGCGGCCGCTGTCGCTGATGTACTGGAACTCGCCGGTCGGCCCGATGCGCAGGCGGCGTACGCCGGAGCGGCTTTCGGCGGTGACTTTGGCATGGATCGCGGTGGGCGTACCGGGTTTGGCCGACTGGGCCTGGATGGCCTCGCGCTTGGCGGCCAGGTAGCTGCGCAGCGGCGAGGCCTGGTCCTCAGCCGAGGAAACCAGCGGGGCCAGCAGCAGCATGGCGGACAATGCGGTGGTGCCGATTACCTTGAATGGCGTCGTGCAGCGTGCGATGGACATGGGAGAACGGCCTCCGGAGTGGTTCGTGAATAGAAGCCCACTCTTTCATGTCGCATCGCCGCATTTAAATAACCGTTGGCAATTCCCATATACATGCCCGACGCCGCCGCGATTAAACGGATGGGGCGCCACTGCTAGAGTCGTGTTGACCAGGCAGAGAGGGACAGGACTGAATGACCACCACCGATCCACTGGTACTGGTGCTGCAAGGCAGCGCGGTAAGTGACATCCCAAGCTTCTACGCCGAGATCAACCGGGTCTTCATGGCCGGCGAAGATTGGCAGCTCGGGCACAGCCTGGATGCACTGGATGACATGTTGTACGGCGGCTATGGGGTGCTGGCCGGGCACGAAGGCGCGACATTGATCTGGCGGGACATCGAACATTCCCGCAGCACGCTCGGGGAGGAAACTACCCGCGCATGGCTGCAGGCGAAGCTGGATACAGAAGGCAGTTTCAACGTACGCGCGATCACCGCTCAGCTCGAGGCCCTCGATGCAGGCGAAGGCAAGACCTACTTCCAGATCGTCATGGAGATCTTCGCGGCCCATCCCCGCATCCTGCTGGCCGATCGCTGAGCCTCGCTGGCCGAAGGGCCCCGATGGGTAGGGCCGATTCCCAAACGACCGCACGTAGACGAGAAACGCCCGGTGGCGCATGGGGCGCAAACGGAAGCGTCTCTCGGTTCGAAGGTCATGCGTTATCGGCCGTGGTCACACTATCGGCAGTCGTCTTGCGACCGACCCTACCATTCAGTCGGCTAACCGTTTAGGTCGGCGCAACCTCCAATTCGGCACAGGCGGCAGCCGCAGGTGCGACCCTCCCCTACAATGTGGAGTCCGGCCTGCCCAAGGCCCCGCCACCGATGGACCCCGCGTGACCCAGAAGCCCGCTGAACACACCCCGCTGATGAAGCAGTTCTTTGCCGCCAAGTCCGGCTACCCGGACCTGCTGCTGTTCTTCCGTATGGGCGACTTCTACGAGCTGTTCTACGACGACGCCCGCAAGGCGGCCCGGCTGCTGGACATCACCCTGACCCAGCGCGGCAGCTCCGGCGGCGCGCCGATCCCGATGGCCGGGGTGCCCGTGCATGCCTACGAGGGCTACCTGGCGCGGCTGGTGGCGCTGGGCGAGTCGGTGGCCATCTGCGAGCAGATCGGCGACCCGGCGCTGGCCAAGGGCCTGGTCGAGCGCAAGGTGGTGCGGATCGTCACCCCGGGTACCGTCACCGACGAGGCGCTGCTGGATGAGCGCCGCGATACCCTGCTGATGGCGCTCTCGCGTGGCAAGAACGGCTACGGCCTGGCGTGGGCCGACCTGGCCGGTGGCCGCTTCCTGGTCAACGAGGTCGATTCCGACGACGCGCTGGAGGCCGAACTGGCCCGCCTGGAGCCCGCCGAACTGCTGGTGCCCGATGAAGAGAACTGGCCGGAATTCCTCAAGCATCGCAGTGGCATCCGCCGCCGCGCGCCGTGGCTGTTCGACGCCGACAGCGGCCGCCGGCAGCTTCTGGCCTTCTTCAAGCTGCATGACCTGACCGGCTTCGGCATCGACGACAAGCCGCGCGCTACCGCCGCTGCCGGCGCCCTGCTCGGCTATGTCGAAGAAACCCAGAAACAGCGCCTGCCGCACCTGACCTCCATTTCCACCGAAACGGCGAGCGAGGCGATCGCGATGAACGCGGCCACCCGCCGCCATCTCGAGCTGGATACGCGCGTGGACGGCGATACCCGCAACACCCTGCTGGGTGTGCTGGACACCACGGTCACTCCCATGGGTGGGCGCCTGCTGCGCCGCTGGCTGCACCGCCCGCTGCGCCTGCGCGAGGTGCTGGTGCAGCGCCACGATGCGGTGGCCACGCTGATCGACCGCGGTGCCGACAGTGACGTGCGCGAGGCGTTCCGTGCGCTGGGTGACCTCGAACGCATCCTTACCCGCGTGGCGCTGCGTTCGGCGCGCCCGCGCGATTTCTCCACGCTGCGCGATGGCCTGGGCCTGCTGCCGGAGGTGCGCGCGGTGCTGGCACCGCTGGATTCGCCACGCCTGGTGGCCCTGCGCGAGGCGTTGGGCTCGCATGACGAGTGCGCGCACCTGCTGGCCTCGGCCATCGCCACTACCCCGCCGATGAAGCTCAGCGACGGTGGCGTGATCGCGGAAGGCTATGACGCCGAACTCGACGAACTGCGCCGCCTGTCCACCCATGCCGACCAGTTCCTGATCGACCTGGAACAGCGCGAGCGCGCCAGCAGCGGCATCGCCACGCTGAAGGTCGGCTACAACCGCGTGCACGGCTACTACATCGAAATCAGCAAGGGCCAGAGCGAAAAGGCGCCGGTGCATTACACCCGCCGCCAGACCCTGACCAATGCCGAGCGTTACATCACCGAAGAACTGAAGTCGTTCGAAGACAAGGTGCTGTCGGCGCGCGAACGTTCGCTGACGCGCGAAAAGCTGCTGTACGAACAGCTGCTCGATACGCTGGCGGGCGAACTGGAACCGCTCAAGCAGTGCGCCGCCGCGCTCAGCGAACTGGACGTGCTGGCCGGCTTCGCCGAACGCGCGCAGGCGCTGGACTGGGCGCGCCCGGAGCTGGAAACCGCCCCGTGCCTGCGCATCGAGCGTGGCCGCCACCCGGTGGTGGAAGCGGTGCGCGAGCAGCCGTTTGAACCCAACGACCTGGACCTGCACGCCGACCGCCGCATGCTGGTCATCACCGGCCCGAACATGGGCGGTAAATCCACCTACATGCGCCAGAACGCGCTGATCGTGCTGCTGGCCCACATCGGCAGCTTCGTGCCGGCCAGCCGCGCGGTGATCGGCCCGATCGACCGCATCCTGACCCGCATCGGCGCCGGCGATGACCTGGCACGTGGCCAATCGACCTTCATGGTCGAGATGAGCGAAACCAGCTACATCCTGCACCACGCTACCGCGCAGTCGCTGGTGTTGATGGATGAGATCGGGCGCGGCACCTCCACGTATGACGGCCTGGCGCTGGCCGACGCAGTGGCCCGCCACCTCGCGTACGAGAACCGGTGCTACACGCTGTTTGCCACCCACTACTTCGAGCTCACCGCGCTGGCCGACGAGCAGCACCAAGGCGGCATCAGTGGCATTGCCAACGTGCACCTGGACGCGGTGGAGCACGGCGAGGCGCTGGTGTTCATGCACGCGGTGAAGGACGGCCCGGCCAACCGCAGCTTCGGCCTGCAGGTGGCCGCACTGGCCGGCCTGCCCCGCGCCACCGTGGCCCAGGCCCGGCGCCGGCTGGCCGAGCTGGAGCAGCGTGGTGGCGAGACCGTGGCCGCCACCATGGCCCCGCAGGCGCTGGATGCACCGCAGCAGTTCGGGCTGTTCACTGCGCCGTCCAGCAAGGCGCAGGAGGCGTTGGCTGCGATTGATCCGGATGAGCTGACACCGAAGCAGGCGCTGGAAGCGCTGTACCGGTTGAAGGCGCTGGTGTGAAGCGTCACGACCAACGGTCGTGACCTACCGGCTTGGTGCGGGCGCACCCTTTGCCGGTAGCGCCGGCCGTTGGCCGGCCCACGTCGTCCTGGGCCCGGCCAACGGCCGGCGCTACCGGACTCGCGGCCCGCGTGAAGCCTTCGCATTCTCTTCGTGCAGGCGGCGTTATGCTCCGCCGGTCCCATCCCGGGTCGAAGGAGTCGATCGTGAATACGAACTCGCTCACCGCATCCCTTTTCTCGCAGTTGCAGGGCACTGGCGTCCAACAGGTCTCCCAGCAGCTCGGTCTGGACCAGAACCAGGCCACCCAGGCGGTCAGCGCCGCCCTGCCCCTGTTGATGGGCGCGCTCGGCAGCAACGCCAGCCAGCCGCAAGGCGCGCAGTCGCTGCTCAATGCGCTCCAGAAAGATCATCTCGGCGGCGGTAGCGGCGGCGGCGGTTTCGACCTCGGCGGAATCCTTGGGGCCGTGCTGGGGGGCGGCGGTGGAGGTGCCGCCACCAACGGCGCTGGCATCCTCGGCCACGTCTTTGGCGGCCAGACCGATCAGGCGGCCCAGGTGCTGGGCAATAAGACCGGCCTCGACAGTGGCCGCGCCGGCCAGCTGCTGGCAATCCTTGCGCCCATTGTGATGTCGTTCCTGGCCCAGCGGTTCGCCCAGCAGGGCAATGCAAACGAGCTCGGTCAGGCGCTCGGCGCCGAAGCGCCACCGGCCGCTGCTGGCGGCATTGGCGGCCTGCTCAACGCGTTCGACCAGGATGGCGACGGCCAGTTCGGCCTCAGCGATGTCATGGGCATTCTCAGCAAGCGCTGACCAGCCTGTCGGTCGCCGGCTTGCATGGCCGGCGACCTTTCAATAGTCCGTACCTATCACTTCGGTTAGATCAATTGAATTTACCAACCGCCGACCGGCGCATAGGGTAGTTGGGCTGCCCTCGCGTCCTTCTGCGGGGCCCATTCCACATTCGCC
Organism: Stenotrophomonas sp. CFBP8994; assembly: GCF_034044835.1. Lineage (NCBI taxonomy): Bacteria > Pseudomonadati > Pseudomonadota > Gammaproteobacteria > Lysobacterales > Lysobacteraceae > Stenotrophomonas > Stenotrophomonas sp. CFBP8994. The sequence continues at coordinate 290,078 of NZ_JAXCWT010000005.1, read as the reverse complement.
AGTCCACAGGTAACTGCCCATGAAAAGCGAAGCGAAGTGCCCGTTCAACCACGCCCTTGTCGGCGATGCCACCACCAACCGCGACTGGTGGCCCAACCAGCTCCGCGTGGACCTGCTCAACCAGCACTCCTCGCGCTCGCACCCGCTGGCTGCCGACTTCGATTACGCCAAGGCGTTCTCCCAGCTCGACTACGCCGCGCTCAAGGCCGACCTCACCGCGCTGATGACCGATTCGCAGGACTGGTGGCCGGCCGACTTCGGCCACTACGGCGGCCTGTTCGTGCGCATGGCCTGGCACAGCGCCGGCACCTACCGCATCGGTGACGGCCGCGGCGGCGGTGGCCGCGGCCAGCAGCGCTTCGCCCCGCTCAACAGCTGGCCGGACAACGTGAGCCTGGACAAGGCGCGCCGCCTGCTGTGGCCGATCAAGCAGAAGTACGGCCAGGCCATTTCCTGGGCCGACCTGCTGATCCTCACCGGCAACGTCGCACTGGAATCGATGGGCTTCAAGACGCTGGGCTTCGCCGGCGGCCGCCCCGATACCTGGGAACCGGACCAGGACGTGTACTGGGGCCGCGAGACGACCTGGCTGGGCGGCGATGTGCGCTACGCGCACGGCTCCGAGGGCGTGGTCGAAGACCATGGCGTGCTGGTGTCCGATGACGATGCCGACGGTGACATCCACTCGCGCAACCTGGAAAACCCGCTGGCTGCCGTGCAGATGGGCCTGATCTACGTGAACCCCGAAGGCCCGGATGGCAACCCGGACCCGGTCAAGGCCGCCATCGACATCCGCGACACCTTCGGCCGCATGGCCATGGATGACGAGGAAACCGTGGCGCTGATCGCCGGCGGCCACAGCTTCGGCAAGACCCACGGCGCCGGCCCGGCCGACAACGTGGACGTGGAACCCGAAGCGGCCGGTCTCGAACACCAGGGCCTGGGCTGGGCCAACAAGTTCGGCAGCGGCAAGGGCGGCGACACCATCACCAGCGGCCTGGAAGTGACCTGGACGCGCACCCCGGCGCAGTGGAGCCACGACTTCTTCGAGATCCTGTTCGGCAACGAATGGGAACTGACCAAGAGCCCGGCCGGCGCCCATCAATGGGTGGCCAAAAATGCCGATGCAGTGATTCCCGACGCGCATGATCCGTCGAAGAAGCACCGCCCGACCATGCTCACCACCGACCTGTCGCTGCGCCTGGACCCGGCCTACGAAAAAATCTCGCGCCGCTTCCTCGAGAATCCGCAGCTGTTCGCCGATGCGTTCGCGCGCGCCTGGTTCAAGCTGACCCACCGCGACATGGGCCCGCGCGCCCGCTACCTCGGCCCGGAAGTGCCGGCCGAAACCTTCATCTGGCAGGACCCGGTGCCGGAAGCGTCGGCAACGCAGATCAGTGCGGCCGACGTAACCGCACTGAAGCAGCAGATCGCCGCTGCCGGGTTGAGCGTGGCCGAGCTGGTGTCCACCGCGTGGGCGTCGGCCTCCACGTTCCGTGGTTCGGACAAGCGCGGCGGCGCCAACGGCGCGCGCATCCGCCTGGCCCCGCAGAAGGACTGGGCGGTGAACCAGCCGCAGCAGCTGGCCAAGGTGCTGGCCGCACTGGAGAAGATCCAGGCCGGCTTCAAGGGCGATGGCGGCGCGCAGGTGTCACTGGCCGATCTGATCGTGCTGGCCGGAAATGTCGGCGTGGAGCAGGCGGCCAAGGCCGGTGGCCATGATGTCAGCGTGCCGTTCAACGCGGGCCGCACCGATGCCAGCCAGGACCAGACCGACGTGGAATCATTCGCGGTGCTGGAGCCGTATGCCGATGGTTTCCGCAACTACGTGAAGGGCCGCTACAGCGTGCCGGCCGAGGCGCTGCTGATCGACAAGGCGCAGCTGCTGACCCTGACCGGGCCGGAGCTGACCGCGCTGGTGGGCGGGCTGCGCGTGCTGGGTGCGAACGTGGATGGCAACACCCAGGGCGTGCTGACCGAACGGCCGGGCACGCTGAGCAACGACTTCTTCGTCAACCTGCTGGACATGCGTACGCAGTGGAAGGCCAGCGGCGATGGCTATGAAGGCATCGATCGCAACGGTGGCGGCAAGCGCTGGACCGGCAGCCGTGCCGACCTGGTGTTCGGCTCCAACTCGGTGCTGCGCGCGATTGCCGAGGTGTATGCCAGTGCGGATGGCGAGAAGAAGTTCGTCAACGACTTCGTGGCTGCCTGGGCGCGGGTGATGGAGCTGGACCGGTACGACCTGCACCGCTAACGCGGTTTTAGGGGCGCACGACCAACGGTCGTGCGCTACCTGTTACATCGCGCCCACGCGCTACATCGCGTCGAGATCGCCCAACGCCTTGATCAGCCGGCGCGCGCGCTTGTCGGGGCGATGCTCCGGCGGCAGGTAGCCGTTCTTCATGGCCGCGCGCTGGGCACGCTGCTCCGCCCTGCGCGCGCGGGATGCTTCGCTTTCTTCATACAACTGCTGCGCCACCGGCGCCGGTCCGCGCAGGTCGCTCAAGCCGCGCACCTGCACGTCATACACCTCATCGCCACGGCTGATCTGCAGCTGCTCGCCCACGCGTACCGCGCGCGAGGATTTCGGGCGCTGTCCGGCCACGTCCACCTTGCCCGTTTCCACGGCCTGCTTGGCCAGGCTGCGGGTCTTGAAGAAGCGTGCGGCCCAGAGCCACACGTCCAGCCGCACGGAGGCGGCCACCAACGGTTGTGCTTCGGTCATGCGGTTGGTTCAGCTCCCCGGCTCGGCCGGTCGTCGATTCAGCGGTTGCGGTGCCGACGGGTTGCCCCGGCACCCGGTGCCACCAATCAGTACGGGTACCCCCGCATCCAGATCGCGGCGCTGGCTGCCGACCTGGCATTCCGGTCGGTCCATCGGCCGTACCTGCGCATCGCGCAGGCGGTCGTCCGTAGACGAACATGCGGGCAGCGCGGCGGCAATCAAGAGCGCCAGCACGGCGGGGATGAACCGGTCAGCCGGGCGGGTCCGGCGCCGACCCGTGCCGGGTACAGCGGTCGCGGCGATCATGCAGTGAGACGCGGAGGTGCGCATCGCGATGTCCCGTTGATGGGCGTGGTGCTAGTGTGCCGCTGTCCCGCCTTGATCTCCAGAGCCCATGGCCAAAGCGCCGCTTGACCTGACCACCGGCCCGATCGGGCGCAACCTGTTCCTGTTCGCCCTGCCGATCCTGGCGGGCAACATCGCCCAGTCGTTGAACGGCTCGGTGAATGCGGTGTGGGTGGGCCGCTTCCTGGGCGAGGCGGCGCTGACGGCTACCGCCAACGCCAACAACATCATGTTCTTCCTGATCGGTTCGGTGTTCGGCATCGGCATGGCCGCCACCATCCTGATCGGCCAGGCGATGGGCGCCAAGGACATCCCGCAGGCGCGGCGGGTGATGGGCACCAGTGCCACCTTCTTCATCGGGCTGTCGGTGGTGATCGCCATCGCCGGCTGGTGGCTGTCGCATCCGCTGCTGGCCGCGATGGGCACGCCGGCCGCGTCACTGCCGCTGGCCGAGGCCTACCTGCGCATCATCTTCCTGGCCATGCCCACGCTGTACGCGTTCGCCTTCCTGAGTTCCGCACTGCGCGGCGTCGGCGATTCGCGCACGCCGTTCCGCTTCCTGCTGCTGTCGGTGGTGCTGGACATCGGCTTCAATCCGCTGCTGATTTTCGGCATCGGGCCGTTCCCCAGGCTGGGCATCGCCGGCGCGGCATGGGCGACGCTCATCGCGCAGACGCTGTCGCTGATCGGCCTGCTCTGGTACATGCGCAACAAGCGCCATGTGTTGTGGCTGGGGCGCAAGGACATGCGGCTGTTCAAGATCGACACGGAAATCCTGCGCGCACTGGTGGTCAAGGGCGTGCCGATGGGCCTGCAGATGGTGCTGATTTCGCTGTCGATGATCATGATGATGACCATGGTCAACAGCTACGGCACCGATACCGCGGCGGCCTATGGCGCGTCGCTGCAGTTGTGGACCTACGTGCAGATGCCGGCGATGGCGATCGGTGCGGCGTGTTCGTCGATGGCCGCGCAGAACGTGGGCGCGGGCAACTGGTCGCGGGTGCGGGGCACCGCGCGCAGCGGCGTGCTGTACAACTTCCTGCTGACCGGCGTGTTGATCCTGCCGCTGATCCTGCTGGACCGTTACTCGCTGGCGCTGTTCCTGCCCAGCGGCAGCGAAGCGCTGGACGTGGCGCGCCACCTCAACCACATCGCGGTGTGGTCCTTCCTGTTCTTCGGCGTGAACTTCGTGATCTCCGGCGTGGTGCGCTCCACCGGTGCGGTGATTCCGCCGCTGCTGATCCTGGCCGCCTCGTTGTGGGGAATCCGGGTGCCGTTCGCCGAGCTGCTGCAGGATCGCTGGGGCGCCGATGCGGTGTGGTGGAGTTTCCCGGTGAGTTCGTTCTGCGCGATGCTGATGTCGCTGGCGTATTACCGCTGGGGCGGCTGGCGCAAGGCACGCATGTTGCCCGCCCATCGACAGGAAGTGGCGGCGCCCGCGGAAATACCCGCATCGCCGCCGTCGCCGGTCGCCGATCCTGCGCCGCCGATTGCCGCAGTCGAACGCGGGTAGAAGGCGTAGAAACGCAAACGGCCACCCGAAGGTGGCCGTCTGGTGGGGTAGGTACCGACCGTTGGTCGGTACCCCACGCCGGAATTACTGGGCAGCCTTGGCAGCCAGGCGCGCGGCCTTGGCCTGCGCAGCAGCAGCCAGATCTTCCTTGATGCGGGCAGCCTTGCCTTCCAGGCCACGCAGGTAGTACAGCTTGCCGGCGCGGACCTTACCACGACGCTTCACTTCGACCGAGTCGATGATGGCGCTGTGGGTCTGGAAGACGCGCTCGACGCCGTAGCCGTGCGAGATCTTGCGGACGGTGAACGCGGAGTTCAGGCCGGCGTTCTTGGTGCCGATCACGACGCCTTCGTACGCCTGGACGCGCTCGCGGTTGCCTTCCTTCACCTTCACGTTCACGATAATGGTGTCGCCCTGGCTGAACTTCGGCAGCTCGCGGGTGATCTGGGCGGATTCGAAGTCCGAGAGGATGGTTTTGTTCAGCTTGCTCATGGGTGCACCGATTGTGTTCGTTCGGGTGGGCGTGTCGTTTCGACAACGTAGGCTCATGCAGTCACCGGACTGTGCTGCACGTTTTTTGTAGGGTTTCCACCGTCAGGCGTGAAAGGCCTGATGGGAATCCGCAATTCTAACCATTCTTCGGGGCAGTTACCACCCCGACGGGCGTTACGGCAGTTCGGCCCTTGCCTGGTCCAGCAGGATCCGGTCGGCCTTGGACAGGCTGGCCTCGTCAAGCAGGTCCGGGCGCCGCAGCCAGGTCCGCAGCAGCGACTGCTGGCGGCGCCAGCGGGCAATGGCCGCGTGGTTGCCCGAGCGCAGCACGTCCGGGACATCGCCCCATTCATGTTGCGCCGGCTGGCTGAAATGCGGGCAGTCCAGCAGCCCCTGCGGGCCTTCGAAACTGTCCTGGGCGGCAGACTCGGCGTCGTTCAGGGCGCCTTCCTGCAGCCGGGTCACGGCATCCACGATCACCGCCGCGCCCAGCTCACCGCCGGACAGGACGTAATCGCCAATCGAGATTTCCTCGGTGACCTCGGCCGCCAGGAAGCGCTCATCCACGCCCTCATAGCGCCCGCACAGCAGGATCATGCGCGGCAATGCCGCCAGTTCCCGGACCTTGGCCTGGGTCAGCGGCTTGCCCTGCGGGCTCAGGTAGATGACCGGGGCCGGCGCCGGGTCGGCCGCCTTGGCCGCGGCCAGGCAGGCGCGCAGCGGCTCGATCAGCATCACCATGCCCGGGCCACCGCCGAACGGACGGTCGTCCACCCGGCGATAGTTGCCCTCGGCGTAGTCACGCGGATTCCAGCCATGCAGGTCCAGCAGGCCGCGTTCGGCCGCACGGCCGACCACGCCCAGCGCGGCCGACTGCGCCATGAATTCCGGGAACAAGGTGATGACGTCAATGCGCACCGGTCAGAACTCCGGGTCCCAATCAACGATGACCAGGTTGGCCTCGAAATCCACCGATTTGACGAAGTCCGGCTGCACGAACGGAATCATCCGCTCACGGTCGCCCTGCACCACCACCACGTCGTTGGAGCCGGTCGAGAACAGGTGCGATACCCGCCCCAGTTCGACGCCATCGACGGTACGCACCTGCAGACCTTCCAGGTCGACCCAGTAGTACTCGTCGGCCTTCGGCGGCGGCAGTGCGCTGCGTGCTACATAGACTTCGGTTCCGTACATCGACTCGACCACATCGCGGTCGGTGATATCGGGAAACACCGCAACCAGGTGCTTGCCGGACTGACGTCCGCGCGCGCCCTTGAGGGTGCTCTCCTGGCCGGCGGGCGAGCGCAGGATCCAGGGCTGATAGTTGAAGATGGCGGTACGCGGCTCGGTCCAGGACTCGAGCTTTATCTCGCCTCGCACACCAAAAGCGCCGACAATCCTGCCCAGCAGGATGCGGCGCTCGGTATCTTTCATCTGTATATGCCGACGGGCCGCGCCAGGCGCGGCCCTTCAGGATCAGGCCGCAGCGGCCTGGGCCTTGGTCGCTTCCTTGTACAGGTTGCGAACCTTGTCGGTCAGCTGGGCGCCGTTGGCAACCCATGCGTCGACCTTCGGGATATCCAGCACGATGCGGGCTTCGGCGCCCTGGGCAACCGGGTTGTAGTAACCCACGCGCTCGATGTTGCGGCCGTCACGCGCGCTGCGCGAGTCGGTCACGATGATGTGGTAGAACGGACGCTTCTTGGCGCCGCCGCGGGTCAGTCGGATCTTGACCATGGTGTTGCTTCCTCTATTGCCCAGTCGCCAGGATGGCGCGGTAAGCCGGCGATTATAGCGGCCGGTCCGGGGCATTCCAAGCCCAGCGGGGCATTTGAAGCTGAACGGGGCCCCGGCCGCCGCGTTGCGGCGTCTCACGACCAACGGTCGTGCGCTACCGACGACCGACCATTGCGGGTGGCATCACCGGGGACCGCCTGTTATCTCCCCGCGGTAGGGCACGACCGTTGGTCGTGCCGCCTCACGCCAGGGGCTGCCACCCCTGCCCGTCCATCGTGGCCCATGCCTTCTGCGCCAATGCATCGGATTCCGGGAAAACGTGATCATCAACGCTGGCTATTGGCCATACGCCGGAGGCGTTCAGGCCGATTGCGGCATCGAACCCGCCCAGCTGCTCCAGTCTCACCGCTTCAAGTGTCGGTGACCCGCCCCAGCCCGCCTGCAGCAGCCGCTCATGGGTACCCCGCAGTGCCGGCGCCTGTGGCCAGACCACGTCACCGTTGCGCGCGAACGCCACGTTCCAGATGGTGCCTTCACTGACCCGGCCCTGCGCATCCACGAACAGCGCGTCGTCGAAACCGGCCTGCAGCGCCTGGCGGCGGTGCTGGAACAACGCGAACGTGCCTACGTGTTTCAGGTGCGGCAGCTCGCGCTGGTAATGCACGCTGCAGACGCGTCGCGGGGATGCCGGTGCCGATGCCGGCGGCGCCACCGCCACCAGCACATCCACCGGCACGACCTGCAGCGGCTGGCGGAAATCGAACGCGCGCGAAAACACCGTCACCCGCACCGAGGCATCGACCCTGCCCTCGGCCTGCAGCGCGTGCGCGATCCATGCCTGCACCCGGGTGCCATCCAGCGTGCTGCCAAACAGTTCCTCGGTGCCCTGGCGCAAGCGCCGCAGGTGCAGGTCGAGCCCCTGCACCGCACCGCCGCGCACCTGGAGCGAGGTGAAGTGGCCGTAGTTGACCAGCGCGCCGGCCAGATCGTCGGCGCTGGCGCGGTGGCCGTTGCAGTACACGCTCATCCCAGCAACCCGCGCGCGTCGGCCCACAGCGCCTGCAGCACTTCGGCCGCCGGATTGTCGGGCGCCATCCAGGCCGATTGCCCGGCCCACGCCTGCATCGCGTCGATGCGGTGTTCGCGGTTGGCCTGGGCGCGCATCGGCGCGGTCAGGCCGCGCTGCACCGGGTACGGGCGCGGCGGCGGCGCGGACGGGGCGGCGGCAGCCCGCACATAAGGTGTCGCCAGGCCACGGCCGAGCCGGCCGCTGAAGGCACGGGTCGGCCAGGTATCTTCCGGTTCGGCGGCCGCCAGCGCCTGCGACCAGGCCGGGTCGATCGCGCACTCGGGCGTGCGCAGGAACGCGGTGCCGATCTGCACCGCGCTGGCACCCAGCACCAGCGCGGCGGCGATGCCGCGTCCGTCGGCGATGCCGCCTGCGGCAATCACCGGCACCTGCAGGCGGTCGGCCAGGCGCGGCACCAAGGCGAACAGGCCCACCAGTTGGCGCTCGGCAGCCGCCGGATCAAACGCGCCGCGATGGCCACCGGCCTCGAAGCCCTGCGCCACGACCGCATCGGCACCCGCAGCCTCGGCGGCCAGCGCTTCGGCCAAGGTGGTGGCGCAGGCGAACCAGGCGATGCCGGCGTCTTTCAGGCGCTGCACCTGGGCGGCGCTGAAGACGCCCATGATGGTGGAGGCGACCGCAGGCTTCGCGGCAATCAGTGCATCGAACTGCGCATCGAAATCGGCGGGGCCGGCGTCGGCGGCATCTGCCGGCACTTCCGGGCCCCAGTGCGCGAGAAATGCCCGGGTGGCGGCTTCGGCGTCAGCATCGCGCGCGGGCGCAGCATCCGGGATCCACACATTGACCTGCGCCGGGCCTGTTGACTGGGCGCGGAAGGCGTCCATCCACGCCACGATGTCCTGCGGCTGCGAGAGGACCGCGCCCATCGCGCCCATGCTGCCGTGGTTGGCCAGCACGGCCGACAGCGTCACCGGACAGGCGCCGGCCATGGGGGCGAGCAGAATGGGAGACTGCAACGAGAAACGCCGACAGAAACTGTCGGCGCGTTCGAGGATTCGCGGGTCGGTCATGCGGGGCGCACCTTTGGGGTCGACCTTTACAGTCTACGCCGGGCGTCCCTTGGACACGCATGGCGTGTCCCTACGCGGGCGCTCGATGACCGGCGCCTTGATCAGCGGAACGGCATGCCGCCGCGGCCGCCCATGGCACCCATCATGCCCTTCATGCTGCGCATCATGCCCTTCATGCCGCCGCCGGCCATCTTGCTCATCATCTTTTCCATCTGCTGATACTGCTTCATCAGCTTGTTGACGTCGGCCGGGGTCAGGCCGGAACCGCGCGCGATGCGGGCACGGCGCGAGCCGTTGAGCAGGCCCGGGTTGCGGCGTTCCTTCTTGGTCATCGAATTGATGATGGCGATCATGCGCGGCACTTCCTTGCCCTGGCTGACCTGCTGCTTGAGGTGCTCGGGAATCTGGCCCAGGCCCGGCAGCTTGTCCATCAGGCCGCCGATGCCGCCCATGTTCTGCATCTGCTCGAGCTGGTCGCGCATGTCGTTCAGGTCAAACTTCTTGCCCTTGGCGACCTTCTCGGCCAGCTTCTGCGCCTTGTCCTTGTCGACCTGCTGTTCGACCTGCTCCACCAGCGACAGCACGTCGCCCATGTCCAGGATGCGGCTGGCGATACGGTCCGGGTGGAACACGTCCAGGCCGTCGGGCTTTTCGCTGACGCCGACGAACTTGATCGGCTTGCCGGTGATGTAGCGCACGCTCAGCGCGGCACCGCCACGGGCGTCACCGTCGGTCTTGGTCAGCACCACGCCGGTCAGCGGCAGCGCTTCACCAAAGGCCTTGGCGGTGTTGGCCGCGTCCTGGCCGGTCATGGCATCGACCACGAACAGGGTTTCAGCCGGGTTCACCGCCGCGTGCAGGGCCTTGATCTCGGCCATCATCGCTTCGTCGATGGCCAGGCGGCCGGCGGTATCCACCAGCAGCACGTCCACGAACGACTTGCGCGCATCATCGATGGCCGCGCGCACGATGGCTTCGGGCTTCTGGTCGGCGCTGGACGGGAAGAACAGAACGCCCACCTGGTCGGCCAGGGTCTTGAGCTGCTCGATCGCGGCCGGACGATAGACGTCGGCCGACACCACCATCACCTTCTTCTTGCGCTTCTCCTTCAGGTGCTTGGCCAGCTTGCCCACCGTGGTGGTCTTGCCCGCGCCCTGCAGGCCGGCCATCAGGATGATGGCCGGGGCCGGCACATTGAGGTTCAGGTCGGAGGCGGCCGAGCCCATCACGGCGGTCAGCTCGTCGCGCACGACCTTGATCAGCGCCTGGCCCGGGGTCAGCGACTTGAGCACTTCCTGGCCGACCGCGCGCACCTTGATGCGCTCGACCAGGGCCTGCACGACCGGCAGGGCGACGTCGGCTTCCAGCAGCGCGATGCGGACTTCGCGGGTGGCCTCGCGGATGTTTTCCTCGGTGAGGCGACCGCGGCCACGCAGCCGCTCGATGGTGCCGGAGAGGCGCTGGGTCAGGGACTCGAACATGGAGGCAACCTGTTCAGAACGAAAGACAAAGAGACGCACAGTATAGCGGGTCCGCCGCACTCCCCCGACGGCCCGGGGGTATGCGAAACTGACACGATGACAATCGTTCTCATCGCGACCCTGCTGTACCTGGCCGCCACCGCCCTGCTGGTGCGCGCGGTGGTGCGCGATGACGCCAACCGCTCGCCCACCTGGCTGTGGCCGGCGGTGCCGGCGATGGTCCTGCACGGCAGCTACCACGCACTGGTGGCCCTGCACACCAGCGGCGGGCCGGACATGCACTTCTTCGCGGCGCTGTCCCTGGTCGGGCTGGGCATGGCCTGGCTGACCTCGCTGGTGGCCGCGCGCGGGCGCATGGCCGCGCTTGGCGTGCTGGTGTTCCCGATGGCTGCGGCGGTGTTGTGCGTCTATCACGGCTATGGGCATGCGCCCAGCCGCCCGCTGGGCTGGCAGCTGGCCACCCACGCCTGGATGGCGCTGCTGGCCTACGCCACCCTGAGCGTGGCCGCGTTGCTGGCGATCATGCTGTGGCTGCAGGAACGCGCCCTGCGCCGCCGCGATTTCCGCCCGTGGCTGCGCGCCCTGCCGCCGCTGGCGGACCTTGAAGCCCTGCTGTTCCGCGTGATCGCGGTGGGCTTCGCGCTGCTCACGCTGACCCTGCTCACCGGCGTGCTGTTCGTGGACGACCTGCTCGCGCAGAAGCTGGTGCACAAGACCGTGCTGAGCGTGCTGTCGTGGATCGTGTTCGGCACGCTGCTGATCGGGCGACGCCGCTACGGCTGGCGCGGCGCCAAGGCGGTGCATTGGACCCTCACCGCCATGGCGCTGCTGCTGCTGGCATTCTTCGGCAGCCAGTTCGTCATCGAACTGGTGTTCGGGCGCGCGCGCTGATCAACCGCCGCGGCGCGCCCGCTGCATCGCTTACAGCCCGTAACGCGCGATCACATCAAGGTGCCGCTGTTCGTCCTGGCCGCAGGCTTCGGCCAGGCGCAGCCAGCACATCCGATGCGGCCAGCCGGCGGTGGCCTCAAGCAGGAACCGGTGCAGCGCCAGCGGGGGCGCTTCCTGAGGCTGGGCGAGGGTGAACAGCACCCCCGGCAGCGGCGCGCCGTCGGCCTGGGTGTCGGCAAGCTGGTAATCGTCCGCGCTGTGGGTCCACAGCTTCCAGCCGCGGTCCTTGACCGCGTCGGAGAACGCCGCCCAGGCCTCCTCGCCCGGATGCACGCCATCCACCAGCCAGCTCGCCGCATGTCCCCCGCTTTCCAGCAGATGGACTTCGGCGTAGGTAGGCATGAAGCGACGGCGTTCTTCTTCATCTTCCGGTGCCGGATGCACCAGTTCGGCGTCGAACACCACCCAGTCGTCCACGCGCTGGCGCCGGTTGGCTGGCGCGTTCTCGACGATGCGCGCGGTGACCGGGCCGGTCCGGCGCGCGTAGTACTCGATCGGGTCGCCACCGTCCATGCAGCGGATGATCACCCAGCCGAAGTTCTCTTCGACGGGGCCTTCGGTGCTGTCCAGTTCCATGCCGACTGCGGCGGCCGATGTCCGCACGGCTGCCCAGTCACGAGCCGCGCTGGCTGCCGTCATATGGTCCCAGTGTGCGCTGCGCGGTTCCTCCAGGACCTCGGTGAGGTGGCGGTACTGCGCGGCGGCGTCCGGGAAGCGCTGCATCGCCATCAGGGCCATCGCCAGCAGATTGCGCGCGCCGTGCGAACCGGGCGACAGCGCCAGCAGCGCCGAGCAGGCCTGCTCCAGCGCGGCCCAGTCGGACTGCTTCTGCGCGATCTGTGCCTGGCACCACAGCGCGAACACCGGCACCTGCGCCTGGTAGTGCTGCACCAGCCGTTCCAGCTCGCCCAGGTCGCCACGCTGCACCAGCAGCCGCATCAACGAATACGCCGGGGAGGCATCTTCGTGCGGGTGGCGCTGCACGAACGCCCACAGCAGGGCCAGCGCCTCCTCCTCGGCACCGCAGGCCGCAAGCGCCGAGGCGGCCACGTCCAGCAGGGCCGCATCATCGGGCCGCGCCGCCACGGCCTGCAGCAACCACTGCGCTTCGCGCTCGGGGTCGCGCCCTTCGTTCTGCGCCCCCTCCCCGACCAGCCAGTCCAACAGGGCCTCGGCGGGCACGGGCAGGGCGGCCGCAGCGGGGGCGGCCTCGATGCGCGCGGCCATCGCCGCCACGGCATCGCGGGCGCCCAGGTCCTGGCGCAGGCCATCCAGGTGTTGGCGGGCCATCGCCAGGTGGCGTTGCGCGGTCCACACCGCGCCACGCTGCAGGGCCATGTCCACGCACAACCCGGCAATCTCGATCACGAAACGGTGCGCGCCCACCTGGGCGTAATGCGCCAGGGTGGCGCTCATCCGGCGCCCCAGGTCCCAGCCGTTGCGTTCGGGCGCGCTGCGCACCAGCAGCGCCGCCGTGTGCGCCCACATGCGCCGGTAATTCGGCGACACCTGGTTCCACGGCACCAGGGCCTCCAGCGCCTCTTCATCGCGCCCCAGCTGCGCCAGCGCCCAGGCACGCGACAGCCGCCGTGGCACGGTGCAGTTGGCCGGCTCATAGTCGCCCTCGGCCTCCACCTCGGCCTGGCGCGCGTCGATCAAGGCCAGGGCCTCGGCGGCACGGCCGCTGGCCAGCAGGATCTTGATGCGCATTTCGGGGAAGCTGTCGTAGACCTTGCCGCCATGCGCCAGCACGGTACCGGCCTGTACGTCCAGGTAGTCCAGTGCGCCCTGGGGATTTCCACCATCCAGCAGCGCGTCGGCCTTCTCGCAACTCAGGCACTGGAAGCAGGCCCAGCTCGGGTCGATCCGCCCCAGGGTTTCTTCGCACACCTCGATGCGTTCGGGCACCCAGCCCGGGCCATCGATGTTGCCGTAACACGCGGCCAGGTCCTGGGTCACGCACACCGACTGTGGGCACTCCACCGTGTCGGCGCGGTGCGCGCGTTCGAACAACGCCACCGCATCACCCAGCGCCGACTCGCCCTCCAGCCGGTTGCCGACCCGGTTGCGCATCTCCCAGTGGCCCACGAACACGTCCAGCCATGGATTTCCAAGCGTCTTGCCGAGCGCACGCGCTTCGGGCAACAGCGCATCCACGCGATCGATGCGCAGCTCGCAGACCTCGTCGGTCAGCCGGGTGAGCAGCTGCGCGCTCTGCGCCTGCCCTGCCTCACCCAGATCGTCCTGCAGTTTTTCCACCCAGTTCCAGATATCCATGCGGTCGTGCCGTCCTGTAATGCGTAAAGAAAATCGAAATGTCAGCGCGGCTGCAGCATCTGCTGCAGGGCCTCGGCGATGTCGCCGAACGCGCGGTTGAGATCACTGCTGGCAGCGCCGCCATCCTGCGCACGTCCCTGCGCGCTGACGATCACCTTCAGCGAGCGCAGCAGCCGCGCGGCGGCCTCGGCCTGGGGATTGCCGGCGCGCATGGCCGCCAGCAGCGCCTGCACGGCCGGGTTGTCCAGGTTGAGATACAGGCGCGAGGGTGCACGTGCGACGATGCGGGCAGTGAACTGCCGCGCCAGGCGCAGCGCGGCCATTGAAACGCGCTTGTCGTTCTCGTCGTCTTCGAGGCGGCGCTTCAGCTCGGCCTCGCGATCGGGCACCACCACCACCGGCAGTTCAGCCGGGCTGAAGTGCGCCGGCAGCAGCTGCTCGCCATCGCCCAGGTGGGTCTGCAGCCACGCCAGTTCGGCCTCGGGCAGCGTGTCGGTCTGGAACAGCGCGCGATTGCCCTGCTCGGTGCCCAGCTCCACCAGGCGCATGCCCTTGGCCTGGGTCCAGCGCCGCAGGAACGGCACCACGGCATAGCGGTTGCCATGCGCCACCGGCACGCCCATCGCGCGGAACAGCATTTCCTCGAAGCCGCCACCACTGTCCAGGATCACGTGGACCGCGCCACGCGACGGCAGTTCACTGGCGCGGATGTCGCCCTGCGAGCTGGGCACGCGCACGTGCTCGAGCAACAGCTGGAACAGCCGGTCATCGCAGAGCGAGGCGCCCAGCAGCGCCTCGTTGTGCCGGACCAGGATGCGCCGCCAGGCTTCGGGCTGCTGCCGGGCGATCTCGACCAGCCCATCGATGAGTGCCTCGCCGAGCGCATGCTGCACCGCGCTGTAGATGTCGTCGCGCTGCAGGTCCTCGCGGCTGGCGGTGGGAGTCAGCCGGCTGGATTCGATCACCCCGCCAATGAATCCGGCCCACGGCGGCAGCAGGTCGCGCGCGTCGTCGTCGAGCAGCATCCCGCGCACGAACACCGACAGGTTGCGGTTGTCGCTGGTGCCGTAGGTCGCGCCATCCTGCACCCACAACAGCCCCACCGCATCGCTTCCGCCTTCGGCGCGCAGCGGCATGCAGGCAATCGGCTCGAAGCTGCGCTCGAAGTGCGCGGCAAATTCCAGTGCGCGGCGCTGCGCCTGCAGCGGATGCAGCGCCACGCCCGCCTGCGGGCGCCACGGCGGCGGCTCGGGATTGATCGCACGCGCGTCATGGCCGATATGGATGGGTTCGCCCAGCAGCGCGCAGTAGCGGCCCAGGATGTCGCGCAGGGTCTGCTCCTGGGCCAGGTGCGTGTAGCTGCCATGCAGTTCCAGCACCACCTCGGTACCCACCGCACGCGGAGGCATCGGCGATACCGTGTACTGCTCGGCATTGCTGGACACATAGCAATGGCCCAACCCGGGTTGTTGGTAGGACGTGGTGCGCACGGTGACCCGGCGCGCCAGCACGAACGCGGACAGGAAGCCCAGCCCGAACATGCCGATCAGCCCCTCGTCATCCTCGCCTGCCTGGCGCAGGCCACGGGTATAGCCGACGCCGACGGTGGCCAGATAGTCGTGGATTTCCTGCTGGGTCAGGCCCGCGCCGGTATCGACGATGCGCACGATGCCGTTCACCGGATCGCCATGCACCTCGATCCGCCCGGCCTCCTGCCAGTCCGCCTGTTCCAGCCGACGGCGCACCAGCGAATCATGCGCGTTCTGCACCAGTTCCCGCAGCGCCACCACCGGGGTGGAATACAGGTGTTTGCCAAGGACCGTCATCAATCCGTTGAGGTCGACACCAGCGCGACGGATCTCGCTGGCGCCCTGCGTGTCCAGGGGAGTCGCTTGCATGTAATCGTTTTCTCTGGCGGGAACGGAAAACTAGCACAGCCCGGCCACGGTTTGCCTGCGCGGCCGCATGCGCCGGAAATGCCCGATTCAGATCGCGTCGATCGCTTCGGACAACCGCTCCACGGCGATGACTTCCATGCCCTTGACGCTGCCGGTCTTGGGCGCATTGGCCTTGGGCACGATGGCGCGCTTGAAGCCGTGCGTGGCCGCTTCGCGCAGGCGGTCTTCGCCGTTGGGTACCGGGCGGATCTCGCCGGACAAACCGACTTCGCCAAAGGCAATTGTCTTTTCCGCCAGCGGCCGGTCCTGCAGCGAGGACAACACGGCCAGCAGTACCGGCAGGTCCACGGCGGTTTCCTGCACGCGGATGCCGCCCACCACGTTCACGAACACGTCCTGGTCGCCCACCAGCACCCCGCCGTGACGGTGCAGCACCGCCAGCAGCATCGCCAGGCGGTTCTGTTCCAGGCCCACCGCCACGCGGCGTGGATTCGACAGCGGTGATGCATCCACCAGCGCCTGCACTTCCACCAGCAGCGGGCGGGTGCCCTCGCGGGTGACCATTACGCAGCTGCCCGGTTGCCGGGTGCTGCCGCCGGACAGGAAGATCGCCGACGGATTGGACACTTCCTTCAGCCCCTTCTCGCCCATCGCGAACACGCCCAGCTCGTTCACCGCGCCGAAGCGGTTCTTGAACGCACGCAGCAGGCGGAAGCGGCTGCCGCTCTCGCCTTCGAAATACAGCACCGCATCCACCATGTGCTCGAGCACGCGCGGGCCGGCAATGCCGCCCTCCTTGGTCACATGCCCCACCAGGAACACGGCCGTGCCGGTTTCCTTGGCAAAGCGCACCAGCCGCGCCGCGCTCTCGCGCACCTGGCTGACCGAGCCCGGGGCGGCGGTCAGCGATTCGGTCCACAGCGTCTGCACCGAATCGGCCACGATCAGCTTCGGCCGCGCCGCGCTGGCGTGCTGCAGGATCGCTTCGACCTGGGTTTCGGCCAGTGCGTTGACGTTGTCCAGCGGCAGGTCCAGCCGCACCGCGCGGCCGGCCACCTGCGACAGCGATTCCTCGCCGGTGATGTACAGCACCGGCAGCGTGGCGGCCATTTTCGCCACCGCCTGCAGCAGCAGGGTCGATTTGCCGATGCCCGGGTCACCGCCCACCAGCACCACCGCACCTTCGACCAGGCCGCCGCCGAGCACGCGATCGAATTCCCCGATGCCGGTGCTTACCCGCAGGTGCTCGGTCTGCTGCACGTCCTTGAGCGCCATGATCTTCGGCGCATCGACCTTGCCGGCCCAGCCCGAGCGGCGCGCGGCCGGCGACTTGGTGGCCGCGGCGCTTTCCAGCGTGATCTCGCTCAGCACGTTCCAGGCGCCGCACTCGGTGCACTGCCCCTGCCACTTGCTGTATTCCGCGCCGCATTCGCTGCACACGTAGGCGGTAAGCCGCTTGGCCATGTCAAATCCAATTCATTTGCTGTCGGGCAGGATAGCCGAGCCACGTCGCAGCAACCGAGACGCGCGCCCAACTGCCGGCTGAACGCCCCCGCTCAACCTTGCCCCGCCCCGGCCGATACCGTGGCGGGCGCCCGCGCCTTTCCCTTCCCCATGTACATCCAGGCTTTTCCATGACCGGCACCTACAGCCAGAGTCTCGTCGTTTTCTCGCTGCTGGTTGCCATCCTCGCCTCGTATACCGCGCTGGACATGGCCGGCCGGCTGGCCAGTACCGAAGGCCGCGTGGCCCGCTGGTGGCTGGTCGGTGGCGCCGCCGCCATGGGCTTGGGCATCTGGTCCATGCACTTCGTGGCCATGCTCGCCTTCCACCTGCCGATCCCGGTCGGTTACGACCTGGCCATCACCCTGTACTCGCTGGCCGCGTCCGTTGGCGCATCCGCCTACGCGCTGTGGCTGGTCTCGCGTCCGGAACTGCCGTGGCCGCGCCTGATCGCCGGCGCGGTGCTGATGGGACTGGGCATTGCCTGCATGCACTACCTGGGCATGGCCGCGATGCGGATGGAGCCGGGCATCGAGTACGACCCGCTTTGGTTCGCTGCCTCGCTGCTGATCGCCATCGTCGCCGCCGGCGCCGCCCTGTGGATTGCCTTCCGGCTGCGCACCCAACAGCGCCGTACCGGGCTGCTGCGAGGGCTGGCCTCGCTGGTGATGGGCCTGGCCATCGTGGGCATGCATTACACCGGCATGGCCGCCGCCAGCTTTCCGGAAGGCAGCATCTGCGGCGCGGTGTACGCCAACGGGCTGGATACCAAGTGGCTGGCGGTGCTGGTCATCGTCACCACCCTGGCCACGCTGGGCATCGCGCTGATCGCCTCGCTGTTCGACCGCCAGATGCGCACCCGCACCGGCCTGCTCGCCGATTCGCTGGCCCAGGCCAATGAGAAGCTGCTGCAGGCCGCGCTGCACGACCCGCTCACCCAGCTGCCCAACCGCATGCTGCTGCAGGATCGCATCGAGCAGACCATCGAAAAGGCCAAGCGCCGCAACTTCAGCTTTGCGGTGATGTTCTGCGACCTGGACGGCTTCAAGGCCATCAACGATGCCTACGGCCACCAGCTGGGCGACAAGCTGCTCATCGAGATGAGCAGGCGGGTCAACGGCCTGCTGCGCGCGCAGGATACCTTCGCCCGGCTGGGCGGCGATGAGTTCGTCATCGTGTTCCAGCTGGATGTGCCCGAGGATGCCGCCGTGGTGGCCGAGCGGATCATCGCCACCGTGGCCGAGCCGTTCGAGATCGACACGCTGGACCTGCAGGTCACCGCCAGCCTGGGCATCGCGATGTACCCCACCGATGCCACCACCGAGCGCGAGCTGATGGCGCATGCCGATGCGGCCATGTACCACACCAAGGACTCGGGCCGGAACGGCTATACGTTCTTCACCGAATCCATGCACGTCAGCGCCAACCGCCAGCTCAAGCTGCTGCAGGAGCTGCGCCGCGCTCTGCAGCGCGACGAGATGGTGCTGCACTACCAGCCCAAGTTCCGTGCCGATGGCGGCGGGGTGATCGGCGCCGAAGCCTTGGTGCGCTGGCAGCACCCGGGGCTGGGGCTGCTGGGGCCGGACACCTTCATTCCGATTGCCGAACGCAGTGGGCTGATCCTGCCGCTGGGCGACTGGGTGCTGGACCAGGCCTGCGCGCAGCTGCGGCAGTGGCATGATGCCGGGCACGCAACGTGGTCGATGGCGGTGAACCTTTCGCCGCTGCAGTTCTCGTCCACCACGCTGCTGGACACGGTAAAGGCGACGCTGGAGCGGCACGGCCTGGCCCCGCACCACCTGACCCTGGAAGTGACCGAGACCACGGCCATGCAGGACGTGGAAGCCAGCCTGCAGATCCTGCACGGGCTGACCGCGATGGGGGTGAAGATTTCCATTGATGATTTCGGCACGGGCTATTCGAGCCTGCTGTACCTCAAGCGCATGCCGGCGACCGAACTGAAGATCGACCGCGCGTTCGTGCGCGACCTGGAAGACAACGCGGAAGATGCGGCGATCGTGTCCTCGATCGTGGCGCTGGGGCGCTCGCTGCAGCTGCAGATCGTAGCCGAGGGCGTGGAAACTGCCGGGCAGCGTGACTACCTCAACGAACTGGGCTGCGACCTGCTGCAGGGTTACCACCTGGGCAAGCCGGTGGACGCCGAGGCGTTCCTGCGCAACGCCGCGTAACCGACCGGTAGATCCGACTGGTAGAGCCGACTGTTAGTCGGCTGCCCTTCGCGCGGACCCGCCCGTGCATTCTTCATGCATGGCGTTGCCGACTAACAGTCGGCACTACCGTCCGGGGCAGCGTTGCCGTCCGGGGCGGCGTTGCCATCCGGGGCAGCGTTGCCGTCCGGGGCGGCGTTGCCGTCCGGGGCGGCGTTGCCGTCCGGGCAGCGTTACCGTCCGGGGTGCGTTGCCGTCCGGGGCAGCGTCGCCGTCCGGGACGTGTTGCCGTCCGGGGCGGCGTTGCCGTCCGGGGCGGCGTTGCCGTCCGGGACGTGTTGCCGTCCGGGGCATGTTGTCCACAATGCAGGTTGCAAAAAAAAGGCCGCCCTTCCGGGCGGCCTCTTCGTTTGCATCACCCGCGAAGGGTCAATGCATCATGTGCACGTTCATGTTGTGCATGACCCACAGCGTGCCGGCGACGATGATGCCGATCACCACCACGGTGAAGGCCGCCGCGCTGACGTTCCAGCGCTGTTCGGACGAGCGGTTCAGGTGCAGGAAGAAGATCAGGTGCACGAAGATCTGCAGGATCGCCGCCACCACGATGATGACGCCCGTGGTGAAGACCGGCAGGCCACCCTTCATCACCGCCCAGAACGGGATGATGGTGAGGACGGCGGCCAGCAGGAAACCGACCAGGTACGACTTGACGCTGCCGTGGCTTTCGCCCGCGGCGCCATGGCCGTGGTCGTGTGCGTGAGTGTCATGTGCCATTACAGCGCTCCCTTCAGGTAGACGACGGAGAACACGCCGATCCAGATCAGGTCCAGGAAGTGCCAGAACAGGCTCAGGCACGCCATGCGGGTCTTGTTGGTCGGGGTCAGGCCGTTCTGCTTGATCTGGATGAACATGATCAGCAGCCACAGCAGGCCGGCGCTCACGTGCAGGCCGTGGGTGCCCACCAGCGCGAAGAACGCCGACAGGAACGCACTGTGGTCCGGACCGAAGCCCTCATGGATGAGGTGGTTGAACTCCCACACTTCCATGACCATGAAGCCGAAGCCCAGCAGCCAGGTCAGGCCCAGCCACAGGTACATCTGGCCAACCTTGTGCTTGTGCAGCGCGATCATGCCCAGGCCGAAGGTCAGCGAGGACACCAGCAGCAGCGTGGTTTCCCACGCGACGAAGGTCAGGTCGAACAGGTCCTTCGGACCCGGGCCACCGTTGGTGCCGCCGGCCAGCACGATGTAGGTCGCGAACAGGCTGGCGAAGATGAGGCAGTCGCTCATCAGGTACACCCAGAAACCGAAGACGGTGTTCTCGCCGGTGTCGTGGTGTTCGTGGTCATCATGGCCATGGGCCGCCGCGTGTGCGGCGTGCCCGTGGTTCACGTTGTTGGCGATAGTGCTGCTCATGCCTGCAACTCCGATTTCACCAGACCCTGCGCCTGCAGGTGACGGCGGTGCTCATTTTCGATCCGCTCCACTTCGGCAGCCGGCACGTAGTAATCCACGTCCTTGTCGAAGGTGCGCCAGATGAAGGTGCCGATCATGCCGACCAGGCCAACGATGGCCAGCCACCAGATGTGCCAGATCATCGCGAAGCCGAAGACCAGGCTGAAGGCACCAATCACCACACCGGTACCGGTGTTGCGCGGCATGTGGATGTCGGTGTACTTGGCCGGGCGTTCCCACGCCTCACCACGCTGCTTGCGTTCCCAGAAGTCGTCCAGCTCGGTCACCTTGGGCAGCGAACCGAAGTTGTAGAACGACGGCGGCGAAGAGGTTTCCCACTCCAGCGTACGGGCATCCCACGGATCGCCGGTCAGGTCGGCGGTCTTCTTGCGGTCGCGGATGGACACGGCCACCTGGATGATCTGGCACAGGATGCCGGCGCCGATGATGAACGCACCGACCATCGCAATGACCAGCAGCGGCTGGTATTCCGGGTTCGGGTAGCTCTGCATGCGGCGGGTCATGCCCATGAAGCCCAGGATGTACAGCGGCATGAAGGCCACGTAGAAGCCGATGAACCAGCACCAGAACGCGCGCTTGCCCCAGGCCTCGTTGAGGCGGAAGCCAAACATCTTCGGCCACCAGTAGGTAATGCCGGCGAACATGCCGAACACCACGCCGCCGATGATGACGTTATGGAAGTGGGCGATCAGGAACAGGCTGTTGTGCAGCACGAAGTCGATGGCCGGGATCGCCAGCATCACGCCGGTCATGCCGCCGATGGTGAAGGTGACCATGAAGCCGATCGTCCACAGCACCGGGCTGGTGAACTGCACGCGGCCGCGGAACATGGTGAACAGCCAGTTGAAGATCTTCACGCCGGTGGGAATGGAGATGATCATCGTCGTGATGCCGAAGAAGGCATTGACGTTGGCACCCGAACCCATGGTGAAGAAGTGGTGCAGCCACACGATGAACGAGAGCACGCCGATGGTGGCCGTGGCGTACACCATGCCCTTGTAGCCGAACAGCGCCTTGCGCGAGAACGTGGCGATCACTTCGGAGAACACGCCGAAGGCCGGCAGCACCAGGATATAGACTTCCGGGTGGCCCCAGATCCAGATCAGGTTGATGTACAGCATGGCGTTGCCGCCACCGTCATTGGTGAAGAAGTGCGTGCCCAGGTAACGGTCCAGGGTCAGCAGCACCAGGGTGACGGTCAGCACCGGGAAGGCGGCGATGATCAGCACGTTGGTGACCAGAGCGGTCCAGGTGAACACCGGCATGTGCATCAGCTTCATGCCCGGGGTACGCATCTTCAGGATGGTAATGAAGAAGTTGATACCGCTCAGTGTCGTGCCTAGACCTGCTACCTGCAGGCCCCAGATGTAGTAATCCACACCTACCCCTGGACTGAACTCCTTGCCCGACAACGGCGGGAAGGCCAGCCAGCCGGTCTGCGCGAATTCACCCACGCCCAGCGAGATCATCACCAGGCCCGCGCCTGCCACGAACAGCCAGAAGCTGAGCGAGTTGACGAACGGGAAGGCCACGTCGCGCGCGCCGATCTGCAGCGGCACCACCACGTTCATGAGGCCGGTGATCAGCGGCATCGCCACGAAGAAGATCATGATCACGCCGTGGGCGGTGAAGATCTGGTCGTAGTGGTGCGGCGGCAGGAAGCCTTCGGCGCCGTTGGCGGCGATGGCCTGCTGGGTACGCATCATGATGGCGTCGGCAAAGCCGCGCAGCAGCATGACGAAGGCGACGATGAGGTACATCGCGCCGATCTTCTTGTGGTCAACCGAGGTGAACCACTCTTTCCAGAGATAGCCCCACAGCTTGAACTTGGTGATCAGGGCCAGCACGAGCAGGCCACCGATCCCCGCGCCAACCAGCGTGGAGATGATGATCGGGTCGTGCGGGATGTCAGCGAATGTCAGTTTGCCCAACGGATTCATGCTTATTCTCCCGAGCCTGCGTGGCCGGCGTGACCGGCGGCGGCGTGCTCGTCTGCAGTGTGTTCGGCATGGTCGGCCGGCATGTCATGGGCACCGGCCGGCATCTCGTGGCCTTCGTGGCTTTCGCCCGCAGCGCCGTGCGACATGCCCTTGTGATCCATGGCCTTGTGGTCCATGCCGTAGTGCTGGTTGTCACCCATGTGGCGGGCAACGACCCAGTCGAACAGACCGGTTTCGGTGGTACCGAAGTAGGTCACCGGGTGCCAGTCGTGGTTCTTCTCGGCCACCAGCGCGCCAAAGGCGGCCTGGTCCATCGGGGTGCTCTGCGCACGCACCTTGGCCAGCCATGCCTGGTATTCGGCTTCGGTCACCGAGTTGGCGTCGAAATGCATCTTGCTGAAGCCCGCGCCACTGTAGTGCGAGGACATGCCCGGGAAGGTGCCGGTCTCGTTGGCGATCAGATGGAGCTTGGTCTCCATGCCGGTCATCGAGTAGATCATGCTGCCCAGGTGCGGGATGAAGAAGGCATTCATCACCGAATCGGACGTGATCTTGAAGTTCAGCGGGGTGTTCACCGGGAAGGTGATTTCGTTGACCGTCGCGATGTTCTCTTCCGGGTAGATGAACAACCACTTCCAGTCCAGCGAAATGGCTTCAATCACCACCGGCTTGGTCTGCGAGTCCAGCGGACGGTACGGATCCAGCGAGTGCGACGAACGCCAGGTCAGCACGGCCAGCACCAGCACGATCATGCAGGGGATCGACCAGACAACCACTTCGATCGCGGTGGAGTGCGACCACTTCGGCTCGTAACGGGCCTTGGTGTTGGAGGCACGGTACTTCCAGGCGAAGGCGAGGGTCATGATGATGACCGGCACGACGACCAGCAGCATCAGCACGGTGGCCGTGATCAGAAGGGTCTTCTGGTCGTGGCCGACCTGGCCCTTCGGGGCCAGAATGGCCGAGCTGCAGCCCGTCATGAACACGGACAACGCGAACAGCAGGCCCGGGCGCAGCCAGCGCCCAAGGGATTTCAACGGAATCATCGGTCGATCCAATTGCGTAGGGAATGCCTTCTCAAGCGCGCCCCTCCGGCCAAAGCCGGGTGTACCGCTCCCAAGGGGGCGGCACGGAGGACGTTCATGCCAGCCCCCTAATTTTATGCCGTCACGCACCATTTAAGAAAGGCATTGACAATGATCTGACGCAGGAAAGGCGCGAAAACGGCTGCGACACGTTGTCGCACTGCGCGCAGACCGCCCGGATCAGCACAGCCGGAGCGACATGTATAGACATGAATCGTTCACGGCAGCGATCGGTGTCACCGGCCCTCCCCGGCCGCCCGACCCACCCGAACCCGACCTCGCGCGCACCCGGGTGCACCCCGAACGAACACCGGACTGCCGGGCCGGGCACACGTCCGTCGGACACCGGGCCGCCACGCGCCGTAGGGTCGGTTCCCAAACGACCGCCCTTGCACCCCCCACACCCGGTAACGCATGAAACCTGATCAACACCGCTCTTGATCTCCCCCGCCCCACCCGCCACTCCGCGCCCACCGGACCGATTACGACGCCACGAACCACCCTCCAAACCAAATGATGCACGTCGGCGAAACAATAATTTTTGTGCCCTGGCTCACACACAAACGCCGCAATTCCCGCGTTTCCGTGCCACACCCGACAACCAGTAGATACAGCCTACTGAAATCGCAAACCCAACAGACACAAACGATTTCGCTTCTTCGTCGTCCGCGTGCAAGGTTGCCCACGGAGATCAAAACTCCAAAAGGCCAAAATTAAGGATGCCCCATGTCGGGAGGGTGGTTAATACAAGACCCTTCACGGGGGAATACGCCCGCCGTCTGGCTTTTACGGTTTTGACCTCCCGACGCCCTCGCCCTCACCGGCGAGGGCCATTCCCTGTTGGAGGAGCGAAGATGAAACCCAAACCCGTCCAGTGGCCCGAAGACGAAGAAGAAGTCGTCCTGCTGCTACCCCGCTGCGCACCCAGCTATTCCCCCAGCTACTACCACAACGTGCGCGCCGTGCCCCAGATCGGCGAACAGGACCGCGACCACTTCGGCCCACTCCCCTTGGTGACCCTGCGCGGCGCCTGGCTGCGCAAGTTCGGGTTCGAAGTAGGCGTGCACGTAAGAATCGAAGCCACTCCCGGGCAGATTCTCCTGCGCCCGCTGTGGAATGACGATCCGCCCGTCCGCGAGAATGTCGAGAAGCCCGTCGTGCGCTATGTCGAAGTGGAAGATCGGTAACCTGGGACTAATTGACAGCCACCAGATACTGACCTAGCGTCCGAGCTGCCGTTCCCGCGTCCAGACACCAGGAAGTCTCAATGAACGTAATGTTGATTGGCGGTTCGCTTTTGATTGGAACGATTCTGCTGAGCTCGATTCCGCAGGCGGCCACGGCCGCCGCACCGGTTGAACAGACCTCGCTCGCAGTAACGCAGATTTCAACGGACGTCGACAAGGCGTCGTTTGTCGAGCGACTCACCGCGACCTTCCAGACAATGGCCGCCTCGGAATCCACCGAGGCACGTGCCGCAGGCATCCAGTATCTGGACGCCATCAAACAGCCGGGCATTTCCGGCCTTATCGAGCAATTCTCCTACCCGCTCGATGCAGGCGGATCGAGCGTGATTGCGAAAACCACGGATGCTCCCTGGCAGCCGGGATCGACCCGGGTAAGCCAGTGGTGCGGAAAGAGCAGTGGCTACCTCCGTGTCTACCAGGTGACAGAGAAGTACATGGAAACCACGCGAAACGGCAGTTCACGCTCCTGGGTACCGGTGCAGAACAGCGCGACGATGGTTGCAACCTGTCCCGACAAGCTGGCCTGAGCCCTGCGGGCCAGCCTAGGCAGCAACCACCCTGTTCTGGCATTCCGCCCCGCTGGCGAAATCGCACAGGTTGCGCAGGGTGATGCTGCAGATTTCCTGCAGGGCTTCAACCGTAAAGAAGCCCTGGTGCCCGGTAACCAGCACATTCGGGAAGGTCATCAGGCGCTGGAAGAGATCGTCATCGATGATCTCGCCGGAGAGATCCTGGAAGAACAGCGCGCTTTCCTGCTCATACACATCAATGGCCAGGTGGCCGAGATGCCGCGACTTCAGCGCGCGCACCACCGCATCGGTGTTCACCAAGGCGCCGCGCGAGGTATTGACCAGCATGGCGCCGGGCTTCATCAACCCCAGCGATTCCTCGTTGATCAGGTGATGGGTCTGCGGCGTAAGCGGGCAATGCAGCGACACGATGTCCGAGCGGGCCAGCAGTTCCTCCAGCGCCACGTAGTGGCCCACCGCCGAGAACTCTGGCGACGGGTAAGGATCGTTGCCCAGCACGGTGCACCCCATCCCGTTGAAAATACGCGCCGTCGCCAGCCCGATCTTGCCGGTGCCCACGATGCCTACGGTCTTGCCGTGCAGGGTGCGGCCCAACAGCCCATCGAGCATGAAGTTGCCCTCGCGCACCCGGTTGTAGGCCCGGTGGGTCTGCCGGTTGAGGGTCATGACCAGCGCCAGCGCATGCTCGGCCACGGCCTCGGGCGAGTATGCCGGCACCCGGGCCACCAACAGCCCCAGTTCCGCGGCAGCCACCAGATCCACATTGTTGAACCCCGCGCAGCGCAGCAGGATCGCCCGCACCCCCAGCGAATGCAGGGCCTGCAGCACGGGCGCGTCCAGGCGGTCGTTGACGAACACGCAGACCGCATCGAAACCCTGGGCCAGGCCGGCGGTCGTGGCGTCCAGCGCCGCATCGAAATAGGCCAGCTCAAACCCCTGTCCCGCGTGGTCGCGCGCATTCGCTTCATCGAGGAAACGGCGGTCGTACGGGCGGGCGCTGAACACGGCGGTTTTCATGGGGGTAACCTTGGGCAAGCGTGATGCCCAGTAGACCAGAACCCCGTCCAGGATAGAAACGCCCATGCAACCGGTCTGGCGCAAGCGTCTGCTGACGGCCGCTACGGCCGCGCCGTCGTGCCACCACCGCCGATCTTGAGCCGCTTGACGGCAAATACCCCGCCGATCATCAGGTCACCGTTATCCATGACCGTAGTGATGCCACCCAAGGCGTTCCAACGACGGCTGTCGTCCGGGAAAACCCAGCGCGACTTGATCTCGCCCGTCGTCCAGTCCAGGCCGACATACTGGTAGACGCCCTTGTCCTTGTGCGCGGCGTACAGCAGCCCGGTTGCGGCCGAGACCACCGGCACCATGATGTCGGTGTTGTCGACCTCATGGTTGATCCAGGCCTTCTCGAACGCGTCCTTGTCCGGGTTCCAGTTGAACTTCTGTATGCCAATCGGCGCCGGCCGGGTGATCCCGCCGGTGAACGCATTGCCCGGACCCGCCGGAAGCGGTTTGGGATACGTACTGTTGAGGAATGCGACGCCGTATCCCAACACATTGGGTGAGGGCTCGATGGTCATCTGGCTGATATCGATGCGGATCTGGTCGGCGATACGGTTGGACTGGGTGCCCGGCTTTTGCTGGAAGCCTGCCGGAATCGCGTCGCGCCAGAACGCCACTGCGTTGCTGCCGGTTTCAGCCGCATCGGCGATCACGATCAGTTTGTCCGGGTCGCTGCCGAATCCCATCAATGTCGGGGTGGTGCCCGAGCCGCGCGAGATCGCACCCATCGCCAAGGCTTTTTCGCCGGGCATGGAATCGTAGGCGGACGACCAGGCGCCGTCCTTTTCGTCGGTGGACAATGTGGTCCCATTCCAGATCACCTTGTTCATGTGCTTCTCGGTGACCACGTAGATGCCATTGTTCTCATCGATCACGATGCTGTTGTCGACGGCCTCGCCATTGAAGGTCACTGACGCCTTCACGTTCAGATCCCGGTCCAGGATGATCAACGCTCCCGGCGCGGCGGCCGCCAGGAAGCCGTCGTAGGTCATGTTCAGGCCGATGATGCGGGTAACCGACTTGGCCACGTCTGCCGGCAGGCCCTTGGCTACGTCGGCCGTCTTTACGATCCGCGGCGGGTCACCGACCACATTGCCATCGGTTGTCTTGAGCACGTGGGTGCCACCGTACACGCAGTAGTGATTGCCGTCGCGATCAAACAGGTTGTACACCCCGTTGATGCCGCTTTCCATGTTGAGGCCGGCGGCACCCAGCCCTTTCAGCGCATCCAGAATCTTCGTCTCGTCCTTGGCCCGGTAGGCGGCGTCCAGCTGGGTCAGTGCGGCATCCAGCGCAGTGGGCGTAGCCATCGCGGCGGATTTTTCAAAGCCGGGGTAAGGCAAGAGTCCGCCCACCGCCTCGAACGCGTCGCCGGTCACCCGGATCTTCTGCACACCTACCGCACCGCTGGCAAAGGCGATCACCTCCCCGCCCACCCGCTTCATGGTGGGATTGGAGGTGATCAGCGTGGGCACGGTCGCTACGTCCGCCGCAGTCAGGTTCCTGCTGCCGACGGGCCCTGCGATCAGCACTGAATCGGTTGCCGCTGGATTGAAGTGGGAGGTCGGGTAGACGCTCTCCGCCAGCCACGGGTTCGGTGGCGGCATGTTGGGTGGTGTTGCTGCAGGCGGCTCCGCGGGGCCGGCAGCCGCAGGTGCTGGGGTGGGAGTTGTGCTCGTGGTCTCGCGGTTGCATGCCGGAAGAAGCAGCGCGAGGATCAAACCCAGAGCGACAGCCGGAGCCGCGTCCCACATCCTGGTCGTCATCTTCGATTTCCCTGCTGGCCTTGACGAATGCCAGCTTCCACCGGGCCAACCGATGTCGCCTCAGCAAAGGCACGGTCGGTCGGCCGGTATTTTTACTTAGCGGCCGTATTGCATCGCGAGATGCGGCCGCGTCAGCCGCGCGCGAGGGACATATGGCCACCGCCCGTCTCAACCTGTGACGCTGGCCGACACTACGATCTGCGCCATGAGCACAGTTCACGACCACAGCACCCCCAACGAACCACCGAACCGCCGCGCCGAGCGCCCGGAGATGTTTGGCCACCTGTTCATGGGGCCGGACCAGCGCTCCCCCCTTGAGCAACGGGAGGCGGAGCGCAGGGAGCGTGCGCGTCGCACCGGGAAAGGACGTCGAGACTGGTGGAAGCGCGAACCAGCGCCAAGCGGTTGAGGATGCAGCTTGAAGGACAGGCGCCAACGGCGCAGCATCCACATGCCCCTGATCAGGCATCGGCTAAGCTTCCTGCCTGACCTGAAGACGGACCCCACTGCATGCCCTCTCCCCCCTCACGAGCCGGATGTGCCTTGTGCCGTGATGCGGAGCCGCTGCCGTTCGACTTCAGCTACGCGTTCCAGCCCATCGTCGACATACAGGCGCGCAAGGTGTTCGCGCACGAAGCGCTGGTACGCGGTCCGGCGGGCGAACCTGCCGACACGGTGCTGTCGCGCGTGACCGCCGAGAACCGGTATTCGTTCGACCAAGCGTGCCGTGAAAAGGCCATCCGGATCGCGGCCGGGTTGCAGCTGCCGTCCTGTCTTTCGATCAATTTCCTGCCCAATGCCATCTATCGGCCGGAAGTATGCATTCGCTCCACCCTGCAGGCGGCCGAGCGGTATGGCTTTCCAGTAGAGCGGATCATCTTTGAGACCGTGGAGGGCGAGCAGGTCAGCGACGGCAAATGGCTGGCCGAGATCCTGAGCGAGTACAAACGTATCGGCTTCAAGACGGCGATTGATGATTTCGGCGCTGGCTTCGCCGGCCTCAACCTGCTGGCCGATTTCCACCCGGATATCGTCAAGCTGGACATGGCGTTGATCCGCGGCATCGACCATAGCCGGTCACGACGCGCGATCGTGGCCGGGGTGATGTCGATGTGCGACGAGCTGGATATCGAGGTGATCGCCGAAGGAATCGAAACCGCGGATGAGGCGCGATGCCTTTCCGATCTTGGCATCCGCCTGATGCAGGGCTACTGGTTCGGCCGCCCACGATTCGAGCAGGCCGCCGGCGAGGCCGACATTCCCTGGGGCGTCTGACGGCGCGGTTCGCGCTCGGACCGCGGCCCTGACGCCAAGGTTAACAGCGGCCGGTCGAAACCCAGGCACGCGCCGATGTGTCATGGACCCGCATGCCAGCCTGGCCTAGTATCGGCAGCTGCCGAATGCCCATGACTGGATGTGCGTGAACAGCTTTGAAAGATTCAATGGCCGCCGTAGCGGCAAGGGCAGTCAGGTCGCCATCCTTGCCCATGGCTTCGGAACCGACCAGACGGCCTGGAGCGCCCTGCGCCCGTGGTTCGAGGCGCGCTACGAGGTAGTGTCGTTCGACCTCGCCGGTTGCGGACCCAACGGCGCGGACACCTACGATTTCGACCGGCACGGTTCGTTGTTCGGCTATGCCGACGACCTGCTGGAGATCATGGACGACCTGGCGCTGCGCGACTGCGTGTACGTCGGCCACTCCATGAGCGGCATGATCGGTGCGGTGGCCGCGGTGGCCCGCCCGGAACTGTTCGACCGGCTGGTCACCGTGGGGGCCTCGCCGCGTTACCTGGATGACACCGGCTACACCGGCGGCTTCCAGGCAGCGGATCTGGAGAACCTGTTCGACAGCATGAGCGCCAACTACCAGGCCTGGGTGGCCGGGTTCGCGCCGATGGTGGTAGGCGTGGACAACGGGCAGGTGGTGGCCGACTTCTCGCGCACGCTGTTCCAGATGCGCCCGGACATCGCGCTCAATACTTCGCGCACGATCTTCAATTCCGATATGCGATCGCTGGCCGCGCAGCTGACCCGACCTGTGCACGTGATCCAGACCGCGGTCGACATGGCCGTACCGGTGCAGGTCGGTCATTGGCTGGAAGCGGCCATTCCGACCGCCACGCTGGATATCATCGATGCCGAGGGGCATCTTCCGCACATGACCGCCCCCGATGAAGTCGTCCGTATCCTCGAGCGCTGCCTGGCGGGCAACGTGGCATGAGCACTACCGACAGCGACGCCCTCGCCGGCCTGTGCCACTTCGCCCAGCTCGCGTCCGGTGCGGATCTGGTCATGGCGGTGGAGATTGAAGCCAATGGCTGGGCGGGTTGGGCCGCTTCATTCCCGGCCATGCCTTTTTCCGGATTCAGCCTGGCCCGTAGCGGCATCCTGGAGCACGGCTGGTCGGGGGAACCCGTCGCTGCCGCCGGATTCCGCCTGCCCACGGCCCTGCTGCATGGATTGAACGGTCCACCGGCGCGGCTGCTGTTCGTGCCCGCGCCATCCCTCGGCGCACCGCTGAGCGGCCTGCTGGTGCTGTGGAAAGGCGAGCCGTCCGCCACGCAGTTGACCCCACAGGTTCCGCTGCTGGCCACGAGCGTGGCCCGGCTGCTGTCTGCCCGGCGCGAAAAGCTGCGCGAAGTAACGGTGCAGAACCAGTTCATCGATCTGGTCGAGAGCGTGCCCGCCGGCATCGTGCTGATGGAAGGCGACGGCGTAAGCGCAGTGATCAACGAGCGTGCCGCCGACCTGCTGGGCTGCCCGCCCGGTAACCACCGCGCGCGCGATCTTGCCGAACCCATGCGTACCCTGCGGCAGCGGTGCGACAACCACGCCGAGCTTGAGCAGGCTTACGGCGCGCAGGTGGGCAATGTCAGTTTTGCTTCCACCTTGAACTGGGCGCTGGGCGAACGCACGATCGAGGTGGACACCCATCCCGTACGGGGGAACGGCGAATACGGCCGCATCTGGCTGTTCACCGACGTGACCGCCGAACTTTTAATGGCCGCCGAGCTGCGCCGCCTGGCCGCCTCTGACCCGTTGACCGGCATTCCCAACCGGCGCCACTTTGAGGAGCGCTCCGCGCAGATCATCGCCGCGCGCCAAGCCACCGGTCATTCGGTGGCCGTGCTGATGGTCGACGTCGATCATTTCAAGAAAATCAACGACAGCCACGGTCATCCTGCGGGCGATGAAGTGCTGAAGGTAGTAGCCAAGCGCTGCCGGGAGGCGCTGCGCGAGCGCGACCTGTTCGCGCGCTTTGGCGGGGAGGAGTTTGTCGCGCTGCTGGCGGCGCCTGCCGTCGAGGACGCGCCGGCGGTGGCCGAACGGATGCGCCAGGCCGTGGCCGCTACTCCGATTGATGTTGGCGATGCGCGCATCAATGTGACGGTGAGCATCGGGGCCGCGCTGGGTGAGGCGCTGCCGGGGAGTGACCAGCCGCTGCTGGCCGAATTGATCGCGCGTGCGGATGAGGCGCTTTACCGGGCCAAGGCGGGCGGGCGTAACCGGGTCAGCATGGCGGCGGAATAGGCTTAATCGCTGGTTGATGCAGTTGTCATCCGAAAGACTGAAACTGCCTGGCGCCCCGTAACGGGCGGGACCCACGCACGCAGCCGTGGCCATGCACAGCACCACTTTCACTTGGGCACGCGTTGACCGCTGGCGCAATCCTCTCCATCACTTGCCGGGGCGGCGGCGGGAATTGACGAAGAGGACGACGGCCACGATTGCTGCAACCGGGATCGCCAACATGACGAGCACGATCAGCCAATGCCAGAGTGAGAAGCTTCCCATGTGGTCATGTCCCTTTGAAGTAGATTCCAACCTTAGCCCGAATTGAGCATGCGTTCGACATCTCTGGGACGACGGCAACGTTGGGGGCCTGTGGGTTGAGTCAGATATCCGACATCAGTTCCAGCGTCCCGTCCGTGAAGCGCTGACGTGTTTCGGATGATTTTGGGCCGTTTGGCATTGAGCGGATCGTCTCCCGCGACACTGCGAACGCCTCTAGCGTGGCGGTACAGACGTCTTCCAACGGTGGCTCTTTTGCCAGCGGAGGAGAGGCAAGGGTGTCTTGGCTTCTGTCACGTCCCGGTGATCCGAATTTCAGGCAAAAAAAAGGCCAAACCGTCACTGACGCTGGGTTAGGAGGGGATTTGGCTCTGTTGGCCGGGATGCTATGTTAGGTGGACCTGCCAGTCAACTGTCATTGTGACTGCAAGGAGCGCAGCATTTTTGACAGGTCAAATGCGACCTTGCGCAATTGAAGAGGCGGTTTCCGACGTAGTCCCGTGAGGTCGAAACACTGAAAACGAAAAGCCCCGACCAAGGCCGGGGCTTTTGCTGCAACTGGTGCCGGAAATAGGAATCGAACCTACGACCTACGCATTACGAATGCGCCGCTCTACCAACTGAGCTATTCCGGCTGAGCAGGCAATTCTAAGGGGGTGGGCGCCGGGGGTCAATCTGCCTTGGCGGAACCGCCCCGGCCGGCTGAACGGGCCCTACCGAGCCGCAGGGCGGTCAAGCCTGCCCCCTCCCCTCACTGCGCGGAGAACTCGACCTTCCAGCTGCCATCCCGCAGCGCGAAGATGCTGGAATCGGCGGCCACGCACAGCACCGGTGCCTCGACACCCACTCGCATGGGTTTGCAGTTGAAAGGCGCTTCGCCGGTCATGTCCCAGTCGTTCTTCTGCGACGAGTAGGCATAGAGCTCCCAGACCCCACCCCAGGTATTGACGTTCCAGCGAGTCGCCCAGCCTGAGGCGGCGGTATCCATCTGCACATCGTAGATGACATAGGGCGGCCGGCCGATCTGCTGCCAGCTCTCGCCACGATCCGTCGAGTAATAGACCTTCGAGAAGGCTCCCTGGCTCCAGAGCGCCGCGAGCACCCCCGTGGAAGGGTTGACCCGTAGTGAGGACGTCCGCTCCCTGGGCGCGATGGACTTCCAACGCCCGGTGGCCAGATCGAGTCGCTGCGGCGTGTTGCCCGCCAACAGATAGTAGTCGCTGCCCGCCAGTTGTCCCTGCGCGCCCAGCCAGCCCCACATGTCTTTTCCCTCCAACGGCAACTCGCGGGAGAGCGTCAGGTCACCCAGGTCATCGCGCTGCGCGACGTACACGCGAAGGCGCACTGCCTTGGCCGGTGGCTGCAGTCGCGGCGCCAGCGGGATGCGCCCTGGTACAAAAGCATCGGCATTTTCTGCGGTGGTCACGACCCAGCGGCCGCCCGCGTGATCGATGTCCACAACCGAGCGCATGCTGCCCAGCGCCGCGAGCTCGGCCCAGGTGGCGCCGCCATCGCGGCTTTCGCGGATGTAGCCGTCATCGCTCCCGCTAACCAGGCGTCCGTCGTACGCCTCCACCGCCATGATCTTGCGCACGGTGTCCATGCCGACGTTGCTCCACTGGCCGTCCCGCGTGCGCTTGCGCAGCTGCCCGAAGTCGGCAGGGAAATACATGGTGCCGTCGGCGAGAGTGGCCGGCTCGTCCTGTACCGGTACGGTGACTGTTCGGATCAGGCGGAGAAACGCATCAGGATCCTTGGCCGATGTCAGCGCTTCAATCGTGGACGTCTTGTTGACCTTGCGATCATAGGCCATCAGCAGATTGACGATGGGGCCCAGCCCGGTATCCGGATTACCCGCCTCCATGGCCGGCGACAGCGACAAGGTGGCAGGGCGGAGCGGTACGGGGTCGGTCAGCAGCGAGGCGAACGGTTGCGCCGCTGCGGCCACCCTTCCCGGATGCTCGTCATGGGTGAGAGGGACGACCACGGTCTTGTAACCACCCACATTCACGGCAACGTAGTCGCCCAGATCCGTGACCCGGCCAGGCTTGACCTCGAAGGTCGGGCCGTCCTTCCACGGCAGAAAGCCCCATCCCGTAATACGATAGTTGCCCGCCGGCAACCACATGCCCAGCGCCTGCATGCTGGCAACGGCCGGAACGGCGGCCGCCATGTCGATACGGATCTCGCGCTTGCTGCCCACCGGGCTGACAACGAGTACATCGCGCCCGCCCTTGGAGAACGACGCATAGGCATAGCCATGGGTCGCCACCAGTTTGGCCGGTTCCTGTGGTGCACTCACTGCGATACCCGGCACTGCGAACAGCAGAACCGCCGTCAACAACGTGCTGCGCATACGATCTCTCCCTGAAGTCCGGTCACACCGACCGGCAGGCTCAAACAACACTGGAATGAGCGACATCCTTGAAGGCACGACGCTCCCCAGCGACGTGCCCACGGGAGATGGTAGCGGGTTCGTCTGACTGCGTGAAGATCGCGCATCGAGGCGCGACGGTTCAGCCCGAGCCACCCCGCGTTGACGTGACCACCCGTAAAGTGCGTGGACCATCATCTGGAGGCCCCGCATGCCCCCCTGTGCCCGCCTGCCCGGCCTGCTGATCGCCTCATTGCTGTTCGCCACCACGGCTGCGGCCGAGGTCACTGTGCCTGCGCCGCCTGACCAGCAGTGGCAGCTCCTGTTCCAGCAGGTGCAGCGCGGCCACCTGTTCAAGGACCAGAAAACATTCGCCGATGCGGTGCCGAAACTGGATGCCGACGCACTGTTGGCGGGATGGGGGAAGGCCCAGGCGCAGCCGGGCTACGCCCTGCCCGCCTTCGTGGCCACGCACTTCACCGTTCCCACGGAGTCAGCCGCCTACGTGCCACCTGCCGGGGAAACCCTGCGCGCGCATATCGAGGGGCTGTGGCCGGTGCTGACCCGGACCACCGACACCGTGGACCCGCGCGGCTCGCTACTGCCGCTGCCCAAGCCGTATGTGGTGCCCGGCGGGCGCTTCCGCGAGGTGTACTACTGGGACAGCTACTTCACCCTGCTTGGCCTGGCCTCCAGTGGCCGCTGGCAGCAGGTGCGCGACATGGTGGACAACTTTGCCTGGCAGCTGGACCAGTACGGGCATATTCCCAACGGCAACCGCAGCTATTACCTAAGCCGGTCGCAGCCGCCGTTCTTCAGTTTGATGGTGGATCTGCTGGCGACGCATGAGGGCGATGACGCGTATCGCCGGTATCTGCCGCAGCTGCGCACCGAGCATGCGTTCTGGATGCGTGGGGCGGAGGGTTTGGCGCCCGGTGCGGCCAGTGAGCGGGTGGTGCGGATGAATGATGGGAGCCTGCTCAACCGGTACTGGGATGCGCGGGCAGTGCCGCGTACCGAGTCGTGGACGGATGATCTGGCTACGGCGGCCACGGTGCCGGATCGCGCGCCTTCGCAGGTGTATCGCGATCTGCGGGCCGGGGCGGAATCGGGGTGGGATTTCAGTTCGCGGTGGTTGGTGCATCCGGCGGAGCTGGGGAGCATCCATACCACCGAGATTGTGCCGGTGGATCTGAACAGTCTGCTGTTCCATCTTGAGACGACGATTGCGCGGGCGAGTCGTGCGGCGGGGGAACGTTCTGTGGCGCGGGATTTCGCGCGGAAGGCGGAACGGCGCAAGCAGGCGATCAATGCGCTGCTGTGGGATGAGCGGCAGGGGTGGTATGCGGATCGGGATCTGGAGCGCGGGACGCCCCGCCCTGCGCTTACGGCTGCAGCGTTGTTCCCGTTGTGGCTGCAGGTGGCTAGCCCTGTGCAGGCGCGGCGTACGGCCGAAGCGGTGCAAGCACAGTTGGTGCGTGCGGGTGGGTTGTTGACCACCACGGAGAACACCGGGCAGCAGTGGGATGCGCCGAATGGGTGGGCGCCGTTGCAGTGGGTGGCGGTGGATGGGTTGCAGCGTTACAAGCAGGATGCGTTGGCGCGACAGGTTGGCGTGCGGTTCCTGCGGACCGTGCAGACTGTGTACGACCGTGAGGGGAAGCTGGTGGAGAAGTATGTGGTGGATGGGTCGGCCGGCGGGGGCGGCGGCGGTGAGTATCCGTTGCAGGATGGGTTTGGGTGGAGCAATGGGGTGGCGTTGGCGTTGTTGGATCGGTTGTGTGATGAAGGGAAGCGGTGTGAGTCGGCGGGCGATGTCGGGGAGTGATCACGCGAAGAGCGCATCTCCGGCCGGGGTCATGCGTTACAGCAGTGATTGGCGAAGTCGGCAGTCGTTTGGGAACCGACCCTACCAGAGCCATGCCAGCAGCCCAGGTAAAGCCCCCACCACAGCCGCGCCATGCAGGCAGCAATGCCAGTCGTCCGACCCCAGTCATCCCTCCAAGTGCGGGCGAGCCGTTATCGGACCGAGCGGGCTATGCAGTATTGCGCTGCGTAGTAGGTGCTTAGTACGCACAGGGTTGCGGCTGGGAGGCCGCCGCCGAAGCGGTCCCACGCCAGTACGGAGTCGCTGATGACGAACAGGACTGCGCCGATTGCGGCCCAGCGGGTGCTTGTGGGTGCGGATGGGGTTGCTGCGTTGTTCGACCACGCACGCGCCAGGGCGAGTGTAGCCATCAGCGCGAGCACGACCACGTAGACCACTACCGGGATGCGCAGGTCGGTGGGAAGCAGCGGCCATAGGCCGGCCAGGTTGATGCCGGCGAATACGGCCAGCAATGCGGCTGCAAACAGCATGCCCCGCCCTGCCCTGAAGCCTTCGCGGAAGGCGACGATGTAGCAGACGTGCGCGAGCAGGAAGGCGATCAGCCCCGGTACGAAGGCGTCGAAGGGCAACATCAGAAAGATGTCGCCGATGCAGGAAAACGCCATCCCGAGCAGGATCGCGCGGGCGTAGGTGCGGTGGGCGGAGGGTGTGTCGGTTGCCGACCAACGGTCGGCACTACGGAACGCCATGGCTGCTATCAGCAGCGTGGCCAGCGGTTTGGCGATCCAGTGCAGCCAGCGGCCGTCGCCGTCCAGCGACGCGCCGATGATGGCGGCTACCGCCGCCAGCAGAATCGGCACGTCGCGGCTCAGGTTCATCGCGCTTTCCAGAGCTCGGCCAGGCGGTCGGGCTTGCCGGCGATGCGCTGCAGCGAGGGGTACTGCAGGCCGCCGTGGTAATCGAGCTTGATGGTGTCAATGCGGTCGAAGTTGCGCACCAGCAGGGTGAGCGGTGCCTTGTCGGTCTTGGCGGCGGCGACGGCGTCCTTCAGGTCCTCGCCCTTGAACACGCGGCCGTTGAGCGCGAGCACGCTCATGCCCGGGGCCAGGCCGGCGTTGAAAGCGGGGCTGTCCCACAGCACGTCGGTGATGGCGCCGCCGTCGGTGACGGCCACGCCCAGCGAGTACAGCAGGTTGGTGTTCTTGGCGCGGGTTTCCTGCGCCTTGAAGGCATCGTTCGGGGTATCGGTGTAGACCAGCTTCCAACCCGCCGCTTCCAGCCCGCCGATGAGCGGGCCGTGGCCGTCCAGGCGCTCACGCAGGAAGCTGGCCCAGTCGTACGGGGCGATGCCGTTCAAGGTGCTGACCACTTCATCGAACGTATACGGGTTCACGTTCCAGTCGCCGTCGTGCATGCCGAAGAAGGCCTTGGCGAAATCATCGATGCTGCGCTTGTTGCCGGTCAAGGCGCGCAACTTGCCTTCGACGTCCAGCCACACCATCTGCCCGCCGGAGTAGTAGTCCTCGCTCATCTGGTAATTGCGGAACGCCAGGGCGCGGCGCTGGGCGATGGTGGGGTCGTTGGTGGTGTCCTGCAGGTTGCGCCAGGCCAGGCCGGGACGCCCACGATCGTAGGTGGCTGCGACATTCGCCAGCATGTCGCGGGTCTGGTCGGTGCTCCACAGGCCCGAACGCGCGGCCAGCACGTGGCCCCAGAACTGGGTCTGGCCTTCGTACAGCCACAGCAGGCTGTCGCCCATGGGCACGTTGAAGTTGGCGGTGGTCAGGTCGGCGCCACGGCGGTACTTGCCGTTCCAGGAGTGGTTGAATTCGTGCGGCAGCAGGTCGCGTCCGAGCCAGGTCTTGTCCCACTCGGTGAAGTAGCCGGTATCGCCGCTGTTCTCGCTGGAGCGCTGGTGCTCCAGGCCGATGCCGCCGAGCTTGCTGGTGAGCGCGAGCAGGAATTCGTAGCGGTCGAAGTGGCGTGCGCCGTAGAGCTTGTACATCTGCTGCACCAGCGCGCGATGCGCCTGCAGCTGTTCGGGCTTGGCCACCAGTGATTTGGCGTCGTCGGCGAACACGTTGAGGTGCACGGGCACCTTGGCGCCGGGGTCGAGGTCGAACTGCTGGTAGTGGCGGCCGGCGAACAGCGGCGAGTCCACCAGGTGGTCGTAGCTGATGGGCTTGAACACCACGGTGTCGCCATCGCGGCGCTCGGTGTCCAGCGCGGTGGCGTAGGCCCAGCCCGGCGGCAGGGTGACGCTGGCCTGGGCCTGGATGTTGCGGGTGATCACGCCGGCCGGGTACAGCGAGTTGGCGTTCCACTGCAGGTTGAGCATTTCCGGGGTCATCACCACGCGGCCCTGCCCTGCGCCCTGCGAGGAGAGGAAGTTGAAGTTGGCGACGACTTCATTGGCACCCTGCGGGACGTCCACGGTGAAGGCGTAGACGTTGTAGGGGTCGCGCTTCCACGCCAGCGGTTTGCCGTTGGCGGTGACGACGAGGCCGGCGAGTTTGTCGATGGGGCCGCTGGGGGAATGTGCGCCGGGCAGCCATTGCGGGTAAAGCAGGGTGAGCGGGCCCGGTTGGGCCGGCACGGTGGCCTTGACCTTGAAGATGCGGCGGCCGATGTCGCGTGCGTCCACGTCGATGCGCAGCGTGCCCGGGAAGGCGACGTCCTGCGGCGGGGGTGTCTGCGCGTGCACGCCGGTGGCAGTGGCGGCGAGAAGCACGGAGAGGACGGCGGCACGCAGTTTCATCGAAGACAGTTCCGGCATACGAAAGGATCGATGCTAGACCTGCGTGGGGCACAGCCCCATGGCCAAAGGTCATGCCTTCGCCGCGTGGGGAGTCGTCATCGGCGGTCGATCGGGATGCGACCCTACCAGCCGGTGGCCAACATTCGTCGCACGTTCGGCGCGCATGGTTGATTGATCCCGCTCCCGATGGGCACGTAACAATTCGTAGGTCCGGCCGTTGGCCGGACACCGCGCGCAGCGCGGCGCAAGCGTCCAGCCGCGCGCGACCCCGGCGGCCACAATCCCTCCGGCGTTTAAACGTTCCGAAGATATCCGCCAGGGGTTCGTGACCCCTGATCGAAAGGCAGCCGGCCAACGGCCGGCGCTACCGTCAGCTGATGAGGCGCAGCCTCAGCTCCTTGGGCAACGCAAACACCATCGATTCGGGTTCGCCTTCAAGCTCGCCGACGCCGGTGGCACCCAGCTCCTTCAGCCGCTCGATCACGCCATCCACCAGCACCTGCGGCGCGGAGGCACCCGCGGTGAGGCCGATGTGCTTCTTGCCCAGCACCCACGCCGGGTCGATCTCGTCGGCGCCGTCAATCAGGTAGCTTTCCACGCCATCACGGCGCGCCAGTTCGCTGAGGCGGTTGGAGTTGGAGCTGTTCGGCGAGCCCACCACCAGCACCAGGTCGCAGCGCTTGGCCAGGTCGCGCACGGCGTCCTGGCGGTTCTGGGTGGCGTAGCAGATGTCGTCGTTCTTCGGGCCCTGCATGGCCGGGAAGCGCGTGCGCAGGGCTTCGATGATGCCGCGGGTGTCGTCCACCGACAGCGTGGTCTGGGTGGTGTAGGCGAAGTTGTCCGGCTGGTTGAGTTCCAGCGTGGCCACCTGCTCCACATCTTCCACCAGGTAGATGGTGCCGCTGCCGGCTTCCTGCTTCCACTGGCCCATGGTGCCTTCCACTTCCGGGTGACCGGCGTGGCCGATCAGCACCACGTCGCGGCCGGCACGACAGTGGCGCGCCACTTCGAAGTGGACCTTGGTCACCAACGGGCAGGTGGCGTCGAACACCTTCAGGCCACGACGGTCCGCTTCCTGGCGCACGGCCTGGGAAACGCCGTGGGCGCTGAAGATCACCGTGTTGCCATCGGGCACTTCGTCGAGTTCTTCGACGAAGATCGCGCCGCGCTGTTTGAGGTCGTCCACCACGAAGCGGTTGTGCACCACTTCATGGCGCACGTAGATGGGCGCGCCCAGCGTTTCGATCGCGCGCTTGACGATCTCGATCGCACGATCGACACCGGCACAGAATCCACGCGGGTTGGCGAGCAGCACATCCATCAGACAGGTCTCCCGGCAGCGGCCGGCGGTGGGTTACGGGTTGGCATTATCCGCCTTTTTGGCGGCCTTGCCGTCGAACAGGCCGAACACCGCGATGCCGATGGCACCGACCACGATGGCGGCGTCGGCGATATTGAACGAGGGCCAATAGTGCTCACCCACGTACCACTGGATGAAATCGACCACGTGGCCGTGCACCTGGCGGTCGATGACGTTGCCGATGGCCCCGCCGATCACCAGCGCGTACGGCACGGCGCTGCGCCAGTGCGCACGCGGGGTGCGCGACAGCCAGAACGCCATCAGGCCGCTGATGCCCACCGCCAGCGCGGTGAAGAACCACAGCTGCCAGCCACCGGCGTCGCTCAGGAAACTGAACGCTGCGCCGGTGTTGTAGGTGCGGTACCAGTTCCAGAAGCCGTCGATGACGGCTACTGGCTGGTACTCGGGCAGGCTGGAAAGGACCCAGGCCTTGCTCCACTGGTCGAGGATGATGATGGCGGCCGACAGCACCAGCCACACCAGCGCGCTCGGGCGCGGACGCGGGGCGGCCATCAGAACCACTTCCGGTCTTCGCCGGCACCGTCGACGTTGCTTGCGCAACGACCGCACAGTTCCGGGTGGGCGGCCACGCTGCCGATGTCGGCACGGTAGTGCCAGCAGCGCACGCACTTCTGCTTGGTGGTCGGCTGGGCGCTGACGAACACCTCGTCGGTGGTAGCCGGGCGCACGCTGACATCGCCACTGATGAACAGGAAGCGCAGTTCATCGGCCAGCGGCTGCCAGCGCGCGGCGGTTTCCTCGCTGGCGGCGACGGTGATTTCCGCTTCCAGCGCGGCGCCGATAGCACCGTTGGCGCGCATCGGCTCGAGCACCTTGGCCACCTGCTCGCGCAGGGCCAGCAGCTGGTCGAAGTCGGCAGCGTTGATCGCGGCATCGGCCGGCAGCGGCACCAGGCCTTCGTACCACGTGGCAAACAGCACGTTTTCCTTGCGCTCGCCCGGCAGGTAGCCCCACAGCTCATCGGCGGTGAAGGTCAGGATCGGCGCGATCCAGCGGGTGAACGCTTCGGCGATGTGGTACATCGCGCTCTGCGCCGAACGGCGGCCGCGCGAGTCGGTCGGCATGGTGTACAGCCGGTCCTTGGTGACGTCCAGGTACAGCGAGCCGAGGTCCACGCTGCAGAAGTTCAGCAGCAGCTGCACGATTTCGGCCATGTTGTAGCCGGTGTACGCCGCCTTGATCTTCTCCTGCACTTCCCAGGCGCGGTGCACGATCCAGCGGTCCAGCGCGACCATGTCGGCGGGAGCGACCAGGTGCTGGGCGGGATCGAAGCCGTCCAGGTTGCCGAGCAGGAAGCGCGCGGTGTTGCGCAGGCGCCGGTAGGCGTCCGCGTTGCGCTTGAGGATTTCCTGCGACAGCGACATTTCGTTGCTGTAATCGGCCGAGGCAATCCACAGGCGCAGGATGTCCGCGCCCAGGGTCTTCATGATGTCCTGCGGTTCGATGCCGTTGCCCAGGGACTTGGACATCTTGCGGCCCTTCTCATCCACGGTGAAACCATGGGTGAGGCACTGCTTGTAGGGCGCGTGCTTGTCGATGGCCACGCCGGTGAGCAGCGAGGACTGGAACCAGCCGCGGTGCTGGTCGGAACCTTCCAGGTACAGGTCGGCCGGCTTGCCGAAGCCACGCTCCAGCAGCACGCCTTCATGGGTGACGCCCGAGTCGAACCAGACATCGAGGATGTCGGTGACCTTCTCGTACTGCGCCGCTTCATCGCCCAGCAGTTCGGCCGCGTCCAGCGCGTACCAGACGTCGATGCCGCCGGCCTGCACGCGGTCGGCCACCTGCTGCATCAACTCGACGGTGCGCGGGTGCGGCTCGCCGGTTTCGCGGTGGGTGAACAGTGCGATCGGCACGCCCCAGGTGCGCTGGCGGCTGATGCACCAGTCCGGGCGGCCATCGACCATGCTGCCGATGCGCGCCTTGCCCCAGCTCGGGAACCAGCCGACGTTGTCGATGGCGGCCATGGCATCGCTGCGCAGGTTGGCCTGGTCCATCGAGATGAACCACTGCGGGGTGGCGCGGAACACCACCGGCGTCTTGTGGCGCCAGCAGTGCGGGTAGCTGTGCACGATTTCCACGAACGCCAGCAGCGCACCGGAGTCGCGCAGCACGTCCACGATCAACGGCTGCGCCTTCCACAGGTGCACGCCTGCCAGCACCACCTCGCCGGCCGGCGGGGTGGACGGCAGGTACACGCCACGGCCATCCACCGGGTTGATCTGGGCGGCGGTGTAGTTGTCCATCAGCCCGTACTGCTGGCTGACCACGAAATCTTCCTGGCCGTGGCCGGGGGCGGTATGCACCGCACCGGTACCGTCTTCATCGGACACGTGCGCGCCGTTGAGCAGCGGGATATCGCGCTGCGGGTAGAACGGGTGGGCCAGCAGCAGGTTTTCCAGTGCGGCACCGGCGGCATGGCCGTGCGCGACGACGTCTTCCACGCCATAGCGGCGCAGGGCGCGCTCGGCCAGGCTGGCGGCGATCACCAGCCAGCGGCGCTTGCCGGCATGGGCCGGGCCTTCGACCAGGGCGTACTGGATATCCGCGCCCAGCGACACCGCCAGCGAGGCCGGCAGCGTCCACGGGGTGGTGGTCCAGATCGGCACGGCGACCTCGACATCGGCCGGCAGGCTCACGCCGAAGCGCGCGGCCAGCTGCGCCGAATCGCGCGCCACGTAGGCCACGTCGATGGCCGGCGAGGTCTTGTCCTGGTACTCGATTTCCGCTTCGGCCAGCGCCGAGCCACAATCGAAGCACCAGTGCACCGGCTTGGCGCCGCGCACGATGTGGCCGTTGGCGAAGATCTTGGACAGCGCGCGGATTTCATTGGCTTCGAAATCGAAGCTCAGGGTCTTGTACGGGTTGTCCCAATCGCCGATCACGCCCAGGCGCTTGAAGTCGCGGCGCTGCAGGTCGATCTGCTCTTCGGCGTAATCGCGGCACTTCTGGCGGAACTCGACGGCATCGAGCTTGACGCCGACCTTGCCCCACTTCTTTTCGACCGCGATTTCGATCGGCAGGCCGTGGCAATCCCAACCGGGCACGTAGGGGGCATCGAAGCCGGCCAGGTAGCGCGACTTGACGATGATGTCCTTGAGGATCTTGTTGACCGCATGGCCCAGGTGGATCTGGCCATTGGCGTACGGCGGGCCGTCGTGCAGCACGAACAGCGGGCGACCCTGCGCGTTTTCGCGCAGGCGGGCGTACAGGCCCTCGTCTTCCCAGCGCGACAGAATGCCCGGCTCGCGCTTGGGCAGGTCGCCGCGCATCGGGAATTCGGTGGCCGGCAGATGAAGGGTGGCTTTGTAGTCCTGGCTCACGCAGTGGCTCGCAATCTGTGTTCGGAAAGGATGTGACGGGCCTGATCGGCGTCACGGTGCATCTGGTCGGTCAATGCCGCCAGATCATGGAACTTTTCTTCGTCGCGCAGCTTGGCGACGAACTCAACCTGGATATGCCGACCGTACAGGTCGCCCTGGAAATCGAACAGGTGCGCTTCCAGCAGCGGCTCCACCCCGTCCACGGTCGGCCGGGTGCCGAAGCTGGATACCGACGGCCACGGCTGGTCGAACACGCCGTGCACCCAGGTGGCATAGATGCCCGCCAGCGCCGGCGTTTTCGGGAAGCGCAGGTTGGCGGTGGGGAAGCCGAGGGTGCGGCCGAGCTGGCGCCCGCGCACTACCCTGCCCCCGATCGCATACGGGCGCCCGAGCAGATCGGCCGCATGGGCGAAATCGCCCTCGCGCAGCAGCTGGCGGATGCGGGTGGCGGAAATGCGCTCGCCGTGGAAATCCACCGGGTCGATCTCGCCGGCGCTGAAGCCGCGTTCGGCGCCCATGGCCTGCAGCAGGGCCAGGTCACCGCGGCGGCGGTTGCCGAAGCAGAACTCCGGCCCGATCCACACTTCGCGCGCGCCCAGCCGGTTGACCAGCAGCTGTTCGACGAAGGCTTCGGCGGGCATGGCGGCCATGGCCGCATCGAAACGCAGCAGGCCGATGGCATCCACGCCGAAATCGCGCAGGATGGTGACCTTGTCGCGGGCCAGGGTCAGCCGCGGCGGCGGCTCGCCCTGGGCGAAGTATTCGCGCGGCAGCGGTTCGAACGCGACCGCCACGGCGGGCACGCCCAGCGCGCGGGCACGCGCGGCCGCATGCCGCACCAGCGCACGATGGCCAAGGTGCAGGCCGTCGAATGCGCCGATGCAGACCACGCTTCCGTGCGGGAACAAAGGCCCGCCTTCGATGCTTCTGAACAACCTGGTCATCTACTGGGAATCCGGCCCGTCAGGACCGATGCGTTGCAAGGGATAGCCATGAAGTATAGCCGGGGTGCCCATGGATCAATGCTCGCGCAGGTGACGCGGGCGGAA
Organism: Stenotrophomonas sp. CFBP8994; assembly: GCF_034044835.1. Taxonomy (NCBI): domain Bacteria; kingdom Pseudomonadati; phylum Pseudomonadota; class Gammaproteobacteria; order Lysobacterales; family Lysobacteraceae; genus Stenotrophomonas; species Stenotrophomonas sp. CFBP8994. The sequence goes on along the minus strand of NZ_JAXCWT010000005.1, from coordinate 245,263 downwards.
GCCCATGGCGACCAGGGCCAGCAGGTAGGTCAGGCCACCGCCGCCGACCAGCAGCGCGAGGTTGCCGATCCGGTGCCATTTGTCCATGTCGGTGAAGTCGGTCATCAGCTGCAGCAGGCCCAGCAGGACTGCCACCATGGCCGCGCAGGCCAGGCCCAGGCGGGTCACGTAGCCGCCCCAGCCCGCCTTGGGCTGGTACACGTCGGTCTTGCCCAGCCAGTACCAGAGCAGGCCGAGATTCAGGTAACTGGACAGCGCGCTGGCAATGCCCAGCGCCAGGTGCAGGCCCGGCTGCTTGCCCAGCGCCACCCACACGCCCTGCGCCTTCAGCGCCTCGGGCACCATCACGTGGTACAGCACGGCCAGCAGGATGAAGTTGAAGACCATATTGGCCACCAGCGCGACCAGGCCGGCGCGCACCGGGGTACGGGTGTCCTGGCGGGCGTAGAACGCCGGCAGCACCACCTTGAGCAGGGCGAAGGCCGGCAGGGCGAAGCTCAGGCCGTACACCGACAGCGCGGTCATGCGGGTATCGAAGGCGGTGAACTGGCCATGCTGGAAGATCGTGGCGATCAGCGGCTCGGCGCACAGCATCAGGCCGAGCATGGCCGGCACGGCGATCAGCAGCGTGGTGCGCAGGCCCCAGTCCAGCGCGCTGGAGAAGCCGGCCTTGTCGGTACTGACATGGTGGCGGGCCAGCGCCGGCAGGATCACCGTACCCAGCGCCACCCCGAACACGCCCAGCGGCAGCTCCAGGAAGCGGTCGGCCAGCGATAGCCAGGACTGCGAGCCATCGGTCAGCTTGGCCGCGATCACGGTATCCAGCAGCAGGTTGATCTGGGCCACCGAGGAGCCGAACAGGGTCGGCACCATCAGGGTCAGCACCTTGCGCACGCCGGGGTGGGTCCAGCCCCAGCGCGGCAGCGTGAGCAGGTTGATGCCGTGCAGCGACGGCAGCTGGAACAGCAGCTGCAGCACGCCGGCGGCAAGCACGGCCCAGCCCAGCGCCAGGATCTGCTTTTCCGGCGTGCCGCCCAGCCGCGGCGCCAGCCACAGCGCGCCGGCGATCATGCACAGGTTGAGGATCACCGGGGTCAGCGCCGGCATGGCGAAGCGCTGGAAGCTGTTCAGCGCGCCACCGGCCAAGGCGGTGAGCGAGACGAACAGCAGGAACGGGAAGGTCAGCCGGAACAGGTCCACCAGCAGGCCGTGCTTGGCCGGGTCGGTGTCGACCCCGCTGGAGAACAGGGTGGCCAGCTGCGGGGCGAAGATCAGCGCCAGCGCGGTGACCAGCAGCAGCACCGCGCCCAGGGTGCCGGCCACGCGCGACATCAGCTCGCGCAGTTCCTCATGCGAACGGGTTTCCTTCACTTCCGTGAACACCGGCACGAAGGCGGTGGCGAACGAGCCCTCCGCGAACAGGCGGCGCAGGAAGTTGGGCACCCGGAAGGCCACCCAGAAGGCGTCGGTCACCGCATTGGTGCCGAACGTGGTGGTGACGGCCAGATCGCGGACCAGGCCCAGCACCCGTGAAATCATGGTCATGCTGCTGAAAGACAGCAGCCCGCGCAACATCCTTGGTGAACTCACCCGTGTTTCCTCTTGACAATTGACTTGACGTACATTTTTCGAGCCATCATACTTTCCAGCTTGCTGTTCCCATTACACCGATTTTTCAGGAAACCACCACTGTGGCCAATATCAAGTCCGCCAAGAAGCGCGCCAAGCAGACCGTCGTGCGCAACGCGCGCAATACGGCTCAGCGTTCGATGCTGCGCACCGCTGTCAAGAAGGTGATCAAGGCGCTCGACGCCAACGATGCCGCCGGCGCCGAGGCAGCCTTTGCCGTCGCCCAGCCGATCCTCGACCGTTTCAGCTCGCGTGGTCTGATCCACAAGAACAAGGCCGCTCGCCACAAGAGCCGCCTGACCGCGCGCATCAAGGCCCTCAAGGCCGCCTGATACGGCGCAACGCCGCGCCTGGCGCGGCGTGCGGTACAAAAACCCGGCCCTGGCCGGGTTTTTTGCGTGGTTGACGGCCTCACAGAAAAACCCGGCCGAAGCCGGGTTTTCCGAGGAAGCAACGTCAGCGTCAGAGCGCGTTGCGCGCATCCGCTTCGTCTTCCTTCTGGCGGTCGAAGAAGGCCATGATGTTGGTCATGATCGGCCAGGTGCCTTCACGGCCCAGCGCCGAGACCAGGTACCACGGCTGGGTCCAGCCCAGCTCGGCGATGATCTTCTCGGCCGCCGCCTTGGCCTCGTCCTCGAACATCAGGTCGGCCTTGTTCAGCACCAGCCAGCGCGGCTTTTCCAGCAGCTCCGGGTCATGCTTGGCCAGCTCGCGCTCGATCGCACGGACCTGCTCGATCGGCGAGATTTCCACGCCGCCCTCCATGGGGGAGATGTCCACCAGGTGCAGCAGCAGGCGGGTGCGCTGCAGGTGGCGCAGGAACTGCGCGCCCAGGCCGGCACCATCGGCGGCACCTTCGATCAGGCCGGGAATGTCGGCAATCACGAAGCTGCGGTAGTTCTCCACGCGCACCACGCCCAGGTTGGGGTAGAGGGTGGTGAACGGGTAATCGGCCACCTTGGGGGTGGCAGCGGACACGGCGCGGATCAGCGTGCTCTTGCCCGCATTGGGGAAGCCCAGCAGGCCGACGTCGGCCAGCAGCTTCAGCTCCAGCTTGAGCAGGCGCTCCTCGCCCTCCTCGCCCGGCAGCGACTGGCGCGGCGAACGGTTGGTGGAGCTCTTGAAGTGCATGTTGCCCAGGCCGCCCTTGCCGCCCTTGGCCACCAGCAGGATGTCGTCGTGCTGGGTCAGGTCACCGATCACTTCGTCGGTGGCCACGTTCATCACCACGGTGCCGACCGGCACGGTGATGACCAGGTCTTCGCCGCCCTTGCCATAGGCCTGGCGGCCCATGCCGTTCTCGCCGCGCTGCGCCTTGAAGATGCGCTCGTGGCGGAAATCGACCAGGGTATTGAGGTTTTCGTCGGCGCGGATGTACACGCTGCCGCCATTGCCGCCGTCGCCGCCGTCCGGGCCGCCCAGCGGAATGAACTTCTCGCGACGGAAACCGACGCAGCCGTTGCCGCCATTGCCGGCGGTAACCTGGATTTCTGCTTCGTCTACAAGTTTCATGATTCTGGATGCCAACTGGAGGCGGTGGGCAACGGGTGCGCCCGACCGCAGAGTCTAACGTGAAAAACAAAAACCCCGCCGAAGCGGGGCTTTCGTCAGCGGCCCCACGCCGGGGCGGGGGCGCCTGCGTGCCGCGAAGCTCAGGCTTCGGCGACGACGCTGACGGTACGACGCTTCTTCGGGCCCTTCACCGAGAACTCCACCTTGCCGTCGACGAGCGCGAACAGGGTGTGGTCACGGCCGAGGCCGACGCCGGTACCCGGGTGGAACTGGGTGCCGCGCTGACGCACGATGATGTTGCCGGCATCGATGGCCTGGCCACCGAAGATCTTGACGCCGAGGTACTTCGGGTTGGAGTCGCGACCGTTGCGCGATGAGCCTACGCCCTTCTTATGTGCCATGACTGCTTCTCCTTATTACTTCTTGCCACCGGCGATGCCGGTGATCTCGATTTCGGTGTAGTACTGACGGTGACCCTGGCGCTTCATGTGGTGCTTGCGGCGACGGAACTTGATGATCCGGACCTTGTCGGCACGACCCTGCGACACGACCTTGGCGGTGACCGAAGCGCCGCTCAGAGCGTCGCCCAGCTTGATGCCATCGCTGTCACCCAGCATCAGGATTTCTTCGAACTTGATCTCGTTGCCGACTTCGACTTCGAGCTTTTCAACGCGGAGCGTTTCGCCCTGCGCCACGCGGTATTGCTTACCGCCGGTTACCAGTACTGCGTACATGACCAGACTTCCTCTGTAGTTATTGTGGTCTATGGACTGCCGCCATCGAGGGCGGACAGAAGCGGGATTTTAATGACTCACCCCAGCCCGGGTCAACCCACCCCCTGCTTTGAGCCGTCCTCCCCTGAACCCCGTTCAGGTTCAGGGCCCGCCGGTCTCAATAGATGAGACAAGGGGCTGGCAATGTCGCTGATTGCCCCCAAATCCCAAGCTCGGTAGGCTGACCGATTGCCGTCTCCGCTTGCCCCACTTTCAACGGATCCCCCATGGCGATGGATTTCATCCGCATCCGCGGCGCGCGGACGCACAACCTCAAGAACATCGATCTCGACCTGCCCCGCGACAAGTTGATTGTCATTACCGGCCTGTCCGGCTCAGGCAAGTCCTCGCTGGCCTTCGACACGATCTACGCCGAAGGCCAGCGCCGCTACGTGGAGTCCCTGTCGGCCTATGCCCGCCAGTTCCTGAGCGTGATGGAAAAGCCGGACCTGGATCATATCGAAGGCCTGTCGCCAGCGATCTCCATCGAGCAGAAGTCGACCTCGCACAACCCGCGTTCGACCGTGGGCACCATCACCGAGATCTACGACTACCTGCGCCTGCTGTACGCCCGCGTGGGCAGCCCGCGCTGCCCCGACCACGGCTACCCGCTGGAAGCGCAGACCGTGAGCCAGATGGTGGACCACGTGCTGACCCTGGACCCGGAACAGCGCTACATGCTGCTGGCCCCAGTGATCCGCGAACGCAAGGGCGAGCATGCCCAGGTGTTCGACCAGCTGCGCGCGCAGGGCTTCGTGCGCGTGCGGGTGGACGGTGCGCTGCATGAAATCGATGCGGTGCCGCCGCTGGCGCTGCGCCAGAAGCACACCATCGAAGCGGTGATCGACCGGTTCCGTCCGCGCGAGGACATCAAGCAGCGCCTGGCCGAAAGCTTTGAAACCGCGCTGAAGCTGGGCGACGGCATGGTCTCGGTGCAGTCGCTGGATGTCGAGGACGCCCCGGCCCACCTGTTCTCGTCCAAGTACAGCTGCCCGGTCTGCGATTACTCGCTGCCGGAGCTGGAACCGCGCCTGTTCTCGTTCAATTCGCCGGTGGGCGCCTGCCCGGGCTGCGATGGCCTGGGCATGGCCGAATTCTTCGACCCCTCGCGCGTGGTGGTGCACCCGGAGCTGTCGCTGTCGGCCGGTGCCGTGCGCGGCTGGGACCGCCGCAACGCGTACTACTTCCAGCTGATCGCCTCGCTGGCCAAGCACTACAAGTTCGACACCGACGCGCCGTGGCAGAGCCTGTCCGAGCCGGTGCGCAAGGCCGTGCTGTACGGCAGCGGCGATGAAACCATCACCTTCACCTACTTCACCGAAGCCGGTGGCCGCACCCAGCGCAAGCACCGTTTCGAGGGCATCATTCCGAACCTGGAACGCCGCTACAAGGAAACCGAATCGGCGGCGGTGCGCGAAGAGCTGGCCAAGTACATCAGCGAACGCAACTGCCCCGAATGCCAGGGCCAGCGCCTGAACCGCGCCGCGCGCAACGTGTTCGTGGCCGACCGTGCGCTGCCGGAACTGGTGGTGCTGCCGATCGATGAAGCGCTGAAGTTCTTCAGCGGCATGACCCTGCCCGGCTGGCGCGGCGAGATCGCAGGCAAGATCGTCAAGGAGATCGGCGAGCGCCTGGGCTTCCTGGTCGACGTGGGCCTGGATTACCTCACCCTGGAGCGCAAGGCCGACACCCTGTCCGGTGGCGAAGCCCAGCGCATCCGCCTGGCCAGCCAGATCGGCGCCGGCCTGGTCGGGGTGATGTACGTGCTCGACGAGCCCTCCATCGGCCTGCACCAGCGCGACAACGAGCGCCTGCTGGGCACCCTCACCCGCCTGCGCGACCTGGGCAATACGGTGATCGTGGTCGAGCATGACGAAGATGCGATCCGCCTGGCCGACTACGTGCTGGACATCGGTCCGGGCGCCGGCGTGCACGGCGGCGAGATCGTCGGCCAGGGCACCCTGCAGGACATCCTGGACGCGCCGCGTTCGCTCACCGGCCAGTACCTGTCGGGCAAGCGCGCGATCGAGATTCCCGCGCGCCGGCACAAGCCGAACCCGAAGATGACGCTGCACCTGCGCGGTGCCAGCGGCAACAACCTCAAGGGCGTGGACCTGGACATTCCGTCGGGCCTGCTGACCTGCATCACCGGGGTGTCCGGTTCGGGCAAGTCGACCCTGATCAACGACACCCTGTTCTCGCTGGCCGCCAACGAGATCAACGGCTCCTCGCACCCGATCGCGCCGTACAAGGACGTGGAAGGCCTGGACCTGTTCGACAAGGTCGTGGACATCGACCAGTCGCCGATCGGCCGCACCCCGCGTTCGAACCCGGCCACCTACACCGGCCTGTTCACCCCGCTGCGCGAGCTGTATGCGCAGGTGCCCGAAGCACGTGCGCGCGGCTATTCGCCGGGCCGTTTCAGCTTCAACGTGCGCGGCGGCCGCTGCGAAGCGTGCCAGGGCGATGGCCTGATCAAGGTGGAGATGCACTTCCTGCCGGACGTATACGTGCCCTGCGATGTGTGCCACGGCAAGCGCTACAACCGCGAAACGCTGGAGATCCTGTACAAGGGCTACAACATCAACGACGTGCTGCAGATGACCGTCGAAGATGCGCTGAAGCTGTTCGAACCGGTGCCGAGCATCGCGCGCAAGCTGGAAACGCTGGTGGACGTGGGCCTGAGCTACATCAAGCTGGGCCAGAGCGCGACCACGCTGTCCGGTGGTGAAGCGCAGCGCGTGAAGCTGTCCAAGGAGCTGTCGCGCCGCGATACCGGGCGCACGCTGTACATCCTGGACGAGCCGACCACCGGCCTGCACTTCCACGACATCGAAGCGCTGCTGGGCGTGCTGCACAAGCTGCGCGACGAGGGCAACACGGTGGTGGTGATCGAACACAACCTGGACGTGATCAAGACTGCGGACTGGATCGTCGACCTGGGGCCGGAAGGTGGCCACCGCGGCGGCACCATCCTGGTCACCGGCACGCCCGAGGACGTGGCCGCGCACCCGGCGTCGTACACCGGCCAGTTCCTGGCCAAGATGCTGCCCTCGGTCAGCGCGCGCCCGGAACGCCCGGCGGCGGTAGCCAACAAGCCCGACGCCCGCCCGCCGCGCAAGGCCAAGCCGGAAAAGCCGGCCAAGGTGGCCAAGAATGCGGTGGCCGCCAAGCGCGCCACCACCCCCAGCAAGACCAGCCCTGCCAAGACCACGAAGGCGAAGAAGAAGTAATGAGCAGCGAACACAAGATCCTGGCCCGCGTGCCGATCAGCGTGCGCTGGCGCGACATGGACAGCATGGGCCACGTCAACAACGCCAAGTACATCTCCTACCTGGAAGAGGCGCGCGTGCGCTGGATGCTGGGCGTGGAAGGCGTTGCCATGACCGACCGTATCGCGCCGGTGGTGGCGGCGACCAACGTCAACTACCGCCTGCCGATCGTGTGGCCCAACGACATCGTGGTGGAGCTGTTCGTCGAGCGCCTGGGCAACAGCAGCGTGACGATCGGCCACCGCATCGTGGACCAGAAGAACGACAGCACGCTGTATTCGGATGGCAACGTGGTGGTGGTGTGGATGGACACCCAGACCGGCAAGAGCGCCCCGCTGCCGGACGCAATTCGCAACGCGTCTACTTGAATCAGACAGGCCGCCGATGAGGCGGCCTGTTTCGTTCAACAGGCGTCTGCGTTTGTGGTCATGCCCTACCGCTCGTGGACGCTCCGCGCGCAGTCGTCTGGGGAGCGACCCTACCAGCGGGTCCGCGCCCGACCCGCATCACCGACGCAGTGGGGCATGGCGCCGGTAGGGTCGGTTCCCAAACGACTGCACTGAAATCGTCTACGTGCGACGAACGCATGACGTTTCTCCGAGGCTAACGCTGTCTACCGCACTGCCGACCTAGGGGCGTCGGCACGGACGGCAAGCATCGCGTCCACCTTACGGCCGTCTTCCAAACTCAAACGCAACGGCACCTGGCCGCCCTTCGCAAGCGGCACTTCCGGCTGCATCAACATCAGGTGCAGGCCGCCGGGCTTCAACGCTACGCTCGATCCCGGCGCGATCGGCAGCCGCTCCACCGCGCGCATCCGGCCCACACCGTCGACCAGCGTGGTTTCATGCAGCGAAACGTCGCCGAAGGCCTTGCTGCCGGCGGCCACCACGGTCACCGGCGTCCTGCAGCCGTTATGGATCTCGCCGTAACCGGCCGCCATCGTTACCCCCGGCGGCGGCAACCGCACCCAGCCCTCGCGCACCGTCACACACGACGGCTCCGCCGCTGTGGCCGATGCTGCGGCCGCACACATCGCCAACAATACGCACACGAATGGTTTGGTTATCATCGCCTCAGTTCCCTGCCCGCAACGAGATCGCAGCATGACGACGCTTATCGAGGTGATCAACCATGGCCCCATCCGCGAGCTGCGGCTGGCCCGCCCGCCGGTCAATGCGCTGGACACCGAGTTGTGCCGTCAGCTGATCCACGACATCAACCAGGCCATGGCCGATGACGTGCACGGCATCGTGCTGTCGGGCAGCGAGCGCATCTTCAGCGCCGGCATGGACGTGCCGCACCTGCTCAGCCACGGCGAGGACCGGCACAAGCTGCTGGACAGCTGGCAGGCGTTCTTCGGCGCGGTGCGCACCCTCGCCGAGAGCCGCGTGCCGGTGGTGGCCGCGCTGACCGGCCACGCCCCGGCCGGCGGCTGCGTGCTGGCGCTGTGCTGCGATTACCGGATCCTGGCGCGCAGCCCGGACCCGGCCCAGCCCACGGTGATCGGCCTGAACGAGGTGCAGGTGGGGCTGGTGGCGCCGGAAGGCATCCAGCGCCTGATGCGCCGGGTGGTGGGCCACCACCGCGCCTCGCAGCTGCTGATCGGCGGTGAAATGGTACCGGCCGAACGCGCACTGGAGATCGGGCTGGTGGATGAGCTGGCCGCCCCGGCCGACGTGGTGCCGCGCGCGGTGGCCTGGCTGGGTCGCCTGCTGAAGCTGCCGCGCCAGCCGATGCTGCTCACCCGCGCCATTGCCCGCGAAGACCTGCATGAAGCACTGCACGCCGACCTGATCCGGCTGGACCGGTTCGTCGAGGCCTGGTATGCCCCGGATGCGCAGCAGGCGTTGCAGACGCTGGTGGCACGGCTGGGAAAAGCGTAAGCCAAGGCCACCCGACCAACGGTCGGGTGCTACCGGCGATGGGGCGGTGTGCCCGGTAGCGCCCGACCGTTGGTCGGGCGGCGGCGCACGGCGCCGGCAGTTGGCGACTGGCCACCACCGGTATAATTCCCGTCCGTCCCAACGCCAGGCCGCCGCCTTGTCCCAGCCGCAAGAACCCGTCGTTTCCGAGCTGATCGACCTGCTCACGCTCGAGCGCCTGGAAGACAACCTGTTCCGCGGCCAGAGCCGCGACATCGGCACCAAATACGTGTTCGGCGGCCAGGTGCTGGGCCAGGCCCTCTCGGCGGCCCAGGCCACGGTCGAGAACGGCCGGCATGTGCATTCGCTGCATGCCTACTTCCTGCGCGCCGGCAACATCGACCACCCGATCGTGTACGACGTGGACCGCACCCGCGATGGCGGCAGCTTCTCCGTGCGCCGGGTCACCGCGATCCAGCACGGCAAGGTGATCTTCTTCTGCGCCGCCTCGTTCCAGCAGGCCGAAAGCGGGGCCGAGCACCAACACAAGATGCCCGAAGTGCCGCAACCGGAAGACATCGAACCGAACCGCCCACTGCCGCCGGAAGTGCTGGAACGGCTGCCGATCAAGGTGCAGCGCTGGCTCTCGCGCGGCGGCCCGTTCGAGTTCCGCCACGTGTACCCGCGCGATGAACTGCACCCGCCCAAGCGCCCGCCCTACCACCAGGTGTGGCTGCGCCTGAATGAAACGGTGGGCGATGCGCCCGAACTGCACCAGGCGCTGCTGGCCTATGCGTCGGACTTCCACCTGCTCGGCACCGCGACCTTCCCGCACGGCATCAGCTACTACCAGCCGCACGTGCAGATGGCCTCGCTGGACCATGCGATCTGGTTCCACCGCCCGTTCCGCGCCGACGACTGGCTGCTGTATTCGCTGGACAGCCCCAGCGCGCAGGATTCGCGCGGGCTGGCCCGTGGCCAGTTCTTCACCCGCAACGGCATACTGGTTGCCAGCACCGCGCAGGAAGGCCTGATCCGCGTGGTGGATGACAGTGCCGCGGCCGCCGCCGTACCGGCCAAGGAATAATTCGATATGCGTCAGATCTTCACCAGCCAGCGCGTGGAAACCGTGGAAGGCGTGGCCAAACTGCTGCGCGATGCCGGCATCGAGGTGCGCATCACCAACGGGCGCTCGTACCACAGCAAACGCGGCAGCCAGTTCAGTTACCTGGACACCAGCAAGGCCACCACCCACCCCACCCTGTGGGTGGTACACGCCAACGACCAGCCGCGCGCGCGCGAAATCCTGCGCGATGCCCGACTGCTGGAAACCACCCGGCGCGACCACCCCACCGCCGAATTCGCCTTCCGCGACCAGGCCGACGACGTGGCCCCACGCCGCAATTGGGCCTGGCGCATCCGCATCGGCCTGCTGCTGATCATCGCCGCCGTGGCAATGGTGGTGGTGATGCGCCACCGCAGTGCCCCGACGGCTGCACCGGTACAGACGCAACAGGCACAACCCCAGGCCCCGGCAGCCGAACCGGCGCCAGCGCAGGAAGAAGAAGAGGTGCGAGTCCGGATCACACCTCCGACCCAACAACCGTGAGCCGACCCGACGTATCCGGATCTCCCTGCGCACGTAAAAACTCGTAGTGCCGACTGTCAGTCGGCAACCGCGCGCCAGCGCGGCCCAAGCGTCCGAAGACCGTAACGCACCACGCCGATGGTGTGGTCGACGTTTACCGCCTGCCGGAGCCACCTGTCAGGCGCTCATGATGCCGGAACGAAGAGCAGCCGACTGACAGTCGGCTCTACCGCGCCCCTCGCGCGACCCCGCCCCGCCCCGCCCCCGGTCACATTCCCCGCCCCATCCCGTCATGATGTCACCACCCACAGGGACCGACGCCATGACCACGCTGCCGCTGATCGACACGCTGGACCGCGAACTGCCTGCCGCCGCCGGCGGCTGCCAGCAGTCGTACGGGCGCATCGTGCTGGCCTGCCAGAACACCGTGACCGCGATCGCGCTGGCGATCACCCGCGACGTGCAGGCCAGCGAGGACATCGCGCAGGAAGCCTTCATCAAGGGCTGGCAGCAACTCAACCAGCTGCACAACCACGGCAGCTTCCTGCCCTGGCTACGCCAGATCACCCGCAACCTGGCCCGCGACTGGCTGCGCGCCAACCGCGGCCGGCCGCTGTCGGGCGAGGCCGCCGAGATCGCCATCAGCATGGCCGCCGACCCGGGCCCCTCCGCGCCGGAATACCTGCAGCGGGTGGAGGAGGAAGTGGCCGCCGAAGAGATCATCTCCGCGTTGCCCGAGGACAGCCGCGAAACGCTGCTGCTGTACTACCGCGAAGGCCAGAGCTCGCAGCAGGTGGCCAACCTGCTGGGGCTGAGCGATGCCGCCGTGCGCAAGCGCCTGTCGCGGGCACGCGCCAGCGTGCGCGAGGAAATGCTGCGGCGCTTCGGCGAGTTCGCGCGCGGCAGCGCGCCCAGCGCGGCCTTCGCCACCGCGGTGGTTTCCATGGTGATGGTAGCCGCACCGGGCACGGCGAGCGCGGCGATCCTGCTGGGCACCAGCGTGGGCGTGGGCAGCAGCAAGCTCGGCCTGGGCGGTGCCAGCCTGTCCGGCGGTGCGGCAATGGGCTCACTGGGCGCGGCAGCCAGCCAGAGCCACCTGCTCGGCCCGGAGTTCAACTGGACCATCGCCATCGGCGCGATGGCCGGCGGCGTGATCGGCAGCTACCTCGGTGGCCGCTACCTGCTCTGCTACACCCAGACACTGGCCGAGCGCGCGGCGGTGCATCGCTTCGTGCACTACAGCACGTTCACCGCGATGCTGGTCTGCGCGGCGGTGCTGGCGCTGACGGTGCTGAATGCACCGGTGTATCTGTCGCTGGCCGCGATGGTGCTGGGCACCGCCCTGGTGAACTACCAGATCCTGGTGCCGCTGCAACGGATCATGGCGCCGATGATCGCGCGTGATGCCGCACGCAAGGGACGCACGGGACCCAGCTGGGTGTACCAGTCGATGTACGGACGACCTGCTTTGCTGATCACCAATCTGGTGATCGTCGGCCTGATCCTGACCGTGGCCGGCGAGCGCGGGTTGATCTGACCCATGAAAAAGCGCCGGTCGGTGACCGGCGCTTTCCGGGTTGCCGGGCAGGGCCCGGCGCTACGTTACTTTGCCTTCGGCGGCATCGGCGGCTTGTCGCCGCGGTGTTCGCCGCGCGGGCCACCGAACGGGCCCTTGGCCGCGTCGAATTCGGCCTTGCTCAGCTGGCCGTCCTTGTTGGTATCGGCCGCAGCGAACCACGCATCACGGTGCTGCTTCATGCCCAGCTCGCGGTCGGCCTTGTCCAGGTAGCCGTCCTTGTTGAGGTCCATCTGGTCGAAGCGCGCGGCCAGCTTCGGGTCGGCCTTGGCTTCGTCGCGGCTGATCCGGCCGTCCTTGTTCGCGTCCAGCTTTTCCAGGCGCTCATGCCCGCCACCCGGGCCACGGCCGTGGCGCTTGCCCTGCCAGCGCGGCAGTTCCTCGCGGGACAGCTTGCCGTCCTTGTTGGTGTCCAGGCTGTCGAACTTCTCGGCCAGGCGCGGCGCCTTGGCGGCCTCGGTACGGTCGACGAAACCATCGCCATTGGTGTCCAGCATCGCGCGGGCCGGCTTGGCGGGCGTGGCCGGGGTATCGGCGGCCACCGCCAGGCCGGCAGCGCCGGTGGTCATCAGCAGGGCCAGCAGCAGAAGGGGTTTGCGGTTGCGCATGGGTCACTCCGGTGTTTGGGGGATGTTTCGTGCGGTGCGTTGGCACCCACGGGAGAGAAAACGCGCGGGCGCCGGCCGCGTTGACAGCGCCACCGGCCGTGTTCATTCGCCAGACAGTCGCGCCGCCTGCGACGCCCCGGCGCTATGCTGTGGGCATGGCGATCCACACCGACCGCGACGACGAGCTGCGCCTGTTCCAGACCGGGGACCATCCCTGTGGCTACTGGCCGGAGCGGGCTGCGCGCGACCTGGTGCTGGACCCGCACGACCAGCGGCTGGGCACGCTGTACCCGATGGCGCTGAGCTGGGGCTTCCGCCGTTCCGGCGATCTGGTCTACCGCCCGCACTGCGCCAACTGCCATGCCTGCGTGTCGGTGCGGGTGCCGGTGGCCCGTTTCGCACCCGACCGCAGCCAGCGCCGCTGCCTGGCGCGCAACGACGACCTGGAAGTGCGGATCGTGGCTGCCGAGCAGACCGATGAGCAGTTCGCGCTGTACCACCGCTACCTGACCCATCGCCACGCCCAGGGCGGCATGGACGAGCACGGCCCGCACGAGTTCGACCAGTTCCTGATCGGGCAGTGGTCGCAGGGTCGCTTCCTGGAAATCCGCGGACCGGCCGAAGATGGCCATCGAGGCCCGCTGCTGGCGGTGGCGGTCACCGATGTCACCCCGCAGGGGCTGTCGGCGGTGTACACCTTCTTCGACCCGGACCACGCCCACCGCGGGCTGGGCACCTTCGCGATCCTGCAGCAGATCGCCTGGGCCCGGCGCGAGCAGCTGCCGCACCTGTACCTGGGCTACTGGATCCGCAACCACCGCAAGATGGACTACAAGCGCCGCTTCCGGCCGCTGGAGGCCTACGACGGCCGCCGCTGGCACGAGTTCGACGAGGCGCTGGACGGCATCTGACCCGCCATTGCAATGCCCGCCCGTGCAGAATAGCGGGATGAAAGCCCATCCCCTGATCCTCGCCCTGGCCCTGCTCTGCGGCGCCTGCGCCCAAACCCCGACCAAGACCGCCGCCATGCCGGAAGCCACCTCCGCGCCGCTGCGGATCGCCACCTACAACACCTCGCTGTACAGCGATGAGACCGGCGGGCTGATCGCCGAACTGGAAAGCGACAGCGCGCACGCGCGCAAGATCGCCGCGGTGCTGCAGCAGGTGCGCCCGGACCTGGTGCTGCTCAACGAATTCGACTACGACGACGCCCACCGCGCCGCCGACCTGTTCCAGCAGCGCTACCTGGAAGTGGCCCAGCCGGGCGGCGGTGAGCCGCTGCACTTCGCCTACCGCTACCTGGCCCCGGTCAACACCGGCGTGCAGAGCGGGCTGGACCTGGACAACAACGGCCAGATCGGCGGCGACGGCCGCAACCGCGGCAACGATGCCTGGGGCTACGGCCTGCACCCGGGCCAGTACGGCATGCTGGTGCTGTCGCGGTACCCGATCGACGAGGCCAAGGTGCGCAGCTTCCAGCTGCTGAAGTGGAGCACGCTGCCCGGCGCGCTGCGCCCGATCGACCCGCGCAGCGGCAAGTCGTTCTACAACGACCACGTGTGGTCGCAGCTGCGGTTGTCGTCCAAGTCGCATTGGGACGTGCCGGTGCACACCCCCAACGGCGTGGTGCACGCACTGGTCTCGCACCCCACCCCGCCGGTGTTCGACGGCCCGGAAAAGCGCAACGCGGCGCGCAACCACGACGAACTGCGGCTGTGGCAGGAATACCTGGCGGCCGGCGACAAGCCCTGGCTGTGCGATGACAAGGGCACCTGCGGCGGGCTGGCACAGGACGCGCGCTTCGTGATCCTGGGCGACCTCAACAACGACCCGGTGGATGGCGATGGCCGCCATGACGCGATCGTCGAACTGATCGAAAACGCGCGCGTGCTGCGCTACCCGACCCCGCGCAGCGTAGGTGCCGAGCAGACCAGCCTGGCCTATGCCGAAAAGGGCATCGTGCGGAAGGGTGCGCCGTTCCACGCCACCGGCGATTTCGGGCCGAAATCCGGCACCATGCGCCTGGATTACGTGCTGCCGTCAGTGGGCTTCAACTACATCGGCAGCGGCGTGTTCTGGCCGGCCAACGAAAGCCCCGAAGCGAAGATCGCCGACGGCAGCGACCACCACCTGGTGTGGGTGGACGTGCGGTAAGAGCGTATCGACCAACGGTCGATACCTACCGGGTTGATGATTGCAATGCGTTACCGGCCATGCTTGCCGTTCGTTCCGCACAACGCCATCTCTCGGGGGCGGCCCGACGGCCGCCCCAGCACGTAGAAACGAAGACGCCAACGCCTTACGCGGGCAACTTGATCGTGATCGCTTCCGCCGCCTCGCGCGCGATCTTCCGCGCTTCGTCGATGGACTCAGCCCGCGCCAGCGTCACCCCAACCCGGCGGTGCCCATGAACGCTCGGCTTGCCGAACAGGCGCAGCGCCGTGTCCGGATGCGCCAGTGCCGCCTCTACGTTGCTGAAGACCGGCACGCCTTCGCCGTGCGCCAGCATCGCGCAGGAGGCCGACGGGCCACTCTGGCGGATCAGCGGGATCGGCAGGCCCAGGATGGCGCGCGCGTGCAGCGCGAATTCGCTCAGTTCCTGCGAGGCCAGCGTGACCAGGCCGGTGTCATGCGGGCGCGGCGAGACTTCGCTGAACCACACGTCGTCGCCCTTCACGAACAGCTCTACGCCGAACAGGCCCCAGCCGCCCAGGTCATCGGTGATCGCCTGCGAGATCTCTTCGGCACGCGCCAGCGCGGCCGGCGACATCGGCTGCGGCTGCCAGCTTTCGCGGTAGTCGCCATCCTTCTGCCAATGCCCGATCGGCGCGCAGAACGAGGTGCCCCCGGCATGGCGCACGGTCAGCAGGGTGATCTCGTAATCGAAATCGATGAAGCCTTCCACGATGCAGCGGCCGGCACCGGCACGACCACCGGTCTGTGCATATTCCCAGGCCGGCGCGATGTCGGCCTCGTCGCGCAGCGTGCTCTGGCCCTTGCCCGAGGAGGACATCACCGGCTTCACCACGCACGGCAGACCGATCGCCGCCACGGCGGCGCGGTACTCGGCCTCGGTGTCCACGAAGCGGTACGGCGAGGTCGGCAGGCCAAGGGTTTCGGCGGCCAGGCGGCGGATGCCTTCACGGTCCATGGTCAGGCGCGCCGCGCGCGCGGTCGGCACCACCCGCTGGCCGGTTTCCTGCTCCAGCTGGACCAGGGTTTCGGTGTGGATGGCTTCGATCTCGGGCACGATCAGGTGCGGTTTCTCCTCGGCGATCAGCGCGCGCAGCGCCATCGCATCGAGCATGTCGACCACGTGCGACCGGTGCGCCACCTGCATGGCCGGGGCGTCGGCATAGCGGTCGGCAGCAATCACCTCCACCCCCAGCCGCTGCAGCTCGATGGCGACCTCCTTGCCCAGTTCGCCCGAGCCCAGCAGCAGGACACGGGTGGCGGAGGGGGACAGCGGCGTGCCGAGCGTGATCATGGCGATATTCCGGACATCAGAGGCGGGACGCCATTTTATGGGATGGGGCCCTTGCAGGAGTGATATCAATTTGATATCAATATTCCAAACCCACCCGCAAAGGATGCCCCCATGAAAGAAAAGCCCGTCCCCTCCCTCTCCGGCATCCCCTTCCTGCTGGCCGTGCTGGCCCTGCTGGTGGTCTCCGCATGGCTCTTCTTCTCCGGGATCGAACCCGGCAACGTCAACCTGCTGCTGATGCTCGGCGGCGTGCTGCTGGGCCTGATTGCCCTGTTCAGCCTGACCGGCCTGTACACCGTGCAGCCCAACCAGGCGGCGGTGCTGAGCCTGTTCGGCAAGTACGTCGGCACGGTCAAGGACAACGGCCTGCGCTGGAACAACCCGTTCTTCAGCAAGAAGAAGGTCAGCCAGCGCGTGCGCAACTTCGAAAGCGGCAAGCTCAAGGTCAACGAACTGGACGGCAGCCCGATCGAAATCGCCGCGGTCATCGTCTGGCAGGTCGTGGACGCCTCCGAAGCGGTCTACAACGTGGACGACTACGAAAGCTTCGTGCACATCCAGTCCGAATCCGCCCTGCGTGCGATGGCCACCAGCTACCCCTACGACCAGCACGAGGACGGCCAGCTCTCCCTGCGCAGCCACGCCGCCGAGATTTCCCAGCACCTCAAGGACGAACTGGCCGAACGCCTGGCCGATGCCGGCGTGCAGGTGCTCGATGCGCGCATCAGCCACCTGGCCTACGCCCCGGAAATCGCCCAGGCGATGCTGCAGCGGCAGCAGGCCAACGCAGTGATCGCCGCGCGCACGCGCATCGTCGCCGGTGCCGTGGGCATGGTCGAAATGGCCCTGAACGAACTGCAGAAGAACAACGTGGTGCAGCTGGATGAAGAGCGCAAGGCGCAGATGGTGGGCAACCTGCTCACCGTGCTGTGCTCGGACCGCGGCACCCAGCCGATCGTCAACGCTGGTTCGTTGTACTGAGCATGAGCGAAAAGAAAGCCTACCCGCTGCGGATCAATGCCGACGTACTGGCGGCGGCGCAACGCTGGGCCGATGACGAGCTGCGCAGTTTGAACGCGCAGATCGAGTACGTGCTGCGCGACGCACTGCGCAAGGCTGGACGCCTTCCCAAACCCGCACCTGATCCGGAGAGCAAGGAATGAGCAAGCGCTGGAGCTACCTCACCGTCGAAGTTAAGCCCTCGTGGACCGGCCTGAAGCCGGAAGACCTGCAGGCCGAACTCAACCGCCAGGGCCAACTCGGCTGGGAGCTGGTGAACGTGATGCAGGGCACCCCGATGGGCGTGGCGTTGCTCTTCTTCAAGAAGGAGCTCTGACGTGGCAGCCCGGACGACGGCCGTGCCCGCCACTGAATTCGCGGTGGCGCCCGCCCCGCTGTGGCGCCTGCTCTGGCTGTGGCTGCCGCTGCTGGGCGTGGCCGTGCTGCTGGTCACCACGCACCTGCAGGAACAACGCACGCCGATGGACATGGCCATCACCCTGCCGTTCCTGCTGGTGCTGGGCGGCGTGCTCAGCTGGGCGTTCCTCCGTCGCCGCATCACGCTGGAACACGGCGAACTGCTGGTGACCTCCACCTTCTACCGCCGTCGCACGGCGGTCTCGTCGATGCTGCTGGACCAGGCGCGCATCGTCGACCTGGCCGAACACAGCCAGTTCAAACCGGGCATGAAGATCAACGGGTTCGGCATGCCGGGGTTCCAGTCCGGCCATTACCGGATGGGCAAGCACAAGGCGTTCTGTCTTGTCACCGATCCCAGCCGCGTGCTGTACCTGCCGCTGCGCGACGACCGCGTGCTGCTGCTCAGCCCCGAGCACCCGCGCGCCCTGCTGGATGCGCTGAACGCGCAGGCTGCGCGATAAGCTGTACGCATGCGCCGACACCCTGCCCTGCTGATCAACACCGCCGATATCGAACTGTGGCCCGGCGGCCTGCTGCGCGCGCGCAGCAACGCCGATGCACGGGCGCTGGCCCGGGCCCGCTGGGTACTGCGGCGCAAGCGTGATGGGCAGTACCTGGCCGCCGCCACCGCGCACGGCCTGTTGCCGTTGGTGCCGCACCTGATGCGCGAGCCGGGGATCGAGGAAGCGCTCGATGCCCTGGACCTGGCGCTGCATGGCACGCAGCGCGCGCATGCAGCCGATGCCTTGCTGCCGCTGAGCGGGCTGCAGGACCGGCTGGAAGAGCTGGGCATCGATGCGGGGCGCTATGAGCAGGACACCGCACTGGCGCTGGAAGCCGAACCGGAACGGCTGGCGCTGGCCGGCTTCGACCGTTACCGCCGCCCGCTGTGGCTGCAGCAGGGCGCCGCGCGCGCCTGGCAGCGCATGCAGCAGCAGGCCGCGCGCGAGGGCACCGTGCTGGAGGCCATCTCGGGCTACCGCAGCCACGATTACCAGCTGGGCATCTTCGCGCGCAAACGCGCACGCGGGCTGGAGGTGGATGCGATCCTGCAGGTCAACGCCGCACCGGGGTACAGCGAACACCACAGCGGGCGTGCGCTGGATATCAGCAGCCCGGGGGAACCGCCGGCCGAGGAGAGCTTCGAGTCAACCGCTGCGTTCGCGTGGCTGCTGGAGCACGCGGGAAGCTATGGCTTCCACCTGAGCTACCCCCGCGACAACCCCCACGGCATCGTGTACGAGCCGTGGCATTGGTGCTGGAAGGCGACCTGATCCCGCTTCCGGCGCAGCCACGCAGCGCGTGGCTCTACCCAAGCGGTACATCTGCCGTTAAGCTTCGCGCATCATCCAGGGGGAGAGCGCGTCATGGAAGACCAGAGCCCGTACCAGGCCAGCCGCGTCGTACCTGCGGCTGCCACGCGTCGCGATTGGCGCGACGAACCGCCTCGTGAGATCACCAGCCCGATCCGGCACATGTGGATCATGCTGGCCATCGGGGCCGTCGCCGGTGGCATCGGCACGATTGGGCTGCTTGCTTCCGGCGACCCAGCCAACCGCTTCCTGCTGCTGGTCATGGCGGCCACGTTCGTCATCTATGGGCTGGCGACATTCGGGGTCTACAAGCGAAGCCGGACCGCTGCCTGCGCGGTGTTGGTGTTGTGTGCAATGAGCGTACTGGGCACCCTGCTGAACATCAGCAGTGGCCAGGGGTCGTTGAGCGGCGTCGGCTTCACGGCCCTGCTCGCCTTCGTCAGCGTGCGCGGCACGCTCGCCACCTTCCGCTACCACCGGCATATGCGCACGGTGCGCAGCCGCCCGCCGCGTACGCGGTTGAGTGAGGACCCGGCGTTTGCGCCCAAGCTGCAGCCTGCCGTCGCGGATGTTTCGCGCGAATAACGGGGCGTAAGCAGCATGGATCGCGACAGCGCCATGCGGCCCGCGCGTGGCACCTCGCACCACGGGCGATCACCGCGCCGATGTAGAGCCACGCCCTGCGTGGCTGGGCTTCGTTCGGCGTCCCGTGGACACGCATGGCGTGTCCCTACGCGGCGATTTTCGGTGCGCGGCGATTGTCGGTGCACGGCGATCGTACGTGCGCGCGATTGTCCGTGCGCGGCGATGTGTCAGTTGGCGGGACAGGTCAATCCTGGGAGCGGTTGGTGCTGGCCTTCGGGCTTTCGGTGAAATCGGCGATGCGCCACAGGTACAGGCTGGCGTAGGTCCGGAACGGGCCCCACTTTTCGCCGCGGGCGGCCAGCTCCTTCGGGGTCGGCATTGCTTCTGCCTTGTCCACCCGCTGGGCGCCCTTGCGCACGCCCAGGTCGTCGATGGGCAGGATGTCTGGGCGGCCGAGCCGGAACATGAGCATCATTTCCACGGTCCAGCGGCCGATGCCACGGATCGGCACCAGTGCGTCGATGATCGCGTCGTGCGGCATCACCGACATCCGCCGCAGGTCGGGAATCTCGCCTGCCGCCTCGCGCCGGGCCAAGTCACGCAGGGCCAACGCTTTGTTGCCGGAGACACCGCAGCTGCGCAGGCCGGGGTCGTCGATCCGTGCCAGGGTGTCGGCGTGCAGGCGGGTGCTGCCGATGGCCGTCTCCACCCGGCCCACGATGGTGGAGGCGGCCTTGCCGCTGAGCTGCTGGAACAGGATCGCGCGGGCCAGGGCATCGACCGGGTCGAAACTGCGTGCCCAGCCAGGCGGCGCCGCCACCGGCCCGAGCCGCTTCATCCAGCTGCCCAGCCGACGGTCGCGGCGCGACAGCCAGTCGTGCGCCTCGTCTACATCAAAGCCCCGGCGGAAGCGCGGCATGTCAGCGCCTCAGGGCATTGAGCGCGTACACCACCCACCCGAGCATCAAGGCCGTGCCACCCACCGGGGCCAGCCCGGTGCGCAACTGCCACAACGCGCCGGCCACCAGGCTGCCGGAGAACAACAGCGTGCCCAACAGCAGCACGTACAACGCCAGCTTGCCCACGCTGTTCTGCTGGGTGGGGCCCAGCACGGCCAACGCCACGCCATGCCCAAAGGCGAACAGCGCAGCAGTACTCACATGCGACTGCGCCAGCGGTTCGGCGATTCCGTGCGAGGCATAGGCCGACAGGCCCACGGCCGTGGCCGCCAACAGGCCCCCCAGGCAGGCCAGCAGTGAAGGTTTACGCGCGCGTCGTTCCAGGTTGAGCATGGCTGCATCTTCCTCCAAAAAAAAACGCGCCGCAGGAAGCGGCGCGTTTTCTGTTCTACGTTACATCCGTGGCAACCGTCGGTTTACTTGACGGCCCAGTAGATGTCGTACGTACCTTCCTGCGTGAACGACTTCTCCAGACCGCCGTTCCACGTTTCGTACGGACGATCGATCACTTCGTTGCCGCCGGTCACAGCCCAGGCACGCAGTGCGTTGCGAGCGATGTCCAGGCCAGCCATGTGGCCGGTGTACTTGGCGTGGGCGGTACGGTGCGGGGCAACGTGCACGTACTTGACCGGGGCACCACCATCGATCTTCACCGTCAGGGCTTCAGCCGAAGCGCCTGCAGTACCCTTCTTCTTGACCGGCTGGGCCACGTCGAAGGCGTACTTCTCCTGACCGAAGTCAGTGGTGATGATGCGGAACGGACCGGCGGCTTCGAGGTCATTGGCCTCCATCACGCGCTTGATCCACTCCTGGTTGTCCTTGATGGACTTGGTGATGGTCGCTTCGCCGCGATCAACGTTGCCGGCGGTGACGACCAGCAGGTCTTCGGCCGGGGCATCGACGATGGCCAGGTCGACCAGCGGGGCTTCGGCGGTGCGGTAGTCGATGTTCGGCACGGTAGCCAGCATGTTGGCCATGCGCGACAGACCCAGCTTCAGGTCGTCACCGACGTGACGGCTGACGTACAGACCGGCGTAACGACCAAACAGGTTCCAGCCGTACTTGATGCTGTAGTCCTGGGTGATCTTGACGTTGCGGCCACCCTTGCCGGTCGGCTCAAGCGTGAAGCTGGTCTTCTTGTCGTGGCCCTTGGTCTGGTCCTCGATGGCGATGGCCACGCGCTTGTTCGGCTCGGACTCGGTGATCGTCCAGCTGCCCTGGCCCAGCGACGATTCCTTGGAGGAATAGTCCAGGCGGGCACCCACGCCGGCGGCGGGGCCGGAGTGCTTCAGTTCAACGGCGGGATCGCGCAGGACGAGCGGGTTCCAGTCCTTGAAGCGGCGCAGGCTGTTGACCGTGTCGTACACGATCGTCATCTTGCGGTTGGTCTCGATGCTTTCGGTAATGTGACGCTCGCCCGGCAGCACAACGCCAATGATGACGAACAGGCCAGCCACGATCCCCAAGGCGATCAGGAACTCGATAATACGGGTCATTCAGGAGTCTCCGGGGCCGATCCCACGGCCGGGTTGATTGAAGCGAAGCGCCAATCCTAGCAGGCTTCGCGGGTGTTGTTGATCAGGATTGGCGCACCGGTTTCCATACCAGCAGCGGTTTTGAATAGACAAGGAGCGGAAAGATAGCGCATCGCGCGGGCCAGCATGTGGCCGTTGGCCATATTTATTTGCCGGTTTCGGCAAGGAGGCCTGCGACGACCGCCGCAGGCCTTGCCACACAAGGCTTTCAACTGGCGTTCATGTTCACACCAGTTGCAGCTCGAATGCCTTCAGCACCGCCCGGGTGCGGTCGCGCACGCCCAGCTTGGACAGGATGTTGGACACATGGTTCTTGATGGTGCCTTCGGCCACGCCCAGCGAATTGGCGATCTCCTTGTTGGAGAACCCGCTGGCCATCAGCCGCAGGATCTCGGTCTCGCGGTCGGTGAGCGGGTCGGGCCGATCCAGGCTCACGAACTCGTTGCGCATGTGCTCCAGCCCCGACAGCAGGCGCTGGGTGACCGCCGGCTGCACCAGCGAACCGCCATCGGCCACGGTGCGGATGGCACCGACCAGCTGTTCCAGGGTCACGTCCTTGAGCAGGTAGCCCTTGGCGCCGGCCTTGAGCCCGGCCAGGACCAGCTGGTCATCGTCGAAGGTGGTGAGGATGATGGTCGGCGGCAGCTGGCCCAGCCGCGACAGCGACTGCAGCGCCTCCAGCCCGGACATCACCGGCATGCGCATGTCCATCAGCACCACGTCGGGGCGGATCTGCGGCACCACCTCGACGGCCTGGCGGCCATCGGCGGCTTCGGCCACCACTTCGATCCCGTCATCCAGGGCGAGCAGCGAGCGGATTCCCTGCCGCACCAGGGTTTGGTCGTCGACCAGGCAGACGCGAATCATCAACGCACTCCTTCCAGGATGGCACCCAGCATCAGCACTGGCACGCCGGGAACCGAGGCGCGCAGGCGGAAGCCCTGACCCCGGTGGGTTTCAATCTGCAGCTCACCGCCGCATTGTTGCAGGCGTTCCCGCATGCCACGCAAGCCGTTGCCGATCACGATGCCATCGGCGCCGACGCCATCGTCGTGCGCCTGCACCACCACCTGCCCCGGCGGCTCGCGGAATACCTGGATCCACAGGTTGCGGGCGCGCGCATGGCGCACCGCGTTGGTGATGATCTCCTGGGTGCAGCGCAGCAGGACGTGGGCCTGTTCGGGGTCTTCCACGCTCAGTGGTTCTTCAATGTCCAGGTGGATGTCCAGCGAGGGCACCTGCTCGGTCAGCGGGCGCAGCGCGGCGGCCAGGTCGATGGCGCCGCTGTCGCGCAGCTGGCTCACGGCTTCGCGCACGTCGGTGAGCAGCAGCTTGGCCAGGGTATGGGCCTGGTGCACATGCTCCTGGGCCTGGCCCTCGGTGATGTGGCCGGCCACTTCCAGGTTCAGGCTCAGCGCGGTGAGGTGGTGGCCGAGCAGGTCATGCAGCTCGCGCGAGATCCGGGTGCGCTCGTTTACCCGTGCGCTTTCGGCCAGCAGCACGCGGGTGGCGCGCAGCTCCGTATTGAGCCGGCGCTGCTCTTCGCGGGCGTCGGTCTGCTGGCGGGCGACCAGGCTGGTCACGAAGATGAACATGGAGAAGCCGCCATACAGCAGCGACTGCATCACCGCCTCGAACAGCGAGAACGGCAGGAACAGGTAATAGACCGGGGCGACCGCCAGCTGGCTGACCAGCAGCCAGATCACCCCGACCCGGGCCGGCAGCATCCACGGGATGACCCCGGCGGCCACCATCATCAGGATGCTGCCCAGGCCCGAGCCGCTCAGGAAGCTCACGGCCAGGGCGGAAATGGTCAGCAGGACCAGGATGGCGCGGTCGTACCAGGCCGAATGGCCGCCGTTGCGCAGGCCGCGGGTCAGCCACAGGTAGCCGCCGCCGAAGGCCAGGTAGGACACGAACAACAGCAGGGGCGGCACGTCGATGCCGCCGCTGCGGCGGACCGCTTCGTACTGGGAATAGACCAGCGGCAGGCCAAGCATGACCCAGGTGAACAGGCCGGCCAGTCGCAGTACTCGGGTTTGGCTGAGGTATCCCAACATGGACGCATCTTAGGCTGAACCTGCGCCGCTGCACCCGGACATAAGTCATGGCTGGCCTGTGCCCTGCCCGGCCACCCATGCAATAATCACCGGCAGGGCCCCTAGACGGGCCAACCGCGTTACCCCACGGAGTCACAATGTCGATTGTCATCCGCGACGTGCGCGAGCACGAGCTCGATTCCGTCCTGGCCCTGAACAACAACGCCGGCCTGGCCATCCTTCCGCTGGATGCCGCCCGCCTGCGCCTGTTCTATGAAACCGCTGAATACTTCCGCGTCGCCGAGCGCGACGGCAACCTGGCCGGCTTCCTGATCGGTTTCGGCAGCGACAGCCAGCACGACAGCAGCAACTTCGCGTGGTTCAAGCAGCACCTGACCAGCAAATTCTTCTACATCGACCGCATCGTGGTGGCCAGCCGCCGCCGTGGCGGTGGTGTGGGCCGGGCGTTCTACGCCGATGCCCAGAGCTACGCCGAGCTGCGCTACCCGCAGCTGACCTGCGAGGTGTTCCTGGACCACGGCGCCGATGCGGCGCTGCTGTTCCACGGCAGCTTCGGCTTCCGCGAGGTCGGGCAGAACAACATGCCGCACGTGGATGTGCGGGCCAGCATGCTGCTCAAGGACCTGTGCAGTTACCAGTGGGTGCACGACACCTACGGCGACGCGCTGCCGGACGTGCCCTGGGTGGGCCAGCGTCGCGAGCCGCTGCGCGCGCATCGACCGACGGGGACCTGAGGTGGCGGCGAACATGGATTTTGAACAGGCCGGTGAACTGAAGATCGGCCAGGTGGGCATCGCCAACCTGCGCATCCGCACCCTGGATGTGGAACGCCTCACCCGCGAAATGCACGACCGCGTGGCCCGCGCGCCGAAGCTGTTCGGCCGCGCTGCGGTCATCCTGGACTTCGGCGGCCTGAGCCAGATGCCCGACGTGGCCACGGCCCAGGCGCTGCTGGATGGCCTGCGCAGTGCCGGCGTGCTGCCGGTGGCGCTGGCCTACGGCAGCAACGAAACCGACCTGCTCTCGCAGCAGCTGGGGCTGCCGCTGCTGGCCAAGTTCCGCGCGCAGTACGAGCGCGCCGAGGCTGAGCCGGCACCTGCGCCCGTTGCAGCCGCACCGGCCCCGGAACCGGCACGCCGCGCGCGTGCCGCCGCACCGGCCCCTGCCGCGGCGGTGGACGCGGGCAATGCGCCCAAGCCCGGCCGCATGCAGACCAGCAACGTGCGTTCGGGCCAGCAGCTGTACGCGGAGAACTGCGACCTGACGGTGATGGCCACGGTCGGCGCGGGCGCCGAGGTGATCGCCGATGGCAGCATCCATATTTACGGTACGCTGCGGGGCCGTGCCCTGGCAGGTGCCCAGGGCAACACCACGGCGCGCATTTTCTGCCGTGACTTCCACGCTGAACTGGTCGCCATTGCCGGCCATTACAAGGTACTGGACGATGTCCCGGACAACCTGCGCGGCAAGGCCGTGCAGGTGTGGCTGGAACAGGACCAGATCAAGATCGCTGCGCTGGACTGACGCGGCAACCCAACAGAATCATCAGGAGAAGTCCTTTGGCTGAAATCATCGTAGTCACCTCCGGCAAGGGCGGCGTCGGCAAGACCACTTCCAGCGCGAGCCTTGCCTGCGGCCTTGCGCGCAGGGGCAAGAAGGTGGCGGTGATCGACTTCGACGTCGGCCTGCGCAACCTCGACCTGATCATGGGCTGCGAGCGGCGCGTGGTGTACGACTTCGTGAATGTCGTGCACGGCGAGGCCACGCTCAAGCAGGCCCTGATCAAGGACAAGCGTTTCGACAACCTGTACGTGCTGGCGGCATCGCAGACGCGCGACAAGGATGCGCTGACCCAGGAAGGCGTGGGCAAGGTGCTGAAGGACCTGGCCGCTGACGGTTTCGATTACATCATCTGCGATTCGCCGGCGGGTATCGAAAAGGGTGCGTTCCTGGCGATGTATTTCGCCGACCGCGCGGTGGTGGTGGTGAACCCGGAAGTGTCGTCGGTACGCGACTCGGACCGCATCATCGGCCTGCTGGATTCGAAGACGCACAAGGCCGAATCGGGCCAGAACGTGCCGGCCTTCCTGCTGCTGACCCGTTACAGCCCGGTCCGGGTGGAGTCGGGCGAGATGCTGAGCATCACGGACGTGGAAGAGGTGCTGGGGCTGAAGGCGATCGGCGTGATCCCGGAGTCGGGGGATGTGCTGAACGCGTCCAACAAGGGCGAGCCGGTGATCCTGGATGCAGAATCGCCCGCAGGCCAGGCATACGATGATGCGGTGGCCCGCATCCTCGGCGAAGAGCGCCCGATGCGCTTCACCGTTGTTGAGAAGAAGGGCTTCTTCAGCAAGCTGTTCGGAGGGTAAGCATGGGCCTGTTCGATTTCCTCAAGACGAAGAAGACCACCGCCGAAACGGCCAAGAACCGCCTGCAGATCATCATCGCGCAGGAACGCAGCCACCGTGGCGGCCCGGATTACCTGCCGCTGCTGCAGCGTGAGCTGCTGGAAGTGATCAAGAAGTACGTGAACATCGACGCGGACGCGGTCAAGGTAGACCTGGTCAAGGACGGCGAGCACGACGTGCTGGACATTTCGGTGGCGCTGCCGGAAGGCCCGCAGCAGCCCTGACCGTAAAGGCCCCTTCCCCACCGGGAAGGGGCGCAGGACGCACACGCCATGAACACCGCCGCCGAAGCAGAACCGCAGGTCACCCGGGTGGCCGACATCGCCTTCGAGGATGCGGCGGCGTTGCTGGCCCGCCACGCGCTGCAGCTGCACCACGTGGCCGATGGCGCACCGATTCCAGGCAGTTACTGGGGCGAGCCCGAGGCGGGCATCATCGCCAGCGACGTCTACGTGCGTAACGACACGCCGGTGCACTCGATGCTGCACGAGGCCTGCCACCTGATCGTACTGCCGCCCGAACGCCGCGCGCTGGTGCACACCGACGCGACCGATTCGGTCCCCGAAGAAGACGCCACCTGTTACCTGCAGATCGTGCTGGCCGGTCAGCTGCCGGGCGTAGGCAGCGCGCAGCTGATGGCGGACATGGATGCCTGGGGCTACACCTATCGCCTCGGCTCCACGCGCGCCTGGTTCGAGCAGGATGCCGAAGACGCAAAAGCCTGGCTGATCGAACGCGGCCTCCTCGCCGCGTAAAACGGTGTACGAGCGCACGCGCGCATGAGCGCGGTAGGGTCGGTCGTCAGACGACTGCCGATACGAACGATCGGCACGGCGACGCATTGCGCCTGGGCGGATAAACGCTCTCGGCGGTGCTGGATCCACGCGTAGAGCGCTGGCTGTTCGGTTTTCATCGCGCGGTGCGAGAACGGGGGTGCCCTGGCCGGACACGCGTGAACCCATCCATGGGGCTTATCGCAGCTTGCGCGTGTGCGCTGTCCTGCGTACACGGCAAGACCGGGGTTGGGCTCCTGCCCAACCCGTCGGGCGTATACGCCCGACCCATGCTGCTCAAAGTCCGGCCAGGGCACCCCCGCCCTCGCCCCCTCAGTTCTCTGCGACGACCGGATACAAGGTCAAAAGCATCGCGCGAGCCCGGACATTCAGGTTGCCGCTCAGCCACGCATGGCGTGGCTCTACGGCGAAACAATTCGATCGACCTGACGCCATCTGCCTTTGACTTCCTGTCCGCCGACGCATGCCTGTCTGGGGGAGCGGGGTGGAGGGGGTAGCGGGGCTTTGAGCAGCATGGATGCTGCGATAAGCCCCATGGATGGGTTCACGCGTGCCCCGCTACCCCCTCCACCCCGCTCCCCCGCGCGCAGAGAACGAAAACGCCAGCGCTTCTACGCAGGAGAACTCAGCCGCCTGCCAAAGCCCGCAGCGTAATGCCAACGATGTAAGCGAGATACGTACCAGTCGCATACCCCATTGTCCCGAGCAGCACGCCAACGGGAGCAAGGGAGGGATGGAACGCAGCCGCAACCACGGGCGCCGAAGCCGGCCCGCCGATGTTGGATTGCGAGCCGATGGCGAAGTAGAAGAACGGCACCTTGAGCGCCATGGCCAGTGCGAGCAGCAGCAGGATGTGCACGGCGATCCAGATCAGGCCCAGTGCGAACAGCCACGGGCGTTCCAGCAGGGCCAGCAGGTCCATCTGCATGCCGATGCAGGCGATCAGGAAGTACAGCAGAAGCGAGCCCAGCTTCGAGGCGCCCGCGCCTTCCAGGTTGCGCGCGCGGGTGAAGCTCAATGCCAGGCCGCAGGTGGTGGAGATCACCACGACCCACACGAACGGCGCGTCGAGGCTGAACTGCGAAGCCCACGCCACGTGCCCCTTGAACCAGGCCGATACCGGGCCGGCGATGGCGTGCGACAGGCCCACCGTGCCGAACGCTACCGCCACGATCAGCATCAGGTCGGTCAGGCTCGCCACGCGTTCGTGCTCGGCCTGGAATTTTTCGATGCGCAGTTTCAGTTCATCGATCGCGGATGTATCCGCGCCGGTGCGCGCGTCGATCTTCGCCGCGCGGCCGGCCATGAAGATCAGCACCGCCATCCATACGTACCCTACGCCCACGTCCACTACCGCGAACTGGCCGAAGGTGGTGGCGTTGACGTCGAAGACCTCGCGCATGGCCAGCATGTTCGCGCCGCCGCCGATCCAGCTGCCGGCCAACGCGGCCATGCCCGCCCAGGTATCGCCGGCGACCGTTTCCGGGTGCGCCCACTTCATCAGCATGAAGGCCACCACCGCACCGATCATGATGCTGAAGGACGCGCCCAGGTACATCACGATCAGCTTCGGGCCCAGCCGCAGGATGCCCTTGATGTCCACCGCCAGCGTCAGCAGTACCAGCGCGGCCGGCAGCAGGATGTCGCGCGCGATCGGGTTGTACAGGCTGGTGTTCTGCCCGTCGATCAGGCCCACCGTGTTGTAGATGCCGGGAATCATGTAGCACAGCAGCAGTGCCGGCACGAAGGTGTAGAAGCGCTTCCACAACCCCGTCTCGCGTGAGGCGGTCCAGAACACGGCACCCAGGGTGGCGGCGATGAGGCCGAAAACTACGATGTCGTTCTGGATCAGAGCGGGTGCTTTCACGGAATGGAGCGCCTGGAAAGGGGTGCGCGCGTGCGCGTTGGGTAACCACATATGAAAGCGCCGCCTTTCGGCGGCGCTTTCGACATCACTCGCCGATGTGCTGCTTCAGCCAGCCGTTCACGGTGTCGTGCCACTGCACGCTGTTCTGCGGCTTGAGCACCCAGTGGTTCTCGTCCGGGAAGTACAGGAACTTCGACTCGATGCCCTGGCGCTGCGCGGCCGTGAACGCGCCCAGGCCCTGTTCGACCGGAATGCGGAAGTCGAGCTGGCCGTGGATGATCAGGATCGGCTTTTTCCAGTCCGCCACGTGATTGACCGGGTTGAACTTCTCGTAGTTCTGCGGCTTGGCGAACGGCGTGCCGCCCTGCTCCCATTCCGTGAACCACAGCTCTTCGGTGGCGTAGCCCATCATGCGCTGGTCGAACACGCCGTCATGGTTGACCAGGCACTTCCACGGCTCGTTCCAGTTGCCGGCGATCCAGTTGACCATGAAGCCGCCGTAGCTGGCGCCCAGCGCGCAGGCCTTGTCGCCGTTGAGGAACGGGTACTGCTTCTGCGCCGCCGCCCAGCCCTTCTGCAGGTCTTCGAGCGGGCGGTCGCCCCAGTGCTGGCTGATCGCATCGGTGAACGCCTGGCCGTAGCCGGTGGAACCGTGGAAATCGATCATCACCACCGCGTAGCCCTGGCCCGCGTAGGTCTGCGGGTTCCAGCGGTAGCTCCAGCCATTGCCGAAGCTGCCCTGCGGGCCGCCGTGGATCAGGAACGCCACCGGGTAGGTCTTGCCTTCCTGGTAGCTGTACGGCTTGACCACGTAACCGTGCACGGTTTCGTTGTTCCAGCCCTTGAACTGGAACTGCTCGTAATCGCCGAAGGCCACGTCGGGCAGCATCTGGCCGGCGCTCGGGGTGATCTCGCGCGGGCTGCTGCCGTCGGCCTGGGCCACCACGATCTGGTCGCCGCTCTTCAGGCTGTTCTTCGTGTAGGCCAGCGTGCTGCCGGCGATCACCGGCGAGCCGACGCTGCCGCCTTCGGCGACCACCGTGGCCTTGCCGGTGGCGATGTCGATGTTGAACAGGCGGTGCTCGCCCAGGTCATCGGCCGCGGTGTAGAAGCTCTTTTCGTCCTGCGACAGCACCACTTCACCGGCCGAACGGTCCCAGCCCGGGGCGATTTCGCGGGTCTTGCCCGAGGCCAGGTCGAGCGCGATCACGCCGAAACGGTCCGCCTCGAAGCCCGGGCGCTTCATCGCGCGGTAGTACAGGGTGTTGCCGTCGGCGCTGAACACCGGGCCGGCATCCCAGGCCGGGTTGGCCGCGGTCAGGTTGACCGGGGCCTGCTTGCCCTCGGCATCCAGGCGGTACAGGTCGAAGTTGGTCGACCATGCTTCTTCGCGGCCGGCCACGCGGATGCTGGCCACCACGCTTTTGCCATCCGGCGCCCAGGTGAAGTCGTCATTGCCGCCGAACGGCTTGGACGGCGCATCGCCGGCCAGCGTCGCGCTGATCGCCGAGGCGCCCTTGACTGCAGCGGCCTTGGCGGCCGGCAGCGGGGCCACGAACAGGGTGTTGCGGCGGCCGTCGTTCCAGGTGTCCCAATGGCGCACGAACAGGCTGTCGAACACTTCACCGGTGTTCTTGCGCGCCTTGTGCGCGTCCAGCTTCTTGCTGGTGCAGGCCAGGTCTGAACCGCAGTCCTGGAACACGCCGGCGCTGAAGGCCACGCGGTCGCCCTTCGGCGAGATCTGGAAGCTGTCCACGTCCACCGCGAAATCGGTCAGCTGGCGCGGGGTGCCGCCGACCAGCGGCATCGAATACAACTGCTGGCTGCCGCCCTTGGCGCTGAGGAAGTACACCGTCTCGCCGTCGGCCGACAGCGCGGCCGAATTGACGTTCCAGCCGGCCGGGGTGAGCGGCTTGGGCGGGGCCGCATCGCGGGTGCGCAGGTTGCGGATGAACAGGCCGGTGCTGGCCTTGCTGTCGGTGCCGACCACGCGCTTGGCGAACACCACGTTGCCGCCATCGGCGGTCAGCAGCGGGGCCGAAACCCGATCCAGCGCGATCATGTCGCGCACATCCAGGCCACGCGTGGCGGCCAGCGACGGCAGCGCGGTCAGCAGGCACAACGGCAACAGGGCGTAACGAAGCTTCATCGGGTTCTCCGCGGAACGGCAAAACGCCGATGGTAGGGGGCGGGAGCCTCCCAGCGCAAAGGCCACACGTCATGCCCCGGAAACAACAAACCCCGCCGTGGCGGGGTTTGTCGGGTTCACATGGGCTCTCGATCAGACCGCGGTGGCTTTTTTGCCCGTGCGGTAGATCAGCCAGCCCACCACGAACAGCACCGCCAGACCGATCCACTGCGCGGCCGGCAGGTGGAACGGCACGGCCAGCACGTCGGCGCGGCTGCTGACCACGATCGGCACGGCGATGGCGATGCCCATCAGTGCTTCACCGGTGATCAGGCCGGCAGCGAACAGCACGCCCGGCTTGTGCACGCGGTCGCGGCCTTCTTCATCGTCGGCGCGCACCTTGTGGAAACGCTCGACCAGGTAGGAGATCAGGCCGCCCAGGAAGATCGGCACCATCAGTTCCAGCGGCAGGTAGATACCAATCGCAGCGGCCAGCACCGGCACGCGGAAGCGGGCGTTGCGCGACTTCAGCCAGCTGTCGAAGGCGATGATCGCCGCACCGACCACGGCACCAATGCCGATGAAGGTCCACGGCAGTTCGCCACCGAACAGGCCCTTGGCCACCGACGCCATCAGGTTGGCCTGCGGTGCGGCCAGCGCGTTCGGGTGCAGCTCGGACTTGACGCCGATGCCGTACGCGGTAGCCAGCAGGTTCAGCACCGGCGCCATGATCAGCGCACACGAGAACGCACCGATGCCCAGCATCAGCTGCTGCTTCCACGGCGTTGCACCCACGATGTAGCCGGCCTTGAGGTCCTGCAGGTTGTCGCCGCCAACGGCAGCGGCGCAGCACACCACCGCACCGATCATGATCGCGGCCACCGCACCCAGCGGCGCGCCACCGACGCCCACCGGGGTCAGGCCGTCCTTGCCCAGCAGCAGCACCAGCACCGCCGAGGCGAACAGGATGGTGGAGATGGTGATGCCCGAGACCGGGTTGTTGGACGAGCCGATCAGGCCGGCCAGGTAGGCCGAGACCGAGACGAACAGGAAGCCGGCAACGATCATGATGAGGGTCATCGGGATCGACACGTGCCACTGGCCCACGATGGCCTGGTACAGCGCCAGCAGCGGCAGGGTGAAGGCCACCAGCGCCACCAGCATCCACTTCATCGGCAGGTCGCGTTCGGTGTGCGCCAGCGCCGGGCCGCCGCTCTTGCGCGCGGCGGCAAAGCCGCTCTTGACGCCGTTGAGCAGCGACTTGCGCAGCGAGATCAGGGTCCACACGCCGCCGATCAGCATCGCGCCCACGCCCAGGTAGCGCATCTTCGCGCCCCAGATGGCGAACGCCGCCTCGGTGGACGAGGCGGTGGCGATCGACGCGGCCAGGGCCGGATCGGTGTTCATGAAGAACGCCTGGTACAGCGGGATGGCGATGTGCCAGGTCAGGATCGAGCCGGACACCACCACGATGCCTACATTGAGGCCGACGATGTAACCCACGCCCAGCAGCGCCGGCGACAGGTTGGTGCCGATGAACGCGGTGACCTTGGAGCTGCCCACGTAGGCCGAGGTCGCCCAAGCATCGGGAATCAGGCGCATGCCGCTTTCCGCAGCCAGCTTCACCACCGCACCGATCACCGCCGACAGGCCGAGGATCTTCAGGCCCGGGCCCGGGTTCTCACCGGCCTTGAGCACTTCGGCCGCGGCCTTGCCTTCCGGGAACGGAAGCGGGTCTTCGACGATCATCGAACGGCGCAGCGGCACCGAGAACAGCACGCCCAGCAGGCCACCCAGGCCGGCGATGCCCAGCACCCACCAGTACTTGAAGTCCGGCCAGTAGCCCATGATCACCAGCGCCGGGATCGTGAAGATCACACCGGCGGCGATCGACGAACCGGCCGAAGCGCCAGTCTGCACGATGTTGTTTTCCAGGATCGTGCCGCCGCCCAGCAGGCGCAGCACCCCCATGGAAATCACCGCCGCCGGAATGGCCGTGGCGATGGTCAGGCCTGCGAACAGACCCAGGTAGGCGTTGGCCGCCGACAGGATCACCGCCAGCACGATGGCAAGCACCACCGCGCGGAATGTGAGCTGTCTGGGCGCAGCGTCGTCGTTGTTCATGGAAGCCCCTGCTGGCAAAAAATCCTGTCAAACCTAGCCTTCATGCCTTGGTAACGCAAGGCGGGTAGCGCCGGTCGCCGTAATCGGTAAACCCCGGGAAATGGACGCGCACCCTGATTTGTAATGTTATATCCTGTCACGCCACCACCGGCGCACCCGTGGCCCCCGCCTCCCCCCGCCTGACCTCCATCGACCAGCTGCGCGGCACCGTGATCGTGCTGATGCTGCTGGACCACGTGCGCGAAACCTTCTACCTGCACCAGCAGGTACCCGACCCGATGGTCGTGGACCAGGTCGAGCCCGCCCTGTTCCTCAGCCGCCTGCTCGCCCACCTGTGCGCCCCCGTGTTCGTGCTGCTCACCGGTCTGTCCGCCTGGCTGTACGGCAGCAGCCAGGCCGCCCCCCGCCGCGCCGCCTCCGCCTTCCTGCTCAAGCGCGGCCTGTTCCTGGTCCTGCTTGAACTGCTGGTGGTGAACTTCGCCTGGACCCTGCAGTTCCCGCCCAGCGTGATCTACCTGCAGGTGATCTGGGCGATCGGGATCAGCATGGTCGCCCTGGCCGGCCTGCTCTGGCTGCCCCGCCCCGCCCTCGCCGCCCTGGCCCTGGTGGTGATCGCCGGCCACAACCTGCTCGACGGCATCCACGTCAGCGGCGACGGCCCGCTCGCCGTGCTCTGGAAGATCCTGCACCAGCGCGACTGGATCGCCGCCGGCGATGCCCTGCGCCTGCGCACCTCCTACCCCGTGCTGCCCTGGATCGCCGTCATCGCCTTGGGCTACACCCTCGGCCCCTGGTTCGCCCGAACCGGTGACCCCGCCCTGCGCCAACGCCGCCTGCTCTGGGCCGGCAGCGGCGCCCTGCTCGCCTTCGCCCTGCTGCGCGCCGCCAACGTCTACGGCGACGCCCCCTGGCAGGCCATGGCCAGCGCCGGGCAGACCCTGATGAGCCTCTTCAACGTCACCAAGTACCCGCCGTCCCTGCTGTTCCTGCTGCTCACCCTCGGCATCGGACTGCTGCTCCTGCGCCTCTACGAAAACCCCCGGATCGCCCGCGCCCTGGCCCCGCTGGCCAGCATCGGCGCCGCCCCGATGTTCTTCTACCTGCTGCACCTGTATGTGCTGAAGCTGCTCTACGTCGCCGCCGAAGCGCGCTGGGGCCAGACCCACGGCGCCTATTTCGCCGTGGACCATGTGTGGATGCTGTGGCTGATCACCGCCGCACTGGCGCTGGCCCTTTATTGGCCAACGCGCGAGTTCGCGCGCCTGAAGGCACGCCGCAAAGATCTTGTCTGGTTGCGGTACCTGTAGAGCCACCCCATGGGTGGCTGCCGGGTACGTCGCTAAGAGCAGCCACGCATGGCGTGGCTCTACGCGGCCTTTCGTTCCGACATCGCGATCGTTGAGGGGCGCGGGGCGGTAGGCCCCAGCGGGACCTTGAGCAGCATGGGTCGGGCGTATACGCCCGACGGGCTGGGCAGGAGCCCAACCCCGGTCTTGCCGTGTGCGCAGGACAGCGCACACGCGCAAGCTGCGATGAGCCCCATGGATGGGTTCACGCGCGTCCCGCTGGGGCCTGCCGCCCCGCGCCCCAGCAGGTGAAAGTGAATCGCCAGGCTGTCGGCGCAGACCCAACAGCGTACCGACCAACGGTCGGCACCTACCGAGGGACTGGTCGAGTGATAATCGCGACCTGTTTTGTCGCTTATCGCCTAATGACCGCCACCGCCCTTTCCGCTTCCGACGACTTCCTTGGCCACCCCAAAGGCGTTTACGTCTGCTTCTTCACCGAGATGTGGGAGCGCTTCTCGTTCTATGGCATGAAGGCGCTGCTGCTGCTGTACCTCACCAAGTACCACCTGTTCGGCGACAAGGCAGGCCTAGACCTGCTCGGCGCCTACGGCGGCCTGGTCTACTGCATTCCCGTGTTCGGCGGCCTGCTCGCCGACCGCTGGCTGGGCATGCGCAAAGCCGTTGTGTTCGGCGGCATCCTGCTCGTCCTCGGCCACCTCGGCATGGCCTTCGAAGGACATGCCGCCACCCGCATCGACGGCCAGATCGTGCGCGACGATGCCGCCCTCGGCATCACCTACCTCTCCCTTGCCCTCATCATCATGGGCGTCGGCTTCCTCAAGCCCAACATCTCCACCATCGTCGGCAAGCTCTACCCCGAAGGCGACCCCCGCCGCGATTCCGGCTTCTCCCTGTTCTACGCCGGCATCAACCTCGGCGCCCTGTTCGCCTCCCTCGTCTGCGGCTTCCTCGGCGAAGCCTACGGCTGGAAATACGGCTTCGGCGCCGCCGGCATCGGCATGGTCATCGGCCTGGCCATGTTCCTGTGGGGCCAGAAGTACCTGCAGGGCCACGCCGAACCCACCAACGTCGCCGCCCTGCGCCAGCGCATTGCCGGCGTCCCCCGCGAATGGTTGATCTACGGCATCGCCGTGCTCGGCGTCATTCCCGTGGCCGCCCTCATGTGGTCCGCCGCCAACGGCGCCTTCGCCATCGGCGGCGAAATCAGCCTCGCCCTGCTGCTCATGGTGGTCGTGCTCGGCGGCGTCCTGCTCTGGTTCGCCTGGTTCACCGGCACCCGCTGCACCCCCGTGCAACGCCAGCAGATGATCGCCCTCATGGCCCTGATCTTCATGGCCCTGGTGTTCTTCACCCTGTACGAGCAGACCTACGGCTCCTGGGTCACCTTCACCGACCGCATGCTCACCAAGGACCTTGTCCCCGCGCTGGTGCTCCAGGGCGGCACCCCGATCCCGTGGTCGATCGCCTCCCTGCTGCTGGCGCCGCTCGGTTTCGTGGTCGCCGCACGCCTGTCCGAACGCCGCCCCGGTTCCACCGCCCCGCGGAACCTGTTCATCGCCATCGTCGCCCTGATGCTGGTGCTCCTGGTCCGCGACTGCCTGGTGATTCCGCAGACCGCCGGCTCGCTCACCTACCTGGGCGGCCTGTTCCTGGTCGTGCTCGCCCCGCTGTTCGCCGTGCTGTGGGCGTGGCTCGACAAGCGCCGGTTGGACCCGTCCAAGCCGGTCAAATCCTCGCTCGGCCTGGTGTTTGCCGCGCTTTCCTTCATCCCGCTCGCCCTCGCTGCCCAGCAGGTCGGCAGCACCGGCCAGATGGCCAGCGTGTGGTGGCTGGTGCTGGCCTACCTGGTGCTGGAGATCGGCGAGATGTGCTTGTCGCCGGTGGGCCTGTCCGCCGTCACCCAGCTGGCCGCGCCGCGCGTGGTGAGCCTGATGATGGGCACCTGGTTCCTGGCCACCGCGTTCTCCGAAACCCTCGCCGCGCTGTTCGGCAAGCTCGCCGCCATTGAAGTGCCAGAAGGCGAAACCATGAACATCGCCGCGGCCGCCGCCAGCTACGAACACCTGTTCTGGCTGCTGATGTGGATCGGCCTCGGTTGCGCAGCCGTGGCAATGGCTGGCTCGCCGCTGCTGAAGCGGATGATGCACGGAGTCAAGTAAGCCGCCGCACGCCATGCACATAAACACTTCCTAACACCATTCGATCCGGTCACAGTCCGACGGGATTGGAATAAGTTGTAGATACTCGGTTTGTATCGCTCCCCACCATGGCGCTCCCTGCGTTCATGGAACTTTCCCAATGCGTCACGCTGCTCCGCCCCACCACCGCCCGCTCGCCGTACTCATCGCGCTGGCATTGTGCACCTCGCTTTCGTTGCCCGCACATGCGGGCAACGCCGATGCAGAAGCTGTCGATTGCGACATCGATCCTGACCACAGCGTGTGTGAGGCGCAGGACGAAGCAACATCCAGCACCACCCCGTGGCTGATTGGCGGCGTCGCGCTGGCAGGTGCCGCCGCAGCGGCGGCAGGTGGTGGAGGCGGCGGCGGTGGCAGTGACGGCGGCGGTGATGGAGGCGGCGTCCCGCCGGGCTCGGAAGGCGGCCAGTACGGGGGCAACCAGTTCCTGGCCGGATCGGGCAGCGAGATCAGCTGGGACCGCAACGTGGAAACCCGCGTCACCGGCGCGGCCCGCAACGAAGGCAGCCTGCGCATCAACGCCGGCACCCTCAGCGTGCGCAATGACGGCCACCTGCGCAACACCGGCACCCTGCGCATCGGCCAGGCCGCCAGCCTGGTGGTGGAGAACGATGGTGACCTGGACAACCATGGCACCCTCGAACTGCACGGCCAGCTGCAGCTGCGCCGCGATGGCAGCCTGGAGAACCACGGCAGCCTGCAGGCGCACGGTGCGACGATCCAGCTGGATGGCGAGTCCGACATCGAGAACCTCGGCGACATGCAGCTGCGCGACACCGTGGTCAGCATGGGCGGCGAGAGCGAATTCGACAACGGCGAACGCCGCCGCAACGCCACGCTCGGCGTCCAGGGAGGCGGCTTCGCGCTCACAGGCATGGCCGAGTTCGAGAACCACGGCACCGTCAACGCCGGCGGCACGCTCAACCAGGGTTCGCTGGTGCATGCGGTGACCGCGCGCGTCGGCAACGAGCGCGACATCATCGAAGCCTTCGACAACCATGGCCTGATCACCCTGCAGGGCAACGCGCGCGTGCTGACCCTGCTGGCCGACAGCCATGCCAGTGCCGGCATCAACCGCGCCGGCGCGCAGATCATCAGCCACGCCCAGCGGCAATCGGCGATGCATGCCGAAGGCGCGCAGGCGACGCTGATCAACCAGGGCACGCTGACCGTGACCGGTGACGGTGCGGTGGCGATGGCCGGCGCGCGCGGCGCCACGTTGATCAACGACGGGGTGATCAACCTCGGCGTGGCCGGCGGCAACAACGGCCAGAACATGGTGGCCATGCAGTCCGACGGCTCGGCCACACTCAACAACCGCCGCGGCGGGGTGATCAACATCCATGCCGGCAACTCGCACGCGTTCCAGATGGGCGCCAGCGGCGGCGGCCGCCTGATCAACAACGGCCAGGTCAACGTGTATGGCAATGGCAGCGGCGTGCATGCCGACCAGCCGACACAGGATGCCGATCGCCCCGCCCCCGACCTGGGCTGGCAGGCACCGCGCGGCGTGTCGGGCTACACGGTGGGCACCCATGCCGATGGCAGCGCCGGCCAGATGGTGCTGCATGAGGGCGGTGAGCTGTTCGACGTCCGTGTTGATACCGGGTTCACCCGCGGCACCGACGATTCGCAGATCCGCCTGGAGGACGTCTTCGTCGGCGCCGACGGCGGTGATGACAACATCGCCAGCGCCACGGTGGTGTGGCAGGCGCAGGCCGAGCGCGACGAGGCCGGCAATGTCGACGTGGTGATGACCCGCAACGACTACCGCGATATCGCCGATGCCGACACCCAGAGCGTCGCCGCAGCGCTGGAGGCGGGCTACGCCAACAATGCGCTGTACCACAGCCTGGAAGTGGCTGACGCCGCTGAGTTCAACCACGCCCTGCAGCAGTTGTCCGGCAACGGCCTGGCGGCCGCCAGCATGCGCCTGGCCGCCAACGGCGACGCGTTCTGGTCGAGCCTGGCCCGCGCCAGGCCCGGCAACGGCACCCACATGGTCGCGTTCGGACCGGGCACGGCCACGGCGTCGGGCGTGCAGGGTACCGGCACCGGCGTGCAGGTCGCGATGGCGCTGGGTGGCGGTCGGCAGCTGCTGCTGCGCACCGGCCTGCTGGGCTCGGATTTCTCCACCGATGGCGGCCAGACGCGTTCGCAATCGCGGTTTGCCGGGGTGGGCATGGCCCAGGCGCTGGGCGCGTTCACCCTGCAGCACACGCTGGGCAACGAATGGCACCAGACCGATGGCCAGCGCCAGTTGCACTGGGGCAGCACGCGCATGAGCGCGCACAGCCAGCGCACGCTGTCGCGTACCCGCGTGGGCAGCACGCTGGGCATGGAACTGGCCGGCGGCGGGCTGCGCTGGCAGCCGCGCCTGGGGGCAATGGCGTATCACGCGCGCGAGGGTGCCTTCCATGAGTATGGTGCCGGCGCATTGGGATTGTCGGTCGGCGCAGGAACGCGCAGTGGTGTGCAGCTGGAGCTGGGCACCGCCTTCAGTGGGCGCCTCGGCCATGGGTGGACCCTGCGCGGTGATGCATCCGCATTCCGGTCGGTGGCGTATCGCGCCGACGCGCGCACGGCCACGCTCCACGGTGCAGGCGATCACGCGTTCACCGTTCCAGGGTTGGCGCCGTCCGGACTGGATTACCGGGTGATGCTGGGCGCCGACTATCGCTACCTGCGCGCAGACCTTGGCGGTGCGGTGATGGCGGAACGGCTGATGGGCGTTCGCGATATGCAGGCGCAGATGCAGGTACGCATGGCGTTCTGATGTGGCCTGTGGAAGGCGGGGCGGCAATACCGCCCCGCCTTCTTCATGGTTGCGCTGCGGTTGACGCCGAAGCGGTCTTGCCACCCAGGCTGCGCGACAGGAACGCCAGCAGCTTGCCGTAATACTCGCGGCGGTGCGGGTCGGTGTAGAAGCCATGGCCTTCGGTGGAGTAGTACAGCGATTCCACCGGCACGCCGGCCTTCTGCAACGCCGCCTCCATGCGCTTGGTGTGCTGGATCGGGGCGCGCTCGTCTTCGCCGCCCGCCGCCAGGAACACCGGCACCTTGATGCGGTCGGCAAGGTTGACCGGGGAAACCGCAGCCACGTCATTGGGGCTGCCCAGCCATTCCTTCAGGTAGGTGCTGCCCGAACCGCTGCGCTGGACATCGCCGGTGGTGTGCATCATCGGCAGGTCGTACACGCCGACGTAGCCGGCGGCGCAGCGGTACAAGCCCGGCTCGCGGGCCGCGCCCATCATCGCCGCGTACGCGCCGTAGCTGGCGCCATAGATGCAGACCCGGGCCGGATCGGCGTGGCCCTGGCTGATCGCCCAGCGGGTCGCATCGGTCACGTCGTCCTGCATGGCGGCGCCCCACTGTTTGGCGCCGGCGTGCCGGTAGGCACGGCCGAAGTTGCCCGAACCACGGAAGTTGACCTGCAGCACGGCGTAGCCTGCCGCGGCCAGCATCTGCGCTTCGGAATCGTAGCTGCCGTCGTCGAACACGCCGAACGGGCCGCCATGCGGCATCACCACCATCGGCGGCTTCGCCCCTGCCGACGCGGCCGGCAGGGTGAGGTAGCCGTGCAGCTCCAGGCCGTCGCGCGCCTTGAACGCGTACGGCTGGACCTTCGCGGCCGTGTCCGGGTCGATCCAGGCGCCGCGGCTGATCAGGTGGTCGGCCTTCTTGGCGACCGTGTCGAAGATGTAGAAGTCACCTGGATTGCTTCCCGACCAGGTTTCCACCAGCACACTGCGGCCATCGCGCGTGCTGGAGGCGATGAACACCGCATCACCGCCGAACGCGGCTTCCAGGCTGCGGTACAGGCGCGCGTCGGCCGAGGTTTCGTCGAAGAAACGGGTGCGCGGCTTGTCGCCCAGGTAGAGCGCGCCGACCGGAACACGGGTGCCGGGGCGGTAGATCAGACGGTCCGGGTCTACGACGGGATCGCGCAGCAACGGGGTGCGGGTGCCGGTGACCGGGTCCCAGGTGACGATGGCATCGGGGCCGTTGGCCTGCTGCACCTGCAGGTAGGCGGTCTTGCCGTCTTCGGAGAAACCGAGCGCGGTTTCGATGCGGCCGGTATCGGCCTCATCGTTCACCAGCTTCCAGGTGTCGCCGATGGCATCGCGGTAATAGAGCTTGTTGACGTTGTCGATACCGGCACCGTGGGCGAAGCG
This sequence comes from Stenotrophomonas sp. CFBP8994, assembly GCF_034044835.1. Taxonomy (NCBI): domain Bacteria; kingdom Pseudomonadati; phylum Pseudomonadota; class Gammaproteobacteria; order Lysobacterales; family Lysobacteraceae; genus Stenotrophomonas; species Stenotrophomonas sp. CFBP8994. The sequence continues at coordinate 204,078 of NZ_JAXCWT010000005.1, read as the reverse complement.
GATCTGCCCGCTCGGGTCGCTGGTGAAATCGGCGCGACGTACCGGCGACCGGGCCACGGTCACACGGCGGCCGCTGGCGATATCCATGCGATCGACACGGGTGTAGGGATCTTCGGAGAACGGCCACACCGAGACCAGCACGTTGCGCTCGTCCTGCGGCATCGAATCGATCAGGAAGGCGGCGACCGCTTCGACCTTCTTCGGTTGGATGCGGGTGCCCGGACCGTTGCCTTCCACGCGATAGCCGACCAGCAGTTCGCCACGGCCGCCATTGGCGTTCATGGCGTACAGCTCACCGGTGAGCTGCGGCTGGTCGAGGCTGCCGAACTTTTCGGCCAGGCCGATCAGCACGCGCTCGTTGCTGACCCAGTAAAAACTGGTGGCGTGGTTGTTGCGCGGCGGCACGAACGAACCGGTGACCTTGCCGGTGGCGCGGCTGAGGATGGCCAGTGCGGTTCGGTCTTCCATCGGCACGGTGGCAGCGTAGTAGTCCCCGCCCGGCGACAGCTTGATGTCGGTAAACGTGTCGCGCTTGAGATAGCGCTCAAGATCCAGCTCCGCAGCGGAACCCTGCGCCACCGGCCCGCACAGCAGGGCCAAGACGGCCAGGGCCGCCCATTTCGAGTAGTTCATCCTTCCCCCTCCTGCCAGACACCTTGTCCGTGATCGGCGATTCTAGACAGATCGGCGCAGCACAGGCCAGTGGCGACCTTCTTGGACGCATCCGGGCCCGGAAAGAAAAATGGCACCGCGAACGGTGCCATTTGGACGTGCATTGACGGAGAGAGAGAGAGAGATCAATGCACGCCGCGGAACGCCAGGCTGAGGGCCAGGATGGACAGGATCACGGCGATGGTGCCGTCGAGGATCCGCCAGGTACGAGGTTTGGTGAACAACGGGGCCAGCAGGCGGGCACCGAGGCCCTGGGCGGTCAGCCACAGGCAGCTGGCGGTGACCACGCCGGCGGCGAACGCCATGCGGGCATTGCCGAAGTTTTCGGCAATGGAGCCGATCACCATCATGTCCAGCCAGAAGTGCGGGTTGATCAGCGAGAAACCGACCGCAGCGGTCAGCACGGCGCGGCGCGAGGTGTTGTCGCCGTCATCGACCTGCATGCCGCCGCCGCCGGCCAGCGCGCGCCGGGCCGACTGCCAGGCGTACCAGCTGAGGAACGCCACGCCGCCCCACAGCACCACGGTAGTCAGCCAGGGCAATGCCTGGGTCAGGGTGCGCAGGCCGGCCACGCTGGCGAAGATGAAGATGGCATCGATCGCCGCGCAGGTCGCCACGACCGGCACGATGTGCTTGCGCAGGATGCCCTGGCGCAGGATGAAGGCGCTCTGGGCCCCGACCACGGCGAACAGGCCGATACCGGCTGCGGCACCACTGAGCCACGCGGCCAGACCGGGGCCGCCGGAAATGAAGGAGAACATGGGATACCACCTGTGTTGCTGGGGGGCGGTGCCTCGCCAAGGCGTACAGCACCGTGATGGCGCGTATTGTCGCGCCGCAACATGGAAAAGTAGAGCTAAACTTACTTAACCATCTTTAGCGAAACTTAAGACGATGCGCATCGACCATGCCCAGCTCCGCGCCCTGGCGGCGGTGATCCGCGAAGGCAGTTTCGACCGGGCGGCGCAGTCGCTCAATGTCACCGCCTCGGCGGTGTCGCAGCGGGTGAAAGCGCTGGAGGACCGGGTCGGGCGACTGCTGGTCAAGCGTTCTTCGCCGGCGGTGGCCACGCCGGAAGGCCAGGTGCTGGTGCAGCTGGCCGAACAGACGGCGCTGCTGGAGCACGATGCGCTGCACCGGATGGGGATTGCCGATGAGGACCTGCCGCACGCCAGCATCCCGGTGGCGGTGAACCACGACAGCCTGGAAACCTGGTTCCCGGAGGCGGCGCTGAGTTTCGCGCGGCAGACCGGGACGACGCTGGACCTGCGCTCGGAGGACCAGGACCACACGGTGGCGCTGCTGCGCCAGGGCGCGGTGCTGGGCGCGGTGACCACGCTGGACGAGCCGGTGCAGGGCTGCCAGATCCACGCGCTGGGCAGCATCCGCTATGCGGCCACGTGCACGCAGGCCTTCCACGACCGCTACTTCGCCAAGGGGGTGAACGCGCAGTCGCTGGCCCAGGCGCCGGTGCTGGTGTTCAACCGCAAGGACGACATGCAGGCACGCTTCGCGCGGCGGTTGGCCGGCGACGACCTGCCGATGACGGCGCCCACCTGGTGGATTCCGTCAACCCGGGCGTTCGTGCAGGCCAACGTGGGCGGGCTGGGCTGGACGATGAACCCGCTGCCGCTGGTCAAGCGCCACCTGGACGCGGGGCGGCTGGTGCTGATGAAACCGCGCGCGTGGGAAGACGTGCCGCTGTACTGGCAGCACTGGAAGGGCGACGTGCAGACGATGGCGCTGCTGACCAGGGCCGTGCTGGCGGCGTCGGCGACGCTGGTGCGCCGCAGACGGTAGGTACCCACCGTTGGTGGGTACGCCTTCACGTGCCGACCAGCGGTCGGCACCTACCGTGGCCTCCAAGCATCCAGCGCGGGGCGTTCGATGGAATCGGATCCGGTCTATCTGCATATCCGGGTGGTGCTGAGCATCATCCTGGGATTGAGCATCACCACGCTGGTGAAGGGCCTGGCCTCGATCATCGAGCATCCGGCCCGGCGCGGCGGGTGGTCCGGCATCCACCTGTGCTGGGTGCTGTGGATGCTGGTGTCGGTGGTCACCTTCTGGTGGTGGGAGTTCCGTCTGGGCGAAGTGCGCCAGTGGACCTTCGGCCTGTACCTGTTCGTGATCGGCTACTGCGCCAGCTGGTACATGCTGTGCGTGCTGCTGTTCCCCGATGACCTGCGCGAGTACGGTAGCTACGAGCAGTACCTGCTGCAGCGGCGCGGCGGCTTCTTCGGCATGCTCGCCCTGGTGACCGTGCTCGACCTGGGCGACACGGCGATCAAGGGGCACAGCCGCTGGCAGATGCTCGGCGAGGCGTACCCGGTGCACACCGGGATCATGCTGGTGATTGCCGGGGTGGGCATCGCAAGCCGTTCGCGACGGGTGCATCTGGGCCTGGCCGTGCTGGCGCTTATTTACCAGTGCGGGTATTTCCTCGCTGAATATTTCACCTTGGGGTCCGATTGATCCCTGCGATGCTGCGTTGCACCAAATCCGTACCGTTTCGGGCTAAAATTGGGCACTGGATGCGCCAAGAGCTTGTTTCTTCACGCTTCTTCCACGAAGCGCCGTCATCCTGCCCTCATCTCCCCACATGAGATATCCATGAAAAAGTTAGCGAAGGTCGTCCTCGGCCTGCTCGTGCTGTTGCTGATCGCAGCGGCCGTATTCCTGTACTGGCCCCTCCACCAGCGTTCGGTTCCGGCCGCCGGTAACGACAAGCCGGTCGACGTCGTGCTGGTCGGCGGCGGCATCATGAGCATCACCCTGGCCACCTTCCTGCAGGAACTGCAGCCAGACTGGAACATCCAGGTGTTCGAACGCCTCGACGGCGTCGCCCTGGAAAGCTCCGATGGCTGGAACAACGCCGGCACCGGGCATTCGGCCTTCGCCGAACTGAACTACACCCCGGAACTGCCCGATGGCAGCATCGAGACCAAGCGCGCGGTCGGCATCGCCGAGCAGTTCGAGATCTCCCGCCAGTTCTGGTCGCACCAGGTCAAGGAAGGCCGGCTCAGCCAGCCGTCCGACTTCATCAACCCCACCCCGCACATGAGCTTCGTGTGGGGCGATGACAACATCGCCTACCTGCACAAGCGCCAGCAGGCGCTGGTCAGGAACCCGCTGTTCTACGGCATGCAGTACTCCGAAGACCCGGCGCAGATCAAGGCGTGGTCCCCGCTGCTGATGGAAGGCCGCGACCCGAACCAGAAGGTCGCCGCCACCTGGATGCCGCTGGGCACCGACGTCAACTTCGGCGTGATCACCCGCCAGCTCACCGCCGGCCTGCAGCGCAACCCGAACTTCAGCCTGCACCTGGAGCATGAAGTCCGCGCCCTGCGCCAGAACGACGACAAGACCTGGAACGTCACGGTCAAGGACCTCAACGCCGGCACCGAGTCCACCCTCAAGTCGCGCTTCGTGTTCATCGGCGCCGGCGGCGCCGCGCTCAAGCTGCTGCAGCTCTCCAACATCCCCGAAGCCAAGAACTACGCCGGCTTCCCGGTCGGCGGCCAGTTCCTGGCCTTCAAGTCCCCGGCCATCGCCGGCCGCCACGGCGTCAAGGCCTACGGCATGGCCGAGACCGGCTCGCCGCCGATGTCCGTGCCGCACCTGGATTCGCGCAAGCTCGATGGCAAGCCGGTGGTCCTGTTCGGCCCGTTCGCCCTGTACAGCACCAAGTTCCTCAAGCACGGCTCCTGGTTCGACCTGTACTCCTCGGTCAACCACAACAACGTGGCCGGCATGCTCGACGTCGGCGCGGAGAACCTGGACCTGGTCAAGTACCTGATGGGCCAGGCCCGCCTCAACGACGACGACCGCCAGGCCGAACTGGTCAAGTACTTCCCCAACGCCAAGCGCGAGGACTGGGAACTGGTCACCGCCGGCCAGCGCGTGCAGATCATCAAGCACGACCCGGAAAAGGGCGCCGTCCTGCAGTTCGGCACCGAAATCGTCACCGACAAGGACCACACCCTGGCCGCCCTGCTCGGCGCCTCCCCGGGTGCCTCGACCTCCCCGCCGATCATGCTGGACCTGCTCAAGAAGGCCTTCCCCGAGCAGATGGCCGCCGGCTGGGAAGCCCGCCTGGCCCAGATCGTGCCGTCCTACGGGCGCAAGCTCAACGACAGCCCGGCCCTGACCAACGAGATCCGCCGCCAGACCAGCGACACCCTGCGCCTCCCGTACCTGGACGTGCCGGTGGAGACGAGCCCGGCAGTGATGATGACCCCGCCGCCGGTGACCCCGGCAGCGCCGGCCAAGGAAAAGCGCAACGCCAACGAGGAATTGCAGGCGTTGTGAGCCTTTCCGGCACCGCGTAGACACGCATGGCGTGTCCCTACAACCGGCCCTCGCGGGCCGGTTTTTTTTTGCCTTTGCCTGTTCCGGCCGCCCCAAGCCATTCGTCAGGGGGTGCGGGGCGGCAGGGGGTAGCGGGACCTTGAGCAGCATGGATGCTGCGATGAGCCCCATGGAAGGGTTTACGCGCGTCCCGCTACCCCCTGCCGCCCCGCGCCCCAACTCGTAGAAAGGAGACGCCCTCGCTTTCAGCTCGTTAAATTATTGTAATTAGAATGCGAACGATTTACATTTGCGTCCCATTGTGCCCCACGGCCCCCGCTGAGACCGCGTATGTCCTTCCGTTCCCGCTCTGCTTCCGTCCGCCGCGCCCCGCTCGGCCTGGCCCTGCTTTCCGTGCTGTCGCTCGCCGCGCCCCTCGCGCAGGCCGAGACCGCCGATGCCGCCAGCGATGCCAAGACCCTGGACCAGGTGAACGTCGTCGGCTCCCAGCGCGCGCCGTCCAGCACCACCCGCCTGCCCATCACCCTGCAGGAAACCCCGCAGTCCACCAGCGTGCTCGCCCTCGACCGCATCCAGAACGAATCGCTGTTCTCGATCAACGACGTCATGCGCAACATCACCGGCGTCAACGTCTCCTTCTACGACACCCAGCGCCCCCTGTACTACGCGCGCGGCTTCACCATCACCGACTTCCAGGTCGACAGCCTGCCCACCTACAGCGGCTCCACCAACCAGGAATACGACACCGCCTTCTACGACCGCATCGAAGTCATCCGCGGCGCCAACGGCCTGCTCAGCGGCGCCGGCATTCCCTCGGCCACCGTCAACCTGCTGCGCAAGCGCCCCGGCAAGGAGTTCGACGCCTCCTTCGCCATCAGCGCCGGCAGCTGGGACTTCCGCCGCATGGAAGCCGACGTCAACGCCCCGCTCACCCGCGATGGCCGCTTCCGCAGCCGCGTCGTTGCCGCCTATACCGATCGCGAGCTGTATTACGACCGCTACAAAGAAGACAAGATGGCCGGCATGGCCGTGCTGGAAGGCGACCTGACCGATTCCACCACCGTCACCGTCGGCTACCAGCGCCAGGACAACAACCCGGTCGGCTCCACCTGGGGCACCGTGCCCTTCTTCAACAGCGACGGCACCTTCGCCCACCTCCCCCGCGAAACCAACATGGCCCCCAAGTGGAGCTACTGGCAGCGCGAAACCAGCACCGCCTTCGCCAACCTCGAACAGCGCTTCGGTGAAAACTGGCTGCTCAAGCTCAACACCGCCTACACCCGCGGCAACGTCCAGAACGTGCGCGTCTACGGCAGCGGCTACCCCGATCCCGTGAGCGGTGCCGGCACTTACCTGCTGGCCGGTGCCGGCGATGCCGAAGACACCCGCAAGGGCGCCGACCTGTTCCTGTCCGGCACCTTCCCCGCCTTCGGCCGCGAACACGATGTCGTCGTCGGTGGCAGCTGGTCCGACCTCGAAGCCACCACCTGGACCCTTACCTCGGTGGCCAACTGGCGCTACAACATCCCCGACATCCGCAACTGGAACGGCGACATTCCCGAGCTGACCGCCAGCCGCACCGGCGCCCGCCGCATCGCCCGCACCCGGCAGAGCGGCGTGTACGCCTCCACCCGCCTGCGCCTGGCCGATCCGCTGTCGCTGATCGCCGGCGCGCGCCTCAGCCGCTGGGAAACCCTGACCCGCGCCTACAACGCCGCCGGCACCTACACCGGCACCAGCGGCCAGTACAAAGTCACCGACGAAGTCACTCCCTACGTCGGCCTGGTCTACGACATCGTGCCCGACTTCTCGGTGTACGCCAGCTACACCGAAATCTTCAACCCGCAGAACTACAAGGACCGCAACGAGAACCTGCTCGCCCCGGTGGAAGGCTCCAACCTGGAAGCCGGCATCAAGTCGCAGTGGTTCGACGGCCGGCTGACCGCCAACGCCGCGATCTTCGAAGCCAAACAGGACAACTACGCCGTGCGCGACATGAGCCTGCCGGACGGCTCACTCAGCGATGGCAGCTCGGCCTACATCGGCGTCAACGGCACCAAGTCGCGCGGCTGGGAAATGGACATCAACGGCGAGATCCGCCCGGGCTGGACCGTCAATGCCGGCTACACCCACGTCAAGGTGACCCGTGCCAGCACCGACCTGATCTACGCCAACCTGCCCGAGGATTTCCTGCAGCTCAACACCAGCGTGCGCCTGCCCGGCGTGCTGGACCGCCTGACCGTGGGCGGCGGCTTCTCCTGGCAGAGCGAAGTGGAGGGCTACAACATCCCCTACCCGCTGGGCGGCACCCGCACCGTGCGCCAGCCGGCCTACATGCTGGTCAACCTGCACGCCAACTACCAGATCAGCGACAGCTGGACCGCCACCCTGAGCGTGCGCAACGCGCTGGACAAGACCTACTGGGCCAACCTGGACTACAACAACTACGGCGAACCGCGCTTCATTTCCGCGAGCCTGCGCTGGAAATACTGATCGTCAGCGGGGTCGCGTTTCGCGCAGGCCCCACAGCACCGGCAGCACCAGCAGCGCGACGGCGGCGATCATCGCCCCGGGCGCTGCCGCCCAGCCGGTGTGGCGTACCAGCAGTTCGGCCAACAACGGGGTGGCGCCGCCGAAGAAGGCGGTGGCCATGGTCACGCCCAGCGCCAGGCCGCTGAGCCGGCCTTCGCCGGGGAACTGTTCGGCGGTGGCCGGCGCGGCGACGGCGCTGACGCCGCCGGCGAGGCAGGCCAGTACCACGGCGGCCAGTGCGATCTGCACCGCGCTGCCGGTGGCCATCACGCCGAACATCGTCAACGGCAGCAGCGCTGACAGCAGTGCCAACCCGATCAACACCGGGCGTCGCCCCACCTTGTCGGACAACGCGCCCACCAGCGGGGTCACGCCGATCACGGCGACGGCGGCGATGGTGGACAGCCACAGTGCCTGGGATTCGCCGACGTCACTGGCCGAGCCGAGAAACGCTGGCACGTAGGTGATGCCCACGTAGTAGGTGATCGAACCCAGCGCGGAGATGGCGAAGGTGCGCGCGACCGCGCCGCGATGGTAGCGCCAGGTATCGCGGATCGGCGAGGTCGGTACCGTGCCGGCGGCCACCTGGCGTTCGAATTCGGGCGATTCGTGCATGGTCGAGCGCGCGAGGAGGATCGCGCCGGCCAGGGCCGCACCGATGAAGAAGGGAATGCGCCAGCCCCAGCCATCGAGCTGGGCGCTGCTGAGCAGCGCCACGGTCAGTGCCGAGAGTGCCACGGCAAGCAATGCACCCACTTCGCTTGCGGCGGAGGCGAGAGAGGTCACCAGCCCGCGCCGGCGGATGGGGGCGCTTTCCAGCAGGTAAGCCACCACGCCGGTGTATTCGCCGCCTACCGAAAACGCCATGACGCAGCGGAGCAGCAGCAACAGCACGCCGGCGGTGGCGCCGATGCTGTCGAAGGTCGGCAGCAGCGCGGTGGCCAGCATCGCCAGCGTCATCAGGGCCATGGAGGCCAGCAGCATGTAGCGGCGGCCGAAGCGGTCACCGAAGTGGCCGAAGCAGAGCGCGCCGAGCGGACGCATCAGGTAGCTCACCGCGAAGCCGGCCAGGGTGGCCAGCAGGGCGTTGTCGCCCCCGCCGAAGAACACCCGCGACAGCACCGTGGCCAGGTAGAGGTACAGGGTGAAGTCGTACCACTCCACCACGGTGGACAGACCAGCGACGATCATGGAGCGGGTGGGTGTGGCAGGCGGTGGGTTGGTCATGGGTTCGGAGCCTACGACAAACGATCTGCAGACCGTGTCGTCGCAGCGCCACGCCCTGCGTGGCCCTACGCGGTACGGGCGTAACGCAGGAGGCGTCCGCGCCCTGGCGAACTGCTTTCATCCTCGCCGAAGCCGCCCTCTTCGCTCGCTTCATACCCCTGCAGGGCCATGGCGCGCGAGAAGCCGCCGAGGTTGCCGCGACCGGGATCGGTCAGCAGCAGTTCGGCCGTAGGCTTGGCGTGGCGCTCCATCACCGCGGCGATCTGCACGCCGTGGCCCCGCTCGTACAGCACATCGCTGCCGATGATCAGGTCGAACCGACCCAGTGACGTATCTGGCATTTCCCAGGGCAGGTCGCGGTAATGCACGGCCGGCAGGTCGTTGAGCCCGGCGTTGTAGGCCAGGAACGATTCGGCCAGCGGATGGTGGTCACTGGCCACCACGTTAGCACCACGATGCGCCAGCACCAGGCTGGACAGGCCCAGCCCGCAACCCAGTTCCAGGATGCGTTTGTCGGCCACGTCGTACTGGCTCATGGTCTCGGCCAGCACCCGGCCGGCGGGCCAGACCTGGCCGAACAGGCTCCACAGCGAGGAATGGATGCCGGCCCGTTCGGCGCGGCCGGTGGGATCGGCGAACTGCTGCAGGTCGCTCAGGGCACGAATACGGAACTCGTGGCCGTTGACGGCAACCGTGAGAATGCGGGTGGTATAGCCCGGCATGTGCGCTCCATGAAACACGGAGAGCCGGCCCACCCCGGTGGCGGACGGCTCGAAAGGGGAGCGAAGCGGGCGACCGCAAGGGGCCGCGCAGGACGCGCGAAACGGCGTGGGACGCACCCATCCTACAGGACGGGCGGTTTCCGCCCTTCACTCAGTATCGGATCTGGCAATTGGGACAGAAGAAGGTGCGCCGCCGGCTTTTACCGGGGTAGGTCTTGGAAACCGGGCCGCCGCAGGTCGGGCAGGTCCGCTTGGTATGGATCTGCCAATGCTTTTTCAGTTCGAAGGCGCGCTTCCATTCCAGGAACAGGAAGCTGTAGGCGCGGGCGTCGGCAATGACCCTGCCGAGTACCCGCGGTGGCAACGCCCCCACCGTGCTTTCCGGGTGCACCCGCTGGCGGAACAGCACTTCGTTCTTGATGATGTTGCCGACGCCGGCAAACAGCTCCTGGTCCAGCAGTGCATCGCAGATCAGGGTATCTGGTTGCTGCTTCAGCCGGCGCCGGGCCAGGCGGGGGTCCCACGCGTCGTTCATCACGTCGGTGCGCCAATCGTAGGTTTCGTCCAGCTTGCCTTCGATGTACTTCAGCGATGAGGCGTAGATGTTCAGCTCGCCGTTGTCGAACTGCAGCGAAACGCGCGGGGGCGATGGCTTGCGTTCGTCGATGCGGTAGCTGCCGAACATCAGCATGTGCACGCGCAGGCTGAAGCCGCTGAACTCGATCAGGAAATGTTTGCCCCAGCTGCGCAGCGCGATCACGCGCCGCCCCTCCATGCGGGTGAGATCCAGGGAGCTGTTGCCCAGCGCGCGGCGCACGGTCTTGCCACGGAACTTCGCCGTCGCCTCGCGCAGGATGACGATGGAAGGGCCTTCAGGCATGCAACCGCTCCTGCAGGCGCGCGGCGTTGGCAACGGCAAAGCCGTGCGCGGTGTTGTCGAAGATGACCCAGCGGGGACCACGTGCATGACGCACCTGCCCGGCCAGCGCGTCCAATGCCGCGTCGACGTAGTCGCTGTAGTACATGCGCGGTGCGCCGTGCCAGCGCCAGTAGCGCCACGTCGGTGCACCGCCCGGTTGGGCAGCCGCCGGCACACGCGCTGGATCGGCCCCCAGCCGCGAGACGCCGTGGCGCAGCAGCAACGCGTCGGCCGTGTCGGTGAACCAGCTGGCATGGCGCGGCTCGCACACCAGCGGCACCCCACTGCGCCTGCGCAGCGCGCGGAAGAAGCTCGAGGCACGGCGGGTATCCAACGCCAATGAGGGCGGCAACTGCAGCAGCAGGCCACCCAGCTTGGTGCCGAGCGCGCTGGAGTCATCAAGGAAGCGGTCAAGCAAAGGCCCCACGCCGACCAACGCCGAATCGTGGGAGATCGTGCGCGGTATCTTGACCGAGAAGCGGAACCCGGGCGGCACGCTGGCCGCCCAACGTTCGTAGGTGCCGGGCTTGTGCGGCCGGTAGAACGAGGAGTTGATCTCCACTATGGGAAACCGGGTGGCGTAGCGCGCGAGCATGCTCTCCCCGGGGCCGAACAGGTCAGCGTAGCGGCCCGGAATGGACCAGCCAGCGCAGCCGACCAGCGACCCGGGGGAAGCAGGCATGTCCGGCGTTCCTCAGACCTGGATCTCGCCCTGGTCTTCACCGTCCCAGTAATGGATGCGGTGCGCATGGACGTGGATCAGGACCAGGCCCTGGGTATCCACACCCTGCTCGAACCAGCGCTCCAGGCTCTTCTGCCAGTGTTCGCGCATCACTTCCTTGTCGCGGATGATCCGGCCCTTGCCCTGCACGAACACGAACAACGGCGGTTTGCCGAGCAGGCCCTTGCTGCCGACGAAGCTCAGCGCGGCCTTGGGCTCGGCCTGCAGCTCGCGCACCATGTCGGTGCTGTCCAGCGAGAAGAACCAGCTGTCACCGTCGTAATCGACATCACCGTTGTTGCTCATCGGGCGGCCGGCGATCTCGCCGTTGTCGGCGAAGGTCTGCAGCATGGTGAAGTCGATGCCGGCCATTTTCTTGGCCAGGTCGTGCAGGGTGAGCGTGGTCATGGCGGTATCCGTGCGGGAATCGGGTGCTGCCAGACTCGGTGGGGGGCCGTGACCGGATCGTGCACGTGCCATGTCGTGGCGTTCACGGCGGTGGGTTGTTGCCGATGAACACCGGGTTGGAATGGAACCACAGGTCCTGCCAGGGATCTTCGCCTTTGATGTCGGGCAATGGCGTCGGCTCATCCGTGTTGCTGCCGCGTGCACGTACGAATCCGCCGCCGGGCGGCGCCGGCAATTCCCACGTCACCTCATACCACCGACCTTCCTGCTTCCACTCCTTGGCGGTAAAGCGCCGGGTCTGCATCCTGGGCGCCTGGCCGGTGCCACTGCCGACGATCAGCTGCAGCTGGCGCAGCGCCGGATGTCGCCCGATCGCATTGGCGCTGTCCGGCGTTCGCACCCGCAACTGCACGCGCATCGGCGTACCCGCTGCCACGGTCACGCCTTCGCCCATGCGCCCCACCCCACCGCTGCCATCGGCCGCCTGCACGGTCAGCTCCAATGCGTCGATGAGGTCGCCGGTCACCGCGAACATGCGCCCGGCGCGCACGCCGCCGAGGATGTCATCGGCCTCCGGGCGTGCCCAGACATACGTCTTGCTGTACTCACCCGGATCGAAGTCGCTCCCCCCGTCGCGCTGGTTCACGTGCGAATCGGAACTGGCGGTGATCCAGAAGCGGCTACCGTCGGCCAGCATCTGGTCCCAGACGCCGCCAACCTGCGTGGTCATCTGATCGAAGCCGCCGAAGGTCGGCGCCGCCGCATTCCGGTACAGGCCACGCTCGGAGCGGGTGGCCTGGTGCCCGGGCGCGCCTTCCATGCCGACCAGCACCTGCGGCGCAGCGGCATGCCACGCCTTCAGCTCAGCGGGCTCCACTTCGCCCCACTGCCCCACCCCGGTGGCGGTTCGCGAGGGGTGGTTGATCAGCATCAGCGGCAGCGGACGCAGCCCGCGCATGTGGACCAACGCATCCAGCATGTGCTGGTGGGTATCGCGGCTACCCGCTTCCAGCGGTTCACCGCGACTGTAGTGGCGCTCGATCGTCACCAGCTGTTCGGCTTCGCGCGCGCCCGGCGCGATGATCAGCGAGGCGTGTTCGCCGGCCGGCACATCGAACTCCATGCCGTTGAACTGGATAACCTCGGGCACGTCCTGCCGGGCCTGCAGCAGCGCCGGATGGGCGTGATCGCGGGTCACCGCCGAGTGGCCCGGGCCGCCGTGGTCGGTGTGCACCATCCAGCGCAGCCCGAAGTGCCGCGCCCGTTCAGCGTTGTGGCTGCGGGTGTAGGACGAGTCGCCGCCACGGATCGGCGTGGGCGGCGTGGTGCTGCGGTCCCAGTCCACGCTCCATTCGCTGTGCACGTGGTGGTCGCCAGGCTGCCAGTCGCGACCGGCATCAGATTCGGCAGGCGACGCCGTGGCCGGCGCCGCAAGCAGCGCCAGCAGGAGAAGTGTCTGCATGATCAGAAGTCGGCGCGCAGGCCCAGGCTGATGCGGCGGCCCGAGGCTTCGTACATGGTCGGGAAGGACGGATCCATGGTGTAGCCGCTGGTGATCTCGTTGGTCAGGTTGATGCCCTTCAGGCTGACCTTGATGTTGTCGGTGATCCGGTAGCCGATCGACACATCCATCTGACCATAGGCATCGCGCCAGATCGGGTACATGTCATAGCCGATCGATTCCACGTATTCGTCCTTGTGGTTGTAGGACACGCGGGCATCGAACCGGTCATTTTCGTAGTACGCAGTTAGGTTCCAGGTCTTCTCGGCCAGGCCCGGCATCGGCGTGCGGATGCCCAGGTCGGACTCACCGGCAAGCGAGCTGTCCAGCACGGTGTAGTTGGCATTCACGCCGAAGCCTTCCAGCATGGGGTGGAACATGCCCAGTGGCAGCTGCGCCACCAGCTCCACGCCGTCCACCTGGTAGGAACCCTTGGCGTTCACCGGCTGGTACACGTCGAAATCGAAGATGCCGTTGAGGGTGCCGTTGGCGTTGTACACGGCCACATCCTCGACCACGCCGGTCAGCGAGTTGATCACCACGCCGTCGATGTTCTTGCGGAAGTAGGAAGCGGCAAACAGCGCGCCGTTGTCCAGGTACTTCTCCAGGCCCACTTCCCACTGCTTGGCGTAGGTGGGCTTCAGTTCCGGGTTGCCATCGGTGAAGCGGTACGAGCTCCAGCTGGCGGTGCGCTTGTAGGCAATGTCGGTCAGCGCCGGGCGCATCATGGTCTTGGACGCGGCCGCACGCAGCAGCAGGCCCTGGGCAAGTTCGGCGGTCATGTTGAAGCTGGGTAGCAGGTCGTCGTAGCTGCCGTCCCTGGACACCGGGGTATCGGTGTAGCCGGTGCTGCCATCGGGCCGCTGGATCGGGTGGTAGCCGAACGAGGTGACGCTGGTATCGACATAGCGCGCGCCGGCGTTGATGTTGACCGGCACGTGGCCGATATCGAAGGCGAAATCCGCCATCGCGTACACGCTCGTCACCTTCTCATCGACCTGGTAGAACTGGCCGGCGTCGAAGGGGGTGTAGAAGCCGTCATAGCGGAAGGCGCGGCGTGCGTAGTCGTTGGACACCTGCTGCCAGTCCAGGTCCTTGATGGTGTAGTCGCCGCCGGGAACGATGTCGCCGATCCACTGCAGCGGGCTGTCGGCCAGGGTGCGGGTGTTGACCCAGGCGCTGCTGCCGGCGGTCGGCCCGGTGATCTTGAGCTCGCCATACTCGCGCTGCTTGGAGCGGTCGGTGTAGCGCGCACCGAACTTCACGTCACGCAACGCCGGCAGGAAGGCCAGGTCCAGCATGCGGGTCACGTTGACCTGGGCGGCGTACTTGTCGTCGTCCACCTTCTCCAGCGTGGTTTCGTAGGCTTCGAACAGGTACTTGTCCGAGGCGTTGTACATGTCGAAGCCGCCCGGCGTGCTGGGGATGGTTTCGCCGCTGCGGCCGGTCCAGCGGGTGCGCGAAGGCGCGTAGGCGACGTGCTTGAGGTTGGAGAAGTCCGAGGTCTTCTCCGCGCCGGAATAGCCGGCCATGGCATCGATGTACCAGTCTTGGCCCTTCCAGTCGAGCGCAACGCTGTACTGGCTGTAATCGGTCTTGTTGATCCGCTCCTTGCTCAGCATCTCGTGCTGGGTGGCGGTGTAGGACACATCGCGCAGCACCACCATGCCGTACTCGGACAGGGTGCTGGCGTCGTATTCGTGAATGGTGTCGAGGGTGCTGCGGCTGGAGGCGGAATAGGCCGCCGCGTCGTACTCGTCCTCGGTTGAATCGTAGCCGCCCAGCATCGCATCGAAGGTCAGGCTGAAGCTGCTGCTGGGCTTGTACTGCAGCGACGCGGTGGCGCCCCACTTGTCCTGCTCGTTGAGGTAGACGCGGTCGCCGACCTTGTCCTGGAAGACCACCCGATTGGTTTCATCGGTGTCGGTACGGTTGACGATGTTCACCCCGGCGTCGCGGGCCAGCACGGCCTGGGCCTGGGTGCCGCGCGTGCCGGACGCCCCCAGGAAGCGCGACATCGGGCGGAAGTTGATGCCCGAGGTGGAGTCGGTACGGTTGGTGCGCTTGGACTGCGAATACGACACCAGGCCGCCCCAGTCGCCCCAGGTATCGGCGGCCAGGAAGGCGAAGCGCGGGTCGACTTCTTCGGAGATGCTGTTGTGTGCGCCCTCGGCCGACAGCACCAGCTTGCGCTCGTTGTAATCGAACGGTCGCGCGGTGGTGATCTTCACCGAGCCGGCGATGCCGCCCTCTTCGTCGGCGGCGGTGGGCGACTTCTGCACCGTGACCTGCTGGATGATCTCCGAGGCGAACATGTCGAATTCCACGTCACGCCCACCACTGCCCGAAGCAGTGGCCAGGTCGTTGATCGACACGTACGTGTATTCGGACGGCAGGCCGCGCACGTTGACCTTGGTGCCCAGGCCCTTGCTGCGCTCGATGGTCACGCCCGGAACGCGCTGCAGCGCTTCGGCCAGGTTCTGTTCCGGAAAGTCGGCCACGTCGGTGGCGACGATGGAATCGGAAAAGCCGATGTTGTTGCGCTTCAGGTCGACCGCCTGTTCCAGGCTGCGGCTGTAGCTTCCGGTTACCTGGATGGTTTCCAGGTTCTGCGCGCCGGGCGCGGCGCCGTCGCCAGCAGAAGCCTGCAGTGTTGCGGCCCTGGCCTCGGCCGCCGCCATCGGCGCAACCACGCCGGAGGTGGGCGCGTTGCCCGCCGTCGCCGCTTCAATGGTAACCGTACCGGCATTGAGGTAGCGGTAGCGCAGCCCGGTGCCGGCCAGCAGGCGGTCAAGCGCCGCCTCCGCGCTCAGGCCCGCCGGCACCGCCGGGGTGCGCGGATTCCCCGCCACCTGCGCGTTGTAGACGAACTGCAGGCCGGTCTGGCGCGACAGCGCGTTGAGTGCCATGTCCAGCGGCTGCGAGGCGATGGCATCGGCGGCAAGCCGGGTCGGTTCTGCAGCGGTAGCCGTCGCGGTGACCTGCAGGGCAAGGGCGATCGAAAGGAACAGAGTGCAGCGCATCGTGGGATCCAGTGAGGGAATGGCGGTGGCGTTCCCCAACTACGACGCGGCAAGGCGTGGATCGGGCACCGCTAATTCGATGAATTTTTTTTGACAACGCTTTCGGCCACGTCGCGCATGCGTACGTGGATGCCATCGGCACGTTGCTGGATGACCAGCGCCGGCTGCTGGTCCAGGAACGCACGCAGCGAACCCAGGTCATCGGCGCGCAGGTTGCCGGTCAGGCGAAGCGCGCCGGCGTCATCGCCCACGCGCAGGCGCAGGGTGTTGCTGCGGTTGAAGCGGTCGGCCACTTCGCGCAGGGGCTCGTCGCGGAACACGATGCGGCCCTGCCACCACGCGATCATGCTGGCCGCGTCCTCATCGCGCAGCTGCACGCGCTGGTCGCGATAGTCCACCTGGGCCACCTTGCCCGCCGACAGATCGGCCAGCAGGCGCCCGCGGCCGCCATCACCGTGTACCTGTACGCGGCCCTCGCTGACCGCGATCCGCGCCTGCTCGCGCAGCAGCGAGACATCAAAGGTGGTGCCGATGTCGGTCACCTTCAGGCCGCCGGCATGCACGGCGAACGGCCGGCGGTCCGGCGCGACCACGAAGCTGGCCTGGCCTCGCTCCAGTTCAACGCGTCGACCGAACAGGCTCATCCGCACCGAGACTTCGCTCTCTGCATTGAGATGAAGCATGCTGTGGTCGGACAGCTCGATCTGGCGCGGCGCGCCATGGGCGGCCACATAGCGGGTGGTATGCGGCCACGCCAGCGGCGTGCCGACACCCACCGCCAGCAGCAGCGCGGCTGCGGCAGCGATACCGGGAAGCCACCGACGTCGGGCCGGCGCGGGCGCGGCTGCACGCGGCGCGCGCGCCGGCAACTGCACGACGTTATCGCCCGTGCCCTGCGCTGCCGGCGCCGCCAGCAGTGCGTCCAGGTCGATCGGCATCGCGCGCAGCGCCTCCCCCAGCGCGCCCGCGGTTTCGCTGATCACCAGGTACTCGCGCAGGTGCTCGGGCGAGACCAGCAGCCAGTCCATGAAGGCGCGCTGCTGCGCGGGCGTCACATCGCCCTGGCGTTGCAGCGCATGCCAGTGCGCGGCGGCCTGGGTCAGCGCGGAGGGGTGCAGCGACGGTGCGCTCATCGCAGCACCTCGCGGTCGGCCATCGCACGCCGGCACACGGCAAGCCCGCGCACGACGTGCTTCTTCACCATGTGCGGGGAAACACCCAGGCGCTCGGCGATCTGCTTGTAGCTCAGCCCGTCGCGGTACTGCATCACCAGCACGGCGCGGGTGTGTTCGGGCAGCGTGGCCAGCAGCGCCTGCAGGCGCTGGCTGCGTTGTTCGCGTTCGGCGGCATCTTCCACGCATTCCCCGCTGGCCAGGCCCTGGCCCAGCTGTTCGATGTCCTCGATCGGCAGGGTCGACCAGCGCCTGCGGCTGGCCTGCTCACGCGCCAGGTTCAGCGCTACGGTGAACAGATACGCCTCGGGGTTGGCGATGGACTCGCCCGGCCCCGCATGCGCACGCAGCAGACGCAGGTACGTCTCCTGCACCAGGTCTTCGGCATCCTGTCGCGCCCCCCGGCGCACGAAGAACCCCCGAAGCACCGGCGCGTGTTCCACGAACATCCGCGCCAGCCGCCCTCTTGCCTGCTCGGCCACTGTGCCGCCCCAACCCCAGAAGTGCGGCGCAAGGTAAGCGCTGCGTATTACGCGGTGGTGACGGTGCGATGCGGCACCCGGCACTTGACAGACCCAGGGCCACGGCGCACGATTAGTTAACGAATTAATTAACTACAGGAATGGACCGCATCTTCGAGGCCCTGGCCTCCACCGCCCGCCGCCAGATCCTGGCCTACCTCAACGGTGGCGAGCTCACCGCGGGCGAACTGGGCGAACGCTTTGATTTCAGCAAGCCGGCGCTGTCCAGCCACCTGCGCATCCTGGAGGATGCCGGCCTGATCGAACGCGAGAAGCGCGGCCAGTTCGTGTATTTCCGCCAGGTGCCCGACCGCCTGGCCAACACCCTGTTCGCCTGGGCCGCCGAAGTCTGCCCGGTTGGCGGCCCACTGCAGCGCGAGAGCCGCGCACGCGCCAAGCGCAAACCCACCCCTTCGACCTGAGCCCTGCCACCAGGAGACCGGCATGCTGGACACCCACCGCGTGAGTCGTTCGTTCCCCAGCATCAGCCTGCCTTCGTACGGGGATGGCAGCCCGGTTGAAGTGGCCTTGATCACCCAGCTCGGGATCGGTGCCGGCGACCAGCTGCTGCGTGATGCCGGGCTTCGCCAGGCAGCGCATCCGGCCTTCGTGGATGCGCTGGACGAGCCCTCCGCACGGCTCGGCGGCATGCACCTGGCCCACGACGATGCGTCGTCGCTGTACTCGTTCTCGGTCGGGCGCCAGGGGCATCCGTTCCACCGCCATGCCGGGCCCCGCATGTTCACCGCCATCGCCGGCAGCGGCGGTGCGCAGCTGCGCTTTTCCACCGCGTCCGATGCCCAGCTGCAGCGCGACCCGGCTGCGTTCCTGCATGCGCTGCGCTGCGTGGACATCCCGCCTGATTGCCTGTTCACGGTGCGCTTCGGCAGCGGCACCTGGCACCAGTTCGTGTCGCGCCACCCGCGCCACCCGGCGCTGTTCGCGCTCTCCTGCCATGCCAACGAACGCAGCGGGGCGTTGACCGAGGCGCAGCGCGCGCAGATCGATGCGGACAGCGCCGACATTCCGTCCCTGACCGATACCCTGCCGCAGACGCTGCAGCTGTTGCTGGACCAGGCCGACCTGTCGCGCGTTCCGGTGGTGAGCCTGTCGCTGCAGTCGCCGGCCCGCTCGGCGTTGGCCGGCCTGTGCGCGCGCACACGCGATCTGGTCGGTCCACTGCGCGCGTGGCTGGCGCGGCTGCGCCCGGCGCAGGGTTACATCGGCCGCAGCGCTGCCCGGCATCCGGTGCAGGCGCTGCCCGCCCCGCCGGCGGATTCGCTGCTGCACGGGGCGCTCGCCGACGGCGTCGACCACCAGGACTACAACACGCTGGTGCTGCCCGCGAACAGCGTGGCAAGCCGTTCGGCCAGCGTGGTGCTGGAAGCGCTGCTGGAAGGCTTCGTGCTCAATCCACCGCCCAGCGTGGGCCGTTTGATGGCACTGCGAAATGCACTGGTGGCGCCGCTTCATCTGCGCACTTCGGCCTTGGGTTGCCCGGTCTCCTCGCTGCTTTCGACCGACCGCAGCACGCTCTTTGCCGGTCGTTTCCCGGTCCATGCACAGCGCGTGGACGCAACCGACCGCAGCGCCGAAGTGCTGCTGGGTGCGGACGACCGCCACCTTCGCTTCCGTTCGTGCGTCCGTGTGCAGCTGCAGGCGGACGGCGCGGCAGTGATTGCACTGGGCACGCGGGTGCGCACCCACAACCGCTTCGGTCGCCTCTACATGGCGGCCATCGACCACGTGCATCGCCGCCACATCAGCCCCGCCATGCTGCGCATGGCCGTAGCCCACGCGCTGGCCCCGGACCTTGTCCAGGCAACCGTGCCAACACCGCCAGCATTGGCCAGGTAAGCGCCCCGGCGCGGGTGCGGCGGCGGCGGCGGGCTGTCAGTCCCCGCTTCCCCCATCAGCGCCCGCGCCATCGCCAATGTCCGCGTCGCGGCTTTCAGCATGAAGCCGCCAACCGCCCGGATCGGCGGTGTGCGTGCCGCCGCCATCACCGTGCCAGCGAGCGTCGGGACCCTGGCCCTCGGAGGTGCGTGCCATCCCCACGAACATGACGCACAGCACCGCCCCCACCACCGGCAGCAGCCAAATGACGAGCAGCTGCAGGCGCCGTTGCGATGCAGGCGCGTCCGCCTTTGCCCATACGTACAGCGAGGCCGCCATGTTCACCACCAGCAGCCCCGCTACCAGCAACAAAACCAACATGCGTGCGTCCTCGTTGACGGAAACCGAACGGCCTCGTTGGCGGCGATTATGGGCTATGGCCTGCGGCGCAGCGTCACCAGCGTGATTTCTGAGGGCACGCCCAGGCGCGCGGCGAAGCCCGGCCACAGGCCGGCGCCGTTGCTGACGTACAGGGTCATGCCGTCCACGTCGTAGCGTCCAGAGACGTACCCGCCGTTGGCCCGCTTCACCAGCTGGTCCATGCCGACGATGTGGCCACCGTGGGTGTGCCCGGACAGCTGCAGCTGCACGCCCTGCGCCGCGTTGGCGCGCGCTTCCCCCGGGCGATGGTCCAGCAGGATCACCGGCGCCCCGGAATCGGCGCCCGCCAGTGCTGCCTTCAGGTCCGGCATCGGCAGGCCGTAGCGGGCCGCGACCGGGTCGGTGACGCCGGCAATGGTCAGCACCGCGCCATCGCGCGTGACCCGGGTGTGGCTGTTCTCCAGCACCTGCATGCCCAGCGCGCGGAATGCCGGCATCCACTGCGCATACTGGCCGTAATACTCGTGGTTGCCGGTGATCGCGATCACCCCATCCGGTGCGTGGAGCTGGCCCAGCGCGCGTACATCGTTGGCGCGGGCGGCGACGCTGCCGTCCACCAGGTCGCCGGTGATCACCACCAGGTCCGGCTTCAGCGCGTTGCTTTCAGCCACCACCTTGGCCACCCAGTCGCCGGTGAGCAGGCGGCTGGCGTGGATGTCGGTGAGCTGCAGCACGCGATAGCCATCAAACGCTTGCGGAAGGCCGGCAATGGTCACCTCGATCTGGCGGGTCTGCGGCACGGCAATGCCCTGCTGTACGCCCCAGATGCCCAGTACCAGCGCCAGTCCGCCCACCGCTGGCCGCAACCAGCTGCGGCGCAGGGCATCGGCAGCGCGCGGCAGCTTCAGCAGGCGCGCGCCCAGCAGCAGGACGTCCAGCACCAGCAGGAACACCGCCACCAGCAGCAGCGCGGTGAAACCGCTGGCCAGCACCACCAGGGCCGCCTTGGGAATCTCCGGCGAAGCCATCGTGCCGGCAAACCGCGCCACGATCCGGTGGTGCAGCGCCAGCGCCAGCACCAGCAGGCCAAGCGGGCCACGTACCGAGACCGGCACGCGCAGCGGCCAGATCAAGCGCCACACCACATACAACGCAAGCACTACTCCAACAACACTCAGCACAGGCAATTCCAGGTTCCGGGGGGATGCGCGCGCGCCAGCGGCGATCGTGCAGCGCACCATCTTTGCCGATGTTGACGACAGGTGCCACCGCGAGGGGGTGGAATTCTGGGTTGCGCGGTTCAGCGAGAGGGGGATTTTTTCGCTTTTGCCTTGGCCGTATTGAAGCCCACCGCCGCCCGGATCAAGGCGTTCAACGCCGCCTCGTTGATCTTCTCGCCTTCATGCACGTCGATGGCACGGCGGGTGTTGCCCTCCAGGCTGGAATTGAACAGTCCCTTCGGATCGTCCAGTTTGGCCCCATGGGCGAAGGTCATCTTCACCGCGGCTTTGTAGGTTTCGCCGGTACAGAGGATGCCATCGTGCTCCCAGACCGGCACCCCGCGCCACTTCACGGTTTCCACCACGTCAGGGTCGGCCTTGCGGATGATGCTGCGCAGCTGCGCCAGGGTTTTGCCGCGCCAGTCGTCCAGCGCGGCGATCTTTGCATCGATCTGCTGCGCGGCGTCGTCCGGTGCAGCGGTGGTGGTAGCGGTGGCAATCGGCTTGCTGCGGGTGCTGGCACGGGGCATGACCGGGTCCTGATCAACGTTGGGTGGAAGGGGATCTGTTACATCCGTTCGCCGGGAAGCCGGCTGGCCTGCTTCACCCAGCGGGTGAACTGTTTCGCATCCAGTGGAACGTCCTCGACAACGTGCAGGTAGCGCGTGTCCTGGCTTTTGGATGCCTCCGGCGGCACCGGATCCAGCGCCTTGCCACGAAAGAACGCCACTTTGATGTAGCGCGCGTAGCAATGCATGCTCAGGAACCAGCCGTCATCGCCGGCGGCATACAGCGGCGAGTTCCATTTAACCGCCTTGCGCACGCCCGGCACCGCTGCCACGACCAGCGCATCGAGCTGCCGGGCCGCTTCGCGCTTCCAGTCGGGTATTGCCGCGATCCACGCCTGCACGGGGGCATCGCCCTCGCCTTTGGGAATCTGCGGATTGCCACCGGCCAGCAGGCGCGGCGTGCCGGTGGATGGGTCGGGGACTGCTTTGCGTCGGGTGGTCGCCACGTCGATGCCCATGCAGGTGCCTGACCGCCTTATAGACCGCCCTCCCATCAATTTCAACGCGCGCGTGCCGAGTCAGCAGCGTGCCGAGCACGGCGATGGGGCGAGCTGAACGGCCGCCCCATCCTGACCGGCAGCCCCTTGCATCCTCGCGTCCCGCGCCCTATAAATGAGTGGTCACTCACTTATAGCCCGTCATGGCCCGCCCCCTCAGCGAAGCGAAACGCGATGCGATCCTGGCTGCTGCCGCCCAACTGGTGGCTGCACAGGGCGTGGGCGCGTCCACCGCGCAGATCGCCAAGGCGGCCAAGGTCGCCGAGGGCACGGTGTTCACCTACTTCGAAACCAAGGACGCGCTGCTCAATGCGCTGTTCGTGCGCCTTGAAGAGCGCCTGGCGCTGGCAGTCGGTGGCACCTTCCCGGCGAATGCCGAGGTCCGCGAACAGTTGCACCATGTATGGAACGCGCTGCTGGTCTGGGGTGCGGCGCATCCGATCGACCGCATGGCACTGCGCCAGTTGAAGGTGTCCGAACGCATCACCGACTGCACCCGCACCCACTGCGCGGGGCTGTTCGGCACCACGCTGCAGACCCTGGAAGCCAGCCTTGCCCGCCATATCGACCCGGAGCGCATTCCGTTCTACCTGGGCCGGGTGCTGATCAGCCTGCTGGAAACCACGCTGGAGGCCATGGCCGCCCAGCCCGGGCAACGCGACACCCTGCAGCAGGCCGGTTTCGACCTGTTCTGGAAGGGCATTCAACGTTGAATTTTTTGCCGCCAATGAATGAGTGCCTGCGCACTCATCCACAAGACCAAGGAGACGCATGCGCATCCTGCCTGTACTCGCTGTCGCCTTCGCCCTCACCGTTCTGATCGGGATGACCTCTACCGTGCCTATCGCCTCTTACGACACCTCGCCGCAACGCGCCGATGACCAGTTCACCAACGTGTCCGCCAAACCGAAGGAATCCTTCGGCGCCACGCTCAAGCTGTTCTGGGAGTTCATGTTCAACCGCCCGCCGGGCACCACCCCGCCCAAGGCGCCGCCGGTGCGCGCGCTTACCGCGCAGGCGCTGGCCGAAGCGCCGGACCGCAGCATGTACCGGCTGGGCCACTCCACCCTGCTGATCAAACTGCGCGGTGGCTGGTGGCTGACCGATCCGGTGTTCTCCGAGCGCGCCTCGCCCGTGCAATGGATGGGCCCGAAGCGTTTCCACGCCCCGCCGATCGCGCTGCAGGACCTGCCGCCGATCCGTGGCGTGCTGCTCTCGCATGACCATTACGACCACCTCGACCGCGCCACCATCAAGTACCTGGCAACGCGTGCACAGGTGTTCCTGGCCCCGCTGGGCGTGGGCGACCGCCTGATCGACTGGGGCGTGCCGCAGGACCGCGTGGTGCAGCTGGACTGGTGGGAAGAAACCCAGATCGATGGCGTGCGTTTCGCCGCCACCCCGGCCCAGCATTTCTCCGGCCGCGGGCTGCGCGATGGCAACCGGACGCTGTGGGCCTCGTGGGTGATCGTGGACGATGAGCTGCGCGTGTTCTTCAGTGGCGATACCGGCTACTTCAACGGCTTCAAGCGCATCGGCGAACGTTACGGGCCGTTCGATGTCGCCTTCGTTGAAACCGGTGCGTATGACGCCAAGTGGCCGTTCGTGCACATGCAGCCGGAACAGACCGTGCAGGCGCACCAGGACCTGCGCGGCAAGTGGCTGGTGCCCATCCACAACGGCACCTTCGACCTGGCGATGCACCGCTGGGAAGAGCCGTTCGAGCGGGTCAGCGCGCTGGCCGCGCAGCGCGGCATCGCGCTGTCCACGCCGGAAATGGGCGAACGCCTGGATCTTTCCGCGCCACATGCCGGCACGCCGTGGTGGCGTGCACTGGCCGCAACGGAAAGCGAAAGCAGCGGCGTAGTGGCGGGCAGCGCGCGCTGAGTGGACTCTGCCTTGCTCAGGCTTCGGGCAGGACGCGCTCACGGGCGCGTCGCCGGCCACTACCGATGAACACACCGACACAGGCGCCCAGCATGCCGCCCAGAACGTAGGCCACGCTGTTCCAGCCGTTCAACAGGAACGCGCCGAGAAAGCCGTCGTCCATGAACCGGCTGACGAAGTACACCGCCATGCAGCACACCAGGAGGTACATGGCGGCTACGGCAAGGGCGAATCGGTAGCGCCTTGAGATGAGCCCACCCAGCAGCGCTACCCACACTCCGACCATGACCCCCGTTACATCTCCCGCCTCGAAGGAGAACGAGGCCTTGGCGACGAAGGAAATCCTGAAGAAATGGGTGATCCCGGTCAACAGCCCCATCACCACCAGCACCGCTGCCATCTGTCGCCACATACGCTCCACTCCCTTGGAATCTGTCCCGCGCAGCCTACCCGTTCAAAGGCAGGCTGGCGATGACCCGCCGCATCACTACCGATCAACAGCGTCGGCGCGCTCCAGGGTCAGCTCGGCATGCTCGGCCGAGGTCTTTGCCAGCCAGCTGGCCCAGCCCAGCTCACGGGCCTTTGCCAGCTGCGGAAGGGCCCGTGCCGGCATTGGCGGCTCGCTGCCCAATGCTTCCACGCGCCGGCTCTGCCGGACCCAGTTGATGAAATCCGGGTTGTCCATGCTGTAGTCGCTGCCCCCATCACGCCGGATCGGCCGCAACTGGTAGCCATTGCCATACACGGGACGGACCAGTACGTAGTAGCGCCGGCCGGCCTCCAGGTCGGCGTCCATGAAATGCACGCGCATGCCATCGTTGGAGACGAACATCTTCCTGCCGGGGGCCGTGGAATACACCACCTTGTCTTTTCCACCGATGGCCGAGATGAAACGGTCACCCTCGGGGGTCACTTCACTCAACATGGTATACATGCCGCCGAACAGCGAGGACGGGCGCAGGAAGATCAGCTGCGCCTTGTCGGGCTCCGGGAGAGCGACCGACTGCGTGGCACTCTTCTTAACGAAATCCCGGGCCCCGACGGGGGGCAACGAACGCAAACAGCGAAAGCACGCACAAGACGAATCGCATCATGGTGGATTCCAGAGGTTGGCAGGAGGAACTGCGAACGAGGTACCCCAGCACAGGGGCGCGGTATCATCGCGCGTTCCCGCCCTGGAGTCACCGCATGCCCAACCTTTCGACCCGCTGGACCGGTCGCGCGGCGGCGATACTCCTGCTGCTGGCGCTGAGCCCGGTGGTGTCTGCCGCCGACGACACGACCGCCGCGCCCAGCGCCCGCGACCGCGCGGTGGCCGATGCGGACCAGATTTCCCGGCAACTGCTCCAGGTCCGCGAGGGCGAGAACGAACTGAACTGCGCCAAGGCCGTCGAGAACGCTCGGTACGGCGTGGAAACCATGCTGGAAGTGGGCGAAAAGAACGTCCGCGGCGGTTACCTCGCGGCGGAACAGTTCAATGCCTCCGCCGCGCCATTGCGTGCGTTGCTGCCGCAGCTCACCACGGCCGACTGCGAAGCGGCCGACGGCAACAAGCGCGCCTTCTACCAATGCATGTCCAGCGATTACAACCACGTGCTGGCCTGCGGAAAAGCGCATCCTTACTGAGCCGCGTTACGGATCAAGGGAATACGAGGGCAGCCGTTGCAGAGCGATCGTCTACCGTGAAACAGATGATCAGCGTGTCGGTCTGGCCTTCGAGCCCAGCGTGGGGCAACCAGGCACTGCCTGCTTGCAATAGGCAGCAGTGGAACCCCGCACCATCAGGCTGAACTCAAGCGTCTGCTGCAGCGGTACATCCACGCCTTCGATGATGGCGAGGAGCAGGTTGACCGCGCGCTCGCCGATCTCCCGCATGGGCTGCCGGACGGTGGTCAATGCGGGCGTGAGGTAGCTGGACGATGCCAGGTCGTCGAAGCCGACCACGGACAGCGCGTCTGGCACGCGGATGCCCAGGTCCCGGCAGGCTGCCAGCACCCCCAGCGCCATCTGGTCGCTGAAGCAGAAGATCGCGGTGGGCACCGTCGCGCCGGCCAACAGCGCCATTGCCGCCGCATGACCCGATTCCACTGAGAAATCCCCCGGCACCACGCTCAGGTGGCGCAGGCGACCGCGCGCCTTGCTGCCGGCCCGCACCCCTTCGAGACGTTGCTGGTGCAGGGGATTGTCGGGCGGCCCGCCGACCACGGCGATGCGCTCGTGGCCCAGACCGTACAGGTGGTCCATCACCGCGCGCGCGGCGGCGGCGTTATCGATGTGCACGCTGGGGATGCCAAGTGCGGGGTCGAACTCGCAGCCATTGACCACCGGCGCGGTGGTGCCCTGCTGCTGCACGATCGCGCGCGCGGTCGGCGGCAGGCGATGGCCGAGCACGATCATGCCGTCGGCCTCATTGCGGCGGAGCATCTGCGCGTAGCGTTCTTCGCGCTCGGGTCGATGCTGGGTATCGCCGAGCAGCACGGCATACCCGACCGCCTGCGCCGCTTCCTCCGCGCCCTGCAGGATCTGGGCGAAGAACGGATTGGCGATGTCCGGCACGGTCACCAGGATCTTGCCGCTGCGCTGGGTCTTGAGCGTCCGGGCCACCGTGTTGGGCACATAGCCCAGCGCGGCAGCGGCCTGCTCGATGCGCGTGCGCGTGGCCGGCAGGACTTTGTCCGGCCGCGAAAGCGCCCGCGACACCGTGCCTGCGGAAACGCCGACGTGCTTTGCGATGTCGTAGATGGTTGCCATGGGTGTTGGGTTCTTCTTGTCGCTGTGCAGTGCACAACAGGTTTTGCGGAACGTCCTGCTAGGGTAATGCAATCGATTGCATCAGGGTGAATCACGTTGAAGACGCTCAAGGGTCCGGCGCTGTTCCTGGCACAGTTCATCGGCGACACACCGCCCTTCAACCAGCTGGACACGCTGGCCCAGTGGGCGGCAGGCCTTGGCTATTCTGGCGTACAGGTCCCCACCAGCGCGCCGCACCTGTTTGATCTGGCCGAGGCCGCCCGCAGCCAGGCGTACTGCGACGACATCGCCGGCATGCTGGCCGGGCATGGCGTGCAGATCACCGAGCTGTCCACTCACCTGCAGGGGCAGCTGGTAGCCGTCCATCCCGCCTACGACGGCCTGTTCGACGGCTTCGCGCCAGCGGACAAGCGCGGCGATCCGGCCGCCCGCCAGGCCTGGGCCGTGGAGCAGCTGCTGCTGGCTGCCAAAGCCAGCGAGCGACTGGGGCTGACCGCGCATGCCACCTTCTCCGGCGCGCTGGCCTGGCCCTACTTCTACCCCTGGCCGCAGCGCCCGCCAGGACTGGTGGAAGAAGCCTTCGCCGAACTTGGCCGGCGCTGGCGCCCCATTCTCGACGCCTTCGACGCCTGCGGCGTGGACCTGTGCTTCGAGATCCACCCGGGCGAGGACCTGCACGACGGCGCAACCTTCGAGCGCTTCCTCGACGTGGTGGACCACCATCCCCGCGCGAAGATGCTGTACGACCCCAGCCACCTGCTGCTGCAGCACATCGATTACCTGGGCTTCATCGACCGCTATCACCCGCGCATCGGCATCTTCCACGTCAAGGACGCGGAGTTCCGCGCCAGTGCAAGTAGTGGCGTGTATGGCGGCTACCAGGACTGGATCGATCGTCCGGGGCGGTTCCGTTCGCTCGGGGACGGCCAGATCGACTTCAAGGCGATCTTCTCCAAGTTCGCGCAATACGATTTCCCGGGCTGGGCGGTGCTGGAGTGGGAGTGCTGCCTGAAGCACCCGGAAGACGGCGCGCGCGAGGGCGCCGCCATCATCCGCGACCACATCATCCGCGTGACCGAACGTTCCTTCGACGACTTTGCCGACAGCGGTGCGGATCCTGCATCGCTGCGCCGCATGCTGGGTATCTGAGCCATTACCGCCTGGGAGGGCAAGCCATGAGGCACGCCATGTCGCGCTTGGGCGCGATGATGTTTCTGCAGTTCTTCATCTGGGGCGCATGGTTCGTGACCCTGGGCACGTACCTGGTGCAGGGCCCGCTCCAGGCCAGCGCCAGCCAGGTGGCCACGGCCTTCCTCAGCCAGTCCATCGGCGCCATCGTGGCGCCGTTCCTGGTCGGGCTGATCGCGGACCGCTACTTCGCGGCGCAGCGCATTCTCGGGGTCCTGCACCTGGCCGGTGCGGTGCTGATGTGGCTGGCGTCTACGGCGACGGACTTCAACACGTTCTTCGCCTGCGTGATGGGCTACATGTTGCTGTTCATGCCGACGCTGGCGCTGGCCAACAGCGTGGCGATGCGGCACATGCAGTCGCCGGAGAAGCAGTTCCCGCCCGTGCGCGTGGCCGGCAGCGTCGGCTGGATCGTGGCCGGCGTGCTGATCGGCTGGCTCGGCTGGGAACAGGCGCATACGCTTGAACTGACCTTCCGCATGGCAGCGATGGCATCGCTGGCGTTGGGCCTGTATGCGTTCACCCTGCCGCACACGCCGCCGCTGGCGCAGCAGCGCGACGCCGGGCTGGGCCAGGTGCTGGGGCTGGATTCGCTGCGGCTGCTGAAGTCGCGCTCCTACCTGGTGTTCTTCCTGGCCTCCATCGCCATCTGCATTCCGCTGGCGTTCTACTACAACTTCACCAACCCCTATCTCAACGACCTGGGCGTGCGCGGCGCGGCCGGCCTGCAATCGCTGGGCCAGGTGTCCGAAGTGCTGCTGATGCTGGCCATGCCGTTCCTGTTCGTTCGGCTGGGGGTCAAGACCATGCTGGCCGTGGGCATGGCGGCGTGGGTGGTGCGCTACGTAATGTTCGCCTTCGGCGATGCCGGCGGCGGCTTCTCCCTGCTGGTGATCGGCATCGTGCTGCACGGCATCTGCTACGACTTCTTCTTCGTCACCGGCCAGATCTACACCGACGCACATGCCGGCCCCGCCGCGCGCAGCAGCGCGCAGGGGTTCATCACCCTGGCCACCTACGGGGTGGGCATGTTGATCGGCACGTTCCTGTCCGGCGCGGTGGTGGAGCACTACACCACGGCGGCGGGCCCGGACTGGCAGCGGATCTGGCTGTTCCCGGCCGGCGTGGCGCTGGTGGTGCTGGTCGCCTTCCTGTTGTTGTTCCGCGACCGGCCGGCGCTGGCTGCCGCGCCCAGCACGCACTGAGGAGCCGACACGATGCGCAAGCTTGGAATCGCCATTGTGGGCACCGGCATGATCGCCGCCGTGCATCGTCGCGCGGCGCTGCTTGCCGGCGCGGAGGTCCGCGGCGTGGTCGCCTCGTCGCCGCAACGCGCGGAGGAAGTGGCGCGCTCATGGAATGTTCCGCGCGGCTATCGTGACATCGAAGAGGTGGTCGCCGATCCGCAGGTCCAGGTGGTGCACGTGTGCACGCCCAACCACCTGCACCGCGCCATGGCGCAGGCGGCACTGGAAGCCGGCAAGCACGTGATCTGCGAGAAACCGCTGGCCACCACGCTGGAAGACGCCCAGGCCCTGGCGGCATTGGCTGCCTCGACCGGGCTGGTTGCCACGGTGCCGTTCGTCTACCGCTACCACCCGGTGGTGCGCGAGGCGCGCGCACGCATCGCGCAGGGCGAGCTGGGGCCGCTGCACCTGATCCACGGCAGCTACCTGCAGGACTGGCTGCTGGACCCGGCCAGCAACAACTGGCGCGTGGACCCGGCGCTGGGCGGCGCCTCGCGCGTGTTCGCCGACATCGGCTCGCACTGGTGCGACCTGGTGGAATGGGTCAGCGGCGAGCGCTTCGTTGATGTCAGCGCCGCGTTCGCCACCGTGGTTGCCGAGCGGGGTTCCGTGGGCGGGCAGAGCTTCACCACGCCGGCGGCGGGCGGCGCGATGCAGGCGGTAACCAGTGAGGACGTCGCCGCAGCGATGTTCAAGACCGGCGCAGGTACGCTCGCCTCGTTGACGGTCAGCCAGGTCTCGGCAGGGCGCCACAACCGGCTCTGGTTCGAGATCGACGGCGCCACGGCCAGCGTGGCATTCAACCAGGAAGACCCGGAGCGGCTGTGGATTGGCCAGCCCGACCAGCGCGAGGAAACCTTCGTGCGCGGACCTGGCGCCGGCAGTGCCGAGCAACGCCGGCTGGCGGTGCTGCCGCCTGGCCACGCGCAGGGCTACGCCCAGTGCTTCGAGGCGTTCGTCGCCGACACCTATCACGCCATCGACGGCGAGCGGCCGCAGGGCCTGCCTACCTTCGAGGACGGCCTGCGTTCGGCGCTGATCGTCGACCGCGTCATTGCATCGGCCAGGTCGCGCGCCTGGACCGCCATCGGTTGAACTCCACGAGGATTTCTTGATGAAGACTGCTGCACGCCGGACCACCACCCTCGCATTGCTGCTGCTCGCCGCCCTGCCCGCCTTCGCCGGGGACGCGGCCGGTCCACAGCAGCCCATCGCGGTGCAGATGTACACGCTGCGCAACGCCGGCACGCTCGACCAGCAGTTGAAGATCGTGCACGACGCGGGCGTGGGCGCGGTGGAAACGGTCGGCACCCAGAACGTCAGCGCCGCCGAACTCAAGCAGCTGCTGGACCGCTATTCGATCAAGGCGGTTTCGTCGCACGTGCAGCTGGCCGATCTGCGCAAGGACCTGGTTGGCGTGGTGGCCTTCAACCGCGCGATCGGCAACACCACGCTGGTGGTGCCGTATCTCGACAAGAACGATCGGCCGACCGATGCCGCCGGCTGGACCGCCCTGGGCCAGGAACTGGGCCGGATCGCGGCGCAGGTGAAAGCCCAGGGCATGCACCTGGCCTACCACAACCATGACTTCGAGCTGGTCGACTTCGGCGGCAAGACCGGCCTGGAACTGCTGTTCGCCGCAGCCGGCCCCGACCTGCAGACCGAGCTGGACTTGGCCTGGGTGGCGCGTGCCGGCCATGACCCGGTGGTGATGCTGGGCAAGTTCCGCGGCCACGTGTTCGCGGTGCACGCCAAGGACAATGCCCCCAAGGGCCAGGCCGAAGCCGAGGGCGGCTTTGCCGCCGTCGGCCAGGGCGTGCTGGACTGGAACGCGATCCTGCCTGCCGCCGCCGCTGCCGGGGTGCAGTGGTACATCGTCGAACACGACCAGCCGCGTGATCCGGCCGCCGTCATCAAGACCGGCGCAGACTACCTGCGCCAACACCTCACCGCCCGCCTGCCCGCCAGCGCACAGCGCTAGCCAGCCAAGGAGCCCTGCTTGAAAACGATCCTGACAATGGCCGTGGTTCTGTGTGGAACCACGTTTGCAACTGCCGCGTGGTCCAAGGACGATCCCGCCGCCGGCGCGCAGCTCTACGCGACGCACTGCATTGCCTGCCACGGTGCGAACCGGGCCGGCGTTCCGCCGACATTCCCCGCGCTCACCGATGTCGCCAAGCGGCTGGACTCGGCTCAGATCAAGGACAAGATCAAGAAGGGCGGCGGCTTGATGCCGCCCTTCTCCCAACTCTCCGAACAGGACATCGGCAACCTCGCCAGCTACCTGGCGAAGTAGCTTCCCACTACAGCTTCCGCACCCAGATGTTGCGGTAGCTGACCTTGGAATCGTGTTCCTGCAGGTACAGCGGCGCGCACCCATGCGGTGCATACGAGGGCGCGCCGATGTACTCGGTCTTGCCCGACAGCACGGTGTCGTCCTGTACCAGCACGCCGTTGTGCAGCACGGTGATGCGCGCCGGTGACGTGAGCCCACCGCCCGGTGAGAAGCGCGGTGCCTTCCAGATGATGTCGTAGGCCTGCCATTCGCCCGGCCTGCGCGAGGCGTTCACCAGCGGCATGGCCTGCTTGTAGAGCGAGCCGGCCTGGCCGTTGGCATAGGTGGGGTTGTTGTAACTGTCGAGCACCTGCAGCTCATACAGCTCCTGCAGGAAGATGCCGCTGTTGCCGCGATGCTGGCCGTCGAAGCCTTTGGTCGCGGTGGGCGCGCGCCACTCGACATGCAGCTGGATGTCGCAGAAATCCTGTCTGGTGCGAATGCCCTTGCTGCCCGGCACCACGGTCAGCGCGCCGTTGGCAACGCTCCAGGGCACGGGTCCGTCCGTCTCCGACTCCCACGCGGAGACATCCTTGCCGTTGAACAGCACGATCGCATCGGACGGCGCGGCGTTCATGGGGGTGGCCACGGTCGCGGGCACCGGCTTCCACACCTCGGTCCTGGTCGGATCGCGCGCGGGGTCATCGGCCTGCGCGAATGCAGGCGTTGCAGCCAGCACGCAGACGGCCATCAGCAGGGGCTTGCTCATCGGGTTCCTCATCAGCTGGTGCCCCACGCGGGGGTACCGGGGACATAGGCCAGGTCGCCGTCGTAGCGACCCGGCACGGCGACGTACTGCAGCGTTTCGGTTGCCCCCACCTTCGAGGTGAAGAAACCGAAGATGGCCAGCTGCTTGATCATCGTGAAGTAGTGCGGCGTCGCTTCACCGCCTTCGGCGGTACCGGTCTCGCTCACCTCGGTGGCGCGTTTCCGGGCCTGCGCATCCAGCGTGCGCAGCAGCTCGGTGCGGGCCTGCGGCGCGAGCGCCACGAAGCGTCCGCCGGCACGTTTGTCGATGTCAGCCAGGCCGGCATGGAATGCCGCCTGCTGTTGGGCGGTGTAGCAGTCGGTGACGAACCGCGCCATGAACGCACCGGCACCGGCGTCCTTCGCCCCCGGCGTCTTCGTGCGCGGTAGGATGGTTTCTGCGATCTCGTCCAGCGTGCCGATATCGGCGGCGGAGAAGGCGGTCTTCGCCCCCGCCACCGGCGCCTGGCCACTGGCGAGCGCGGGCAGGCCGACCAGGGCTGCGCCCGTGGCGGCGACGATCATCTTCAACAGGTCGCGACGTTCCATTACAGGTTCCCCGCTTTCAGCTCGCGCACCGCATGGTCGGCCGCGCGTGCGGTCAGCGCCATGTAGGTCAGCGAGGGATTCACGCAGGCGCTGGAGGTCATGCAGGCACCGTCGGTCACGTACACGTTGGGCGCATCCCAGACCTGGTTGTGCTGGTTCAGCACGGAGTTCTTCCGGTCACGGCCCATGCGTGCGGTGCCCATTTCATGGATACCCTTGCCCGGCGCGTAGTCGTTGTCGTGCATCTCCACGTCCTTGACCCCGGCGGCCTCCAGCATCTCGGCGGCATCGGCGGCCATGTCCTTGCGCATGGCCTTCTCGTTCGCGCGCATGGACACGTCCATCGCCAACACCGGCAGCCCCCACTTGTCTTTGCGGTCAGGGTCGAGGCGGATCGTGTTGTCGTGGTGCGGCAGCATTTCGCCGAAGCCGGTCATGCCGATGCGCCAGTCGCCCGGCACGGTCAACGCCTCCTTCAGGTCGGCGCCGATGTTGAGTTCGGCGATCTCGCGCGACCAGCCGTTGCGGCTGGCGCCGCCCTGGTAGCCGAAGCCGCGCGTGTAGCCGCGGCTGTCGCCGCCGACGTTGCGGAAACGCGGAATGTAGAAGCCACAGGGGCGCCGGCCGAAGTAGTACTTGTCATCGTACCCTTCGACCCGGCCGGAGGCACCGGCGCCGAAATGATGGTCCATCACGTTGTGGCCCAGCTCGCCGGACGACGAGCCCAGCCCGCCTTCCCACACGTCGGTGGCCGAGTTCATCAGCAGCCAGGTCGAGTTGAAGGAGGAAGCGTTGAGGAAGATCACCTTGGCCGTGTACGTGTAGGTCTGCCCGGTCTCGGCATCGATCACCTCCACGCCACGTGCACGCTTGCGGTCCTTGTCGTAGAGCACTTCCTTGACGATCGAGAACGGCCGCAGGGTGAGGTTGCCGGTCTTCATGGCCGCAGGCAACGTGGCCGACTGGGTCGAGAAGTAGGCGCCGAACGGGCAGCCCAGGATGCACTTGTTGCGGTACTGGCAGTTGACGCGTCCCTGCTCGGGCTTGGGCTGGGTGATGTTGGCGGTGCGCGAATGGATCATGTGCCGGGTGCCACCGAAGGCCTGCTTGATCCGCGCGGCCACGTCTTTTTCGACGATGTTCAACGGAACCGGCGGCAGGAATTCGCCGTCCGGCAATACGTCCAGCCCTTCGCGCGTACCGGCGATGCCGGCGAACTTCTCCACGTGGTCGTACCAGGGCGCGATGTCGGCATAACGGATCGGCCAATCGGTGGCGATGCCATCCTTGAGGTTGGCCTGGAAATCCAGGTCCGACAAACGATAGCTCTGCCGCCCCCACATCAACGAGCGACCACCGACGTGATACCCACGGAACCAGTCGAAGCGCTTGGTCTCGATGTAGGGCGAATCCTGTTCGTCGGCCCACATTCCCTCGAGGTTCTCGGCCAGCGCGTAGTCGCGCATCAGTACCGGAAAGGCGGCCTTCATCGCCTGGGTGGGCCGGTTGCGGTGTGGGAAGTCCCACGGTTCCTTCATCGCATTGACGTAGTCCTTCACGTGCTCGATATTGCGCCCGCGTTCCAGCATGAGGACCTTGAGGCCTTTCTCGGTCAGTTCCTTCGCCGCCCAGCCGCCACTGATGCCGGAGCCGACGACGATTGCGTCGTAATGATTGTCTGCCATGGGTTCTACTTCACCTGGGTGGATATCAATTTCAGACGTCGCAGAGGCGGATCGCCTCGCGCAGCGAACCGATGGGATCGGGTGCCGCAGGCATGAACTCCTGCGCCAGGTACCCATCGAAACCGGTGTCGCGGATCGCGCGACAGATGGCGGGATACTGGAGTTCCTGCTGGTCTCCGATCTCGTGCCGGCCCGGCACGCCCGCGGTGTGGTAATGCTTGAAATGCGCGTGATGCCGGCCGATGGTGGCGATGATGTCGCCCTCCATGATCTGCATGTGGTAGATGTCGTACAGCAGGCCGAAGTGATCCGAGCCGAGCCGTTGGCACAGCTCCACGCCCCATGCAGAGTGGTCGCACAGGTAGTCCGGGTGATCGACCCGGGAGTTCAGCAGCTCCATCACCAGCACCACGCCGCGCTTCTCGGCATGCCCGAGGATGCGCTTGAGTCCGGCTTCGGCATTAGCCATTCCCTCCTGCGGGTCCATGCCGTTGCGATTGCCGGAAAAACAGATGAGATTGCGATAGCCGGCATCGGCGACCAGGTCGATGTGCCGGGTGTAGCGCTCCACCAATTGGTCGTGGAACTGGCGACCAGCAAAGCCCTTGGTCAGGCCCAGCTCCGCGCCGTTGCACATCGAGCTGTACACGCCGTGTGCCTTCAGCGTGGGCCAGTCCTCCGGCCCCACCAGGTCGATGGCGGCGAACCCGATGCCCTTTACCGTCTGGCAGAGCTGGGCCACCGATAACTTGGGGAAGGTCCAGCGGGCGACCGAATGCTTCAGGTTGCCCTTGAGCGGCGCGATGGCGGCCATCGAGGGCGTCACGCCTGCGGTTGCCAGGCCAATACTTCCGGCGAACGCAATACGCAGCGCATCGCGCCGCGTGACGCGCGCACCTTGGATCGATCCAATCGAATGGTCGGGCATCCGCTTTCCGGCCTCCCAACCGGTATCAAACGCAACTATTCACTGCAATGCAATCGATTGCACCATAGAGGAGTAGTTCGTTTTTTTGCAAGACGCACTGCACGAAAATGGATGCTGCAGGGCACAATGAAATTCAGTGCCCGTAACTACTGGCAGTCTGCCGGTGTCGTATGCCGCCGAGTGAATTCTGCAGCCGCAAGCTACTGCGTGACGCTCACGCAGCCATTGATCTCTTTGGATTGCGCAGCGAGATGGGTTCAGCGTTGTGCGCTTGTAGCTGCCGGATTGCCAGCAAGTTTTCCAAGGTCATCCCTGTTTCCTGTTACCAGCAGCTTGGGCGTTGCCAATAATTCGCTGGCAAACGCATCACCGTTCTGCACGCGCCGCATGAACTCTTCCATTGAGTACAGCACAGGATTGATCTCCCGGCGCAACACTTCCTGCGCGGGGTGGATGGCACGCACCAGGTCAGCGAACCCCAGATCGCCCAGAACCAGCAGATCCACGTCGCTTCCGTCGACCTCGGTGCCCTTCGCCACCGAGCCGAAGACCCACGCCAACGAGACGTGATCGGCCACTGGAACCAAGGCGTCGCGCAGGACAGGCACCACGCCATGGGTCTTGCGGAACATCGCAGCCAGGTCATCGAACAGCAAACACGCGCGATTTGCCCGGTAGTGGACCTGATTACCCTGTTCGCTTCGCAGCAATAGTCCGGATCCGGTGAGCTTGTCCAGTTCGCGTGCAAGGGTACCGGCGTGGGTGCCGGTGATCCTGGCCAGCTCCCGCAGGTGGAAGCTGGCATCCGGCTGCAAAAGAAGCGCTGCCAGCACCCGTTGGCGGGTGGCCGGGAACAGGATGTCCATCGGTGGCGACGTGTTGCTCATCAGGCGACAAATGTTGCTTATTCGGCAACACATTGCAAGTGGGGCCATTCTCATGCGGTCTTCGAGCCCGTTGGACTGTGGGAAAGTAAGCGCATGACCCTCCGAACCTATCCGCTGGCGCTGGCACTCCTGACAGCGCCCGCTTTTGCCCACGCCTCGGAGGCCTGGCAGACAAGCTCACCGGTAAGTGCCGCCTACAAGTGCGGGAGCGAAGGGGGCATGACCATCATCGCAGCGACAGCCGATTTCTCCACGTCCGCACCGGGACCGGACAAAGACGGCTATCAGCGTGCGCGAACAGGCAGGCAGACGTTCCGATGCAAGGGTGGGCCAAGCGTTTCAGTCGTGGTGTTGCCACCGCAGGCAACCGGAGAATGCGGCGCTGATGGACGGGTGGTCATCACCGACATCACACCTCCCGGTGGGCGCAAGGGCACCGAACTGATCGAGTTCAACAGACGGTGCTTCTTCAATGATTACATTACGAGAATACGCATTTTCAAGCAGGATTCGCACTACTCGATAGAGCGTTGTTCGGAGACGAACAGGTTCAACAAACAGGCATTCGTCGGCTGCACGACCGCGCCCATCGCTCCTGAAAGAACGTAATCACTTCCGGCCCGAAATGCACGAAGCCCCAGTGATAGCTCATGCATTCAGTGACCGATCAAAACATCCAGCCCTTCCCGAGCCATGCGGAACTCGATGGCCTCAATCGGATCGGGGGCCTCGAGGCGGAAATGGGTGCTTTCGTAGTTGGCGACCAGTATCAGCAGGACTTCAAACAGATCACCTTGCTCGGTACCCGGCTCAGGCAGGGCATCGAACCAGGCGGCAAGCTTCTGCTTGGCCTCGTGATAGTCGTGCTCGGAATGGAGAGGTCGAGTGTTCATCAGGATTTGTCCACCTTGGCGGCGTTGATCTTGTCGTACTCTGCGTGAGTACCTACTCCTAGTCCCATCTTGGGACCTGGTCAATCATGCTGCCAGCCGCAGGTAGTGTCGGCTGGCGGACGCATGACAGCATGACACGCCCGGCGTGTCACTACGTAAAGGTGTGGAAAGCAAAAGGCCCGCTATCGGCGGGCCTTTTGGTCGTCCAGGAAACAACCTGCGCTTAGAACGGAATGTCGTCGTCCGCGAAGTCGTCCATCGGCGGAGCCGACTGCTGCGGCTGCTGCTGCGGGCGCTGCTGCTGGCCGTAGCCACCACCGCCACCACCGCGCTGACCGCCGCCGCCACCACCACCGCCGTATTCCTGGCGCGGGGCCTGCTGGCGCTGCGGACGCTCGCCGCCGCCGTAATTGCCACCACCACCACCA
This sequence comes from Stenotrophomonas sp. CFBP8994, assembly GCF_034044835.1. Taxonomy (NCBI): domain Bacteria; kingdom Pseudomonadati; phylum Pseudomonadota; class Gammaproteobacteria; order Lysobacterales; family Lysobacteraceae; genus Stenotrophomonas; species Stenotrophomonas sp. CFBP8994. The sequence continues at coordinate 166,321 of NZ_JAXCWT010000005.1, read as the reverse complement.
CCGCCGCCGCCGCCACCGCCACCGCCTTCACCGCGGCCGCCCAGCATCTGCATTTCGTCGGCGATGATGTCGGTGGAGTACTTCTCCACGCCATCCTGGCCGGTGTACTTGTCGTAGCGAAGGCTGCCTTCGACGTAGACCGAGCTGCCCTTGCGCAGGTATTCACCGGCAATTTCGCCAAGCTTGCCGAAGAACACCACGCGGTGCCATTCGGTGCGCTCCTGCTGGTTGCCATCCTTGTCCTTGCGGACGCTGGTGGTGGCCAGGCTGATGCGGGTGATCGCCATGCCGCCTTGGGTGTACTTCACGTCCGGGTCGTTGCCGAGGTTGCCGACCAGGATGACTTTATTGATGCCGCGCGCCATAGGGTTTGCTCTTCCGTTGTCCGAGGGCAGGCCCGACAGATATCACACTCTGTTCGGTGCCGATACGGGGGCTGCCCTGCGTGTGATCTGGGTAGGATTGCAGAACGGGGCATTCTACCATCCCTGCTCGCTCCGCCCCTGTCAGGATCGCCCCCGCTGGAGGTCGGATTCCTGCCAAACCCTTGTCAGGATTGGGCCTGCACCCAGTTGCGCCGCCGGCTGAGGCAACCTCGGAGGGGGGTCCAACCGGTCCCCGGGCTTACCGCGTGCCTGGATTCCCTTCAGGCATCACGATCAGCAGAGGGACGGGAGAAACAGGTGTCCACGCGCCGTCCGGCGCTTCATCGCTGCGATAGCCGACGGGGAGACGTAAGGCGACCCTGTAGCCCGCTCCTGGCGCGAGGCGATAGCTCTTGTCCAGCGCGACTTCCACGCTGAACGTGCCACCAGCAGGCAGGGAGAGAAGAGTTGGGACGGCTGGCAACCTGTCCATAAGGATTCCGACGTACTCGGCTTCAGCTCCATCCGGCAGCGTCACCACGAAGAAATCGTCCAACAGCATTCCGCGCGCATTCGGCTGCGGAAGAGAGGGACCCCACACCACTGCAGCCCGGTCACCCACATTGACAAGTTTCAGTTCGATCGACGCTCCGCGCCCACCGCTCACCGGGAGGATCTCGGCCTGCAGGCGGGCGCCGGCGACTGCATTGGCGCTGCACCCCAATGCGACCACCAGCAGCGTTACCCTGATCGGCAGATTCATGCCATCTCCCTTGTTCGTCCGTGAGCACCGATGAACCAGTTACCACGAACCCCACCCCGCGCCAACAGGCAGGAAATCTACGTCAGCACCGATGTGGAGGCCGATGGCCCCATTCCCGGCCCGCATTCCATGCTGAGCTTCGGGTCGGCGGCGTATCTGGCCGACAAGACCCTGCTCACGACCTTTTCGGCCAATCTGAACACGCTCCCGGAGGCGCAGGGCCATCCCGATACCATGGCGTGGTGGGCGACCCAACCAGTGGCGTGGGCGGCCTGCCGGAGCGATTGCGAGGCGCCGGAGGCGGCGATGCACCGCTACGTCGCGTGGCTGAAGGCGTTGCCAGGCAAGCCGGTGTTCGTGGCGTATCCGGCGGGGTACGACTTCCTGTTCGTGTACTGGTACCTGATGCGGTTCGCCGGGGAGAGCCCGTTTTCGCATTCAGCGCTGGATATCAAGACCTTTTCCATGGCGATGCTGAAGAAGGACTACCGCAGCGTCACCAAACGGAGCATGCCCAAGCGCTGGTTCGACCGGCTGCCGCATACCCACGTGGCGCTGGATGATGCGATTGAACAGGGTGCGCTGTTCTGCAACATGCTGGCCGAAAACCGGGGGTAAAACCACGGTCCCACGTCCCGTGGCATCATGGCTTCCGTCGTCCCAGCCCTGCCCTTCATGACCATCCGCGGCAAAGCCACTTCCCTGGATATCGCCCACCTGGCCGGGGTTTCCCAGCCCACGGTGTCGCGGGCGCTGCGTGGCAGCCCGATGGTGAACCAGGAAACCCGCGAGCGGATCCTTAAGATCGCCCGGGAGCTGAACTACAAGGTGGACAAGAACGCCTCCAGCCTGCGCCTTCGCAATGCCGGCACGCTGGCGCTGCTGTTCTTCGAGGATCCCACCAACGACGATTCCCTGATCAACCCGTTCTTCCACGCCATGCTGGGCTCGATCACCCGCGCCTGCGCGCTGCGCGGCTACGACCTGCTGGTGTCGTTCCAGCAGCTGTCCACCGACTGGCAGGCCGATTACGAAGACAGCAACAAGGCCGATGGCATCATCCTGCTCGGCTATGGTGACTACCACGAGTCACGCGAGCGGTTGCAGCGGCTGGTGGAACAAGGCACCCATTTCGTGCGCTGGGGCGCGGCCCTGCCGGACCAACCCGGGGTGTCGATCGGCTGCGACAACTTCCAGGGCGGCTTCGACATCACCACCCACCTGCTCGACCAGGGCTGCCGGCGCATCGCCTTTGTTGGCCATGCGTCGAGCCACTACCCCGAGTTCGAGGAACGCTACCGCGGCTATGTGGCCGCGATGACCGAACGCGGCGTGCCGGTGGACCCGGCATTGCAGTTCGATGCGATTACGACCGAGCTTTCCGGCTACGACGCCTGCCAGGCGCTGCTGGGCGATGGACAGGCCATCGATGCGGTGTTCGCGGCCAGCGACCTGATCGCCATCGGCGCGATGCGGGCATTGCGCGAGCATGGCCTGCGTATTCCGCAGGATGTGGCGCTGGCCGGGTTCGACGATATTCCGCTGGCAGCGTCGGTATCACCCACCCTGTCCACCGTGCAGCAGGACACCAAGCAGGCCGGCCAGCTGCTGGTGGAACGCCTGCTCGCGCTGATCCAGGGCGAGCCGGTGGAAAGCCAGACCATTCCGGTGAAGCTGGTACTGCGGGAATCGTCGCTGGCCGGGCGCTGAGCCTGTTACCGGAGCGCCTGCTCCGCATCCACGATGTCCACTCCCTGCATCTGGCCCAGCCACTGGTCGAACCACGGCTTGTGCGAGGCACCGACCACCGACAGCACGCGCACGCCCGGGCGTTCGCGGAACGTCTGCTGGATGTTGGCCACCATGCGCAGGTTGCGGATCTCCCAGCCGCTGACCCATATCTGCGGGTAATGCTCGGCTGATGTTGCACGCAGCGTGGCGCCGACGTTGACATCGGTCAGTACATTCAGCCGTTCTGGCGCATTGATGAAGCGGTACAGCGGCAGCAGGTCGCGCGCTTTCGCCAGCCTGTCCTCGATGGCGGTGTTCTTGTCCAGCTCTGCCTTGCCAGCGTTCCACGCCTGTTCCAGCGAGGTGCCGAACGCCTTGGGATCCTTGACCTGGATGTTGTCGCCGGTGTGGTCGTCGATGGCGTACACGCGCGGCAGGCCCAGTCGCGCGGCCAGCTGCGCGGCGATCAGGTAGCTCTCGTTCTGGCGGCTGGCGATGGTGTTCAGCAGGGCAACCAGCGTGGCATCCAATCCATCGCCAGCGCGGCGCTCCGCCGGTGGCAGCTGCAGCCATTGGGTGTAGGCCGAGGCCCGCTCGTTGGCGGCCAGCATCCATGCGGCCAACTGGCGGCGCTGGGCTGGCGTGGGTGCCTTCGGCCACGTGTCGAGGGCGGCGTTGATCTTCTCAACCGCGGCCGGGATCTGCAGGCCGGTGGCCGTGCGCGCCACGTCGGTGCTGGCGCAGTAGTCCGGTCCGTAGACGCTGGCATGGCGCTCGGCAAGATCGCACTGCTCACCGCTGATGGCTTCCACGGTGATGATGTCCGGCTTGTAGGCGGCCAACTTGTCCAGCAGGGGACCGAGCGCACCGGGCTGGATGCCGCCTTCCACCTCGCTCAGGTGCACACTGCCCAGCACGAGCACCTGGGTGCGCGGGCCGGTCATTTCCCGGTCGAGCGTCGCCAGATCGACCGGCGCGGCGGCCAGCGATGGAAAGGCGGAAACCAACAGCGTTGCGATCCATAACCTGCGTTGCATGCCACCCCCCTCAATCCATCGATGCAGACAGTGTGGGTCACCGTGGACCCTGCCGACGCGTGACGGTGGTCAGGGTGCCGTTGGTCAGGGTCTCAGGCGCTGGCGTCGCTGATGGCATCGGCCAGCGCGCTGCGCACCGCGTCGCTGAAGGCCTCCAGCAGGAACGGTTTGGCGATCATGCTCATGCCGGGCTCGAGGAAGGCCGAGCGCTCCTGTGCCTTTTCCGCATAGCCGGTCATGAACAGCACCGGCAGATCGCTCCGCGACTGGCGGGCGATCTCGGCCAGCTGGCGGCCGTTCATCCCTGGGAGGCCCACGTCGGTGACCAGCAGGTCCAGCCACCGCGTTGACGCCAGCACCGGCAGCGCGCCGTCGGCATCGCTCACCACCTCCACCATGTAACCCAGGTCTTCCAGCACCACCGTCACCAGCATCCGTACCTGCGGATCGTCTTCGACCACCAGGATCGACTGGCCGGCACCCAGTGCCACCGGCGCCGCGTCCGCGGCCGGCTCCGGCTCGGCGTCGGCCTCCACCTGCGGAATGAACAACGAGATCGTGGTGCCCTGCCCTGGCGTTGAATCGATAGCGATATGGCCGCCGGACTGCTGCATGAAGCCATACACCATGGACATGCCCAAGCCGGTGCCCTTGCCGATCGGCTTGGTGGTGAAGAACGGCTCGAAGGCGCGCTCCACCACTTCCGGCGGCATGCCTGTGCCGGTATCGGAAACCGCCACTACAGCGTAATCGCCGGCGGGCACGCTGGCGCGCTCGCCATCGGCCAGCCGCAGCGGGAAGGTCCGCAGCGCCAGCTCACCGCCGTTGGGCATCGCATCGCGTGCATTGATGGCCAGGTTCAACAGCGCGCTTTCGAACTGGTTGGTGTCCAGCGCTGCATGCAGCGGTGCCGGCGCCTCTTCGGTACGGATACGAACACCTTCGCCCAGCGTGCTGCGCAGCAGGTGCTGCATCGCGCCGACCAGTGCGTTGAGTTCGACCGGCCGCGCGTCCAGCGACTGCCGGCGCGAGAATGCCAGCAGACGCTGGGTCAAGGCGGCGGCGCGCTGGCTGGAGGTGGTGGCCGCATCCAGGAAGCGCTCCAGATCATCCGTGCGCCCCAGCTCCAGCCGCATCCGCACGATATCCAGCGCCGACAGGATGCCGGTCAGCATGTTGTTGAAGTCATGCGCGATGCCGCCGGTCAGCTGGCCGATGGCCTCCATCTTCTGCGACTGCCGCAGTGCCGCTTCGCTGGCTTCGCGCGCGGCCATCTGTGCCTCGAGCTCACGGGTACGCTCGGCGACCACCGTTTCCAGCTCCAGTGCATGCTGGCGACTGGCTTCCAGTGCCGCTTTCGCGCTGCGCTCCAGCGCGCTGCGGCTGTCGGCCAACGCACGCATCTGGTCGCGCACCAGGAACTGCTTCTCGCGCGCACGCAGCGCGCCCTGCACGGCGCTGAGCAGCGACATGCCGCCCAGCGGCCGATCCAGTTCCACCACGTTGACCGTGCGCGGCAGCAGGCTGTCAAACGGCGAACGGCGGTGCGCACGCGGGGAGCGCAGCAGGATGACGGGCAGGTCCGACCAGGCAGGCTGGGCGGAGAGGCGTTGCAGCAGGCAATCGGTACCACGAGCGATGGCTTCTTCGGTGATCAGCACCACGCCGGCCTGATCGTCGAGCGCAGCGGCCAGATCGTCCAGGGTATCGGCCGGCCGGGTGGCCAGCCCTGCGCCATCCAGTACCGACGCAATGCTGGCCGCATCGCGGCCGAACGGGGCGACGATATGGACAACGCCGCCGCGCCCGGGGTCATCCTGCATAAGGATGGGCCAGCAGTGATGCCGAATCGCCCACGAACTCCGGCGTGCCGGTGAGGATGCCCTTGAACTCGTTCAGCGGCGCGCTGAGTGCCAGGCCCTTGCCGTTGATCTTGAGCTCGCGGATGGTGTCTTCGTGCGCGCCGCCTCGGTTCTTGATCACCGAGATCGCCTTGCGGATGCGCCCCTGTGCTTCGAAGAAGCGGAACAGGATCACCGCATCGGCGATGTAGGACACGTTGAGGTTGCCGGTGGACATCGTACCCACCAGGCCGTGCTGCGGGTTGATCAGGAACGTGGCCACGCCCTTCTGGTTGAGGTAGGACAGCATTTCATGCAGCTGCAGCATCAGCTGCTTTTCCTGCGGCATTGCGGCCACGTAGCCGTTGAGGCTGTCGATCACCAGCACGCTGCAGCCGCGCTGCTCCACGGCCTTGCGCACGTTCCAGGAAAACTCACCGGGTGAGATCTCGGCCGGGTCGATCTGCACGATCTCCAGCAAGCCCGAGGCCAGGTGCGACCCCAGGTCGATATCCAGCGCCTTGGCGCGGGCCAGCAACGTGCCCACCCGCTCGTCGAATTCGAAGATGCAGCACCTCTCGCCGCGCTCGCAGGCGGCCCACACATACTGCAGTGCCACGTTGGTCTTGCCGCTGCCGGCCGGACCGGTCAACAAGGTGCTGGTGCCCCGCAACGGGCCGCCGCCGAGCAGGTTGTCGATTTCCGCCACACCGCTGCCGAGGGTCTCCCCGCCGAAGTCGTCATGGTGGTGCGAAGCAATCAGCCGCGGAAACACTTCCAGCCCGCCGGTGCGGATGGCAATGTCATGGTAGCCGGCGACGAAATCCACGCCGCGCAGCTTCTGCACCTGCATCCGGCGCCTCGCTGCGCCGAAGTCCAGGGTCAGCCGTTCCAGCGAAATCACGCCGTGGCAGAGGCTGTGCAGCTGGCCGTCGCGGTCATCGGCGCCCGAGGTCAGGTCGTCCACCAGCAGCACGGTGGCGCTCTTTGGCGCGAAGAACTGCTTCAGGGCCAGGATCTGGCGGCGGTAGCGCAGCGAGTCCTGGGCCAGCAGGCGCAGCTCGGACAGCGAATCGAACACCACCCGGTTGGGCCGGATGCGATCCACTTCGCCGAGGACCAGCTTGACCGTTTCATCCAGCTCGACTTCCCACGAATGCAGCACCGACTGCAGCCGGCCATTGCCCAGCGCATCTTCGGCCGAGCCGAGCTCGAACAGGTGCAGGCCCTCCAGCGACCAGCCATGCGCACTGGCCACCTCGCGCAGTTCCTCCGCCGTTTCCGAGAGGGTCACGTACAGGCAGCGTTCGCCCTGTTTCAGGCCCTGCAGCAGAAACTGCAGGGACAGCGTGGTCTTGCCCGAGCCGGGCGGGCCTTCCAACAGGTAGAGGCGCCCCTGCGGCAAGCCGCCACTGAGGATGGTATCCAGGCCCTGTACACCGGTGGTGACGCGCGACGACTCTGTCTGCATGTAAGACCCCTGTTTTGACGGCGGAGTCTAGCAACCAGCACTGTGTAGAGATTGTGTGATCGAGGTCTCTACATTAAGTCCACTTCAGCAATGTGCAAACCGCGTGGAGCGGGCACGGCAGGCCCTCGCTCAGGCGAAATCCTTCAGGATCGCGCCGATGCCTGCCGGGGAAAGTTCCAGGCCCAGCGAGGTGCCCGGATTGACTACCACGCCATAGCCACCGGGTACGCGCTTGAGCACCTCCAGCATCTGCATGCGGATCGTGTGCGGCGCCTGCTGGCTGTGGAAGCCGACCCGCTCCATGTGGGTGAACACCGCCACGTGCAGGGTGCCCTGCTTGTCGAACAGCAGCGGGTCGAAGCCGCTGCCGTCGGGGGTGACCAGGCTGCCGGTGAGCAGCACCACGTCCGAGGCGACAAAGGCCTTCATGAAGGCACCGATCGGAGTCTTCCCGTCCATGGCGGATTGCAGAAGGGCTTCGATCGGGGTCAGTGGGGTGAGGTCGGTCATGGGGCGATTCTACCCGGTCGGCAGCCGCCGACCGTTGGTCGGTGGTCAGGGCGTACCCACCAACGGTGGGTACCTACCGGGACAGGCGCGTGGTCCTCGCCTGCTGGTCCGCCACCGCCTTCGCCAGCTCGGCCTGCAGTTCCTTCTGGTTCACCGCCGCTTCCAGCAGGTACACCTTCACCCCGTGCGCGGGGACGTCGGCCTTCAGGCTGCGCTTGACCGCCTGGCTGCCGCCGCCCAGCGCATCACGCCAGGTGCCCGGCTGCAGGTAACGGCTGACCTCGAAGGTGCTGGCGGTGTCGCCCTTGTTGAGCAGCACCAGCGCGGTCTGCGCGGCATCGCCGTGCTGCAGTACGCGGTAGAACACCGCCTGGTCGCCCTGCAGGCGTTCGTTGACCTGCAGCCCGCGCTGCAGGGCCGGGGTGGCCTCGCGCAGCTTGGCGATCCGCTGCAGGGGCCCGAAGATCGGGCTCTGCGGGGCCGCATCCACCCGCGGCTGGCCGAAGTACGCACGGTTGCCGGCGTGTTCGGCGCGGCTGCGCATGAAGCCGGTTTCCGAGCCGTAATACAGCACCGGAATGCCGCGCGCGGTGAACAGCCAGTTGTGCGCGTCAATGAAGCCGTCGTCGGTGGCATCCAGCCGCGCCATGTCGTGGTTGTCGTAGAAGCTCATCAGCTCGTACGGGTTGGCGTATGGCCCACCCACCAGGTGCAGCGGCTCGGCCAGCGCTTCGAAGCCCTTCTGCTCCTTGCCGAACACGCTGGACATCGCGCCACGCAGCGGGAAGTCCAGCACGCTCACGTTGGCGTTGGTCGGCCAGGTGTGCTCGGCGATCTTGCTTGCGTCGTAGTCGAACGCCTCCCCGAACATGAACATGTCCGGATGCTTGGCGCGGATCCGGTTGACGAACTCATGCCACCACGGGTGCGGCAGCCAGCCGATGGTGTCAATGCGCAGCGCATCCACGCCCTGTGCGGTCCACTGCAGGTAGGCGCCCACCAGGTACTCCATCACTGCCGGGTTGTCCTGGTTGAAGTCGCCCAGCTCGGCCAGGTTGCCGTCGAAGATCGAGCCCTTGTCCGCGTCGACCGGGCCGATGTTGTTGTAGAACGCGTGCAGCGGGTTGTGATTGGGGTCCAGCTGCTGCGGCGGCAGGTTCTGGTGGTCGGCGATCAGCTTGCCGTCCTTGTCGAAGATCTGTCCGAACTGCGGCTGCTTCACCGGCATGGTCCAGGCCGGCGAACCGTGATTGCCGACGATGTCCAGCACAACCTTCAGCTTGGCGTCGTGCAGGCCACGGGTGAGCCCGGCGAAATCCAGGTCCGCGCTGGGCAGGTGCTCGTCAAGCTTGTAGAAATTGATGCCCCAGTAGCCGTGGTAGCCGGTCTTGCCGCGGTCGGTCAGGGTGCTGGTGCAGCTGATCGGCTTGCTGCCGGTGAAGGCCTCATCCGGGTTGTCGATGATCGGGGTGATCCACACCGCACCGAAACCGAGGTTGCGGATGTAGTCGGCATTGTCGAGCACGCCCTTGAAGTCGCCGCCGAGATAGCCGATGTTGCCGTCGACCTTGTCCGGGCACGGCACCGGGATGTCGAAGGTGCGGTGCTTGCCACCCTGGTCGCGGTGGTCGTTGGACGGGTCACCGTTGACGAAGCGGTCGGTGACCACGAAGTACACCGCATCGCTGGCGAACGGCTCCAACGTGCCCACGTACTCGGGGCGCGGGGCGGCAACGGCATGGCCGGCCAGCAGCGCGAACGAAAGGCCCAGCCACAAACGCGAACGAGACAGCATCAGACAACCTCCTGGTGGGACGGCACCCGCAGCACGCACAACCCGGCGATCAACAGGCTGACGCCACCCAGCGCCAGCACGTGCATCGGGTTGCCGCCCAGCCACAGGCGCAGCATGAAGCCCAGCGCGCTGGCCGCGACCAGCTGCGGGATGACGATGAAGAAATTGAACAGGCCCATGTACACGCCCATCTTGGCCGCCGGCACGCTGTCAGACAGCAGTGCATACGGCAGCGACAGGATCGAGGCCCAGGCGAAACCGACCCCGACCATCGACAGCAGCAGCCACTTCGGGTCGCCGATCAGCATCAGCGAGATCAAGCCGAGGCCGCCCAACCACAGGTTGACCAGGTGGCTCAGGCGCAGGCCCATCAGCCGCACCATCAGCGGAATCAACAACGCGGCGAGTGCGGCAAAGCCGTTGTACGCGCCGAACAGCACGCCCACCCAGTTGGCTCCCTCGTTATAGGCGGCCGACGACGGATCGGTGGAGCCGAAGTGGGTACCGGCCACCGCGGCAGTGGTATAGATCCACATCGCGAAGAGCGCAAACCACGAGAAGAACTGCACCCACGCCAGGCGGCGCATGGTGCGCGGCATGCTGCGCAGGTCATCGACGATGGTGGCCAGCATGTGCGGGCCCGGCAGCAGCCGCGCCACGCCAAGCAGCAGGCCGTAGGCAATGCACAGCCCGGCCAGCACGTAGAGCATCTTGTCGCCGTTGCGCCAGGCGATCGCCGCAGCCAGCGCCAGGCCGAGCGCGATCCAGCCACCGATCTGCAGCATCGGCGGCGGCCCGGCGACAGGCGCGGACTGGTGCACGGCCGGCGGCTCGGCATCATCGAAGCTGGCCAGCTCGGTCGGGGAGTATTCGCGGGTGCTGAACACCGTCCAGGCGATCGAGGCCAGCAGCACCACCGCGCCGAAGTAGAACGCGTAGCGCACGGTCGGCGGCACTTCGCCGGCGGCAGCGGTATTGGCCACGCCGAAGTGCGCCAGGATGAACGGCAGGAAGCTGGCCACGATGGCGCCCACGCCGATGAAGAAGCTCTGCATTGCGTAGCCGGTCGGGCGCTGGCGCGGGGCCAGCTTGTCGCCGACGAACGCGCGGAACGGCTCCATCGAGACGTTGATCGAGGCATCCAGCACCCACAGCGTGCCCGCCGCGATCCACAGCGTGGGCGAGTTCGGCATCACCAGCAGGGCCAGCGTGGTGAACACCGCGCCGATCATGAAGTACGGGCGGCGGCGACCCCAGCGGGTCCAGGTGCGGTCGGACAGGTAGCCGATGATCGGCTGCACCAGCAGACCGGTCAGCGGTGCGGCGATCCACAGCCCGGGCACGGCGTCCATCGGCGCGCCCAGCGTTTCGAAGATGCGGCTGGCGTTGGCGTTCTGCAGGGCAAACCCGAACTGGATGCCGAGGAAGCCGAAGCACATGTTCCAGATCTGCCAGAACGACAGGGTCGGCTTGGCCGTGCGGCTCATCGGGTGGCCTCCGCGTTGCCGGCCACCGGTGCGATCAGCAGCGCTTGCACGTTGGCCGCGTTGAGCACGCCGTCGCGGCCGCCCTTGCCACCGTTGTACTGGGCGAAGTGTTCCAGTGCGCTCATGTTGAAGCCAGGTTCCAGGGTGAAACGGCAGCTGCCTTTGGGCAGGTCGAATTCGGCGGCGGTGGAATCCTGCGGGCCGATGCTGTGCGGCATCACGATCGTGGCGCGCTGGACCGGTTGCCCCTTACAGTGCACGGCCAGCTGCTTCACGGCAGCGGTGACGCCGGTGTTGATTGGGCCATTGGCGTTTTCGTAGTGGAGGCGGATCCGGACGCGGGTGGGCTTTGCGGCGGTCCAGGCCCACTGGGTTGCGCCGGGCAGGCGTTGCTGCGGGCCGATGCAGGTCATCGGGCTGTGCAGCGATTCGAGGGCGCCTTCGCGACGGGTGAGGCTGAGGCAGTGCTGGTGGCCGTCGTTGGTGACGGTGTGGGTGGCGGAGCTGCCCACTGCGATGCCGTCCTGCCAGAGCTGGTGGTTGGCGGGGATGGCGATCGTCCAGGTGTTGCCGCGCTTCTGCGCTGCCGGTGCGGCGGGGGTGGCGGGGGCGAAGGCGTTGGGGTTAGCCGGGTCTGCGCGGAAAGCGGACACGCGTGGCGTGTCCGTACGCGGTTCGAGCTGGACGGTTACGGTGTTGCCCTTGCGCTCGATCTTCTTTGCTACGAGCAGGTCGCCGTCGAGGGTGCGTGGGCGCTTGAGGATGTAGCGGGTGCTGCCGGTGTCGAGCTCGATGCTGTCGCGCTTGCCGAACAGCTGCGGCACCAGCGCCACCGGCAGCTTGGGCGCGACGGTGCCGTTGGCCTCCACCCCGAACACGCCTTCAAGCACCATCGAGAGGTAGCCGGCCACCGACCACAGCTGGCGCGGTGAGTTGACCACCGGGCCGCTCAACGGACCCTCGTCGACGTGCACGGCGAGCGTGCGCATCTCGTAGTTTTCCATGTTCGAACCCGCCAGCGCGCTGCCGCGCATCAGCGATTCGATCTCGCGCTGGACGCGGGTGGCATCATCCACCTTGCGTGCCGCACGCAGCGAGTAGGCGCTGACGAACGGCCACACCGCCCGGTTGTGATAGATCGGCTGCTGCGCTTCCTGCGGCCACACCACCGGGCTGCCGCCGTCCACATACGGGTAGTTGGCCAGCGAACGGCGGGCACGCTCGGCCGGGAACACCTCCGCCAGCACGCCCAGCGAGATGCCCAGCAGGTCGTACTTGGCGAAGGGCACCGGGTGTGCGGCTTCGCCGATGTAGCTCATGTACATGCCGGCGTCTTCGCGCCAGAAGCGCGCGTCGATCTGCGTGGCCAGCGCGTCGGCCCAGGCCGCGTACTCGCTGGCGCGGGCGTCGCCGAGTTCACGGGCGTACTTCTCGGCCAGGCGCAGCGCCTGGTAGTGCAGCACGTTGGTGGACAGCGCGAAGGAGTCGCCAATGAAGCGCACGTCGTTGCGGGTCCAGTCCGGGTAGGTCTGCTCGCGCCAGTCCAGGAACGAGGTCTCGCCGCGGTACAGCCCCGTGCGCGCATCGAACACCATCGCGCGGTCCTGCGCCAGGGTGGCCTGCAGGGCCTGCCAGGTCTCGGTCATGAAGCTGGAATTGTCGTGCAGGTCGCGTGCGGCCAGGAACCACACCACGCGGTCGCTGCTGATCGGCCAGCTGCCGCCGGACCCGGTGTCCTGGGCCACGAACAGGCCGGGCGTGACGCCGTCGCGTGCCTTGGACAGCTTGAACTGCAGGGACTGGCGGGTGCGGATCGGCTCCAGCCGGGCCAGCGCCAGGTCGGCGGCGAAACTCACATCGCGCGTCCACACGTACGGCCAGCGCTCGCCGGTCTGGAAGCACTCGCAGTCCACCGGGTTGCCGAAATTGAAGGCCGGGTCGCGGATTGCATCCACGCGGTCGGCGGCCATGTCCTGCTGGGCCAGCGCGAACAGCGCATCGAACATCACGCTGTCGGTGCGGCTGCGCATCGGCTGGGCGGCAATCGCCACCGGTTTGCCATCGGCCAGCAGCTGGAAGCTGCCGTCGGCAGCGGCGGTGGCGCGCGCGGTGCGGCCATCGAATGTCAGGTCCGCCGCCGCAGCGGTGGATACCAGCGCCGCCCCGAGGGCAGCGGTCAAGCAGATCGTTTTCAGCATCGAAAAGCGGCGGACCGGCTTGCGCCCGTCGGCCTTCCTCCCTTCTTGCACGCGGTATGGTTCGCCAGCGCCGGGGCGCTGTCGTCGCGGCCCCCTCCCAGGGTGCCTGCCTGCATGGTAGGCGACGACCGTCGCCCGTCGCACTGCGCAGTCGATATCGGTGCCCGCTTGCATACGTATTCATGGCGTGGCGCGGTGAGGCCGCGGCACGCGTGGCTATAGTCCGGAGCAGATATGCGCTGCCCTGGGAGGGGAAATGCCACTGGAGTTGCCGTTGTTGCGCGCTGTTGCCGCGCCCCGCCCGCTGGCCTGGCTGGCACTGTCGTTGCTGGTCTGCACCACCGCCGCACACGCTGAACCGGTCACGGTGGCCAGCGCCAGCTCACCGGGCGACATTCTGAAGGTGTCGCTGCAGCTGGATGGCGGCAACCCCAGCTACCGGGTCGAGCGCCTGGGCCAGACCGTGGTGGCCGACTCCAAGCTGGGCTTCCAGCTGCGCGACGGCCGCCTGGACCGCGACCTGCTCGTGCTCGGGCAGGACACGCGCAGCGTCGATGACACCTGGGAACAGCCCTGGGGCGAGCGCCGCAGCGTGCGCAACCACTACAACGAAGTCACCGTGCACCTGGGCGAGCGCAACGGTGCCAAGCGCCGGCTGGACGTGGTGTTCCGCGTCTACGACGACGGCCTGGGCTTCCGCTACCACTTCCCGCAGCAGACGGGCCTGCGCGAGGCGATCATCGATGACGAGCTGACCGAATTCGCGATCCCCCCGCGATCCACCGCCTGGTGGATTCCTGCTGGCGAGCCCATCCATTACGAGTACCTGTACCAGCGCACGCCGTTGGACCAGGTGCCGCTGGCCCATACCCCGCTCACCCTGCGCAGCCAGGACGGCCTGCACGTGGCGATCCACGAGGCGGCGCTGGTCGACTACGCCGGCATGTGGCTGCGGCGTACCGAGGGCCAGCGCCTGCGCGCGCAGCTGTCGCCGTCGGCCGAAGGCTGGAAGGTGCGCCGCACCCTGCCCTTCGATACGCCCTGGCGCACGCTGCAGATCAGCGACACCGCCGGCGGGCTGGTGGAATCCAACCTGATCCTCAACCTCAACGAACCCAACGCACTGGGCGATGTGAGCTGGGTGAAACCGTCCAAATACCTGGGCGTGTGGTGGTCGATGCACCTGGACCAGGAAAGCTGGGCCACCGGCCCGAAGCATGCGGCGACCACGGCGAAGACGAAGAAAGTGATCGACTTCGCCGCCGAACACGGCTTCCGGGGCGTGCTGGTGGAAGGCTGGAACCCGGGCTGGGATGGCAACTGGGTCGGCAACGGCTACGACTTCGATTTCACCCGCGCCACCCCGGACTTCGACATCGAGGCGCTGTCGGTCTACGGCGCGAAGAAAGGCGTGCACCTGATCGGCCACCACGAAACCGGCTGCGCGATCGAGCACTACGAAGACCAGCTGGGCGCGGCCCTGGACCTGTATGCGCGGCTGGGCGTGGATTCGTTCAAGAGCGGCTATGTCTGCGACGACGGCCAGGTAGACCGGCGCAATCCGGCCGGCGGCCCGCTGTGGCGCGAGTGGCACGACGGCCAGTTCATGGCCCGCCATCACCTGAAGGTGGTGCAGGAAGCAGCCAAGCGCCATATCGCGGTGAATCCGCACGAGCCGATCAAGGACACCGGGCTGCGCCGCACCTATCCGAACTGGATCTCGCGCGAAGGCGCACGCGGCATGGAGTACAACGCCTGGGGCCAGCCGCCGAACCCGCCCGAGCACGAGGTCAACCTGGTGTTCACCCGGCTGCTGTCCGGGCCGATGGATTACACCCCGGGCATCCTCAGCCTGAAGGGCCGCCACGGCCAGCCCATTCCCAGCACGCTGGCCCGCCAGCTGGCGCTGTACGTGGTGATCTACAGCCCGATCCAGATGGCCGCCGACCTGCCCGAGCATTATGAACAGCACCGCGAGGCGTTCCGCTTCATCGAGGATGTGGCCGTGGACTGGGACGACACCCGCGTGCTGGATGGTGAGGTGGGCGACTACGTGACCATCGCGCGCAAGGATCGCCACAGCCGCGACTGGTTCCTGGGCAGCATCACCGATGAGCATGGCCGTTCGCTGCCGGTACCGCTGTCGTTCCTGGAGCCAGGCGTGCGCTACCGCGCCGAGATCTACCGCGATGGGGAGGGTGCGGATTACCAGTCCAATCCGTTCGCGTTCACGCGCGAAACGCGCGAGGTCACCAGCGCTGACACCCTGACTATCGTGCTGGCGCCCGGTGGCGGCCAAGCCATCCGGTTCACCCCGTTGTGAAGCCGTAACGACCAGCGGTCGTTACCTACCGCGGGCGTCAATGCCCCGGTAGGGCACGACCGTTGGTCGTGGCGCCGCTGAAACCGGTTCCATAATCCCGCATTTTCATTGAATACGTATGCAGGGTGATTCACGCCGAAGGCGCGCTGCCTACCATAGCCACGCAGTCAACGGCCACCGCGCCATGACACCTGCGGCAACGCATCGCCGTTGATCACAACATGAGTTTGGCAACATTGCCTGGGAGGGGAAAATGTTGAATCGCAAGCGCAGCGCGCTGAGTATCGCGCTGGCCGTCGCCCTGACGCCGTCATTGGCGTTGGCGCAGTCCACCACCACCGCACCGCCGGCGGGTAACGCCGCCACCGACCTGGATACCGTCCAGGTCACCGGCATCCGCCGCGGCATCGAAAACGCCATTGCGATCAAGCAGGACGCCACCTCGGTGGTCGAGGTGATCTCGGCCGAAGACATCGGCAAGCTGCCGGATGTGAGCATCGCCGAATCGCTGGCCCGCCTGCCCGGCCTGGCCGCCCAGCGCGTAGCCGGCCGTGCGCAGGTGATCAGCGTGCGCGGCCTGTCGCCCGACTTCGCCACCACCCTGCTCAACGGGCGTGAAGTGGTCAGCACCGGCGACAACCGCAGCGTGGAATTCGACCAGTACCCGTCCGAACTGGTCAACGGCGTGACCGTGTACAAGACCCCGGACGCGGCGCTGGTCGGCCAGGGCCTGTCGGGCACCATCGACATGCAGACCGTGCGCCCGCTGGCGTTCGGCGAGCGCGTGATCGCGCTCAGCGGCCGCTATTCGAAGAACTCGCTGGGCAAGGCCGCCAACGTGGATGCCTTCGGCAACCGCTTCAGCGCCAGCTACATCGACCAGTTCGCCGATAACACCTGGGGCATCGCGCTGGGCTACGCGCACAGCGACAACCCGATCCAGGAAAACCAGGTGGGCCTGTACGAGCCGTGGACCACCGAGCAGACCGACCAGGGCAACCGCCCCGGCGTGGCACCGGGCACCGCGTTCTCCGACGGCATCAAGGCGCTGCGCCGTACCGGCAACGCCAAGCGTGACGGCTACATGGCCACCGTGCAGTTCCGCCCGTCGAACGTGTGGACCAGCACGCTGGACATGTTCCACACCAAGGCCGAGCAGATCGACACCGCCAACCAGTTCGAGGTCAACCTCAGCAACTACAACGGCGGCTACACCCCGGGCCTGTTGATCACCAATCCGCAGGTGAACGGCAACGGCACCTTCACCGGCGGCACCGCCAGCGGCGTGTACCCGCTGGTGCGCGGCATGTACAACAAGCGCGAAGACAAGATCGACGCGTTCGGCTGGAACAACGAGCTGACCTTCGACAGCTTCAAGCTTACCGCCGATGTGAACTACTCCAAGGCCACCCGCGATGAGCTGAACCTGGAGAACAACCTGCAGCTCACCCCGATGCCGCAGCTGGACACCATCGGGCTGACCATCAACCCGGATGGCTTCTCGCAGATCCGCCCGGGCCTGGACTACTCCAACCCTGAAGCGCTGTACCTGACCAACACCATCTACGGCTCCGGCTACGGCAAGTTGCCGCAGGTGGAAGACCGCCTGAAGGGCGCGCGCCTGCAGGGCACGTTCAACATGCCCGAAGCGCTGTCGTGGTTCCAGGACGTGGACGTGGGCGTCAACTACGCCGACCGCCGCAAGGAAAAAACCCAGGCCGAAGGCAACATCCTGCTCGGCGCGCAGGGCGACGCCAACGTCGCCGGCGACCTGCAGTACGCCCCGGTCAACCTGGGCTTTGCCGGCATCGGCTACATCCCGGCGTGGAACGTGCCGGCCGCGGTCGACCGCTACATGACGTTCAACCCGGTCACCAACCTGGATTACCTGATTCCCAAGTCGTGGGTGGTGCAGGAAAAGACCACCACTGCCTGGGTGCGCGCCAACATCAACACCGACATCGGTGACGTGGGCGTGCGCGGCAACATCGGTGTGCAGATGATCACCACCGACCAGAGCTCGCAGTCGAACTATTTCGACCGCTCGCGCCCGGCCGGCCAGGAAGTGCTGCCGATCGATGAAGGCAAGAAGTACACCGACTGGCTGCCGAGCTTGAACCTGGCCTTCCTGTTCCCGCACCAGCAGACCCTGCGCTTCGCGGTGGCCAAGCAGGTCGCGCGCCCGCGCGTGGACCAGATGCGCGCCGGCCTGGAGTTCGGCGTGGATACGGCCACCGGCAAGCCGGGCGGCAGTGGCGGCAACCCGCTGCTGGATCCGTGGCGCGCCAACGCGATCGACCTGTCGTACGAGAAGTACTTCGGTGAGAAGGCGTATGTGGCGGCAGCGATCTTCTACAAGGACCTGAAGAGCTACGTGTACACGCAGTCGGTGGACGACTACGACTTCAGCGACCTGCTGGCCAGCTACGTCATCCCGCCGGGGATGACCGCCCCGCTGCAGACCACGGGCACCTTCTCCGCACCGCAGAACGGCGAAGGCGGCACCCTGCGCGGCCTGGAGCTGACCGCGTCGTTCCCGCTGGAAATGCTGGCCGAACCGCTGCGTGGCTTCGGCGTGCAGGCCAGCGCGACCTTCAATGACAGCGACATCAAGATCCTGGACCCGGAAAGCGCGTCCAGCGTGGGCACCGATCCGATCAGTCTGCCGGGCCTGTCCGAGCGCGTGTACAACTTCACCGCCTATTACGAGCGCAATGGCTTCGAAGCGCGCGTGAGCCAGCGCCGTCGTTCGGACTTCATCGGTGAAATCGGCAACTTCAACGGCAACCGCACGCTGCGCTACGTGGTGGGCGAGAACGTGACCGACGCGCAGATCAGCTACACCTTCGCCGACGACAGCGCGCTGCACGGCCTGACCTTGCTGCTGCAGGGAAGCAACCTGACCAACGAGCCGTACCGCACGTATGCCGGCACCAAGGATCGCCCGCTGGAGTACATCGAGTGGGGCCGTACCTACATGCTGGGTGTGAACTACAAGTTCTGATCCAGGCGTAGTAGCACGAACGAAGAACCCGCTGCGCGAGCAGCGGGTTTTTTCTTGCCGCAAGCCGAGCCCCGTCGCGGCCGGCAGGCTCCTGGCAAAGTAAAGGAGGAGGCCGTCGCCGCAGGGCGACCGCCGGGGGACATTTGCACAGGGGCCTGCCGGCCGCGGCGGGGCCCTCAACGCTCGCGATGAACCTGATCGAAGAAAAAAGGGCGGAACCTTGCGGCTCCGCCCATCAATACCCCCGGAAATCGTGTATCAGGCGCGGCGTGCGCAGTACATTGCCTGTGCCGGCAGATGCAGAAGGCCACCGTCGGCCTGTCCCGCATCCGGGCCGGGCACATGCAGCGCGTGCCACTGCCCTTCGGGCAACGTCAAATGGGTCGCCTCGGCCGACAGGTTGAACGCCAGCAGCAGCGTCTCATCGCCGTGCGTGCGTTCGAACATCAGCACCGGCTCGGCCGTCTCCAGGAACCGGATGTCGCCCAGCAGCAGCGTCGGCATCGTCCGCCGCCACGCCAAGAACTGGCGGAACGCGTTCAACACCGAGTGCGGATCGTGCTCCTGCACCGCCACTGCACTGGCCTGGTGCTCCTGCGGGATCGGCAGCCAAGGCGCACCGCTGGTGAACCCGGCCAGCGGCGCATCCAGCCACGGCATCGGCGTGCGGCACCCGTCGCGGCCCTTGAAGTTCGGCCAGAAGGTGATGCCGTACGGATCCTGCAGCGCCTCGAACGGTACGTCCGCTTCGCCCAAGCCCAGTTCCTCGCCCTGGTACAGACAGATCGAACCGCGCAGCGAACACAGCACCGCCACCAGCAGCCGCGCCAGCCGCGGCTGCGCCGGGTGCCCGCCCCAACGGGTCACCGCGCGCTCCACGTCGTGGTTGGAGATCGCCCAGCACGGCCAGCCTTCGGTCATGGTCGCTTCCAGCCGCGACACGGTGTCGCGGATGTAGGCCGCGCTGTAGTCCTTGACCAGCAGTTCGAAGCTGTAGCCCATGTGCAGGCGACCCGGCGCGGTGTACTCGGCCGTGGTTGCCAGCGAATCCTCGGCGGAGATCTCGCCCAGGCTGACCGCGCCCGGGTACTCGTCCAGCAGCCCGCGCAGGCGCTCGATGAACGGCAGGTTCTCCGGCTGGGTGTTGTTGTAATAGTGGTACTGGTACGCGTACGGATTGTCGGTGCTGAAGCCCCGGCCCAGGCGCTTTTCCAGCGGCTTGGCCGGGTTGTCGCGCAGCTGCTTGTCGTGGAAGCAGAAGTTGATCGAATCCAGGCGGAAGCCATCCACGCCGCGGTCCAGCCAGAACCGCACGTAGTCCAGCGTGGCCTGCTGCACGGCCGGATTGTGGAAATCCAGGTCCGGCTGGTCGGCCAGGAAATTGTGCAGGAAGTACTGCTCGCGCCGCGGCTCCCACTGCCATGCCACGCCACCGAAGATGGACATCCAGTTGTTGGGCGGGGTGCCGTCCTCGCGCGGGTCGGCCCACACGTACCAGTCCGCCTTGGGATTGGTGCGGTCCTGGCGGCTCTCGCGGAACCAGGCGTGCTCGATCGAGGTGTGGCTGAACACCTGGTCGATCATCACCTTCAGGCCCAGCGCGTGCGCCTTGGCCAGCAACCGGTCGAAATCGGCCAGGGTGCCGAACAGCGGATCCACATCGCGGTGGTCGGCGATGTCGTAGCCGAAGTCGGCCATGGGCGAGGTAAAGAACGGCGAAATCCAGATCGCGTCCACCCCCAGCGAGGCCACGTAGTCCAGCCGTTCGATGATGCCGGGCAGGTCGCCCACGCCATCACCGTTGGCATCCAGGAAACTGCGCGGATAAATCTGATAGATGACGGCACCGCGCCACCATGGAATCTGCGTCATCAAGGGCCCCCCTCCGGGCTTCCAGGGCGCCCTCCCACGGGCGCCAGAACGTACCCGACAAGCTTAGCGGCGCACCCTCGGCGGTGGCGCCGCTTGCATACGTATTCACGCCCTGCCCGGCCCCCGGACCGCCTTCGCGGGCGGAATACGTCCGCACCGCCTATAATTCCGCCCAAGCCTGAAAGTCAGACCGCATGACCATCACCGAAGACACCCGCCCCGCGCTGGGCCTGCCCCAGATCCAGTCGCTCGCCGCGCCCGACATGGCCGCCGTGGATGCGCTGATTCGCCGCCGACTGTCCTCGGATGTCGTGCTGATCAACCAGATCGCCGACCACATCATCTCTGCCGGCGGCAAGCGCCTGCGGCCGATGCTGGTCATGCTGGCCGGCCACGCGGTCGGCCAGGCTGGTCCGGAGCACCACCAGCTGGCGGCGATCATCGAGTTCATCCACACCTCGACCCTGCTGCACGACGACGTGGTGGACGAATCCAGCCTGCGGCGCGGCCGCAGCACCGCCAATGCGCTGTGGGGCAACGCCCCGAGCGTGCTGGTCGGCGACTTCCTGTACTCGCGCAGCTTCCAGCTGATGGTCGAACTGGACCGCATGCCGGTCATGCAGATCCTGGCCGACACCACCAACCGCATCGCCGAAGGCGAAGTGCTGCAGCTGCTGCACGTGCACAACCCGGATACCGACGAGGCCGCCTACCTGCGGGTGATCGAGCGCAAGACCGCGGTGCTGTTCGCCGCCGGTACCCGCTTGGGGGCACTGGCGAGCGGGGTGGACGAGGCCACCCAGCAGGCGCTGTACGATTACGGCATGGCGCTGGGATACGCCTTCCAGATCGCCGACGACGTGCTCGACTACTCGGCCAACGCCGAGGAACTGGGCAAGAACCTGGGCGACGACCTGGCCGAAGGCAAGGCGACCCTGCCGCTGATCCACGCCATGGCGCATACCGACGCGGCCACCCGCGAGCGCCTTCGCGGGATCGTGCAGAACGGCGATGCGGATGCGATGCCGGAAGTGCTGGCCGCCATCCACGCCACCGGCGGGCTGGAATACAGCCGCCGCCGCGCCGAGGAATACGCCGAGGCCGCCGAGCGCGCGCTCGACGGCCTGGCCGACAACGATGCGGTCGCCGCCCTGCGCGGCCTGGCCCGTTACGCGGTACAGCGTTCGCATTGATCCCCGCGGGTGACGACCAACGGTCGTCGCCTACCGGGGTAGCGCCCGACCGTTGGTCGGGCGGCGCCGCAACGCGGCGTGCGTCAGCGCTTGTCGAACAACCCGTCGAAGAATGTATCCAGGCTCTTCCACGCCCGCTTCGCCGCCCGCTCGTTGTACAGGCAGCCCGGCGGGTTGTTGGCATCGGCTTCGGCGAAGCAGTGCACCGCACCGCTGTAGTTGGTGAACTCCCAATCAACCTTGGCCGCGTTCATCTCCTGCTCGAAGCTGGCGATATCGTCCTTGCTGATGCCCTTGTCGTCGGCACCATTGAGCACCAGCACTGACGGATGGGTGCCACCGGCCTTGGCCGGCAACGGCGAGCCCAGCCCGCCATGCAGGCTGACCACCCCGGCCAGCGGCGCCCCGGCACGGGCCAGCTCCAGCACCGTGGTGCCGCCGAAGCAGAACCCGACCGCGCCGATCTTCGTGGCATCCAGCGGCGCGTTGCCGGCCTGGGCCTTGAGCACTTCCAGCGCCTTCAGCGCGCGGGCGCGCAGCACCGGGCGGTCATTGCGCAGCTTGGTCGCCACCGGGCCGGCTTCCGCGTCGGTCTTCGGGCGCACGCCCTTGCCGTACACGTCGGCCACCAGCACCACGTAGTCATCGCCGGCCAGCTGCTTGGCCTTGGCGATGGCTGAGTCGTTCACGCCCCTCCAGTTCGGCACCATCACCAGGCCGGGGCGCTTGTCGTTGTCTTCGTCGTCGTAGACCAGCACCCCGCTGAAGGTGGTGCCTTCGTGCTTCCACTCCACCGGCTTGGCCTGCATCGCCGCCACCGCCGGCAACGCCGTCATGCCCAGTACCAGTGCCGCACCCCACTGCCATTGCTGCTTCATGCGCCTGCTCCTTCCGGGAAAGAGCCCAGAGTGTATGTCGGGAGATGTGACGGGCCGCAGGTGGCGGGGGGTTGCGCGGCGGGTGGTCGCGTGGCGAGTGGTCAAACGGCGGGCGGTCGCGCCGCGGGCGGTAGAGCCGACTGTTAGTCGGCTGCGCCGTTGGCGCGATGTCAAGGTGGGCCGCGAAGAGCAGCGGACTAACAGTCCGCTCTACCGTCGGCTGCGCCGTTGGCGCTATGCCATGGTGGGCCGCGAAGAGCAGCGGACTAACAGTCCGCTCTACCGTCCGGCTGCGCCGTTGGCGCTATGCCACGGTGGGCCGCGAAGAGCAGCGGACTAACAGTCCGCTCTACCGTACGGCTGCGCCGCTGGCGCTATGCCAGGGTGGGCCGCGAAGAGCAGCGGACTGACAGTCCGCTCTACCGTCCGCTCTACCGTCCGGCTGCGCCGTTGGCGAAATGTCAGGCGATGCCGATGCCCGGGATCGCGGTGATCTGGTCCGGGTCGAACCCTGCAAGCTCGGCGAAATGTCGGCCGCGGGCGACGTAATCGCGGTACACGCCGTAGCTCGGCGCACCCGGGGACATCAACACCACCCCACCCTGTTCGCCGAGCGCCGTGCGGGCCAGTCGCACCGCCTCCTCCAGATCGCCGGCGGCGTGCAGACCGAACCTGCCTGCATCGGCCAGCGGCTGCAGCAGCGCGTGGATGCGCGGGCCGTTGGCGCCCATGGTGACGATCTCCACCGGCGGCACGTCGTGCGCCATGTGGTCCACGAAATCGTGCCAGTCCAGCCCCCGGTCATGCCCGCCCACCAGCAGCGCGATGCGCTGGCCGGCGAAGCATTCCAGCGCCGCCAGGCTGGCGTGCGGGGTGGTGCTGATCGAGTCGTTGACGAAGCGCAGCCCGTCGCGGCGGCCGATGGTCTGCAGGCGGTTGGGCAACGGCCGGAAATCCTGCACGGCAGGCGCCAGCGCCACCGCATCCAGGCCCAGCGCTTCGATGGCCGCGAGCACCGCGCACAGGTTGCCGCGGTTGTGCCGGCCCGGCAGCGGCGTATTCCCGGTATCGAACACCCGCTGCTCGCCGCGATACACCCACTCGCCGCGCATGTGCCAGCCCTGCGGCTGGTTGAACCACACCACCTCGCTGTCCGGCAGCGACAGCGCGGCCAGGTGCGGGTCGGCCGCGTTGAGCACCGCGATACGCGGTGCCGCGCCGGTCACCAGCGCCAGCTTGTCCTGGATGTAGCGCGCTTCGCTGCCATGCCAGTCCAGGTGCTCGGGAAACAGGTTCAGCACCACCGCCACCTGCGGGTGCGCGCCACTGCGCGCCACCTCGCCGGTCTGGTAGCTGGACAGCTCCACCGCCCAGTACTCCGGCGCCGGCTGCGGGTCCAGCACCTCCAGCAGCGGCAGGCCGATGTTGCCCACCAGGCCGGTGCGCGCGCCGGAGGCGCGCAGCAGATGCGCCAGCAACGAGGTGGTGGTGCTCTTGCCCTTGGTGCCGGTCACGCACACGGTGTCGCGCACGGTGTCTTCGGCATCGGCATGCTCGGCAAACCACAGCGAGGTACCGCCGATGAACTGCGTGCCCTGCGTCGCCGCCGACACCGCGGCTTCGCCGTAGGGGCTGATCCCCGGCGACTTGATCACCACCTCGAAGGCGGCCAGGGATTCACCGCTGACATCCGACCGCACCTGCAGCGCATTGCCGGCCTCGGCCCGCGCGGCGGCGGCCTCGGCCTCGGGGCAGAACAGGGTCAGGGCCAGCGCCGGCAGGCGCTGGCGCAGGACGGCGAATGCCGCACGCCCCTCACGCCCCCAGCCCCACAGCGCTACGCGCTTGCCTTCAAGCTGCGAAATTCGCACGCAGGCGCTCCCAGATCGCCGCCGGAATCCGGTGCTCGCCTTCCAGCACCAGCAACGGTTCGATCTGCAGTTCGGCGCCGTCCAGCTGCGGCTGGATCTCCTGGATGAAACGCTTCACCAGCGCATCCTCGTTCCATTCCGGACGTGCCGCCAGGGTGGCCATCGCCGCACGCGATTCGCGGCCTTCGCCCACGCATTCGAACGGCTTGTGGTCCTGGAATTCCAGCAGCGCGTCGAAGCCGCCGGCCTGCTCCATGTCGTCCAGCAGGTTGCGGCCGAAGATGCGCACCAGCCGGGTCTTGGGCATGAACGGGGCCAGCGCCAGGAACACGAAGTGGCACTTCGGGCAGACCCCGCACCAGCGGTTCACCGGGCGCTCGCCCAGGATGTGGAAGTTGCGGTTGCAGCTGGAGAAATGCGCGTCGTAGAAATCGGTCCTGGCGAACTGGCGCGCCACGGCCAGCTCCGACAGCGGGCGCAGCAGCGAGTAGTAGTGCAGGTCCGCCGCCACGTGTTTCTCAAGGTGCTCGCCAAAGGCCTGCTCGAAGGCCCAGCCCTTGGACCACTGGTGGTTCACTTCACCGGTACCCGGAATCTGGCTGCCGTAGCTGGCCGAACGCTCGTTGGAGAACACCACCTGGTCCACGCCCTGCAGCAGCGCGGCCAGCACCATGATCGCCGAGTTCACGGCAGTGACCGGGATATGCCCGTTCCACGCGCCCTGGCGGTTGAGCTCGAACAGCTCGGGGGCCAGCGTGCGGCCGATGTTGAGCATCGGCAGGCCGGTGCGTTCGGCGCAGGCACGGATCAGCTGCGAACCGCCAATCCAGGTCACCGTTTCGGCGATGCCCAGCGTGCGCAGCGCTTCAATGCTGACCAGCGAATCCTTGCCGCCGCCGATGGCCACCAGTGCATGCTCGCGCAGGCCCACCGCCGGCGCGGTGAACGCCTGGCCTTCCACCGGCAGGCGGAACCGCCCACGCAGGTTCAGCCCGTTGCGGTAGGCGAACTCGCCCAGCCCGTTGAGGTACACCGTTTCCACCAGCGCGGCGGTATCGGCATCGATGCTGTAGCTGTCGATCCGCACCTGCTCCGGCACCGCAGCCTTGTAATAGCTGACGCCCGCGAACAGGTGCAGCAGGCGCAGCGCCCGCTGCACGGCCTCGGCGCGGGCAGCGTCCAGCACGAACGGCGCGCCGGGAATGCTGACCGTCTCGACCAGCTCCGGACCATTGTCGAAGGCGTAGACCAGCTGCGCCACGCCGGTATCCGCGGCGAGGTCGCAGCGGACGAAGCGGAAGCAGGCAACCTGGTGTTTATCGAAAGCAGTCATGGCGTATCCGGTGAGGCAATAAGGGAAACCAACGGGAGGCGCTCAGGGCACATCGTCGATGATGTCCTCGCGCGGCAGCTCGCGCTGGTTGTAGGTGTTGGCCATGACGTACCCGTAGGCACCGGCATCGGCGATCAGCATCACATCGTCCGGCGCGGTGGATACCGGCAGCCGGCGGCGCTTGCCAAACACATCGCTGGATTCGCAGATCGGCCCGACCACGTCGAACAGTGCCTCGGCATACCCGCCCAGCCGGCTGAGGTTCTCGATGTCGTGCCAGGCGTCGTACAGCGCCGGGCGCATCAGGGTGTTCATGCCCGCATCCAGGCCCACGCGGCGGATGCCGTCCTTCTCCACCACCTGGGTGGCGGTAGTGAGCAGCACGCCCGATTCGGCCACCAGGTAGCGGCCCGGTTCAATCGCCAGGCGGAACGCCGGGTGCACCGCCTTCACCTCGGCCAGGCCGACGGCCCAGGCGTCCAAGTCGAACGGTTCATCGTCATCGCTGTAGGGAATGGGCAACCCGCCGCCGATATCGATGGTTTCCACGCTGCCGATCCGGCGCGCGAACCCGGCCAGTTCGTCGCACATCAGGCGCCAGTGCTGCGCCGTTTCCACGCCGCTGCCCAGGTGGGCGTGCAGGCCGACCACGCGGGTGCCGAGGTCTTCGGCCAGGCGCACGAACTCGTCCACGCGGGCGATCGGCAGGCCGAACTTGGAGTCCTTGCCGCCGGTACGGACCTTGGCGTGGTGGCCCTCGCCGCGGCCCAGGTCCACCCGCAGCCACAGCTCGCGGTTGCGGAACAGGTCCGGCCAACGCTGCAGCGCTTCCACGTTGTCCACGGTGACGGTCACGCCGAGCGCGAACGCCGCTTCATATTCGGTGCGCGGCGCGAAGCTGGGGGTGAACAGCACCCGGCGCGGCGACAGCGTCGGCAGCACATTGAACACATGCTTCAGTTCACCGTGTGACACGCACTCCAGGCCAAAGCCTTCCTGCTCCAGCAGCTCCAGGATGGCCGGGTGGCTGTTGGCCTTGATCGCGTAATACCGCTGGTCGATCGGCCTGATCGCGGCCAGCGCGCGGGCGCGGGCGCGCACCGTGGCCAGGTTGTACACATAGCGCGGCGTACCGGCCTGGGCCAGGTGCAGCAGGTGCTCGCGCTGGCCCCGCCACCACGCGGTTTCGCGCGGGCGGATGGTGCCGGCGATCTCGCGCCAGCGCGGGCCGAACACCTCGCCCTCTTCCACCGGCATCGCGCCACTGTCGATCAGCTCGGCGTGCAGGATCGGCAGCAGGCCGTCGGCGTCGGCTTCATCGATGACGAAGGTCAGGTTGAGGTCGTTGGACGACTGCGAAATCATGTGCACGCGCTCGCGCCCGAAGGTCGCCCACACGTCCGACAGCTTGTGCAGCAGCGAACGCATGCCGCGGCCGACCAGCGTGATCGCCGCGCACGGCACGATGATCTTGACCTTGCAGATCTGCGACAGGTCGGCCGACAGCGCGGCCAGCACATCGGTATTGACCAGGTTTTCGGACGGGTCCAGCGATACCGTCACGTTGGTTTCGGCCGAACCGATCAGGTCCACCGACAGTCCGTGCTTCTTGAACAGCCCGAACACGTCAGCCAGGAAGCCGACCTGCTGCCACATGCCGATGCCTTCCATCGACACCAGCACGATGCCGTTGCGGCGGCTGATCGCCTTCACCCCCGGCACCGGTGCGGCATTGCCGTCGATGCTGGTGCCCGGCAGTTCCGGGCGTTCGGTGTCCAGGATCGCCATCGGCACGCCGGCATCGCGGCACGGCTTGATCGAACGCGGGTGCAGCACCTTGGCGCCGGTGGTGGCGATTTCCTGCGCTTCGTAATAATCCAGGCGGGTCAGCAGGCGCGCGTCGGGTACGTCCTTCGGGTTGGCGCTGAACATCCCCGGCACGTCGGTCCAGATTTCCACGCGGCTGGCGCCCAGCAGCGCGCCAAAGTAGGCGGCCGAGGTATCCGAGCCGCCGCGGCCGAGGATGGCGGTACCGCCATCGGCGTGGCGCGAGATGAAGCCCTGGGTGATCAGCATGCGGGTCGGCTGGGCGCGGAACGCCACAGCCCACTCGGCATCCGAACGCCACTGGCAGTTCACCGACAGGCGCTGCGACCAGTCGCTCTGGTTGGGCTGCGGCGGCAACGCCTGCAGCCACTCACGGGCGTCCATCCAGCCGAAATCCAGGCCGCTGGCGCGCAGGTAGGCCGCGCCGATGGTGGAGGACAGCAGTTCGCCCTGGCCCAGCACGTCGGCCTGCCATTCCAGCGGCCGCGCGGCGGCGCGCGGCTCGTCCAGCAGGCCCTGCAGCGCGGCCAGGCGCACATCCAGCGCGCTGGCATCGAGCTCGAGCTCGGCCAGGAACTCGCGGTGGCGGGCCACCAGCGCATCCACGCGGGCGCGGCTGTCGGCGGCGCCATCGGCGATCGCGGTCAGTTCATTGGTCACCCCGGACAGGGCCGACACCACCACCAGCACGCGCGCACCGGTTTCTTCCGCACGTTTTTTCGCCAGCTTCCCGATCGTGTCCCAACGGTGACGACGCGACACGGAGGTGCCGCCGAACTTCAGTACGATCCAGCGATCGACAAGGGGGGAAGCTGACATGGAGGTAAGAATGGGTAGGTAGTGGGGGGATCGACCCGGCACGCCGGGCCGAACCTCTGATTCTATGCCAAGCCACGCTCCGGCAGGGCTTGTTAAGCTGCCCGACCGTTCCGCCAGACCGATCCGCCATGACCGCCCGCCGTTTCCTGCAGCTTGACGTGTTTTCCCCTTATCCCGGCGCCGGCAACCCGCTGGCCGTGGTGCTGGACGCGGAGGGCCTGGACGACGCGCGCATGCAGGCCATCGCCCGCTGGACCCGCCTGCCGGAAACCACGTTCGTTTTCGCCCCGCAGGTGCCGGGCGCCAGCTACCGCATCCGCATGTTCAGCCCGCAGAAGGAAGTGCCGTTCGCCGGCCACCCCAGCGTGGGCACCGCGCACGCGGTGCTGGACGCCGGCCTGGCCGCGCCGGTGGACGGCGTCCTGGTCCAGGACGGCATCGCCGGCGCGCTGCCGCTGCGGGTGGTGGGCGAAGGGGCCACGCGCAGCATCGCCATCCGCACCCCGCGCGCGGCGGTCGCCGAGGTGACCACGGCGGCCGATCCGCGCCTGCAGGCGGCGCTGGCCGGCTGGACACTGGGCGAACTGCCGCCGGCACGCATGTCCGGCGGACGCAGCTGGTGGGTGGTGGAACTGGCCGATGAAGCCACGTTGCGCACCCTGTCACCGGACTGGGACGCGGTGGCTGCGCTGGCCGAAATCACCGACAGCATGGGCGTGTTCGCCTATGCGCGGAGCTCGGGAGACGATTACCAGCTGGCGGTGCGCGCGTTCGTGGGCAACGGCCGGCGGTTCGAGGATGCCGCTTCAGGCGCGGCCAATGCGGTGTTGGCCGCCTGGCTGGACAGCCGCAACGCCCTGCCCGGCGTGGACGGCAGTTATGTCGTCAGCCAAGGCCGCGAGGTGGGCCACGACGCGCGGTTGACCCTGCATGTGGATGCCGAGGGCGAAGTCTGGTCCGGCGGCCAGGTGCAGACGGTCATCCAGGGCACGATCATCTGGTAGGGACACGCCACGCGTGTCCTGCGTGGAATCCGGGCCTACGTGGGACACGCATGGCGTGTCTCTACGGGTCACCCCAGGGTGCCGACTTTGCGTCGGCACCCTGAACATTTCAGCCAGCCAGCTCGGCTTCCATGCTGATCGGCACCGCGCTCAGCGCCTTGGATACCGGGCAGTTCTGCTTGGCATCATCGGCAATGGCACGGAACTGGGTGGCGTCGATGCCCGGCACCTTCGCCTTCACTTTCAGCGTGATCTGCGAAAGCTGCGGGCCACCTTCCATCGACAGGTCGACCTTGGCTTCAGTGTCCAGCGAGGTAGGCACGAAACCGGCCTCGGTGAGCTTGGCCGACAGCGCCATGGTGAAGCAGCCGGCGTGCGCGGCGGCGATCAGTTCTTCCGGGTTGGTGCCCTTCTCATCGCCGAAGCGGCTGCTGAAGGCATAGCGGGTCTTGTCCAGCAGGCCGCTCTGCGGCGTGCTCAATTGTCCCTTGCCTGTCTTGAGGTCACCTTCCCAGTGCGCAGTGGCGTGACGCGAAATGCCCATCGTTGGATCCTTAGTGGGTGAATGGCAGCACCAGCGTAGACCGGCAGGCGTTAGCACCGTGTCTGGCCGTGCCGGCCTGCGGCTTCCGGCCGCAGCCGCCCGCCCCCGTGCCAGGCATGCGTGACCCTGGCCTCGTTGCAAAGTGCTGTTTTCAAGGCATTTCCGCACAATCCCTGCCCGCCCGCCTGGCCCGGCAAACCGCTTCCACCCCGCCGAACGGACCGTTTTTTTGGGCATGTCCTGATGCACTGCAGTAACCGCAAACGCAGAAAAGCCGAATATTTATGCGTTAGCCTATTGGCGGCGCCGCATTGTTGCCCTACATTTCGCTTGCCGATGGGTTCGGCGCGACCACACAACCAACCGATCACGGAACAGGAAACCATGGCAAAGACCGCTAAGAAGGCTGCCCCGAAGAAGGCAGTGAAGAAAGTCGCTACGAAGGCCGCCGCAAAGCCGGCAGCTCCGAAGCCGATCAAGGAAGTGCTGACCAAGTCCGGCCTGGTTGCACACATCGTCGAAGCCTCTGGCGTTGTCGCCAAGGACGTCCGCGCTGTGCTGGCCTCGCTGGAAACCGCCGTGGCTTCCTCGGTGCACAAGAAGGGCGCAGGCAGCTTCACCCTGCCGGGCCTGTTGAAGATCACCACCGTCAGCGTCGCGGCCAAGCCGAAGCGCAAGGGCATCAACCCGTTCACCAAGGAAGAGCAGTGGTTCGCCGCCAAGCCGGCCACCACCAAGCTGAAGGTGCGTCCGCTCAAGAAGCTCAAGGACGCCGCGCTGTAATCTGCGCGCTTCCTGCAGCACCCGAACGGGACGGCCTTGGCCGTCCCGTTCTCTTTTGGGGGCTCTCACGCGTAGCGAAACACAGCGTTGCCAAACCCTGCCTGCGCCCGGCAGGATCGCGCAGAGCCAGCCGCCACGGCCCTCGCGGCCACTACGTGCAAGCCCGGAACGCACAAGGTGGAACACTGCGTGCGGCCGCGCCTGTCGTCCGGCCCGCCGGCCACGCCTAAGGTGGACCCACTCCCCCACAGTGCAGCGCCATGGCCAGCCCCTCGCAACGCTATCGCATCACCATCACCCCGATCGAAAAGGACGGGCTGCAGTGCAGCGGACGCTGCACCATCGAACTGGAACATCGCGCGCAGCAGGACTGGATGCGCCTGCTGGAGGTCGCCCGCCGGCAGACCGGGCTGGCCGGTGACGAGCGCGCCGCAGCCATCATCGCCACCCAGCTGCTGCAGGACCTGGCCGCCCGCTACGCCGAACAGCCTGCGCATCCACTCACAACCCTGCAGCCGCAGCTGGGTCAGGTGCTCGACGCCCTGGATGCAATCCAGCGCGCCCCCTGAACCACCGCTACACTCTCCCTTCCACCGGGGAGGGTGTTGCCATGCGTCGAGTCGTGTTCCTGTTGCCGCTGCTGTTTGCCGGGTGTTCGTGCCAGCCAGATCCGGCGCCGACGCAAACGCCCGCGGGCACGGCGGCCACCGACCCTGCCGCCGCATCCGCCGAGACGACTCCCGCCCAGGGCGAAGGCCTGGGCACCATTGCGCCGCCGGTACTGAGCGCGGTAGCCCCGGATGCGCCGAGCGAAACCATCACTGTCCGCAACTACATCTATGCGCTGCTGGGCAGCGATCGCAAAAGCTCCGACGCGTTCTGGAGCGGCGGCCACACCGGCGCACGCCCGGACGACGCCGTGCTGCGCGGCATCCCGCAACTGCGCAACCTGCGCGTGGACACCGACATTCCCATCGCCCGCGATACCGCCCAGCCGTCGCGGCTGCGCGAGGTGCCGGTACGCATCCGGGCGATCACCGCAGAAGGCACCTTCCATTACACCGGCTGGTACCGCCTGCAACCGCGCCCGGATGGCAGCGGGTGGGAGATCCTCGGCGCCTCGCTGCAGCCGGCGCTGGAGTGACCGCGCAGCGACGCAGGAGCCCATGAAGCGCTGATTCAGGCCGACGCGCTATGGTGTCACCACCTCCCTGCCGCGCCTGCCGATCATGACGCTACGCCCCCTGTTGACCCGCTTCGCCGCCTGCACCGTCCTCATTGCTGCCGCCGTCGGCGCGCAGGCGGCGCCGAGCATTTCCGGCCGCGAACTATCGGTCGGTGCCACGGACGTCCAGCAGTATCTGGACGGCAGCTTCCCGCGCACCCAGGACGCCCTCGGTGGCCTGATCGCGATGACCATGAGCCACCCCAAGCTGACCCTGCCGCAGGGCAACCGCCTCGACCTGGGCTTTGACGTGGCGCTGGCGACTGCCGGCAGCGCGCCCGCGCCACTGGGCAAGGTCAAGCTGAGCAGCGGCCTGCGCTACGACGCGCAGACCCAGGGTTTCCACCTGGACCAGCCGACCGTGGACGACTTCACCCCCGCCAACAACGGCGGCAGGCTGGACTCACGCACCCGCGAGCTGCTCAACGCGTTCCTGGTCGACTACGCCCGCCGTGAGCCGATCTACAAGATCGACCCGACCGTCGGCGCGATGCTTGGCGCGCTGCAGGTGCAGTCCGCCCAGGTGAAGAACGGCAAGCTGGTGGTCACCTTCAACCAGGACCTCGGCACGCTGGTCCCCGCTGGCGTCCTCGGCCGGTAAACCGGACCCTGCCCGGCTGGCGTGGAACCGGGCACGGCCCGGCTCCACCCCTTCGTTCATCCAACCAGCGCCTTCGCCACGGCCTCGGAAAACGCCGGAATATCATCCGGCTTCCGGCTGGTGATCACCCCGTTGTCCACCACCACTTCCTCATCGGTCCACTGCGCGCCCGCATTGCCAAGATCGCTTTTCAGCGACGGCCACGAGGTCACCTTGCGACCCTTGGCCAGGCCGGATTCCACCAGCAGCCAGGGACCGTGGCAGATCGCCGCGACCGGCTTGCCGGCCGCCGCAAACGCCTTGATGAACGCCACTGCCGGCGCCTGGGTGCGCAGCTTGTCGGGGTTGATCACCCCGCCCGGCAGCACCAGCGCGTCGTAGCTGGCGGCGTCGGCGCCTTCCAGCGGCTGGTCCACCGGTACGCTGTCGCCCCAGTCCTTGTCCTTCCAACCCCGAATCTGGCTGGCGTCACCCGGTGCGATGACCGACACCTTGGCGCCCCAGGATTCCAGCAGGCGCTTGGGTTCCTGCAGCTCGGACTGCTCAAATCCATCGGTGGCGAGCAGGGCGACGCGCTTGCCGTTGAGGTCATGTGCCATGTGGGGGCTCCTTGAAAAAGTGAGCCCCTACCATGCAGATCCGCGCATTGGCGGAGAGTGACTGGCATGTGGACGTCGCGTGGCCGGTAGGTACCGACCGTGGGTCGGTACGCAATGTCACCCGACCAACGGTCGGGTGCTACCGCGGTAAAGCGCCTGCGGGCGCTTTACCGCTTGGGCTGCAGCATCGTCCCGGTGCACTTCTTCGACCCGCAGCGGCATTCCCAGATCTTCTTCAGGCGTGCCGTGTGACGCTCGGCCAGGGTGATGCCGTAGTTGTAGGTCAGCTCGTCGCCCGGCTTGATGTCCTTGATCGCCTCGATGAACACCTTGTCCTCGCGGCGGTTGTCGCCCTCCGCTTCCTCGATCACGGCCTCGCAGTTGGGGTCGCAGCTGTGATTCAGCCAGCGCGCATCGTTACCCTTGTAGTTGGCATCGATGACGTAATCGTCGTTCAGGGTGAACAGGAAGGTGTGACCGCTTTCCACATCCCCGGTATCATCGGCATCCACGTCGGCGTGGCTGCGCAGCAGCCCCTTGTACTGGATCACCCGCTCGCCCTTCTTGAGCGGCGCCAGCGCGAACACGCCATTGCCGTGAATGGTCGACTTGCGGGCTTGGATCTTCTTGGGCATGTGGCTGGCCATTACGTTGGGATGGTCGATTCTCGCTTAATCTTTGTGATTGCCCAACCACGTCCGCACCGCGCCCCTGCTGGCGCCCCGCTTCGAGCACCTGAACAGGACGGGTTGGATGCCCGGGCATAAAAGCGTACAATTTCAGTCCGCTTTATGGCTCTGCCCTCCCATGCTCCGCGTCACCAAGCTCACCGATTACGCCACCGTCGTCCTGACCGTCCTTGCCGCTCGCCCGGGCGAGGTTCTCAGTGCGACCGAACTGGCCGAATTCGCCAGCCTCGAGCCGCCCACCGTCAGCAAGCTGCTCAAGCCCCTGGCCCAGGCCGGGCTGGTGGAAGGCCTGCGCGGCGTGCGCGGCGGCTACCGGCTGACCCGCCGTCCCGACCAGATCAGCCTGTTCGAGGTCGTCGAAGCCATGGAAGGCCCGCTGGGCCTGACCGAGTGCGCGCACGACCACAGCCAGTGCGGACGCGAGCTGCAATGCGGCGCGCGCAGCAGCTGGCGGATGATCAACGACGTGGTGTCCGACGCACTTCGCAAGGTCACCCTGGCGCAGATCCTGCCCCCTCTTCCCCTTGTTGACGCCCCCCGCCGCGTGATCGCGGCGGATGTCGTCTCCTGATCCACAGGCAGCCCCCATGGCCACCGATATCCTCGACACCGTCGCCCCCGGCGACACCCCCAACCGCGAGATCCACGAGCAGCTCGGCCGCAAGTATTCGGCCGGCTTCATCACGGACATCGAATCGGATTCGCTGCCGCCCGGCCTGGACGAGGACACCATCCGTGCCCTGTCGGCCAAGAAGGAAGAGCCGGAATGGATGACGCAGTGGCGCCTGGATGCCTACCGCCACTTCCTGACCATGCCGATGCCGAACTGGGCCAAGCTTCAGATCGCCGCGATCGACCTGCAGGCGCTCAGCTACTACTCCGCGCCCAAGGGCCCGAAGTACGCCTCGCTGGATGAGGTGCCCAAGGAACTGCTGGACACCTACGACAAGCTGGGCGTGCCGCTGCATGAGCGCGCCAAGCTGGCGGGCGTGGCCGTGGACGCAGTGTTCGACTCGGTCTCGGTCGGCACCACCTTCCGCAAGGAACTGGCCGAAAAGGGCGTGATCTTCTGTTCCATGTCCGAGGCCATCAAGGAACACCCGGAACTGGTCAAGCAGTACCTGGGCAGCGTCGTGCCGGTGGGCGACAACTACTTCGCCGCGCTGAACTCGGCCGTGTTCTCCGATGGCAGCTTCGTGTTCATTCCCAAGGGCGTGCGCTGCCCGATGGAACTGAGCACCTACTTCCGCATCAACGCCGGCCACACCGGCCAGTTCGAGCGCACCCTGATCATCTGCGAGGACAAGGCGTACGTGTCCTACCTGGAAGGCTGCACCGCGCCGATGCGCGATGAGAACCAGCTGCACGCCGCGGTGGTCGAGCTGGTGGCGCTGGAAGACGCCGAGATCAAGTATTCGACCGTGCAGAACTGGTACCCGGGCGACGAGAATGGCGTGGGCGGCATCTACAACTTCGTCACCAAGCGTGCCGAATGCCGTGGCGCGCGCAGCAAGGTCACCTGGACCCAGGTCGAAACCGGTTCGGCGATCACCTGGAAGTACCCGTCGTGCGTGCTGCTGGGCGATGACTCGGTGGGCGAGTTCCACTCCGTGGCGCTGACCCACCACCGCCAGCAGGCCGACACCGGCACCAAGATGATCCACATCGGCAAGCGCACCAAGAGCAAGATCGTCAGCAAGGGCATCAGCGCCGGCCGTGGCCAGAACACCTACCGTGGCCTGGTCAAGGTGGACCGCAATGCCGATGGCGCGCGCAACTACACCCAGTGCGATTCGCTGCTGATCGGCAAGACCTCCGGCGCGCACACCTTCCCGTACATCGAGGTGAAGAACCCGAGCGCTACGGTGGAGCACGAAGCCACCACGTCGAAGATTTCCGATGACCAGATGTTCTATTGCCGCGCGCGTGGCATTGACCAGGAAAACGCGGTCTCGATGATCGTGGATGGCTTCTGCAAGCAGGTGTTCCGCGAGCTGCCGATGGAGTTCGCGGTGGAAGCCAAGAAGCTGTTGGAAGTCTCCCTTGAAGGTTCCGTGGGCTGACCGGTCGCGCCTTCGTTTGATTTTTTTGCCACGCATGGCGTGGCACTACTGGATTCGTATCATGCTGAAGATTGACAACCTCCACGCCCGCATCGGCGACAAGGAAATCCTCAAGGGCCTGTCGCTGGACGTGAAGCCGGGCCAGGTGCACGCCATCATGGGCCCCAACGGCGCGGGCAAGTCCACGCTGGGCAACGTGCTGGCCGGCCGCGAAGGCTATGACGTCAGCGAAGGCGGCGTGCAGTTCGAAGGCCGCGACCTGCTGGAGCTGGCGCCGGAAGAACGCGCCGCCGCCGGCCTGTTCCTGGCCTTCCAGTACCCGGTGGAAATCCCCGGCGTGAACAACACCTACTTCCTGCGCGCCGCGCTCAACGCCCAGCGCAAGGCGCGCGGCGAGGAAGAACTCGATTCCATGCAGTTCCTCAAGCTGGTGCGCCAGAAGCTGGCCGTGCTGCACCTGAAGGATGAGCTGCTGCACCGTGGGGTCAACGAAGGCTTCTCCGGTGGCGAGAAGAAGCGCAACGAGATCTTCCAGCTGGCCGTGCTCGAGCCGAAGCTGGCGATCCTGGACGAGACCGACAGCGGCCTGGACATCGACGCGCTCAAGAGCGTGGCCGACGGCGTCAATGCGCTGCGCTCGCCGGACCGTTCGTTCCTGGTCATCACCCACTACCAGCGCCTGCTCGATTACATCAAGCCGGACGTGGTGCACGTGCTGGCTGACGGCAAGATCGTGCAGAGCGGCGGCCCCGAACTGGCCCTGGAACTGGAAGCCCATGGCTACCACTTCCTGAAGGACCGCGTGGTGCCGGAGGCAGCGGTCTGATGAGCGCCCTGCTCGATTCCCTCGCCGCCGGCTTCTGCGGCAGCGACGCCCGCCGCGCCGAGCTCGATGCCGCCCTGCAGGCCGGCCTGCCGGGCCCGCGCAGCGAAGCCTGGAAATACACCTCGCTGCGCCAGCTCGAACGCCGTACGTTCCAGCCCGCGCCGCTGGCCGCGCCCGAGATCGACCCTGCCCTGCTGGCCGACATTCCGTCGCCGCGGCTGGTGTTCGTCAACGGCCGCCCGTCCGCCGCGCACAGCGACGTGTCGGCGCTGCCGGCCGGCGTGCAGGTGCAGACCCTGTCCTCAGCGCTGGCCGCCGGCGAGGAAGCCCTGCGCTTCCTGGGCCGCCGCTTCGAGCGCAGCGAAGAAGTCTTTGCCCGTCTCAACGCCGCCCTCGCCGATGAAGGCGTGCTGGTGCGCGTGGACGACGGCGTGCAGGTCGAAACCCCGCTGCAGCTGGTCTTCATCAGCGCCGCCGGTGGCAGCGACCTGGCCTGGCATCACCGCCACCTGATCGAACTGCGTGCCGGTGCCGCGCTCGGCGTGGTCGAGCACCACCTGGATGCCGGCGATGCCGCGCACCTGGGCAACACCCTGGTGCACGTCCATCTGGCCCAGGACGCGGTGCTCTCGCACGCCCGCGTGCAGGCCGATGGCAGCCGCGCCACCGCCCTGCTGCGCACCGATGCCGTGCTGGCCCGCAACGCGCAGTACCGCCGCGTAGACCTGGAGCTGGGTGCCGCGCTCAGCCGCCACGAACTCAACGTGCGCCTGGAAGGCGACAACGCGCAGCTGACCGCCAACGGCGTGCTGCTCGGCAACGGCCGCCGCCATGTCGATACCCGCCTCGGCATCGAACACATCGCGCGCGATACCGCCTCGGAAATGGTGTGGCGTGGCGTGGCCGCCAACCGCAGCCGCGTGGTCTTCCACGGCGGCATCCACATCCGTGCCGGCGCCGATGGCACCGACGCCAACCTGTCCAACAAGAACCTGCTGCTCTCGGCCGACGCCGAAATCGATACCCAGCCCACGCTGGTGATCGACGCCGATGAGGTGAAGGCCGCACACGGCGCCACCGTCGGCCAGCTCGATGCCAACGCCCTGTTCTACCTGCGCTCGCGCGGCCTGCCGGCCCAGCAGGCCCAGCAGCTGCTCAGCGCCGCGTTCTGCCACGAGCCGCTGAACGTGCTCGACGCGCGCCTGACCGAACAGCTGCGCCGCCAGCTGGACCTCGCGCTGGCCAAGGCAGGCGTGGCATGAACCTCTCCACCCCGCGCCCGGTGGCCGACACGGCCGCCGCTCCCGACTGGGACCGCGTGCGCCTGGACTTCCCGCTGCTGATGCGGGAAGTGCACGGCAAGCCGCTGGTGTACTTCGACAACGCCAACACCGGCCAGAAGCCGGTGCAGGTGATCGGCGCGGTGGATGAGTTCTACCGCCGCTACAACGCCAACGTCAGCCGCGCCGTGCATGCGCTGGGCACCGAGGCTACCGACGCCTACGAAGGCGCACGCAGCAAGCTGGCGCGCTTCCTCAACGTGCGCGCCAGCGAACTCATCCTGTGCAGCGGCACCACGTTCGCCATCAACCTGGTGGCCTATTCGTGGGCCCTGCCGCGGCTGAAGGCCGGCGATGTCATCCTCGTCTCGCGCATGGAGCACCACGCCAACATCGTGCCGTGGCAGCTGGTGGCCCAGCGCACGGGCGCCACGATCCGCGTGGCCGAGATCACCCCCGAAGGTGCGCTCGATCTGGACGCCCTGCGCAAAGCCATGACCCCCGAGGTCAAGCTGCTGGCCGTCGCCCACGTCTCCAACGTCCTGGGCACGGTCAACCCGGTGCGCGAGATCTGCCGGGAAGCGCGCAAGCGCGGCATCATCACCGTGGTGGACGGCTCGCAGGCCGTGCCGCACCGCAAGGTCGACATCGCCAACATCGGCTGCGACTTCTACGCCATCACCGGCCACAAGATGTGCGGCCCTACCGGCACGGGCGCACTGTGGGCGAAGCGCGAGCATCTCGATGCCATGCCGCCGTTCCTCGGTGGCGGCGAGATGATCAAGGAAGTGAGCTTCGAAGGCACCGTCTTCAACGACGCTCCGCACAAGTTCGAAGCTGGCACCCCGAACATCGCCGGCTTCATCGGCTTGGGTGTGGCGGTTGATTACCTGGAATCGCTGGGCCTGGAGCACGTGGAAGCGCGCGAAAGCGAGCTGCTTGCGCACTTCACCGAAGAACTGAACAAGATCGACGGCCTGCGCATCTTCGGCACCACGCCGGACAAAGCAGCCGTGGTCTCGTTCCTGATCGAAGGGGCGCACGCGCACGACCTGGCCACCCTGCTGGACCTGGAAGGCGTGGCCATCCGCTCCGGCCAGCACTGCGCCCACCCGCTGCTGCAGTACTACGGCGTAGCGGCCACCTGCCGCGCGTCTCTCGCGTTCTACAACACGCATGCGGAGATCGAGCGATTCATTGCGGCGTTGAACAAGGTGCGCAAGCTGCTGGGCTGACGCCAGCCGCGTACGCTGACAAGAAGACGCCGCGGACAACCGCGGCGTTTTGCATGGCGTGGACCCTTTACATCGAGCCGGTAGCGCACGACCGTTGGTCGTGCGCCACATGCGTAAACCTTCGGAGCTCCATGCCCTCCAAGCCGCGCGCATTCACCTTCATGATTGGCTGAGCGCCATTCAGCTGAGCTACGGACGGGATGCAGATTCAACGAGTTCCTTGATCAATGAATCGACACCCAAAGAATCCGCAGCTCCATAGGCAACCGCAGTACTGGTCTTGCCACGCACGAACACCGTAAGAAAATAGCACTCACCATCGTCCATCTCACCTCCCGTGTGCTGCTTCGGCAACTCAGCCGCGTCGGCATACAAGCTGATGAGATGTCGACCGAGCGGTGTGGCCCCCAGGTCACGCTCAGGTCCGAAACTACTCTTCATCAGAGTGCCATCCACACGAACGTAACCATAGCTCGGAAACCCAGCACTCCCGATCTCAAGGAGCACGGCACCGGAATTACGCATGGAACGGTCGGGCAATTCCACCCGCTGCGCGCGGATTTCTTCCCAGTGTCGAATGCACCTCCTTAGTTCAGGAGTAATAGCGTTCGAAGATTGGGAATCGCTGACCAAGCCTGCATAGTTGGCAACCTCTGCAGCTGGCGCGCGACCCATCGAAAACATCAGGGCGATGCAGGTAGCGAGAGGAGCAATAGAACTGAAAACGTGCTTCCAATTCATGACTTAGTGTCCAAGCCGTGACCGGTCAACAGCGAACCCTTACCTCGACACTGGAGGTGAGCGTGAGTGATGCGTAGCCCGGAAGTTCAGCGAGCACAGTGTATACCTCCAAGAAGGAGAGAAAGCCACCTCGCACGAACAGAATGAACTCGACTCCAAAACCATCTGCCCCTGTAGCCGACAGACCCTCAATCTCAAAGTCCGCCTCACCTGAAAGCGGGATCGCGTCGCTCTCCAGAATAAAGTCGACGTACACGCCGACACGACTTTCCGATCGCACAATAGCAATGACGCGCCCCAATTGAGCACTGAGTTCTTCCGGTACACCCTCAGCCTCAAGCAGATGCTTGATTGCCGTTTGTTCCAGATCGGGAATATCAGAGAGCTTCATCAACGCTGCCCTCAGTTGCAGCTGCCACTGGCGGCGCTTTCATGCGCCGCGACGTTCGCACATCGGACAGTCCGGTGAGGCCCGAGCATAGACCACCGTCTTCGAAGACCAAGCCACGCCACGAGTACACGTCGTGGCGATCCATCTCGTCTTCGGATCTGACCAGTCCCTCTGCAAGCGCAAGCGCCTGAACCATATGCCATTCCTCAAAGAGGCGAACCCCGATCATGAATTTTTGATGGACCTTTCTCATTGGTCGTCCCTGACTATCACAGCGGCGCAAGCAGCCCATCAATATAGTCACCAAGACCAACCACATCGTCGGAACCACCAATGAAATCGTCGTCCATCATCTTCCTGACTTCCGCCACCCCGCCCAACCTGTCCACCACGGATCGCATGAAGTCCAATTTTCCCAGGAACAGTGTCGTATCCTGATCCAGTCGAATGATCCATTGCTGGTCGAGAGAGAAGACATAGTGGTCGCGCAGGAAACTGTAATTCTCATCCCAGTACGTGCGAATGGATTCCATATCCGGCTTGATGTGGACGCCGCTCAACAGATCAGAGGCGTTCCTGTATCTGACTGCACCGAGTCCCGAAGGATAGCTGGCCGCCTGGTCGTGCACCGCCATCCAGCATTCCCACACGCTATCCGGTGCCAGATCCTCATAGGAAGTTCGGTCAAAGGCCATTCCAGCCCAGCCCTGGATCGCGAAGGGCAGATCAGGGGGCATCGTCGGCAATACGATGGACTCGATGAAGTTCAGCCAAGCAGTTGTCGGGGAGAGCCCAAGGGCTTCCGGGTAATGATCAGCCATCTCATCCAAGGTCATCGGTCGGGCTCTAGATCAAAGCCTGGCGGTACCCTTGCCGCCTGGATCACCACGCTGAACTGTTCTTCGGCATTGTATCCATAGCAGTCCACGAGTATCACGACCCCAGCAGCTTCAGAGTGGAACAGGGCCGAATCACCAGTGGAGTCCGCAACCGCCACCATGGAGGTGACGGCAAACCCGCTCACGGGCGCGAATCCAAGATAGTCCTTCTCATGAAAGCCAATCTCGCCCTCAAGGGGACCCAGCCTGCGCTCGACGCAGCGCATGATCCTGAGTGCTTCGGCCAGGCCGACATAGGCTCGAACGAGACCCGGGGCATCGCGAATATCCCGCGGCCACACAATGTCCCGGTCAAATGACCTGGGCCGGAAGTCGTCGATACGCAGGCTACATGAGGCCGCTTCATTGATAGCCTGGACCAGAGCAGCGCCGTGGCGTAACCGCAGATGCGCACGCTCCCTCTCATCGGCCAGCAACATTCGCCGCTTACGCACCTCATCCCAGCTTCTGCTCTCCACGCGTAGCGTCCTCGAATCAAGCTTTTGTGACATCAAGGCAGGGCGAGGTCAATAACCAAACGCCGGGCGAAACACCTACCGAATCGCTACTACTTCAGATTCAGCCACCGATCGTTCTCGAGCCTGAAGATAGGGCCCCAGAACAATGAACAAACTCGTCTCGCAGACCCACTACCGGGAGGCCGATGTCGGGCCGTTACGCAACTCCTGAAGCCGCAGCACTGTTATCGCGCTCCAGAATACCGGGCAATCACTCAACATCCACAGCTAGACGTCCCAATCATCATGCTGGATGGATGCCTCTTCATAGTCCAGGACGCCCTGCCCGGCAAAGCGTTCCAGTAAATTCACCACAGCAGAAAAACTGACGTCCGGCGGAACATCGACGGCGAAGAAGGACGGGACATTACTCAACTCCGTTGCACAACCCAAGCCAGACAGCTTGCTTCTAAGCTCAGCTACCCGATCAACGTCGTATACGATCACCCTGACCGTAGAGTGTCCGCCTGCGGTCAGAACTTTTTGGAATGTCAACTGTCCGTCCACATGCAGCGCAGCAACAACATCGCCGGAACTAATCAGCTTTACATAGAAGGGAACGCTATCCACAAGATAGCTCCCATCACTGAGAGGGATTGCCCAAAGATTCTCCCAATCCACGGGAGGATACCCGTCATCCCCACGGGGCAACTTGAATGCCACTTTCGCGTACTCTGCTTTTCTCATGGCAATCCATTGAAATCGAATCCCATGGCAGCACGACTCGGGACTTCCACGAACGCTTGATTCATTCCCCCCTCCTGGGGTTGCAGGTACCCCTGGCCGAGAACTCATTGGGCATCGCATTCGCATAGGTCATCACGGATTCGGTGCCATCCAGTTCGGTTTCCAGATTGTCTGCCACAAGAACTTCGTACGCACCCACCTGCGCAAACGCTACTACCTCTTCCTTCCGACCTTCCGCATTCCAGTAGTAGCCCGTCGCTTTGGTCGGATCGATCCTTAGACGCCCGCCCTCCCTTGAAACTCCCTGGCACAGGAAGTCCGCCGATGCCAGCATCACGAACCGCTTGTCGGGCGTGACTACGGCGACCTCGACAGTGCTCGGCCCGCCAAGTGCAAATGACAATG
Source organism: Stenotrophomonas sp. CFBP8994 (assembly GCF_034044835.1). Taxonomy (NCBI): domain Bacteria; kingdom Pseudomonadati; phylum Pseudomonadota; class Gammaproteobacteria; order Lysobacterales; family Lysobacteraceae; genus Stenotrophomonas; species Stenotrophomonas sp. CFBP8994. The sequence continues at coordinate 123,534 of NZ_JAXCWT010000005.1, read as the reverse complement.
CGCTATCGTCATCCCACTCCGCGCGTGATGCCTCCGGCACTTCCGGGGGATCACACATCTCCAGTGCCGACCGGCCAACGCTGCCCAGGCAGGGTCCCACGAGCGGGTGCGGCACGCAGGTCCCGGCACCCAACATCTTCTCCTGCGCGCCTGTCACTACATAGTAGATCTCATAGCTGGACGGACGGCCAACCGTGGCGTCCCGGTGGACGAAATCGACCATATGTATCCGGCACGCGCGTCCGTGCAGGCGGGGAATCACCTCTGTGGCGAACGTTCGCTCAAACGCCCTTGCATAGCCTTGCGCGATCACGCGGCTTGGCTGATGGTTGGTGACGTACGGGCCCTCCGATCGATCGCCACCGCATCCTGCCAGCAGCAACAGGCACAGAAGACCAGCCCAGCAGCGAAGCCTGCTCATGTCTTCCTGCACTCAGCCAATGCCAGCTCGACGATCTCCGCCGAGCAACGGGTGATGCTGCCTTCGCAGGTGCGCGCCTGAAGCAGCTCCTCGTTCGGCCCCTTTAGGGCATAGAACACCCGAGTGCGGTCTTTCTGCGATGCGGTCGGGACCAGGCTGCTCCCGATCAGATGGACACCGAGGCTTCGCGAAGGATCGCCATGCTTTCCTCCAAGCTCACGCTCGATGTTCGACCAGTAATGCTGCGAAACTCCGCTGTGCGGATCCCTGGTGGACAAGGTGTAGGTGCACTGCGGGCGCTGGGCGCAACCAGCACCCAGCAGCGTCGACAACAATAGTCCGACGACGCCGATATGCCGCGCCGTTCTCCCTTCCCGGTGTTGCGTCTTCAGCCCCATCCTGCGCCCCATCCCTTTCCCCCGCCAGAGCATACGACGAAGCGCGTATGCCATAATGAGAACCCTTCTCATTAATGCCACTGGATGTCGTCGGTCGCTCCCAGTGCCGCGAGCACCCCACCGCTGCACGCTTGCCTGCAGGGCCCGCACCAGGGTGCCCCGGGCCGTCCGCGGGCACGCGCCTCGTTCACCGAACGCCATGCGCGCACGCTCGCTGGCAGCCTGACCGTGCTGGCCCACGCTGCCGTCATCGCGCTGCTGCTCTGGACCCACGTTGCCAGCACGCCGGCATTGCCGCCCCCGCCGGCCGACCGCACCCAGCTGGTGCTGCTGCCGCCGCGAGCACCGGAAGTGCCGCTGGAAGACATCGTGGCGCCTACCCCCAGCAAGGCGGCCACGCTCCAACGGCAAAAGCCCGAACCCCCGCGCGACCTGCCCAGGACGCCGCCGCGCGAGACGGCCCACTGGGTGATCCCGCCACCGACCCCGCCGCAGCCCAAGCCGGATTCGCCAGCGCCGCTGCAACAGCAGGCCTCAGTCGCCGCCTCGCCGCCCAGCCCACCGCTGCCGCCCGGCCCCAGCGATACCACGCCCGGCCGCGACAGCTGGGAAGGCCGGGTCATGGCGCGGCTGGAACGCTTCCGTCGTTACCCCCACGCCGCACGGGCGCGCCGCCATGAGGGCGTCGTGCAGGTGCGGGTGAGCCTGGCCCGCGATGGCCAGCTGCTTGCGCTGACGGTGGAGCAGAGCTCGGGCTACGCGATGCTGGACCAAGCCGCGCTGGATACCTTCCGCCGGGCCGCGCCGTTGCCGGCCGTGCCCGACGACCGGCCGGCACCGGTGGAACTCTCGTTCCCGGTGGAATTCTTCATCCGCTGAGCGCCCGCGCAGGCGTGTTATTCGGTCAGCGCCGTGCGCATCTCGCGCTCGATCTGTTCGACCAGCAGCAGGTTGGCATGCTCCGGCGCGCGCTCGTAGGCGCGTTTGGCCGCGTCCTGGGCTTCGGCCAGCAGACGGAAGCGCGCCTCGGCACTCTCCGCCACCCGCGCGGAAGCGAAACGCGACGCCGCCTGGTAGTAGAGCTCCTGGACATCGCCCAGGTCGCGCGCGCGCTGCCGCCAGCGCGCGGCCGGCACGTCATTGCCAGGGGTGGCTTCGTAGTGCGCGATCAGCCGCTTGATCGCCACCAGGTCGTCATCCTTGGCGGCGGCGGTCACCACGGCCAACTGGCGGGGCGACAGGTAGCGGTCGTCCGTCGGGGGCCCTTCGCCGCAGCCAGGCAGCGCCAACAGAAACACGCAGGACAGGAAAGTGGACTTCATAGCCGCACGATCCTGCCAGTGCCCGATCCGCACGGCCAACGCACCGTTCCTATCAAAAAGCGGCATTACATAGGCAACGCCACTGCTACCCGCCACCGGCGCCCCGCTCTAGAATGACGGCATGAGCACCCTGACCTTCCGTGCGGCCACGCTGGCCGACATTCCCGCCCTGATCACCCTGGTCACCTCGGCCTACCGCGGCGACGCCAGCCGCGCCGGCTGGACCACCGAAGCGGACATGCTGGACGGCGCGCGCATTGACGCAACCGGTCTGCAAGCCGATATCGAGCGCCCGCGCAGCACCGTCCTGCTGGCCGAACGCGACGGCCAACTGCTGGCCTGCGCGCACGTGGCCGACGACCACGGCAAGGGCTACTTCGGCATGTTTTCGGTGGACCCGGCCCAGCAGGGCGGTGGCATCGGCAAGCAGGTGATGGACGCGGCCGAAGCGCACGCCGCGCGCGAATGGGGCGTGGCAGTGATGCAGATGACGGTGATCGACATCCGCGATGAGCTGATCGCCTTCTACGAGCGCCGTGGCTACCAGCGCACCGGCATCAAGAAACCGTTCCCGTACGGGGATGAGCGCTTCGGCATTCCCAAGCGCGACGACCTGCGCTTCGAGATCCTGGAAAAGCCGCTGGCGGCCCACGCATGAGCGAGACCTGGACCTTCGTCTGCGCCACGGCCGAACTGCTGCCGGGCGAGATGAAGAGCACCTTCGACGAGGTTACCGGCACGCCGATCGTGGTGTTCAACCTGGACGGGGAGCTGTTCGCCCTGGAAGACCAGTGCACCCACGAGGAATTCGAGCTGTCCTCGGGCACGTTCGATACCGAGGAAGGCAGCATCGAATGCGTGCTCCACAGCGCGCGTTTTGACGTGCGCGATGGCCGTGCCCTGTGCGCCCCGGCCTATACGGCGGTGCCGAAGTTCCCGGTAAAGCGCGAGTTTGACGGGGTCTGGACCCGCGACGACCGCGACTGAGTCTCACCGAGCCGATAGAAAACTTGAATCGGCCCCTGGCCGGTTCTGTGATGCCCGCCGCACGGCAGTGGATGCGAATCATTATCGTTTCTGTTAATTTATCGGTATTCGCCTTCCCGGCCTGACCGACTACCGCCTCATGGCTGCCGCCAGTGATGCCACCGCCAACCGCTGCTCGACCCCATTGCTGCTGACCGCGGCGGTGCTGTTCTGCCTGCTGGCCGTCGTGGCTGGACTGGGCACTTCGCAGGGTTCGATGGATCGCGCGGGAACGGTGGCCGCGATGGCCGCCGGCGAATCGCTGCAGGTGTCCGGCATACCTGTACCAGACCGCGCCCCGGTCGCTGTCCACGCCTGCGCCGCAGCGGAAAAGGAAGCCGAGAACGGCCGCCCCGACCCTGCCGAACGTGCCACGTCGCTTCCGTCGTGCATGGCAGGCACGCGCACCGCAGCGTCACCCGCCGCATGGGCCATGCCGGCCATCCGATCGCGACCACTGCGTTCGCATCTGTCGCAGGCGCCGCCCGCGAGCGCCTGACCGCTCCAGGCACCTCGCCACGCAGGGCGCCCAACGCCCCCTGCACATCGCATCTCTTTCGCTCGACCGTCCATGCCCCTGCGTGCGCGCCCCACCCGTGCGCGCTCGATGGCATTCCTCTTCCCGTTTCCAGGTCCATCACCACCATGATCAAGAGCCGCAAGCATTCCTCCCCCGCCCGCAGTGCCGCCAGCCTGGCCACCGCCAGCCTCGTCACCGGCCTCAGCCTGGCCATGCTGCCGGTGGCCGCCCAGGCCGAGTCGGCCAGTGACTCCCCGCGTACGCTGGACCAGGTGCAGGTGCAGGCCGCCCGCGGCTTCAAGGTCGACAAGGTCGCCTCGCCCAAGTTCACCCAGTCCCTGCAGGACACCCCGCAGACCATCCAGATCATCAGCCGCGACCTGTTCACCCAGCAGGGCGCGACCACGCTGACCGATGCGCTGCGCAACAGCCCGGGCGTGGGTACGTTCTATGTCGGCGAGAACGGCAACACCAACACCGGCGACAGCATCTTCATGCGCGGGTTCGATACCTCCAGCAGCATCTTCGTGGACGGCGTGCGCGATGTCGGCTCGATCTCGCGCGATGTGTTCAATACCGAGCAGGTGGAGGTGTCCAAGGGCCCGGCCGGCACCGACAACGGCCGCTCCGCGCCCACCGGTTCGATCAACATGGTGAGCAAGCAGGCCAACCTGCATGACGCGGTGAGCGGCACCGTGTCGGTCGGCAGCGACAGCCAGCAGCGCGCGTCGGCCGACTGGAACCAGTCCCTTGGCGCCACCAGCGCGCTGCGCCTGAATGCCATGTGGCAAGACAGCGACCAGCCCGGCCGCGACCACGTGAACAACTCGCGCTGGGGCATCGCGCCGTCGCTGGCGTTTGGTCTGGGCACCAACACCCGCTACATCCTCAACCTGCTCTATGTGGACCAGCAGAACGTGCCCGACGGCGGCGTACCCACCCTGGGCCTGCCCGGCTGGACCCCGCAGCCCACGCTGGAACCGCTGGCTGGCCATCCGGTGAACCCGGAGAACTTCTACGGCACCCGCGCCGACCATGACGATGTCACCGCGAAGATGGCTACCTTCCGCATCGAGCATGACTTCAACGACAGCGTGCGCCTGACCAACACCGCACGCTGGGGCCGTACCGACCAGGACTACATGCTCACCGCCTTCATGGGCACCGGCACGCGCGGCGCCAACGGTGCGCCGACCGGCAACATCCGCTACACCGACCGCAACAACCTGGACACCTACACCATCGCGCGCAGCCTGCCGACCTTCAAGGACCAGCAGAACACCATCCTCACCGACCAGCTCAACCTGCGCGCGGACGTCAGCACCGGCGCCATCGTGCACAACCTGAGCACCGGCGTGGAGTTCACCCGCGAAGAACTCAAGAGCTTCGGCCAGGCCGCCACCAACGGCACCACCTGGTCGCCGGCCAACCTGTACAACCCGGACTGGAACGCCACCGGCCTGACCTGGGCACACAACGGCGCCGACAGCCGTGGCAGGACCACCACCTCGTCGGTGTACCTGTTCGATACGCTGAACTTCACCGACAGCTTCCTGGTCACCGCCGGCCTGCGTGCGGACCATTACAAGACCGAGTACCAGAGCGCGGTGGTGTGCGGCGGGCGCGGCCCGGCGTGCGGCAGCAACCCGGTGGGCACGGTGATTCCCAATCCGTCGCTGGAGCATTCCGACACCCTGCTCAACTGGAAGCTGGGCGCCGTGTACAAGGTCGGCGACATCGTCAGCCTGTACGGCAACTACGCGCTGTCCCAGCAGCCCCCGGGCGGCAGCAACTTCCAGCTGAGCAGCTCGGCCAGCAGCGCCGACAACCCCAGCCTGGATCCGCAGAAGGCCAAGACGCTTGAAGTGGGCACCAAGTGGGCCTTCCTCGATGATGCACTGGCCTTCAACGTCGCGCTGTTCAAGACCGAGGTCAGCAACGAGATCAACACCCAGGTGCTCGACGACGCCGGCAACCCGACCCAGACCGGCAAGAAGTCGGTGCAGGGCATCGAGGTGTCCACGGTGGGCCGCATCACCGACAACTGGTCGGTGTCGGCTGGCTACAGCCACCTGGATACCGAAGTCGAGGAAGGCGCCAACGTGGCCGCCGACGGCACCCGCAACCTGACCTACACCCCGGGCGCGACCTTCACCAGCTGGACCAGCTACACCTTCCCGTTCGGCCTGACCGTGGGCGGTGGCGTGCGTTACGCCGGCCGCATGCACCGCGGTACCGATGGCGCGGTTGGCACGCCGGCGTTCACCAAGTCGTACACGGTGTACGACGCAGTGGCTTCGTATGAAATCAACGAGCACCTGGTGCTGCGCTTGAACGCCTACAACCTGTTCGACAAGGACTATGTGGCCGCGATCAACAAGAGCGGCTACCGTTACACCCCGGGCGCCCCGCGCAGCGTGCTGTTCAGCGCGGACTTCCGCTTCTGATCCACCAAGGACCCTGCCATGCTCCTGCACGTTCCCGATCTCCTCACCGCCGACGAACTGGCCCACCTGCAGCGCGCGCTTGCCGCGGCAGACTGGGCCGACGGCCGCGAGACCGTGGGCGTGCAGGGCGCGCAGGTCAAGCGCAACCAGCAGTTGCCTGACGCCTCACCGCTGAAGGCCGAGCTGGGCAGGATCGTGCTGGCGGCGCTGGAACGGCACCCGCTGTTCTTCGCCGCCGCACTGCCGCTACGCATCCTGCCGCCGCGTTTCAACCGCTACCAGGGCGGTGGCGAGTATGGCCTCCATGTGGATGGCGCGGTAATGATCACCGACAGTCAAGGCGTGCGCAGCCACCTGCGCTCGGACGTGTCATGCACGTTGTTCCTCAATGCGCCGGAGGACTACGAAGGGGGCGAACTGGTCATCAGTGATACCTACGGCGAGCATGAGGTGAAACTGCCAGCCGGCGACCTGGTGCTGTACCCGTCCAGCAGCCTGCACAAGGTCAACCCGGTCACGCAGGGAGCACGGCTTGCGTCGTTCTTCTGGGTACAGAGCATGGTCCGCGACGATGGCGCACGGCGGATGCTGCTGGAGATGGATGGCGCGATCGAGACGCTGCGCGTGACCGGCGGCGATCCGGGGGCGGTGCTGCAGTTGACCGGCGTGTATCACAACCTGTTGCGTCGCTGGAGCGAGACGTGACGCTGTAAATCATTCCCATTTGCGTTTGTTACATCCCCTCTCTACAATCCCCGCCGCGCCAGACCTGCTGGCGTGCTCCGACAGGGATATCACCTTGCGCCACCCCCACCGCCATCGCAGCTTTGCCCCCGCCATGCGCGGGCAGCGCCCGGCGTTGGCGACGGTGTTGGCGTGGCTGGCCCTGCTCTCGATGTTGCTGGGCACGCTGCCGCTGCTGGAACAGCGCCTGCCCGGCACCGCCGCGCTGGTGCTGCAGCAGCCCGCCGAAGAACGTCCCGGCGGCGAGAATCGCCTGCAGGAAGAAACCCCGGCCAAGCCACGCCGGATGGCCAGTGCCCGCCCGGCGGCCACGCCGCCGCTGACCGATTCGCTGGATGTACTGATGGCCACCCTGGCCGAGCTGCCGCCGCAGGTCGTCCCCACCATTGATTCCGCTCCGGCAACACCGCTGCCGGCGGCCCCCGGGTTGCGCGTCCAGCGCGGCCAGGCGCCCCCGCAGGGCTGATCCCGCCCGCGTCCGCGTCGCTGCGCCTGCACGACCGCCGCCGGGCGCCGCTGCTGCCTGCACTGCAGGCCCCCTGACGATTTTTCGATTGCGCTGCGGCCGCCGGCCACGGCGTTCCCGCGTTCGCATCCTTTTCGAGGTACTTCCCATGGCCCAGCGCCATCGTCGTCGCACGTCCCTGTCCCGCTGCTCGTTGAGCGTTGCCCTGCTGGGCGCGCTCAGCGCCCCCGCCTTCGCCGCCGGCGATGTCGCGGGCGACCCCAAGACCCTGGACCAGGTGGTGGTCACCGCCTCGGGCTTCGAACAGAAGATCACCGACGCCCCGGCCAGCATCAGCGTGGTCAGCCGTGAGGAACTGGCCAAGCGCCCGTACACCAGCCTGGTGGATGCGCTGCGCGACGTGGAAGGCATCGACGTGGGCATGGAAACCACCGACAAGAACGGCCGCGCCACCATCTCCATGCGCGGCATGCCGTCCGAGTACACGCTGGTGCTGATCGACGGCCGCCGCCAGAGCAATGTGGGCCAGCTGTACCCGAACAACTTCGGCGGCGGCCAGTTCGCCTACCTGCCGCCGCTGGATGCGATCGAGCGCATTGAAGTGGTGCGTGGCCCGATGTCCACGCTGTACGGCTCCGATGCCATGGGCGGGGTCATCAACATCATCACCCGTCGCAACCAGGGCAGCTGGCACGGCTCGGTCACCCAGGGCTTCACCGTGCAGCAGGACGACCAGTTCGGCGATGCACGCACCACCGACGTGTACCTCACCGGCCCGCTGGTGAAGGAACGGTTGGACGTAGCCGTGCGCGGGAGTTACTACGATGCCAAGGCCTCCAACCCGGAATGGGAAGCACTGACCCTGCCCGACGGCACGCTGTGGGAACGCAGCATCGGCTTCGGCGGTGGTGGCAAGGCGGTGGCCAACACCAACTGGAACACCGGCGTGCGCCTGAGCTGGTCGATCAACGACGACCACGACCTGTCGCTGGACTACGACGTCTCGCGCCAGAAGTACGACAACAGCGAAGGCCAGACCGGCACGCTGGACAGCGCTGCCAGCCTCTGGCGCGTGGGCAATGCCACCATTCCGAACCCGAACGGCACCGGCACCATCACCCGCCGCGTGGTGCAGCCGCGCGTGGGCTACACCGCCTACCAGCGCTACGAGCGCGACCAGCTGGCACTGACCCACCAGGGCCGTTATGCATTCGGTACCTGGCAGACCACGCTGACCCACACCAAAAGCAACAACCTGGGGCGTTCGCTGCCGCTGACCCTGGACGAACGCGCCGACCTGCAGACGCTGTGGAACGACGTGTGCCACCGCACCGGCGCGGCCAACAACTGCGCCGCCGGCGCCCGCAACGGTCTCGCCGCGCTGAACCCCGCCGAGATGGCACGCCTGGAAGCATTCCTGCCACGCCCGCTGCGTACCATGGAGCTGGAAGGCCACGTGCTGGACACCATGCTGGACATGAGTTTCGACGCGCACAAGCTGACCTTGGGCGGCCAGTACACCGACACCGACATGATCGACGGCGTGTTCGGCATGGACGGCGCCGGCTACCGCGACAACGTCAAGCAGAAGCACCGCATGTGGTCGGTGTTCGCCGAGGACAACTGGGCACTCACCGACGCGCTCACCGCCACCTTGGGCGTGCGTTATGACGACCACAACATCTTCGGCAGCCACCTCAGCCCGCGGGCCTACGTGGTGTGGAACGCCAGCGACGCCTGGACCTTCAAGGGTGGCGTGAGCACCGGCTACAAGACCCCGCGCCCGGACCAGCTGTTCCCCGGCGTCACCGGGTTCGGCGGCCAGGGCGTGCTGCCGCTGGTGGGTTCGCCGAACCTGCAGCCCGAGACCAGCACCAACTATGAAATCGCCTCGTACTACGAGGGCGAGCGCTGGGGCTTCAACGTCACCGGTTTCCTCAACAAGTTCGACGACAAGATCGCCAGCGGCGGCACCTTCCCGAACTGCGAAGTGGCACCGGTCGGCGGCGGCTACTGCGTGGACGTGGGCCCGGGCTGGGCGGCGCTGGGCTACAGCACCTTCAGCCAGAGCGTGAACATCGATACAGCCGAGACGCGTGGTATCGAGGCGGCAGCGCATGTGGACCTGCTGCAGAACCTGCAGCTGCGAGGCAACTACACGTATACGAAGTCCGAGCAGACCAGCGGCGCCGCGAACGGCCAACCGATCGCCGGCAATCCCGCCAAGCACATGGCCAATGCCAGCCTGAACTGGCAGGTCAGTGAGGCGGTGAGCCTGTCGTTGATCGGCGAAGGACGCTATGACCGGTACCGCGACACGCTGGTGAGCAACGTCGCCGGTGTGAGTTCGTCGCAGGTGCGGTATTACGACGATTACACGATCTTCCACCTGGGCGGCAGCTGGAACATCAACGAGTGGCTGACGGTGAACGCGCGGGTCAACAACCTGTTCGACAAAGACTTCGTCTCGCAGTCGTGCGTGTTGATCAGCGACAGTGAGTACAACTGCGTGGATGATTACGCGACGAAGGACCAGCGTCGGAGTTACTGGATTTCGTTGAACGCGGCGTTCTGAAGTCCCGGCGCTGCGCGCCGCCGCCCGACCAACGGTCGGGCGCTACCGGCTCTCACGCACACCGGGCGCCCCAGGCACACCGGGCGCCCCACGCACCCCGGGCACCCCCACGCACACCGGGCGCCTCAGGCACACCGGCCACCCCACGCACCCCGGGCGCCCCACGCACACCGGGCGCCCCACGCACACCGGGCACTCCACGCACACCGGTAGGTGCCGACCGTTGGTCGGCACACGCCGCAGACCGGCATCGCGCGACCAATAATTGCGAACCATTCTCATCAATGGTGTAATTGGCTATTCGTCTTCCTGCCGTGACCGTGGCCACCAGCGCTCCCCCTTCCGCCGTGCAGCAGCAACAGAGCCGTGGCTTCTGGCTGCGCACCCTGCACCAGTGGCACTGGATCAGCTCGGCGGTGTGCCTGATCGGCATGCTGCTGTTCGCCGCCACGGGAATCACGCTGAACCATGCGGCGAAGATCGAGGCGACGCCGCAGGTGGTGAACCGCCAGCTGGAACTGCCGGCCGAGCTGCTGGGCCAGCTGGGCGACCGCACCGACGGCAATGCCCCGGTGCCGCGCCCGGCCGTGCGCTGGCTGGACCGCGAACTGGGCATTTCCATCGGCCGTCGCCCGGCCGAATGGTCCGCCGAGGAAATCTATCTCTCCATGCCCAGCCCCGGCGGCGACGCCTGGTTGAGCATCGACCGCGAAAGCGGCGCGGTGGAATACGAAGCCACCTCGCGCGGCTGGGTGTCCTACTTCAACGACCTGCACAAGGGCCGCAATGCCGGCCCGGCCTGGGGCTGGTTCCTGGATGTGTTCGCCGTGGCCTGCCTGGTGTTCTGCATCACCGGCCTGTTCCTGCTGCACCTGCATGCCCGCCAGCGCCGCATGACCTGGCCGCTGGTGGGCCTGGGCCTGATGGTGCCGCTGCTGATCGCCCTGATCCTGATCCACTGACTTCCTTCGCCCTTCACCTTCCCGGAGCCGCACCATGCGCGTCACCCTCACCATCGCCCTGAGCGGCCTGCTGGCCACCTCGCCGGCTTATGCCACCACCCTGGACATCAACGTCGAGGTGCCCAAGCTCAACGTGGCCGAGTACCACCGCCCGTATGTGGCGGTGTGGCTGGAAGGCGCCGACCAGAAGGTCGCCGCCAACCTGGCGGTCTGGTACCAGCAGACCGGCAACAGCGAAGGCCACGGCACCAAGTGGCTGCCCGACCTGCGCCAGTGGTGGCGCAAGAGCGGCCGCGAGCTGAAGGTGCCGGTGGACGGCGTGACCGGGCCGACCAAGCCGGCCGGCACCCACGCGCTGTCGTTCACCGACAGGCAGCCGGCGTTGAAGGCGCTGGCACCGGGCAACTACACGCTGGTGGTGGAAGTGGTACGCGAAGTCGGCGGTCGCGAGCTGGTCAAGATTCCCTTCACCTGGCCGGCCACCGCGCCGCAGACCGGCAAGGCCCAGGGCAGCACCGAGCTGGGCCTGGTCACGCTGTCGTCCAAGCCCTGATGTTCCACTGCCCTCCCCGTCGAGGGCACCCTTAACCTGTACATGGAGTTGTTGATGAAGCGCTCGCTCGTCCTAGCCGCCGCCCTGGCCGCCGCCCTTCCGTTCTCCGCCCTGGCCCACAAGGCCTGGCTGCAGCCCTCGCAGACCGTGATCGCCGGTGACCATCCGTGGATCACCGTCGATGCGGCGGTGTCCAACGACCTGTTCTACTTCAACCACGTGCCGCTGCGCCTGGAAAGCCTGGTCATCACCGCACCGGACGGCAGCACCGTGCAGCCGCAGAACGCCTCCACCGGCAAGTTCCGCAGCGTGTTCGATGTCGAGCTGACCCAGCAGGGCACCTACCGCCTGGCCTCGGTCAACAACGGCCTGTCGGCCAGCTGGGAAGAAGACGGCAAGCCCAAGCGCTGGCGCGGCACCGTGGCGACCTTCGCCACTGAAGTGCCGAAGAAGGCCAAGAAGCTGCAGGTAAGCCAGTCGGTCAACCGCATCGAAACCTTCGTCACCAACGGCACCCCGAACAGCACCGCGCTGGCGCCGACGAAGTCGGGCATCGAGCTGGTCGCCGTGGGCCACCCCAACGACCTGGCCGCCGGCGAAGAAGCCAGGTTCCGCGTGCTGGTCGACGGCAAGCCGCGCGCCGGCCTGGCCTTCGAGATCACCCGTGGCGGCACGCGTTACCGCAACGCCCAGGAAGAGATCAAGGTCACCAGCGACAAGAAGGGCGAGTTCTCGGTCACCTGGCCCGAAGCCGGCATGTACTGGCTGGAAACCAGCAGCGAAGACAAGAAGACCACGCTCAAGCAGGCCAAGACCCGCCGCCTGAACTACGTCGCCACGCTGGAAGTGCTGCCGCTGTAATCATGTCCACCCTGCACGACATCGCCAGCCTCGGTGGCCACACCATGGGCACCACCTGGCAGGTCAAACTGACCACCACGCCCGGCCGCGATCTGCACCCGCTGCATGCGGGCATCCAGGCGCAGCTGGATGCGGTGGTCGCGCAGATGAGCACCTGGGAAGCGGCCAGCGACATCGCCGCGTTCAACCGCGCAGCGGCCGGCACGTCGCTGCCGCTGCCCGGCCTGTTCGCCGAGGTGATCGACTGCGCGCTCGATATCGCCCGGCGCAGCGAGGGGGCGTTCGATCCCACGGTCGGCCCGCTGGTCGCGCTGTGGGGGTTCGGTGCGCACGCACACGCCCAACGCGTTCCCGATGCTGCCCGGCTGGCGGCCACGCAGGCACGCTGCGGTTGGCAGCGGCTGCACTGGCATGACGGCCACCTGCTGCAGCCGGGTGGACTGGAGCTGGATCTTTCGGCCATCGCCAAGGGCTTTGCGGTGGACCTGGTGAGCCGTTGGCTGCGCAGCCAGGGTATTGCGGCGGCACTGGTGGAGGTGGGCGGCGAGCTGCACGGCTATGGGCGCAAGCCCGATGGGCAGCCGTGGCGTGTCCTGGTCGAAGCAGGTCCCGAAGAAGAAGCAGAACTCGCGCATCCGCCGCGGGTGCTGGCATTGGACGATCTGGCCGTTGCCACCTCCGGTGATCGCTGGCACCAGTTCGTCGAGGATGGCACGCACTACAGCCATACGCTGGATCCACGCGCGGGCGCGCCGGTCAGCCGCACGGCGGCCGCGGTGACCGTGGTCGCCCAGCACGCCATGCACGCCGATGGATGGGCCACCGCGTTGACGGTGATGGGCGCGCAGGAAGGGCTTGCGTTCGCCAATGCCAACGCGCTCGCCGCACGCTTCATCACCCGCACTGCGCAGGGCATCGAAGAACACTTGAGCACGGCGTTTACCGCGCTGCTCACCGAACAGGATGCCGCTGCATGAAAGGCAGCCCGTCGCGCGCGGTAGTGGGCAATGTGCTGGTGGCGGCCCTGCTGGCCGTACTGGCGTGGTTGCTCTTACGCCTGCATCTGCAGGAAGACTGGTGGTTGGCCGCGCCACTGGCCTCGCACTGGCGTTGGGCGGCAGGCACCCTCACCGCCTACGCCGCGCTGTGCGCGCTGCTGTGGTGGCGCGGCCGAACCCGCGACGATGTTGGCAGCGCCGCCGGCGAAGCACCGACGCTGCTGGTCTGGGCCAGCCAGACCGGGTTCGCCCAGCAGCTGTGCGAGCGCAGCGCCGAGGTCCTGCGCGCGGCCGGGGTACCGGTGCGCGTGCGCGGCCTGCACCAGGTGGACGCCGCATTGCTGCAGCAGACCACCCGGGTGCTGCTGATCGCCAGCACCACCGGCGAAGGCGATCCACCCGACCACACCCTGCCCTTCCTGCGCCGCGTGATGCCGCAGGACATGGCACTGCCGCAGTTGCACTACGGTGTGCTGGCACTGGGCGACCGCAGCTACGGGCACTTCTGCGCGTTCGGCCACCAGCTCGATGCGTGGCTGCGCCAGCACGGCGCGCACCCGCTGTTCGACACGGTGGAAGTGGACAACGCCGACCCGGCCGCCCTGCGCCACTGGCAGCAGCTGCTGGGCCAGCTTGGCGGGAACGCCACCGAGCTGCCCGATTGGGCGCCGGCGCAGTACCAGCCCTGGCAGCTGCAGTCGCGCCGCCAGGAAAACCCCGGCAGCCCCGGCGCGGCGACGTGGCGGGTGAGCCTGGTGCCGGCCGATGGCGTGCTGCCGGCGTGGCAGGCCGGTGATGTGGCGGAGATTGGTCCGCAGCACAGTCCGGTCGAGGTCGATGCCTGGCTGGCCACGCATGCACGCGATGGCGCAGCGATGGTCGACGGGCAGCCGCTGCGCGATTGGCTGGCGCGCTCGCACCTGCCGGTGCTGCCCGATGCGGTACCGGCCGATGACATGGCACTGGTGGCCACGCTCAAGCCGTTGCCGCACCGCGAATATTCCATTGCCAGCATGCCGGGCGAAGGCCACGTGCTGCTGCTGTTGCGCCGGCTGCTGCGCCCGGATGGCACGCCGGGGCTGGGCAGCGGCTGGCTGTGCGATCACGCGGCGCTGGGTGGGCGCATCGACCTGCGCTTCCGCGGCAACCCGAATTTCCACGCACCCGCGCCGGACGCACCACTGATCCTGATCGGCAACGGCACCGGCATTGCCGGGCTGCGCGCGCACCTTCGTGCGCGGGTGGACCTTGGCGCCGGTCGCAACTGGCTGCTGTTCGGCGAGCGTACCGCCACGCACGATTTCTACTTCAAGGAAGACCTTCAGCGCTGGCAGCGTGACGGCATGATCGCGCGGCTGGATACGGTGTTCAGCCGCGACGGCGGCGAGCACCGTTACGTGCAGGACCGCCTGCTCGCGCAGCTGGACACCCTGCGCCAGTGGGTCCGCGACGGCGCCACGATCCTGGTCTGCGGCAGCCTGCAGGGCATGGCACCGGCAGTGGACGCGGTGATCGAACAGGCGTTGGGCCGCGAAGGAAAAGAAGCCCTGATCGTCGCCGGCCGCTACCGCCGCGACGTTTATTGACCGCGCTGGTCCAGGCGGATGGCGAGCAGCTCACCGCCACCGCGCAATGCGTAGCGGCGGCGCGGTCCTGCCGCCAGCCACGCGGTGTCGCCCTGCTGCAGCGGCGGCAGTTCCGGCTCGCCCTCGAACTCCGCCTGCCCCGCCAACAGGTGGACCGCCCACGCCGTGCCCGGCTCGGTGAAGAAGAACATGCTGCCCACCAGCGGGCGGTGCAGCAGTTCGGCATCGACCTGGTCACGCCGCCACATCAGATTGAAGTCATGGGTGAGCCCATCCACCAGCTCGCCATGGATCTCCGCTTCGCCGTCAAAGCGCAGGCGATCGTGGGGTGGCAGCAACGTATGCAGCGCGCCATCGGCAAAGCGCAGGCGCAGCCCTTCGCCGCGCAGCAGGACCAGTTCGCGGTCGATGCCGGGGAACGACGAGAACGCCGCATCCTGCTCGATCTCGGCAATCGACAAGCGTACCTGCCACTCTTCGCTGTCCGGCACGCGCAGGATTTCGCGGGTCCAGCCAAGTCCATTGCGCCAGCGTTCGCGGCGGTATTCAAAGCTGGGAATGACGCGCGTGGCAGCGCTCAATGCGGTGGCGGTCGACATGCCGCCATTGTGCCTCAGCCGGGCTTGCCGCCGCAGTCCGCTTCCAGCAGCTGCGAGCGCGCCAGCCACTCCTTGTCCGGGTAGTAGGCGAACACCATCGCGCCGCCGCGCAGGCTGTCGATCAGCGGCCTCGCCACGGTCAGGCGTACCGCCGGGCAGCCCAGGCTGCGGCCGAGCCGGCCCTGCAGCCGGGCGATGGTGGGGTTCACGTACGGCGCACCGTGGATGACGATGGCGCGGTCGCGCGCCTTGTCGTTGAAGCCCGGCTCCAGACCTTCCAGGCGCAGCGAATAGCCATTGCCGCCCATGTAGGTTTCCTTGGCGGTGAACGCGCCCAGGCTGGACATGAAACTGCCATCGCGGTTGGAGAAGCGTTCGGTGGCGTTGCCGCCGCTGTTGCGGCCATGGGCGACCCACTCCTCGAACAGCAGCTTCTGGTGGGCCAGGTCGAACACCCACATGCGCTGTTCGGTGGACGGGCGCGAGTAATCAATCACGCTCAAGCGGCCCGGATCCACGCCCAGCTCCGGCCGGCGCAGGGCGCAGGTCATCGCGTTGGCGGCCAACTGCAGCACCTTGCGGTCCGCATTGGGCGCCGCGCGCGCCAGCATGTCGGCCAGCTGGGCCGGCGGCAGCATGCGGGGCGGAGGCGTGGTCGCCGCACGGGCGCGGCCAGCCGACGCGGTCAGCGCCAGCCCGCACAGGGCAACGGTGGCAATCGAAACGGGAATGGAACGCATCAACGCGGTACCGGCAGGGCCATCCCTACAAGGTGGCCCCGCCCGCGTCGGATTCCAAGACCGGCTGCAGGTTCTGTTCATCCGCCACCGGGCGAACCGCCGGCAGGCTGGTCACCAGCAGCGTGGTGCCCGGCACCAGCACCTTGTACAGCTGCGCGGCGAAGGACGGCGGCAGCGCCATGGGCAGGCTGGGCGTGGCCAGCAGGTCCGGGCTGGCATTGCCGGCGCTCTGCCCCAGCAGCGGGTAGGCGGTCCACTTGTGCAGCTTCTGCGTCGCATCCAGCGGGCTGGCGGCATCCGAATAGCCGTCCTGCATCACGAACAGGGTGGTGCCCTCGAACGCCGGCAGCGCCTTGGCCTCCAGTCGCGATTCGCCGATCAGCACGCCGTCGCGCAGCACGTACAGGCGCTGGTCGTGCAGGCTGACCAGGATGCCCACCTGGCCCGAGGGTGCGGCGCTGTCATTCCAGTACTGGTCCGGTGCACCGGTGGTTTCCAGCAGGGTCTTGCCCACGCTGTTCACCGGGGCCAGCACCGCCGGGTAGGCCAGCGTCATCGGCGCGCTCTTGGCGTCGGCCACCACCACGGTATCGCCACGCTTGGTTTCGCCGAACAGCTTCTGCGCGAAAGCCTGGGGCAGGCGCACGCAGCCGTGCGAGGCGGGATGCCCGGGCAGGTTGCCGCCGTGCAGCGCGATGCCGTCCCAGGTCAGCCGCTGCATGTAGGGCATGGGCGCGCTGTTGTAGAGGTTGGATTTGTGGTCCTTGTCCTTCTGCAGGATGGTGAACACCCCGGTCGGCGTTTCATGCCCGGCCTTGCCCGAGCTGATCGTGCTCAGGCCGATGGCAATGCCGTTGCGGTACACGTAGGCACGCTGCTCATCCAGGCTGACCACCAGCACGATCGGGCCGGCCGGCGAGATTTCCGGATGCCAGAGGAACTGGCCGGGCTTGAGATCGGTGGGGCTGGCAGGCTCGGGCGCGGACCACGCCGGGAGTGCCATGACGGCGATCAGCGAACCGGCGATGTGGGTCAACAGCGTGCGACGTGTGAGCATGTGGCCTTCCTTCGGGTGGGTCGAAGACACGCATGGCGTGTCGCTACGCATGATCACCGCAAACGTTGAAACCCGCCAAAGCCCCAAACAAAATTGCCCGGTCACACATCCCTGTGCGGACCGGGCAATCGTCACGTCCTTGTCGGCATCCCGCCTTCCCCCTGTGCGTCCTGCCCAGTGTGGGTGCCGGCCATGCTCCATGCACTCGGCCGTATGTTGTTCCGCCATCCCTCCCCTTCCCGGGTATGGATGCCACCGTCCTGGTGGATCCGCGCCAATCCCTCCGCGCTGCGTCCCTGCGTGCCCCGTCCCTGCGGCTGTCGAGGTGGCCGGCTCCTGCCTGGCTACCGTGACCGGCGTCATGCCGGTCGCGACCCATCCTGTTGTGTCAGCGCCTTGGTACGGGTGCCGACACTGCCCTCCTGGGCGGTGCCACCGTGGGCGCCGCCATGGCCCCCACCGTCATCCGTCGTCGATTCCGTTCGACCGTTGCTGTCCCTATTCCTTTCACCCGTGCCAGGTCCTCGACCCGGAGGAAAGGTCCGTGTTGTCGCCGGTACGCCACGATCGCCTGGGCCTTTTGGGGCCCCACGTTCGTCAATCCCTGCTGCAGCGTCGACGCATCTGCCGTATTGATGTTGATGCGGTCGGCCGCCGAAGCGGTTCCGGTCAACAGCAGTGCCAGCGCAAGCGCCTTCCACGAAAACCAAGGCCCCACCGTGTAGCTCCCTGTGACGTCGGACCGACCGCTGCCGGCATCCCGTCGGAGCAGTCAGTGTCCCTCGCCACATACACACAGCCTATCGTCCACATCACCTTCACACAGCCAGCTAAATACCTGACGTGGTGTAGGGAAATCCCTACCCCCTGCTCAGGCGTAGAATGGCGGGATCAGCCACATGCATTCGGAGTACCAGATGGACAGCGCCAAGCTCGGCCAATTCGTCAGTGAAAAGTGGGACAGCGAGATCGTTCCGCAATTGGTCGAATACATCCGCATTCCCAACAAATCGCCGATGTTCGACGCCAATTGGGTCGAGAACGGCTACATGGAGCAGGCCGTCACCCTGATGGAAACCTGGGCCAAGGCGCAGAAGCTGCCGGGCCTGAAGGTCGAAGTGGTGCGCCTGGAAGGCCGCACCCCGTTGCTGCTGCTGGAAATTCCCGCCACCGGCGCCGAAACCGGCGACGACACCGTGCTGCTGTACGGCCACCTGGACAAGCAGCCGGAAATGACCGGCTGGGACGACGACCTCGGCCCGTGGGTGCCGGTGCTGCGCGGCGACAAGCTGTACGGCCGCGGCGGCGCCGATGACGGCTACGCCATCTTCGGCTCGCTGGCTGCGGTGCTGGCGCTGCAGGAACAGAACCTGCCGCACGCGCGCTGCGTGGTGCTGATCGAAGCCTGTGAGGAATCGGGCAGCTACGACCTGCCGGCCTACGTGGACCACCTGGCCGACCGCATCGGCAAGCCATCGCTGGTGGTGTGCCTGGATTCGGGCTGCGCCAACTACGACCAGCTGTGGTGCACCACCTCGCTGCGCGGCCTGACCGGCGGCAACTTCTCGGTGAAGGTGCTCAACGAGGGCGTGCATTCGGGCGATGCCTCCGGCGTGGTGCCGTCCAGCTTCCGCCTGCTGCGCCAGCTGCTGTCGCGCATCGAAGACGAAAAGACCGGCCGCATCCTGCTCGACGGCATGCACGTGGAGATTCCGGAAGAGCGCCAGGCCCAGGCCAAGCGCGCTGCCGAGGTGGTGGATACCGAAATCTTCGAGAAGTTCCCGATGGTCGACGGCCTCAAGCCGATGAACGACGACCTCACCGAACTGGTGCTCAACCGCACCTGGCGCCCGGCGCTGTCGGTGACCGGCGTGGACGGCATGCCGCCGTTGGCCTCGGCCGGCAACGTACTGCGCCCGCATACCGCGGTGAAGCTGTCGCTGCGCCTGCCGCCGACCGCCGACGGCAAGGCCTGCGGTGAACTGCTGAAGGAAGCCCTGCTGCGCGACCCGCCGAACGGCGCGGAAGTGAAGCTGGACCTGGAGAAGGCCTCCTCGGGCTGGAACGCTCCGGCGATGGCGCCGTGGCTGACCCAGGCGATCGACGAGGCCAGCCAGACCTTCTTCGGCAAGCCGGCGATGTACATGGGCGAAGGCGGCTCGATTCCGTTCATGGGCATGCTGGGCGAGAAGTTCCCCGGCGCGCAGTTCATGATCACCGGCGTGCTCGGCCCGCATTCCAACGCGCACGGCCCGAACGAGTTCCTGCACATCCCGATGGGCAAGCGCGTCACCTCGTGCGTGTCCAAGGTGATCAGCGAGCACTACGCAGCCAGCCTGCGCGGTGAAACCAGCGGTTCCCCGGTGGCCGCCGACAGCGGCACCCGCCACGGCGGCCACGGCTGCTGCTGATAGCGACGATGACGGACGCAGCCTGCCCTTGGTAGGCTGCGTCAATCTTCTGCGGGAAACAGCGCAATGAATGGTCTGTTCGGCAGCACCAGCTGGCTCTACATCATCCTGGTCGGCTTCGTGGTCGGCCTGCTCGGGCGCTTCGTGATGCCCGGCAACAACCGCATGGGCTGCCTGCTGACCATCGTGCTGGGCATCGTCGGCGCACTGGTGGCCGGCTGGTTCGGCCAGTACATGGGCTGGTATGCGCGCGGCGAACCGGCCGGCTTCATCGGCGCGATCCTGGGCGCCATTGCGGTACTGGCCCTGCTCCGCCTGTTCAGCAGCAAGCGCTGAACGCACTCCCCCCTTCTTCCCGAGCGCCGCAGGGCGCCGCTTCGACGTACCTGTCCATGAACGATCCTGCTTCCGACCCGCTGCGCGCCGAGCTTCGCCGGCAGTGGACCTGCGCCGCGCTGGGCGACCCCGACCTGCACCTGGACCGGGCGTCGGTGGACGCCGGCTTCCGCAGCTACTGGCGCGCCACCAGCGTGCACGGCAGCCACGTCGTGATGGATTCGCCGCCAGGGCTGGAGGATGTACGCCCGTGGCTGCGCATGCATGACCTGCTGGAACCCAACGGCGTGCGCGTACCGCGCGTACTGGCCCGCGACGAGGAACAGGGCTTCCTGCTGCTGGAAGACCTCGGCGGCCCGACCCTGGCCCGGCACATCGATGACGCCAATGCCGACGTATGGTTCGATGCCGCCTTCGCGCAGCTGATCCGCCTGCAGCAGATTCCCGTTCCCGAGGGCATGGGGTCGTTCGGCGAGGCCCTGCTGCAGCGCGATGCCGGGCTGTTCGACGAATGGTTCCTGCAGCGCCACCTGGGCCTGCAGCTGGACTGCGGTGAGCTTGAAACGCTGCAACTGGCGCATCGCCGGCTGATGGACAACGCGCTGCAGCAGCCGCAGGTGCTCACCCACCGCGACTTCATGCCGCGCAACCTGATGCCGACCGAACCCGGCCCGGCCGTGCTGGATTTCCAGGACCTGGTACGTGGACCGATTGCCTACGACCCGGTGAGCCTGTTCAAGGATGCGTTTCTGAGCTGGCCGCTGGCGCGCGTGGATGCCTGGCTGGCGCGCTACCACGCGCAGGCGCTGGCGGCAGGCTTGCCAGTGCGGCCGTGGCCGCAGTTCCTGCGCGATGCCGACTGGATGGGCGTGCAGCGCCACCTGAAGATCCTGGGCCTGTTCGTACGCCTGCGCGACCGCGACGGCAAGGGCCACTATTTCGCCGACGCGCCGCGTTTCATCCGCTACCTGGATGAAGTGCTGCCGCGCCATCCGGAACTCGCCGGGTTGAACACCCTGCTGCAGGAACGGATCAAGCCGGCGATGGCCGCGCTGGCATTGCCGGTGTCCAGCCGCGCATGAAGGCGATCATCTTCAGCGCCGGCAAGGGCGAGCGCATGCGCCCGCTCACGCTCTCCACGCCCAAGCCGTTGCTGGTGGCAGGCGGCAAACCGCTGATCGTGTGGCACCTGGAGCGGTTGGCGGCGGCCGGTTTCAGCGAGGTGGTGATCAACACCTCGTGGCTGGGCGACCAGTTCGAACCGGCGCTGGGCAATGGGGATCGTTGGGGCCTGCGCCTGCATTTCATCGATGAAGGCGCGGTGCCGCTGGAGACCGGTGGGGGCATCCTCAATGCGCTGCCACTGCTGGGCGATGCGCCGTTCCTGGTGATCAACGGCGATGTGTGGACCGATGTGGATGTCGCCACGTTGCCACGGCAACCAGAGGGCGATGCGCACCTGGTGCTGGTCGACAACCCGGTGCAGCACCCGCGCGGGGATTTCATCCTGCGCGCGGATGGCACGGTCAGTGATGAAGGCGATGCACTGCGGCTGACGTACGCCGGCGTTGGCGTGTATCGCCCTTCGATTCTCGACGGATGGCGCGAGGTCATCGGCGCGACGGAGGGCGCCTCAGCGAACCCGCCGCAGTTCGGCCTTGCCCCGCTGATGCGCCACGCGATGGCAAACGGCCGGGTAACCGGGCAGCATCATCGCGGAAAATGGACCGACGTAGGCACGCCGGAACGCTTGGCAGATCTGGACGCGACCCTGCGGTAGGGTTGGATTCCGATCAACCGCCGATACCGCCCATCGGTGCGACAGACGCATGACCACGGCCGAAGCCGCGCGTCATCACAACCGGTGCGACCCTTCTTCCACCACCTGCCGCAGAAACGGCACGGTAATGCGACGCTGCGCGGCGAGCGACTCCCGGTCCAGCCAGTCCAGCAGGCTCACCAGGCTGCCCAGCTCGCGCCCGGTGCGGGTCAGCAGCCACTCGATGGCCGCCTCATCAATCGACAACCCCCGCCGCGCCGCACGCTCGCGCAGCACGGCCGCGCGTCCTTCGTCATCCAGCGGCTGCAGTACCACGCGCACGCACTGCTGCAGGCGCGAGCGCAGGTCCGGCAGCACCAGCCCCAGCTGGTCCGGCGCGTGCTGCGCGGTGTACATCAAGGTGATGCCCGCACTGCGCGCGCGGTTATGGAAATCGAACAGCGCCACTTCGTCGTCGCGGTTGCCGGCCACCGCATCCAGCCCATCCAGCGCCACCAGGTCGCGGCCTTCCAGCGATACCAGCGCAGCGCGGGTGCGCCCCACCACCGCCTTCAGCGGCAGGTAGGTCGGCTGGCGCCCGGCCTGTTCGGCCAGCGAGCACATCGCAAGCGCCTGGTGGGTCTTGCCGGTGCCCGCCGCCCCTTCCAGGTACACCCAGTGCGGGTCGTCGCCCACGGCAATGGCGCGCAGCTGCGCCAGCGCACCATCGGGCGCGCCGATGAAGGTTTCCAGTCGCTCGTCCTGCGGGTAACGCAGGGCAAGCGGCAGCTGCGGCACTACGCTCACTTCAGGTCCGGGCCCTTCGGCGCATCGACGATCAGGGTCGGCTTGTCGATGTACGAATCAAGCACGATCGCGGTCTTCTCGCCGGCATACAGTTCGCTCTCGCGATAGCGCAGGTGCGCATAGCGCAGCAGCACGTTGCTCACCGCCGCCACCGGCAGCGCCAGCAGCATGCCCAGGAAGCCGAACAGCTGGCCACCGGCCATCACCGCGAAGATCACCGCCACCGGGTGCAGGCCGATCTTGTCGCCCACGATGCGCGGGGTGAGCACGTAGCTTTCCAGCAGCTGGCCCACGGTGAACACCACGCCGACCAGGATCAGCAGCTTCAGGTCGAAGCCCTGCGCCTGGACCAGCGCGGCCAGCACCGCCATGACGATGCCGGTGGTGGCGCCCAGGTACGGAATGAAGCTGATCAGGCCGGCGATCAGGCCGATCAACAGGCCCAGCTTCAGGCCCACCAGCGACAGGCCGATGGCGTAGATCAGACCCAGCGCGACCATCACCAGGAACTGGCCGCGGATGAACGCGCCCAGCACTTCGTTGGATTCACGCGCCAGCTTGCTGATGGTGCCCACATGGTTGCGCGGAATGGTCGAGGCCACCCGCTCGACCAGCTTGTCCCAGTCGCGCAGGAAATAGAACGCCAGGATCGGCAGCAGCAGGATGTTGACCACCCAGGTCACCATCGCAAAGCCGGAGCGCGACACGTAGCCAAAGAAGGTCTTGGCGAAGCCGCCGGCCTGTTCCCAATGGCTGCGCACCCATTCGATCAGCCGGTCCGGTTCCAGCCACGGCATGATTTCCATGCCGGTCTTCTGCTCGAACCACGGAATACCCTTCTCCATCAGCCACTGCTGGGCCTGCGGAATGGCCGCGATCAGGGTGGAAATCTGGCGTTCGATCATCGGCACCAGGATCAGCAGCGCGGCGGTGATCACCAGCACCATGGCCACGAACACCAGTACCACGCCGGTGTTGCGCGAGCGGCCGTTGGCCTCGATGCGGTCCACCAGCGGGTCGCCCAGCCAGGCCAGCGCCAGGGCAAGCACGAACGGGGTCAGGATCGGGGCCAGCAGCCACACCACCCAACCCACCGCCAGCGCGAACAGGATGTACTTGACGCGGCGCAGGAACTGCGCGATCTCGGCTTCCGGGGTGAGGATCATCGCAGGCGGTACTCATTGCTGGCGGGCGGCGGCGGGGTGCCCGGGGCCGCGTCTTCATCGATAGGCACGGGCAGCGGGGCCAGCGGCACGATCACGCCGTTCTCGCCAAGCATGCGGTTCAGCCCGGCCAGGCCGGCGGTCATCTCCAGCGACAGCTCCAGGCGGTTGCCCGAGGCGCGCAGCGGGGTGATGTTGCGCACCACCGGGTTCTCGCGCAGGCCGGCCGCCAGGCGCATGTAGTCCTCGGCGCTGTCCACCCCGGTCACGGCGATGGTGTAGGTGCCGGCCGCGCCGGTGGCGGCACCGGCCTTGGCGTAGCGCTTGACCAGCGCGTCAGCCGCGCCGTCGGCGCCGCTGGACATCGCGCGACGGGCGTCGCTGTCCTTGACCGTCCACTTGTTCAGTTCCTTGCCGCCGTCCACGAACACCCAGTCCGCGACCCAACCACCGGTGCTGTCGCGGTAGAGCTTGCCGACCAGCTGCATCGGCGGGGCGTAGCGCGAGGAGGCGCGGGCCACGGCCGCGGTGTCCTGGCGCCAGATCGAGCCGACCACGGCCTGCTCGGCCGCACTGCCGGTCGGCAGGCCGAGCTTGAAGCCGCGCTCGATGGCCCGGTTCAGCAACGGGCGGGCCGCATTGGCCTGCTGCACCGTGACCAACCGCGGGCCGGAGCCGTCATCGATGGCCAGCCAGATCACCGGCTTGGGCCGCGGCTGCGGCCACAGCGGCAGGCCCAGCGCGGAAATCAGCCCGTCCACGTCGTCCTGGCGGAACCGGGCCACCAGCATGGTGCGGTAGCTGGGGGCGCCGCTGGCCGAGGTGCTCTGGTCCTGGCGGTAGTCATAGCTGGCCACGTAGTTCCTGGCATCGCGCAGGGCCTGCATCACGCCCGGGCGGGACAGCACGCTGCGGTCGCCCGACAGCTTGGTCAGCACGTTGCCCAGCGCGCGGGCCAAGGCCCCGTTGCGGTCGGACTCGCCTTGGCTGTTGACCGGCACTTCGGCCTCGTAGGCTCCGCTGGCCGTGGCCACGTCGCCTTCGGTACGCAGGCCGCTCTGGGCCATCGTGGCCACCGGCAGGCACAGCGCGAGGAACATCATTACAAAGAGGCTGCGGCGCATCAGGACTTCCATTGAGCGTATCCGGGGGGAATTGTTGCCCGAATAGGGCCTGCGCGCCAACGTGGCCTGTTAAAATCCCGCTTTCACCCCAGCGCAGCGCCGACGCCCGTGACCAATTCCCCGTCCAACCCCTCCCCCCTCACCTACCGCGACGCCGGCGTCGACATCGACGCGGGCAACGAACTGGTCGAGCGCATCAAACCGCTGGTGAAGCGCAGCTTCCGGCCCGAGGTGATGGGTGGCCTGGGCGGGTTCGGGGCGCTGTTCGACCTCTCCAGCAAGTACCGCGAGCCGGTGCTGGTGTCGGGTACGGATGGCGTTGGCACGAAGCTGAAGCTGGCACAACAGCTGGGCCGCCACGACACGATCGGCATCGACCTGGTCGCCATGTGCGTGAACGACGTGCTGGTGCAGGGCGCAGAGCCGCTGTTCTTCCTGGACTATTTCGCCACCGGCAAGCTGGACATCGACACCGCCGCGGCGGTCGTGGGCGGCATCGCCAACGGCTGCACCGAGGCCGGCTGCGCGCTGATCGGCGGCGAAACCGCGGAAATGCCCGACATGTATGCCCCGGGTGAGTACGACCTGGCCGGCTTCACCGTGGCCGGCGTGGAAAAGAGCGAGCTGAAGGACGGCGCCAGCGTCGCTGAGGGCGACGTGCTCATCGGCATCGCCTCGTCCGGCCCGCATTCCAATGGCTACTCGCTGGTGCGCCGCATCTATGACCGTGCCGGCCAGCCGGCCGACCTGGAACTGGAAGGCGGGGTCAAGCTGGTCGATGCGCTGATGGCGCCGACCCGCCTGTACGTGAAGCCGATCCTGGCCCTGCTCAAGAGCCACGGCGCGGCCATCCACGGCATGGCCCACATCACCGGTGGTGGCCTGACCGAGAACATCATCCGCGTGGTGCCCGACGGCCTGGGCCTGGACATCGATGCCTCGTCCTGGACCCTGCCGCCGGTGTTCCAGTGGCTGCAGAAGGAAGGCGCGGTGGCCGACAGCGAAATGTGGCGCACCTTCAACTGCGGCATCGGCTTCGTGCTGATCGTCGCCGCGGACCAGGTGGCCAGCGTGACCGCCGCCGTCGAGGCCCAGGGCCTGGCGCAGTGGACCATCGGCAAGGTCACCACGGCCGACGGCGCCGAACGCGTGCGGATCGGCTGATATTCCACTGAAGGAGTTGCGCATGGATGCACCGATTCCCGTTCCACCGAATGCCCATGGCCTGAGCCACACAGACCAGCGTCTCCTGCGCTGGCTGCCGAGGCTGCATGTCATCCTGGCCGCGCTTTTGCTGCTTTGGGCGATTCCGAGCTGGTGGATCGTCAACAACATCTTCGCGGACATGCCGACAGAAACGCGGCCAGCAGCACCCTGGGCTGACGTGTTCCCCTATCTGTCCGCAGCAATTCCTGCAGGCATGGCGGTTGTATTGCTGATCACGGCAATCTGCCTCGCCCGCCGTCGCGGCTACGTCGCCTGCATGGTGGCTGCCAGCGTGTCATGCGTGAGCTTCCCGGCCATCGCCCTCGGTGTGCCCACGCTGATCCTGCTGACCCGCCCGCCCGTAAAGGCCCTGTTCGGACGTAACCCACCATGACCACGCCCGTGCTGCCGACCTCTCCACTGTCACTGGAAGACGCCTCGCACCTGAGGCTGTTGTCGATCTTCCATTACGTCGTGGCCGGCCTGACAGCGCTGTTCTCGCTGTTTCCGCTGATCCATGTGGGCATCGGCATCGCTGCGCTGAGCGGCGCGATGCCCATTGAAAGCAACGGCGGGGCGGCGTCGCCTGATGAAACCCGGCTGTTCGGCTGGCTGTTCATCGTGATCGGCTCGGTGCTGATTCTGTGCGGGCTGACCCTGGCCGGCTTCATGGCGTATGCCGGGCGCTGCCTGGCCCGCCAGCAGCGGCATACGCTGTGCCTGGTCGTGGCCGCCTTGTCGTGCATGTTGATGCCGCTGGGCACGGTGCTGGGCGTGTTCACCCTGATCGTGCTGTTGCGGCCGGCGGTCAAGCCCGCCTTCGACGCTTCCCCCACTGCCCACGCCTGAGGCCTGCCGATGTCTTCCACACCCCCGCCGCTGAACTTCCCGCGCGGCTGGACACCGCATCAGGTCGCCTCGCACCTGCATACCCTGAAGATCCTCTTCTACATCCTGGGCGTGCTGGAACTGCTGCTGGTGCCGATCCTGCTGCTGGGCGCCGCCGGCGGCTACATCAGCGAAAGCAACAGCGCCAACCCCAACGCCCAGCCGGCCCTGCTGGCGGCGATCATGGTCGGCGCCGGCGCGATCTTCGCCGGCCTGGGTACCTTGAACATCCTCGGCGCGCGGCGCATGGCCGAGCGCCGTTCGCACAAGCTGTGCAAGATCGCCGCCGGCGCGGCCTGCCTGGCCGGCGCGCTCGGCATCGCGCTGGGCGTGTATGCCCTGATCGTACTGATGCGCCCGGAAGTGGTGGCCAGCTTCAGCGCTTCCGGCGGTACGGTCGCGGCATGAGCGACCGCAGTGCCCTGCCCGTGTCCGGCGTGACCCGTGCGGACCGCATGGCGCCGGGCAAGAAGGCGGCGTTCGTCGGCGTGCTCGCGGTATTCGCGCTGACCTGGATCCAGCCGATGTGGCCGGTCGAACAAGGGCTGCACAGCAGCCTCACCGTGATCGGGCTGGTCGCCTTGTGGTGGGTGGACCGGCGCTGGACGCTGGGCAGCGGCGCGTTTGCCGCCATCTGCGGCTTCATCGCCATCCACTGCATCGCTGCGCGCTGGCTGTATTCCAACGTGCCGTATGACACATGGCTGCAGGCAGTCGTGCACTGGTCGCCGAACACGGCCTTTGGCTGGAAGCGCAACCACTTCGACCGCCTGATCCACCTGCTGTACGGCGTCTGCTTCACCCCGGCGCTGACCCAGCTGGCACGGCATGCCTGGCCGGCACTGCGTATCGGCCAGGCCTTCGCGCTGGCGGTGATGGCGGTGATGTGTTCGAGCCTGGTCTACGAATGGTTTGAATGGGGCATCGCCCTGTTGTTGTCTCCCGAGGCTGCCGAGTCGTACAACGGCCAGCAGGGCGACCTGTGGGATGCCCATGCGGACATGCTGCTGGCGACGGTGGGCGCGCTGCTCACCTGGCCCCTGCTCAAGCGGAACGTACTGAAATGAGTTCACCCAGCCGCATCGCGGTGCTGGCCTCCGGCCGTGGCAGCAACCTGCAGGCTATTGTCGATGCCATCGCCGCCGGCACCCTCGACGCCGAGGTGGTGGCGGTGCTGTCGGACAAGCCAGAGGCCACGGCACTGCAGAAGGTCGCGCAAGAGCGCCGCTGGGCGCGCTCGCCCAAGGACTTCGCCGACCGCGCCGCCTTCGACGCCGCGATGGGCGACGCGCTGGCCGCCTTCGCGCCGGACTGGGTGGTCTGCGCCGGCTACATGCGCATCCTCGGCGAAGCCTTCGTGCAGCGGTTTGCCGGCCGGCTGGTCAACATCCATCCGTCGCTGCTGCCGCTCTACAAGGGCCTGCACACCCACGCCCGCGCGCTGGAGGCCGGCGATGCCGAAGCCGGCGCCAGCGTGCACTTCGTGGTGCCCGAACTGGACGCCGGCACCGTGCTGGCCCAGGCGCGGGTGCCGGTACTGCCCGGCGATACCGCCGAACAGCTGGCCCAGCGCGTGCTGGCGGTGGAGCACCCGTTACTGATCGCCAGCCTGCAGTGGCTGGTGGCCGGCCGCGTAACTGAACGCGACGGTCAGCTGGCGCTTGACGGCCACCCCCTGTTCAGTCCCCTGCGCCTAGATTGCGCCGGACAGCTGTCCCCCTGACTGCGGCGCACACGCGCCGCTGACCCGGCCGCTGGCATCCTCCCCTATCCCCCGCATCCGCGCGCGCATGAAAACCACTCTGTCCAAACCGCTGGTGCTGCTCGCCTCCCTGCTGTGCACGGTGGCGATCGCGCAGGCGCAGGAACCCACCCCGCCGGAACTGCCGGTGCTGCCGCCACCCAGTAGCTGGGAGGCACCCGCGCTGGAGCCGTTCACCGCCACCTACCAGGCCCTGTACAAGGGCAAGGAAGCCGGCGATGCGACCATGCGCGTCACTCACACCGGTGGCGACCAGTGGCGCGTGGACATGCAGGTGGTGGGCCGGCGCGGCTTTGCCAGCGTGCTGGGCCTGAACATTGAACAGAGCACCGTGTTCGAGAAGCACGGCGCCACCTATGTGCCGCTGAGCCAGGCCACCGTGCGCAAGGGCCTGTTCATGGGCAAGAAGGTCACCGGCACCTACGACTGGAAGGCCGGTACCGCACAGTGGGTGGGCGACCTGAAGAAGGAACGCACCCAGCCGGTTCCGCTGCAGCCGGGCGACCAGAGCGCACTGCTGCTGAATCTTGCGATCATGCGCGATGCGCGCCCGGGCGGGCAGATGCATTACCGTTATGCGGACATGGGCAGGGTGCGCCAGCATGACTACCAGGCCGCACCGGACACCGAGAACGTCGAGGTCGGCGAGCTTTCCTACAACGCGCTGCGGGTGTATCGCACCAACGGCGGCAACGATGAAACCATCCTCTGGATCGCCAACGGGGTTCCCACCCCGGTGCGCATCCTGCAACGCGAAGACGGTCAGGATCGGATCGACCTGCGCCTGATCGAATACCAAGGAGTTTGAGCATGAGCATTCCGACCCGCCCCCTGTCCTGGATCTCAGCCGGCGCGCTGGCCGTCATCGCCCTGCCGGCGATGGCGATGGAGCCGTTCACCGCGCAGTACCAGGCCAACTACATGGGCGTGCAGGCCCCGGGCACCATGACCCTGGCCAAGGCCGACGGCAACACCTGGACGTACAGCCTGGACGTGCGCAGCCCGATGGCCACGCTCAGCCAGAACACCGTGTTCGAAGAAGCCAACGGCCGCCTGCGCCCGCTCAGCAGCAAGGACAGCTCGGTGCTGCTGGTGAAGAAGCGCAACGTGCAGGCCAATTACGACTGGACGAAGAACCAGGCTACCTGGACCGGCGACATCAAGCCCGACCGTGCCGGCCCGGTGGCGCTGAAGACCGGCGACATGGACGCACTGCTGATCAACCTGGCAATCGCCCGCGACCTGGCCGCCGGCAAGCCGCTGACCTACCGCATGGTCGACGAAGGCCGGGTCAAGCCGATGACCTACAAGGTGGTCGGCAAGGAACAGGTCAACGTGGGCGGCAAAGCCTACGACGCCACCAAGGTTTCGCGTGTGGACGGCAACAAGGAACTGATCGCCTGGGTGGTCAAGGACTTCCCGGTGCCGGCGCGGCTGCTGCAGCGCGAAGGTGGCAAGGACGCGCTGGACCTGACCATCAAATCGTTCAAGTGATTCCACCGGTACCGACCAACGGTCGGTACCTACCGGTGGCATTGATACATGCCGGTGGTATCGCCGGTAGGTATCGACCGTTGGTCGATACAAAAAAACGCCCGCGACTGCGGGCGTTTTTTCATTTCGCCGGTGTTTCGGCCTGGAACACCGTCTTGCAGTCCACGCGGATCTGCTCGCCGGTCTTGCGCCAATAGAACGAACGGCAATGGCGGTTGCCTTCCACGGTGGTGGTCACCCCGACCGCGTAGAACGCCTGCAGCACCTCGGTGCGGCTGACCGTGCCATCGCCGTTCCAGTCCATGTCCTGCTGTTCCAGGCCCTGGGTGATGGCGATATCGGCATACCAGGCATAGGCCAGCCAGCCCAGCACCACCAGCACGAGGATCAGCAGCGCCTTGCGGCGGCGGGTGAACTGGCCGCGCAGGATCATGCGATGCGCCGGATGGTGGCGCCCAGCGACGACAGCTTCTCTTCGATGTTCTCGTAGCCGCGGTCCAGGTGGTAGATGCGGTCGATGGTGGTGTCACCGTCGGCCATCAGCCCGGCCAGGATCAGCGAGGCCGACGCGCGCAGGTCGGTGGCCATCACCGGCGCGCCGCTGAGCTGTTCGGCACCGCGCACGATCGCGGTATGGCCTTCAACCTGGATGTCCGCGCCCAGGCGCAGCAGTTCGTTGACGTGCATGAAACGGTTTTCGAAGATCGTTTCGTTGATCACGCCCACGCCATCGGCCACGCAGTTGAGCGCCATGAACTGCGCCTGCATGTCGGTCGGGAACGCCGGGTACGGCGCGGTGGTCAGGTTGACCGCGCGCGGGCGCTTGCCCTGCATGTCCAGGGTGATGCTGTCGTCGGTGGTGTCGATCTTCGCACCGGCTTCGATCAGCTTGGCCAGCACCGCGTCCATCGTGTTCGGGCGGGCACGGTTGACCGTGACCTTGCCGCCGGTCATCGCCGCTGCCACCAGGAAGGTGCCGGTTTCGATGCGGTCGGGCAGCACTTCATGGCGGCCACCGGACAGGCGCTCGACGCCTTCGATCACCAGCCGGGCGGTGCCCAGGCCTTCGATCTTCGCGCCCAGCGCGATCAGGCAGTGCGCCAGGTCGGTGACTTCCGGCTCCATCGCCGCGTTGTCCAGCACCGTGGTGCCTTCGGCCAGCACGGCGGCCATCAGCACGTTCTCGGTGCCGGTCACGCTGACCATGTCGAAGGTGAAGTGCGCGCCCTTCAGGCGCTTGGCGTGCGCCTTGATGAAGCCGTTCTCGACGACGATCTCCGCACCCAGCGCCTGCAGGCCCTTGATGTGCTGGTCAACCGGGCGCGAGCCGATCGCGCAGCCGCCGGGCAGCGACACTTCGGCCGCGCCGAAGCGGGCCAGCAGCGGGCCCAGCACCAGGATCGAGGCGCGCATGGTGCGCACCAGCTCATACGGGGCCACATGCTGGTTGACCGGGCGCGGGTCGACCACGATCGCGCTGCCGCGCGACAGCGTGCCCTGGTCGATGGTGACCTTGGCCCCCAGCTCGCTGAGCAGCTTCACCGTGGTCACCACGTCATGCAGGTGCGGCACGTTGGTGATTTCCACCGGCGCATCGGCCAGCAGGGTCGCGCACAGGATGGGGAGGACGGCGTTCTTGGCGCCGGAAATGTTCACTTCACCGTGCAGCGGCTTGCCGCCGGTCACTACGATCTTGGCCATGGAGTCTACTTGGGGTGTGGTAGCGCCGACCGATGGTCGGCTGGATGGTCGAAGGCAACGGGTACTTCGGCGATCAACCGGCCACTTCGGCCGGGGTCACCGTCTTCAGCGCCAGGGCGTGGATCGCCCCGCCCATGAGATCGCCCAGGGTGGCATAGACCATCCGGTGGCGCGCCAGCGGCATTTTGCCGGCAAAGGCGTCGCACACCACGGTGGCCTCGAAATGCACGCCGTCATCGCCCTGCACGTCCGCGCGGGCGCCCGGCAGGCCGTCTTCGATCAATTTGCGGATGGTCTCGGCGTCCAACGGGCTTTCCTAATAAAATGTGCGCTCATTCTACTCTTCCGCGTGGCGCCCGCATGGCTGTATCGCCCCTGCCCCCCTCATCGGCCGACCCGGCCGCGCTGGTTGCCAGCGGCCGCCGCGTGTTCGAGATCGAGCGCGATGCCCTTGCCGCAGTAGCCGAACGCCTGGGCGAGGGGTTCAGCCAGGCCTGCCAGCTGGTGCTGGAAAGTCGCGGCCGGGTGGTCGCCACGGGCATGGGCAAGTCCGGCCATGTGGCCCGCAAGATCGCCGCCACGCTGGCCTCTACCGGCACCCCGGCGTTCTATGTGCACCCCGGTGAGGCCGGCCACGGCGACCTGGGCATGATCACCGAGGCCGATGTGGTGCTGGCCCTGTCCTATTCGGGCGAATCGGACGAAGTGCTGATGCTGCTGCCGGTGCTCAAGCGCCAGGGCAACCGGCTGATCGCCATGACCGGCCGCCCCGGCTCGTCGCTGGCGCTGGCCGCCGACGTGCACCTGGACGTGAGCGTGCCGGCCGAAGCCTGCCCGCTGGCCCTGGCCCCGACCTCCAGCACCACCGCCTCGCTGGCGATGGGCGATGCGCTGGCGGTGGCCCTGCTGGACGCGCGCGGCTTCACCGCCGACGATTTCGCCCGCTCGCACCCGGCCGGCAGCCTGGGCCGGCGCCTGCTGCTGCACATCACGGATGTGATGCACAGCGGCGACGAGCTGCCCCAGGTGGGCGAGAACGCCAGCCTGAGCGAGGCGCTGGTGGAAATGAGCCGCAAGCGGCTCGGCATGACCGCCGTGGTCGATGCCGGCCAGCGCCTGGTGGGTCTGTTCACCGACGGCGATCTGCGCCGCGCCCTGGACAGCGACCTGGATGTGCGCAGCGCGCGTATCGTCGACGTGATGACCCGCACCCCGCGTACCATCGGCGCCGACCAGCTGGCCGTGGAAGCGGCCAGGGTCATGGAAACCCAGCAGATCAACGGCCTGATCGTGGTCGATGGCGAGGGCCGCGCGGTTGGCGCCCTCAATATTCATGACCTGTTGCGGGCCCGGGTGGTTTAAACCACAGTGACACTCCTCCATTCAGCTGACCTGCGCTCCTGATGCCCTACTCCCCGCTGCCCGGTTTCCCGTCCCACCTGCATGCCGTTGCCGGCCGTATCCGGCTGGCCTGTTTCGACGTGGACGGCACACTCACCGACGGTCGGCTCTACTACGACCGTGATGGCAACGAGAGCAAGGCGTATTACGTGCAGGACGGACTTGGCCTGAAACTGCTGCAGCAGCACGGCATCCACCCCGTGTTGATCACCGCGCGCAACAGCCTGTCGGCGCAGAAGCGCGGCGCCGACCTGGGTATCGACACCCAGATCGCGGTCGGCGACAAGCTGGCCAGCGTGCGCGCCCTGTGCGACCAGCACGGCATCGGCCTGGACCAGGTGGCCTTCATGGGCGATGACCTGCCCGACCTGGCCCCGCTGTGCGCGGTCGGGCTGGCGGTGGCGCCGGCCAATGCCCATCCCTGGATTGCCGAACGCGTGCACTGGCAGACCCGCCTGGACGGGGGCCGCGGTGCCGCACGCGAGCTGTGCGACGTGCTGCTGGCCGCGCAGGGCCACGTGGATGCTGTCCTGGCGAGGTTCGGCGCATGAACTGGCGTACCGCACTGGGTGGCCTGCTGCTGGTGGCTGCGTTGTTCAGCGGCTGGTCCCTGCTGCGCGATCGCGACAAGGCCGAGATCGTCGCGGGCGACGATGCCAGCAAGGATTACGTGCTGCACGATTTCCAGATCATCGCGCTGGACGAGCAGGGCCGCGAATCGACCACGCTGCGCGCACCGCTGCTGGAACGCACCCGCAGCGACGAGACCATGACCATCCAGACGCCGCTGTTCCTGCTGCCCGATCGCGACGGCAACCACTGGGAACTGCGCAGCGACACCGGCTGGGTCAGCGCCACCGGCGACAAGCTGCGGCTGACCGGCAACGTCAGCGGCGACAGCCCGCGGGTGCCCAGCATTCCACCGACCACGTTCCGCACCGAGCAGCTGGACGTGTTCCCCAAGGAAAACCGCGCCACCTCCGATGGACTGGTGACCCTGACCCGACCGGGCATGACCCAATCCGGCGTCGGCTTCGCGCTGAACTCCAGCGACAAGACCTATCAGTTCCTGAGCCAGGTCAAGAGCCGTTACACGCCCCGTCAGTGATGCGCCACCACACTTCAACAACGGCCTTGGCCGTTTCCCCGAATCCGGCAGGAAAGCCCCACGTCATGAAAACCCTCCACGCTGTTGCCCTCGCCCTCAGCCTGATGGTGCCCGCCGTCGGCGTGCAGGCCAAGACCTCCGACCGCAACCAGGAAATGACCATCGACGCCGGGGCACAGTCCGGAACGCTGGTCGGCGATGGCGTCACCACCCTGTCGGGCGGCGTCACCATCACCCAGGGCACGCTCGACATCCGCTCCGCCCAGGCCGACATCCACATGAAGGACGGTGAAGCGGTGCGTGCGGTGTTCACCGGCAAGCAGGCCAAGATGAAACAGCAGCTCGATGACGGCACCTGGATGGAAGCCCAGGCCGACAAGATCGACTACGACATCAAGAAGGAAATCATCGTGCTCACCGGCAACTACACGGTCAAGAGCGCGCAGGGGACCAATTCGGGTGGCACGATGACCTACAACACCGCCACCGGCCAGATGAACAGCGGCGGCGACGGACAGCGCGTGCGCACGGTCATCCCGCCCAAGAACAAGGGCGCCGCCCCGGCCGCCAAGCCGGCCGCTGCCCCGGCCAAGACCACCGTCCCCACCGCCGGGAGCAAGAAGTAATGCTCGTCGCCAAAGGTCTGCGCAAGCGCTACAAGCAGCGCGAAGTGGTGAAGGAATTCGGGCTGACCCTGGACGCCGGTGAAGTGGTCGGCCTGCTCGGCCCCAACGGTGCCGGCAAGACCACCTGCTTCTACATGATCGTGGGCCTGGTCGAGGCCGACGCCGGCAGCATCGTGCTGGACGGCAAGGACATCACCGCCGACCCCATGTACACCCGCGCCAAGCAGGGCGTGGGCTATCTGCCCCAGGAACCGTCGGTGTTCCGCAAGCTCACCGTGGCCGACAACCTGCGCCTGGTGCTGGAACTGCGCGAGGACCTGGACAAGGCCGGCCGCGAGAAGGAGCTGAATTCGCTGCTGGACGAGCTGCAGATCAACCACGTGGCCGACCAGCTGGGCGCCAGCCTGTCCGGCGGTGAGCGCCGCCGCTGCGAAATCGCCCGCGCGCTGGCCGCCAAGCCGCGCCTGATCCTGCTGGACGAGCCGTTCGCCGGCGTCGACCCGATCTCGGTCGGCGAGATCCAGCGCATCGTCCTGCACCTCAAGCAGCGTGGCATCGGGGTACTGATCACCGACCACAATGTGCGCGAAACCTTGGGAATCTGCGACCGCGCGTATATCCTCAACGAAGGCAGCGTACTGGCGCAGGGGGCACCAGACGCGATCCTGGAAAACGCAGACGTCCGCCGCGTGTACCTTGGAGAGACCTTCAAGCTCTGACCGCCGGCCGCTGCAGCGCCTTCCCTCCGTTCGGCACAGGCATGAAAGCACGGCTGCAGACATCGCTGGGACAACAACTGGTCATGACGCCGCAGCTGCGTCAGGCCATCAAGCTGTTGCAGATGTCCAGCGCCGAACTGGAACTGGAAATCGCCGAGGCGGTGGAAACCAACCCGCTGCTGGACTGGGCCGAGAACGCCGAACCCACCCTGGATGCCGCGCCGGACAGCGATGAGCGACCGCCCGAAGTGGCCGAACGCGACAACGGCGGCGACGCCGATTCCGCCCCCTCTGGCGCCGATGACTGGGCACCCGGCGAAGGCGACTGGAGCAGCGGCAGCAGCGGCGGCTCGTTCGACGATGACGACAACGGCAGCGCCGCCGAGCGCGTGGCCGAGACCGAAAGCCTGGCCGACCACCTGCTGTGGCAGCTGCACCTGTCGCACCTGTCGCGCCGCGACCGCAGCATCGGCGCCGCGCTGATCGACGCGTTCGAGGACGACGGTTACCTGCGCGAACCGCTGTCGGCCATCGCCGAAACCCTGCTCCCGGCCATTCATGCCGATGAAGCCGAGATCCTCACCGTGCTGCACCAGATCCAGCGCTTCGACCCGATCGGGGTCGGCGCGCGCAGCCTGGGCGAATGCCTGCAGCTGCAGCTGGACGTGCTGGACCCGCAGACCCCCGGCCTGGCCCTGGCCCGGCGCATTGCCGATGGGCCGCTGGAGCGCCTGCCGCGCAGCGGCGTGGCCGGCATTGCCCATGAACTGCGCGAACCGGTGGAGGCGGTGGACACCGCCGTGCAGCTGCTGCGCTCGCTGGACCCGCGCCCGGGCACCCAGATCGGCGAACTGGCCCACGACAGCTACGTGGTGCCCGACTGCGTGGTCTGGCGCCAGAACGGCAGCTGGCGGGCCGCCCTGGCCGGCCATGCCGGGCCCAAGGTGGTCATCCACCGCGGCTATGAACAGATGATCCGCCGCTGTGGCGAAAGCGACGCCGGCTACCTGCGCAGCCACCTGCAGGAGGCGCGCTGGCTGCTCAAGGGCCTGGAGGCTCGTGGCGAGACCCTGCTGCGGGTGATGCGCTGCCTGCTGCAGCAGCAGGCCGCCTTCCTCGAGTTCGGCGCCCAGGCCCTGCGCCCGCTGACCCTGCGCGAGGTGGCCGGCGAGCTCGGCCTGCACGAATCGACCATTTCCCGGGCCATTGCCCGCAAATACGTGCGCACCCCGCGCGGCACCCTGGCGCTGCGCGCCTTCTTCGCCTCGGGGATCGACACCGACAGCGGCGGCGAGGCCTCCAGCACCGCCATCCAGGCCATGATCCGGCGCCTGATCGACGACGAGAACCCGCGCAAGCCGCTTTCTGACGCCAAGCTGGCTGACCTGCTCAAGACCTCTGGAATACCGGTGGCGCGCCGCACCGTGGCGAAGTATCGTGAAGCCATGAACATTTCCGCCTCGCACGAACGAGTACGCATCGCCTGACGCTCACACGCCTGGCGGCAAGGTTCATTGGCTCATCCGAACAAAGGAGAAACCCGATGCGCATCGAAACGTTTGGCAAAGATGTCGAAGTCACCCCGGCCCTGCATTCCTACGTAGAGGAGAAGCTGGCACGGATCGGCAAGCACTTCGATCAGCATTGCGACGCGCGGGTCACACTGAAGCTTCAGAAGCCCGACCACCACGTCGACGCCAGCGTGAACATCCCCGGCCAGACCCTCCACGCCGAAGCCAACGGCCAGACCATGTATGCGGCCATCGATGTGCTCGCCGACAAGCTGGACCGGCTGGTGATCAAGCACAAGGAGAAAAAGCACCAGCACGCCCCGGTTCCGGCTCCCTTGGGCGACAATGACGCCTGACGCCCCCGCTCCCCCCTTTCCATGCCTTTGAATGATCTACTGGCGGCCGTGCGCACCCAGGTGCTGCCGGCCGCCGATCGTGACAGTGTGCTCAAGGCAGCCGCCCGGCTGCTGGCCTGCCGCGAAGCCAACGCTGAGCTGCTCTATACCAACCTGCGCGAGCGCGAGACGCTGGGCAGCACCGCCATCGGCCACGGCATCGCCATCCCCCACGGCCGCGCGCCGCTGCTGGAACGCCCCCGCGGGGCGCTGCTGCGGCTGGAGACCCCCGTGGACTTCGGCGGCGATGAACCGGTGGACCTGGTGTTCGCCATCGCCGTGCCCAGCCACTACACCCATCAACACCTGATGCTGCTGTCCGAGCTGGCCGAGCTGTTTTCGGAGCCGGCCATCCGCCAGGCGCTGCGCGAAGCGCGCGATGCGGCGGCACTGCGCCAGGTGATCGAATTTCCCCCGCCGGCGAGCGC
Organism: Stenotrophomonas sp. CFBP8994; assembly: GCF_034044835.1. Taxonomy (NCBI): domain Bacteria; kingdom Pseudomonadati; phylum Pseudomonadota; class Gammaproteobacteria; order Lysobacterales; family Lysobacteraceae; genus Stenotrophomonas; species Stenotrophomonas sp. CFBP8994. The sequence goes on along the minus strand of NZ_JAXCWT010000005.1, from coordinate 85,420 downwards.
CGCATGAATACCAGCATCACCGCGCGTGAACTGTTCGAACAGCAGCGTGACCGCCTGAGCCTGCGCTGGGTGGCCGGGCAGAAGGGCGAGCGGCGCGAGCTGGAGGCCGGCAACACCGTTTCGCGGCGCCCGTCGCTGGCCGGCTATCTAAACGCCATCTACCCCAACAAAGTGCAGATCCTGGGCACCGAAGAGCTGTCCTGGCTGGATTCGCTGGATTCGCGCCAGCGCTGGGAAACCATCGAGCGGATCATGCAGTCGCACCCGCTGGCGCTGGTGATCACCCGCAACCAGCCCTGCCCGGAAGACCTGCGCGCGGCGGCCGATGAATCGCAGACCCCGCTGTGGATCTCGCCCAAGCGCGGCCACGAGCTGCTCAACCACCTCTCCTACCACCTGGCCCGGACCCTGGCCCCCCGGGTGATCCTGCATGGCGTATTCATGGAGATCTACTCCATCGGCGTGCTGATCACCGGCGAAGCCGGTTCGGGCAAGAGCGAACTGGCGCTGGAACTGCTCAGCCGCGGCCACCGCCTGGTGGCCGACGATGCGCCTGAGTTCACCCAGATCGCCCCGGACGTGCTCGACGGCACCTGCCCCGAGCTGCTGCAGGACCTGCTGGAGGTGCGCGGGCTGGGCGTGCTCAACGTACGCGAGATGTTCGGTGACACGGCGGTAAAGAAGAACAAGTACCTTCGGCTCATCGTGCACCTGACCAAGCCCATGACCGAACCCACCCCCCATGGTTACGAGCGCCTGACCGGCGATTCCGGAACCCGCCACGTGCTGGACCTGGACGTGCCGCTGATCACCCTGCCGGTGATGCCCGGCCGCAACCTGTCGGTGCTGACCGAGGCGGCCACCCGACTGCACATCCTGCGCACCAAGGGCATCGACCCGGCCGCGATGTTCATCGCCCGCCACAGCAACCTGCTGGAACGCCGTACCCCATGACCGCCGCCGCCGAAACCACCGCCGCCACCCTGATCATCGTCAGCGGGCTGTCCGGCTCCGGCAAGACGGTGGCGCTGAAGACCTTCGAAGACCTCGACTACTACTGCTCGGACAACCTGCCGATCAACCTGCTGCCCGACTTCGTGCGCAGCCTGCTGGCCGGCCACGATGCCGACGCCCCGCGCCGCCTGGCCGTGGGCATCGACGTACGCGGCCAGAGCGACCTGAGCCAGCTGTCGCACTGGCGCGAAGATGCCCAGGCGGCCGGGCTGGACGCGCAGCTGCTGTTCTTCGATGCCACCGATGAAGCGCTGCTCAAGCGCTACGCCGACACCCGCCGCCGACACCCGCTGAGCCAGCTGGGCCTGTCGCTGCCCGAAGCGATCGCGCGCGAGCGCGAACTGACCGCCCCGCTGCGCCGCGCCGCCGACGCGGTGATCGACACCACCACCCTCAACGTGCACCAGCTGCGCCGCAAGGTGGTGACCGAGTTCGCGCTCAGTCACGGCAACAAGCTCTCGCTGCTGTTCGAATCGTTCGCCTACAAGCGCGGCGTCCCGGCCGAGGCCGACTTCGTGTTCGACGCCCGGGTACTGCCCAACCCGCACTGGAACCCGGAGCTGCGGCCGATGTCCGGGCGCGAAGCACCGGTGCGCGAGTACCTGGACAGCCAGCCGGACGTGCAGAAGTACGTGGACCAGCTGATCGACTTCCTGGATACCTGGCTGCCCCGCCTGGGCAACGACACCCGCAGCTACGTCACCGTGGCCTTCGGCTGCACCGGCGGCAAGCACCGTTCGGTGTACCTGGCCGAACGCCTGGCCCGGCACGCGCGCGACCAGGGCTGGCCGGAAGTGGCTACGTTCCACCGCGAACTGGATTGATCAAAGCCAACGGACCAACGGTCCGTTGCTACCGTGGTGTATCCCCAATTCATGTTGGGATGTTAACGTTCGACAATGACCTGTGGCATTCTCCTTGTAACGCATCCCGGCGTCGGTACGTCCCTGCTGGACGTGGCGACCCGACTCCTGCGGCACCTGCCGCTGAAGACCGAAGCTTTCGAAGTACCGTTCGACGCAGACATGGATGCCCTGCTCCCGCTCGCCTCGGCCGCCCTCCGGCGCGTGGACAGCGGTGAGGGCGTTTTGATCCTGACCGATCTGTATGGCGCCAGCCCGAGCAATCTGGCAGCGCAGCTGGCCCGCCTGGGCACCCCGGCACGCCGGGTCTCGGCGCTGAGCCTGCCGATGTTGTTGCGAGTGATGAATTATCCGGAACAGGGACTGGATCAACTGCCCGCCACTGCGGCGGCGGGCACTCGCAATGGAGCGATTGTCGACGATGCTTGAACGTGAACTCACCGTATCCAACCGCCTGGGCCTGCACGCCCGCGCCACTGCAAAGCTGGTGCAGGTGCTGGCGCCCTTCCGCTGCAACGTGACCATGGCCGCCAAAGGCCGTGAGATCAACGCCAAGAGCATCATGGGCGTGATGCTGCTGGCCGCCGGCCAGGGCACCCCGGTCACCGTGCGCATCGACGGCGAAGACGAAGCGGCCGCCATGGACGAAGTGGTGGCCCTGTTCGAGCGACGCTTCGACGAGGACAGCTGAGCATGCCGGGGCCACCGTCGCGACCGGGTTCCAGCACACCGGCACGGACCGCGTCCGGTGCCCTGCTGCTGGCCGGGCACGGGGCCTCGCGTGGCAATGCCCTCGGCCGCGCCCGGGTGCGCCTGCCGCATGCCCTGGAAGTCGCCGAACAGCGCATCGCCCCGGCCCAGGTGGCGGCCGAACTGCAGCGCCTGCACCTGGCGGTGGACGCGGCCCGCGCCGAAATGCACGACCTGCGCCAGCGGCTGCAGGGTGCACTGAACCAGGAAGTGGGCGAATTCCTCGACCTGCACGCGCTGCTGCTGGACGACCCCGAACTGCTGTTCGGCCTGGACGAGCTGATCCGCAGCGGTCCGTACAGCGCCGGGTATGCGCTGCGCGTCCAGCGCGACCGCCTGGCCAAGGTCTTCGATGGCATGGACGATGCCTACCTGAAGAGCCGCATGGACGACCTGGACCATGTGATCGGCCGCATCCATGCCTTCCTGCAGAAACGCCCGCCGGACGTGAAGGGGCTGGCCGGTGAAATCCTGGTCTGCGACAACATCGCGCCTTCCGAGCTGGCCCAGCTGCAGGTGCATGGCGTGGTCGGCATCGTCACCGCCGCGGGCAGCGCACTCTCGCACAGCGCGATCCTGGCGCGCAGCCTGCACCTGCCGCTGATCGTCAACGTTCCCAACCTGCTGCAGAAGATTTCCGATGGCGACGTGCTGGGCATCGACGGCAGCACCGGCCAGATCACCGTCAACCCGCTGCCGCCGGACCTGCGCGATTACCGCGCCCGCCTGCGCGACCAGGCCCGCGAACAGCGCGAGCTGGGCCGCCTGCGCAGCAAGCCCAGCCGCACCCGCGACAAGGTGGAGATCGCGCTGCTGGCCAACGCCGAATCGCGCGAAGACGTCACCGAGGCGCATGCGCTGGGCGCGCACGGGCTGGGCCTGTACCGCACCGAATTCCTGTTCCTGCAGCGCGACGAGCTGCCCGACGAACAGGAGCAGTTCGAAACCTACCGCGATGCGGCGCTCGGCATGAGCGGGCGACCGGTGACCATCCGCACCCTGGACCTGGGCGCGGACAAGGCCGACCGCACCGGCCTGACCCTGAGCAACGAAGAAAACCCCGCGCTGGGCCTGCGTGGCGTGCGCCTGTCGCTGGCCCGGCCGAAGGTGGCCGATACCCAGCTGCGCGCGATCCTGCGGGCGTCTGCCTACGGCAAGCTGCGCATCCTGCTGCCGATGGTCAGCACCCGCGAGGAGCTGCTGGCGGTCCGGCGGCGGTTGAACAAGCAGGCCGAGCTGCTGCGCGCCGAGGGCCACGAAGTGGCCGAGCACATCCCGTTCGGAGCGATGATCGAAGTACCGGCTGCGGCGATCGCGCTGGAAAGTTTCATCGACCTGGTCGACTTCCTGTCGATCGGCACCAATGACCTGGTGCAGTACCTGCTCGCCGCCGACCGCAACAATGAAGCGGTGGGCGAGCTGTATTCGCCACTGCACCCGGCGGTGCTGCGCCTGCTGGCGCACATCCTGCGCACCGGCCGCGAACACCAGGTGCCGGTGGCGGTGTGCGGCGAGATCGCCGGCGACCCGCGCATGACCCGCATGCTGCTCGCGCTCGGCCTGACCGAGTTCAGCCTGCACCCCGGCACGCTGCTGGAGGTGCGGCGCGCGGTGCGCGACAGCGATCTGTCCGCACTGCAGGCCGCAGCACCGAAGCTGCTGGCCGCACGCGACCGGCGCAGCATCGAGCGCTGGATCGACACAAACCAATGAACGGCCCGGCAGGTCACGACCGTTGGTCGTGACGCGCTGACCTACCGGTTTGTCATGCATCCAAGCGATAATGACGCGGTGACCACCCCCTCTGCCGCATCCTGTCCGGGATAGCGGCCTTTTTTCTTTTGCCGCGGGAGCTGTGCATGGCCGAAGCCGTACGCCACGACAAGACGGCGCGCCAGTTGCGACTGTTGTCCGATGCACTGGACAGCGGGCGGCTGGGTCCGGTGCGCCGGCTGGTCAATACGCTGGCGCCGGCCGAGATCGGCAACCTGCTGGAATCGCTGCCGCCGGGCAAGCGCGAAGTGGTGTGGGGGCTGGTCGACCCGGAAGACGATGGCGAGGTGCTGGTCCACGTCGGCGAGGAAGTGCGCGAAAGCCTGCTGGCCGACATGGACCCGGACGAAATCATCGCCGCGGTCGAAGACCTGGACATCGATGACCTGGCCGACCTGGTCGAAGACCTGCCCGATACGGTCATCGACGAAGTGCTCAAGTCGATGGACCGCGAGAACCGCGAGCGGCTCGAGCAGGTCCTGTCCTATCCCGAGGACAGCGCCGGCCGCCTGATGAACCCGGACGTGGTGACCGTGCGCGCCGACGTGAACGTCGATGTGGTGCTGCGCTACCTGCGCCTGCGCGGCGAACTGCCCGACCACACCGACCACCTGTTCGTGGTCAGCCGCCGCCACCAGTACCTGGGCCGGCTGTCGCTGGCCTCGCTGGTGACCCACGAGGACAGCACCCCGATCAACCGCCTGATCGACGATGAGCAGCCGGCGATCGACGTCGGCGAAAGCGCCGACGAAGTGGCCCGGCAGTTCTCCGACCATGACTGGGTGTCGGCGCCGGTGGTGGACGACAACAACATCCTGCTCGGCCGCATCACCATCGATGACGTGGTCGACATCATCCGTTCGCAGGCCGAGCACCAGGCCTTGGGCGCGGCCGGCCTGGACGAAGAGGAAGACCTGTTCTCCCCGATCAAGCGCGCCGTGCGCGGCCGTGTGGTGTGGCTGGGCATCAACCTGTGCACGGCCTTCCTGGCGGCCACGGTGATCGGACAGTTCGAGCTGACCCTGCAGAAGGTGGTTGCGCTGGCGGTGCTGATGCCGATCGTGGCCGGCGTCGGCGGCAACGCGGCGGTGCAGGTGCTGACCCTCATGGTGCGCGGCATCGCGCTGGGCCAGGTGGGCCAGAGCAACGCGCGCATCCTGCTGTGGAAGGAATCGCGGGTGGCGCTGATCAACGGCACCCTGATCGGCACCGTGGTCGGCATCATTGCCTACCTGTGGTTCCACAGCTTCCTGCTGTCGCTGGTGATCACCCTGGCGCTGATCATCAACTTCTGTGCCGCGGCGCTGGCCGGGGTGCTGCTGCCGCTGCTGCTCAAGCGCATGAACGTGGACCCGGCCGTGGCCGGCACCGTGGTGGTCACTGCGGTCACCGACGTCATGGGCTTCTTCAGCTTCCTGGGCCTGGCCACCCTGATCCTGCTGCACTGACCGGTTCACCGACATGGCCCTGACCCTCGACAACTACTTCACTGTCGGCTGGCGCGACCAGACCCACACCTGCCCTGCCTGCGAATGGCAGGGGACCTCGCGCCAGATGAGCATGGAACTGCACGAGGACGAGGCCGAGTTTGATTGCCCCCAGTGCGAGAACCCCATCCTGCTGGTGGTCCACCCCAGCCTGGCCCAGGTGCAGGCCGCTGCCGCCGAGGGCCACCCGGAGGCGATCGAACAGCTGGAGATCCTGGCCTCGGTACCGCGCGCGGACTGATGCACTGCAAGATGCCTGCGCCGACATCCGCGCCTAGACTGAAAACGATTTCAGCCGAGGAAGGACGATGGCACGACAGCGCGCGGCGTGGTGGATGTGGGTGGTGGCGGTGCTCGTCATGAGCGGCTGTGCCACGACCCGCGTTGCGGACAAGGGGCACTTCGTTGAGCGCAGCGTCACCGTGGACGGGCGGGTGTCGCGCTACCAGGTATTCGTGCCGCGCGATGCCAAGGCGCAGCGCGGCGCGTTGCCGGTGGTGCTGTTCCTGCATGGATCGGGCGAGCGTGGCAGTGACGGCCATCGCCAGACCACCGCCGGGCTGGGCCCGCACCTGCGCGACCACGCGCGCAACTTCCCGGCACTGGTGGTACTGCCACAGGCGCCGGAAGACCAGGAATGGTCGGGCATCAACAACCGCATCGCGCTGGCCGCGCTGGATGCCACCATCGCCGAATTCGGTGCCGATCCTGCGCGGCAGTATCTCACCGGCATGTCGATGGGCGGCTACGGCAGCTGGAACATCGCGTTGGAACACCCCACCCGTTTCGCCGCGATCGTGCCGGTGTGCGGCGCGGTGCTGGCTCCGCGCGCAGTGCGGGCGTCCTTGTTCGTGGAGTCCGTGGCGAACGAAGCCGATCCCTACGCTGCCATCGCCGAGCGCCTCAAGGCCACGCCGATCTGGATGTTCCATGGGGCATTGGACGATGTGGTGCTGCCCGCCGACGACAGGAAATTGAAGGCCGCGTTCGATGCCGCCGGTGCCGGCGACGTGCGCTATACCGAGTATCCGCAGGGCAACCACAACGCGTGGGATGCGACGTATGCGGATGCGGCGATGTGGGGTTGGCTGTTCGCGCAGAAGCGGTAGCGCCGGCCGTTGGCCGGCTGCTTTTCGATCCGGGTCATGGACGTCTGGTGGGTGGCTTCGGATCGTATAAACGCCGGACGAAACGCGGGGGCCGTGTGTTTCCGCCTTCGGATGCTTGGGCCGCGCTGCGCGCGGTTTCCGGCCAACGGCCGGGGCTACGAATTTTTATGGGCCCATTAGGATTGGGGTCAATCGACCGTGGGCTTCGGATCGTTTAAACGCCGGATGGATTATCGGTGGCGGTGATGATGCCGCCTTCGGATGCTTGGGCCGCGCTGCGCGCGGTGTCCGGCCAACGGCCGGGGCTACGAATTTTTACGGGCCCATTGGGATTGGGGTCAATCGACCAAACGCCCCATTCCGGTAGCGCCGGCCGTTGGCCGGCCTTCGTATGGCTACCTACACTGCATGACGGTAACGGCCGATGTGTATGTCGGCATTCCGCTGAATCACCACTACGCCCCATCCGCCGAGGATGGGAGGATGAGCAGCCATCGTCTACGTCTTGGGCGCCGCAGCATTGTCGGGCAGGTTTACGTCATGACGACGCGTTGTACCGGGCAATCCCGTTGGTTTGATGATCCTGAAGCCGCCGAGATCGTGGTCAATCAGCTTCGACAGATGGACCGGAGCCGATGCACCCACACCCTGGCATGGGTCGTCATGCCCGACCACATTCACTGGATGTTTGAACTGCGCTCGCATTCACTTGCGTACGTCGCGCGGCGCTTCAAATCTTCCAGCGCGCTGTCACTGAACCGCCTGAAACGTGGACAGGGCAAGGTGTGGCAACCCGGATTCTTCGATCATGCGGTCCGTGCCGACGAAGCCTTGTTACGCCACGCGCACTACATCGTTGGCAACCCGATACGCGCGGGAATCACCGCGAACATCGGCGAATACAAACATGCATGGTGTCGTTGGACGCTATAGGCATCGTCCAGCATTGCGTTCCGGCCAACGGCCGGCGCTACCGACAAACGAGCCGACGGCTACGCCACATCCATCCGCAGCCCACGGTTGATTGATCCCAATCCCAATGGGTCCGTAAATATTCGTAGCCCCGGCCGTTGGCCGGAAACCGCGCGCAGCGCGGCCCAAGCATCCGAAGCCGGAAACACACCGCCCCCGTATTCCGTCCAACGTTCACACGATCCGAAGCCCACGGTTGATTGATCCCAATCCCAATGGGTCCGTAAAAATTCGTAGCCCCGGCCGTTGGCCGGAAACCGCGCGCAGCGCGGCCCAAGCATCCGAAGCCGGAAACACACCGCCCCCGTATTCCGTCCAACGTTCACACGATCCGAAGCCGCCGCCCCTCACCCCAACAACGTCTCCAACACCGCCATGCGCACGGCCACGCCGTTGGCCACCTGGCGCAGCACCCACGACTGCGGGCCGTCGGCCACTTCGTCGGTGACTTCCACGCCACGGTTGATCGGGCCCGGGTGCAGCACGGCCGCGTCTTGGCCGGCGCGCTTCAGGCGCGCGGCGTTCAAACCGTATTCGGCGTGGTACTGCTCGATCGACGGCACCAGGCCTTCTTCCATGCGCTCACGCTGCAGGCGCAGCATCATCAGCGCATCCACGCCTTCCAGCATCTGGTCGAAATCCTGGCCGACGATGCAGCCCTTCAGCGTGTCATCGTCCGGCAGCAGCGACTGCGGGCCGCACACGCGGATCTCGCCCACGCCCAGCGTGCGCAAGGCATGCAGGTCGGTGCGGGCCACGCGTGAGTGCTTCACGTCGCCGACGATCACCACCTTCATCTTCGAGAAATCACCGCCCTTGGCCTGGCGCAGGGTCAGCATGTCCAGCAGGCCCTGGGTCGGGTGCGCGCTGCGGCCGTCGCCGGCATTGATCAGCGCGGTGCCCTCGCCCGCCGCGGCGGCCAGCTCGGCCACGGCACCGTCATCCGGGTGACGCACGACGAAGCCGCGCACGCCCATCGCTTCCAGGTTCTTCAATGTGTCGCAGGCGGTTTCGCCCTTGCGCGTGGACGAAGTGGAGGCGTCGAAATTCAGCACGTCCGCGCCCAGCCGCTGCGCCGCCAGCTGGAACGAGCTGCGGGTACGCGTGGAGGGTTCAAAGAACAGCGTGCACACCGCCGAACCGCCCAGCACGTGGCGCTTGTTGCCGACCCGGCCGACCGCCGCATCGCGGATCTGGCCGGCGCGGTCGAGCAGCTGCAGCAGGGTTTCGCGGGGCAGACCTTCCAGGGTCAGCAGGTGGCGCAGGCGTCCGTCGGAATCGAGTTGCGAGGCGGTCATGGGCAGGGTCTGGGGGTCAGGAAACGGGGGTGGCATCGTCCGGCGAGGACAGCCAGCGTTCGATGATCACCGCGGCGGCCACCGCATCCAGCGTGGCCGCATCGCGGCGCCGCTTGCGGCCTTCGGCACGCTCGACGGCGAACCGGCGGGCCGCTTCGACCGAGCTGGAGCGCTCGTCGATCAGCACCACCGGCAGCTTGAAACGTTCCCGCAGCTGGCGGGCAAAGCCCTGCGCGCGCTTGCGGTTGGGTTGGTCCTGGCCATCCAGGGTGAGCGGGTCGCCCACCACCAGGCCATCGGGCCGCCATTCCTTGATCAGGCGTTCGACCGCGGTCCAGTCCGGACCGTTGCCGTGCACGTCCACCACGGCGATGGCGCGGGCATGGGTGCCGAAGGAACTGCCGATCGCCACCCCGATCCGGCGCGAGCCGACATCGAAGCCGAGCACGGTGCCGTCGCGGCGGATGGTGGCCGGCTCAGACATTGCCGCTGTAGTCCGTCAACCGGAACAGGTCCACCCCGATCCGCGCGGCGGCGCCCTGCCAGCGCTGCTCCAGCGGCGTGGCGAACAGCAGTTCGGCATCGGCGGGGACGGTCAGCCAGCTGTTGTCGGCGATCTCGCCTTCCAGCTGGCCCTCGGTCCAGCCGGCACAGCCCAGCGTGACCAGCACATTGCGCGGGCCTTCGCCGCGGGCCATGGCTTCGAGGATGTCGCGCGAGGTGGTCAGGTACACGCCCTCGCCCACCTGCAGGCTCGATTCCCACGCACGTGCATCGTCATGGATGACGAAGCCACGCTCGGGATGCACCGGGCCGCCATTGAGCACCACCTGGTCGCGCAGGACGAGGTCGTCGGTCTGGATCTCCATCTGCGCCAGCACATCGCCCAGCGTGTACTCGGACGGCTGGTTGACCAGCACGCCCATGGCACCGTTCTCGTCGTGCTGGCAGATCAGGCTTACGGTGCGCGCGAAGGTCGGATCGGTCAGCGACGGCAGCGCAACCAGCAGGTGATCGGCAAGGGAGGTAGGCAACGTGGACATGGGGCCATTCTACCCGCTGCATCCTCACACGGGCGTGAGCCTCGGCTACGATGCGTGCAGTCATGGACGTGTGTACGCAACGGAGAGCACGATGAACCCGCAGCCACCCCTTTCCCCTGCCTCGCGCGCCGCCATCGTGCTGATCGCGCTGTTGCAGGGCCTGATGCTGTACGCGGTGCAGGAAGCGGCCGACCACGGGCCGTTCCAGGCATTCGCCACGCGCCTGTGCTGGTACACCTGGGTGCTGAGCGTCCCCACCGCCGTTGCGCTGACCCTGGTGGACCTGCGCGACCGCCGCCTGTGGCTGCACGCGGCGCTGGCCTCGGCCCTGGTGCTGGCTATGGCCGGATGGATCGGCTGGAACCTGGGCGGAACGCCCGACGACCTGCGCCAGGCACCGCTGCTGCTGCCGTTCTCCGTGTGCGTGGCCGTCGCGGTGTTCGTCGCGCTGCCGTGGTGGCAGTTCCGGCTGCAGCACGGACACTGGCGCGCCACCTACGCAGCCCTGTTCGAGCGCGCCTGGCAGAACGGGCTGACCCTTGCGCTGGCACTGGGCTTCACCGGGCTGACCTGGATGCTGCTGTGGCTGTGGGCGGCGCTGTTCGACCTGGTGGACATCCACCTCTTCCGCGACCTGTTCCGCGAAAAAGCCTTCATCGCGCTGGCCACTGGCATGCTGTTCGGGTTCGGCGTGCTGATCGGGCGCACCCAGGACCGGGCCATCCAGGTCATCCGCCAGGTGCTGTTTGCCGTGGCGCGCGGCCTGCTGCCGCTGCTGGCGTTCATCGCGGTGATCTTCGTGGTCTGCCTGCCCTTCACCGGGCTGGAGCCGCTGTGGCGCACGCGCTCGGCAGCCACGGTACTGCTGACCCTGGTGCTGCTGCTGATCGTCTTCAGCAACGCGGTGTACCAGCATGAAAGCGAGCTGGCGCCCTACCCGGCGTGGCTGCGCCGATTGGTCGAGGCCAGCCTGGTCACGCTGCCGGTGTATGCGGCGCTGGCGCTGTATGCAATGGGCCTGCGCATCAGCCAGTACGGGGTCACCCTGGAGCGCTTCTGGGCGCTGCTCGCGGCGCTGCTGGTGTGCGGTTACGCGGTGGGTTACGCGCTGGCCGCAGTACGTAGGCGCGGGCGCTGGCTGCAGCGGATCGAACCGGTCAACCGCTGGATGTGCTGGGTGGTGCTGGGTGCGGCGGTGCTGGCCAATACGCCGGTGCTGGACCCGATCCGGATCAGCCTGGCCAGCCAGATGGCCCGGCTGCAGGCAACCGCGCCGGCAATCAAGGGCGAAGACGCCACCGATCTGCGCTTCGGCTATGGCCGGCGCGGCGCCGAGGTGCTGAAGGAACTGCAGCAGGACCCGCGCTTCCGCGACGATCCGCGTGCAAGCACCCTGATCGCCAATGTCCTGAGCGTGGACGCGCGGCAAGTCCGTTATGGGAACTACAGCGACGCCATCAAAGACCTCAAGGTGCTGCAGCAGCAGCTGAAACTGGCCAAGAGCAGCCCGGCGCCAGACCCGGACTGGTGGCAGGCGTTGCTGGCCAGGACCGTGAACGTCAGCAGCTGCCTGGAAATGGACGAGGTCTGCGTGGCACTGCGCCGCGACCTGGATGGCGATGGCGTGGACGAGATGCTGTTGTGCCACGAGCCGTCGTGGGGTGGCGCGGTATGCCGCCTGCACGCGCGCGATGGCAAGGACTGGACCGATGCCGGCAAGATCGAGTTCCCGATGCCCTCCGAATACCGCGGCGACCCGGCGTACGACCCGCTGCTGCGGGGTAACCTGACGATCCATCCAGCACGCTGGCCGCAACTGTCGCTCGGCGATGGGCCTAGACTGGGCATCGAACAACCTCCCGTTGAAGACGAGACCCCATGAGCGGCTACTGCCTCATCGCACCGGGCCATCCGGTGCACGGTCATTACCATGACCACGAATATGGCTTCCCGCAGCGCGACGAACGCGAGCTGTTCGAGCGCCTGCTGCTGGAAATCAACCAGGCCGGGCTGAGCTGGGAGACGATCCTGAAGAAGCGAGAAGGGTTCCGCGCGGCGTACAGCCAGTTCGATGTGGATACCGTGGCCGGCTATGGCGAGCGCGACGTGGAACGCCTGCTCAACGATGCGGGCATCATCCGCAACCGGCTCAAGGTGCATGCGGCCATCCACAACGCCCAGGTGATCCAGCAGCTGCGGGCCAGCCACGGCAGCTTCGCGGCATGGCTGGATGCGCACCACCCGCGCGACAAGGCCGAGTGGGTGAAGCTGTTCAAGAAGACGTTCCGCTTCACCGGCGGCGAGATCACCGGTGAATTCCTGATGAGCCTGGGCTACCTGCCCGGCGCGCACAGCCCGGATTGCCCGGTGTACAAACGCCTGCAGAAACTCAAGAAAACCGGGTAAACCCTCAGACGCCCATGTACCGGCCGGGCCGATGGTTGAACATCAGCACCAGGCTCAGCACCACCGCGCCGATCGCCGAATACATCACCTTGTCCGGCGAGAGCACGAAGAACGCCACGCCCATCAGCAGCGTGTCGAACGACATCTGCACCTTGCCCGCGCTCCAGCCACGGGTGCGCTGCAGGTATACCGCCAGGATGCCGATGCCGCCCAGGCTGGCGCGGTGGCGGATGTAGAACAGGATGCCCAGCCCGGCCAGCGCGCCGCCCACCAGCGCCGAATAGAGCGAGCTCATGTGGGCGAAATCGGCCCAGCGCGGCAGCAGGTCGGTCAGCACGCCGCAGGCGGTGACCGCCGCGAAGGTCTTCAGGGTGAATTCCCAGCCCATGCGCCGCACCGCGACCCAGTAGAACGGCAGGTTGACCAGCACGAACACCAGGCCGAAATTCCAGCCGAACGCGTAGTGGGCCAGAAACGCCAGGCCGGCCATGCCGCCGATCATCAGCCCGCCCTTGGCGAAGATCGCCAGGCCCAGCGAGGCCACCAGGGTGGCCAGGATCATGCCCTGCACGTCCTCGGCCACCGAATGGCGCAGGGCGTTGGCATCGGCCACGGTGCCGGCGCTGTCCGGCGGCGGGGTCAGCGGGCCGGCGGTGACAAGATGGCCGTCAGCGTCGTCGCACGGCGCGGGGCCATGGGATTCAAGGGACATGGGGGTGGGGCCAGACACGTGGGGAGCGGTATTAGACACGATCCGCGTGACAGTTGCAGGTGAAATCGATTCATCCCGCAACGAATGGCCGCTTCACCCGGTCCGGTCCTTCAAATGGTGGGCCACCAAGGCGTTGGCGTGGCCATGGCCCAGGCCATGCTGGCTCTTCAGGAAGGTGACCAGGGCCATGTGCCTGAGCCCGCCCTGCGTGGCCAGAAGGGCAAGCCAGTGTCCCACTGGCTGCCCGTAGGTCTTTTCGATGGACGGGAAGTACGACGCGGGACCTTTGACCGGGGCGGTGTCGCTCATGACCTGTTCCTTGCAGAGGGGTTCATCCACTACGACGCTGGCCAGGGCATGAAATCGACATCCGTCAGCGGGTGACCTGCTTCTGCCGTTCCGCGTTGTAGCGGTCGCCCACGATGGCGATGCCGTCCAGCGCCGCCGCGGTCTGCTGCAGGTCGGCCTCGTGCAGAACCAGCTCGACAGCGGCCAGGTTCTCCTCCAGCCGGTGCAGCTTGGTGGTGCCGGGAATCGGCACGATCCACGGCTTGCGCGCCAGCAGCCAGGCCAGCGCTACCTGCGCCGGGGTGGCCTGGCGGGCGGCGGCAATGGCGCCGATGGCCTCGACCAGCGCCTGGTTGGCGCGGCGCGCCTCCACCGCAAAGCGCGGCAGCGAGCTGCGGAAATCGGTGGGCGCAAACTCGGTATCGGCGGTGATCGCCCCGGTCAGGAAGCCGCGCCCCAGCGGGCTGAACGGCACGAAGCCGATGCCCAGCTCTTCAAGCACCGGCAGCACGCTCTGCTCCGGCTCGCGCCACCACAGGGAGTACTCGCTCTGCAGCGCCGCCACCGGCTGCACCGCATGCGCGCGGCGGATGCTGGTTTCGCCGGCTTCGGACAGCCCGAAGTGCTTCACCTTGCCCTCCGCGATCAGGTCCTTGACCGTGCCGGCGACATCTTCGATGGGCACGTTCGGGTCCACCCGGTGCTGGTAGAACAGGTCGATGCGGTCGGTCCTGAGCCGCTGCAGGCTGGCCTCGCAGACGGCGCGGATGTTCTCCGGGCGGCTGTCCAGCCCCAGGTCGGCATTGGCCTCCTTGAACCCGAACTTGGTCGCAATGACCACCTGGTCGCGGTACGGCGCCAGCGCCTGGCCCAGCAGTTCCTCGTTGCGGAACGGCCCGTAGACCTCGGCGGTGTCGAAGAAGGTCACCCCGCGCTCCACCGCTGCGTGCAGCAGCGCAACGCCATCGCTCACCTGCGGCGCGGTGCCATAGGCATGGCTCAGGCCCATGCAGCCCAGCCCGAGCGCGGAAACGCGCAGGCCGCTGTTGCCAAGGATTCGTGTCTGCATGGGGTGCTCCTTCGAGTGGGGACCCCAACGATACGCCCGCTCACGCCGGCGATTGCACTGCCGGAACCACTGGTGGTCATGAGCGAAGCTCATCAATGGCGCCTGCGGGTGCAGGCGCCATCTACCTGCCTCAGCGTTCGGCCACGGTCCCGATCAGGGCCAGCAGGAGCAGCAGGCCACCGGCGATGATCACCAGGATGTGCCAGACGTTGAGCCGGTCCATGCGCTCCATGTCGACCCGTTCATCCTGATGGTAACGGCGCAGCAGACTGTTGACCGGCAGCAGCGGTACGAACGTGAACAGCGCCAGCAGCCAACCGGCGTTGGGCAGCCGGCTGGCGAAGTTGAGCAGGAAGTAGGTCACCGCCAACAGTCCTGGCGCGAAGGCCAGTTCGCGACGCCGGCTGCTGGCCGCGTCACTCAGCTCGCGGAAGCAGAAGAACGACCAGATCGGTGAGAACAGCGCGCGCGCCCAGGGCCACTGGTCGCCGCCGGTCTCGCGCTTGATCGCCTGCCAGTTACGCCAGAACCAGTACATCGGGTACAGCCCGAGCGTAGTGGGTGAAAGCAGCACCATTTTCAGCGTGGAAGGCGAGTAGTACTCGGCCGCATCGGAAATCGCCCGTGCCTGGGACTGGGATTCCGGCAGCGTGCCGGGCAAAGCAGGTGGCATCGGAATGGTCGCCGGTGCGCGGTATGGATCATGCAATTCCATGTGCATTCTCATCATTGGCAGTGTCACCGGCGCGGTGCCGGCCCCTTGAAACACCACTTGCAACAAAGGCGCGCCGGCATTGCACCGTACGCGCCCGGTTTCCCCGCCCGCAGCTTCAGCGGACTTCGGAAATCTCCACCCCATCCAGGCCCTGCGACAGCGTGCGTGCGTCACCGCCCTGCGAGAGCTTGATGCGCAGGCGCACCTCGTTCTGCGAATCGGCGTAGCGCAGCGCGTCTTCGTAGCTGATCTCGCCGGCCTGGTAGAGCTCGAACAGGCTCTGGTCGAAGGTGCGCATGCCCAGCTGCACCGATTCCTTCATCACTTCCTTGAGCTTGTGGATCTCGCCGTCGCGGATGTAATCCTGCACCAGCGGCGTGCCCAGCATGATTTCCATCGCCACCTTGCGCGACTTGCCATCCGGCGAGGGCACCAGCTGCTGGGCAACCACGCCCTTGAGGTTCAGCGACAGATCCATCAGCAGCTGGCTGCGGCGGTCTTCCGGGAAGAAGTTGATGATGCGGTCCATCGCCTGGTTGGCGTTGTTGGCATGCAGGGTACACAGCACCAGGTGGCCGGTTTCGGCGAACGCGATGGCATGGTCCATGCCTTCGCGGGTACGCACTTCGCCGATCATGATCACGTCCGGCGCCTGGCGCAGGGTGTTCTTCAGCGCCGCTTCCCAGCTGTCGGTATCGATGCCCACTTCGCGCTGGGTGATGATGCAGCCTTCGTGCTTGTGCACGAATTCGATCGGGTCTTCGATGGTGATGATGTGCCCGGTGGAATTCAGGTTGCGGTAACCGATCATCGCAGCCAGCGAGGTGGACTTGCCGGTACCGGTCGCACCCACGAACAGGATGATGCCGCGCTTGGTCATCGCCAGCGTCTTGATGATCGGCGGCAGGCTCAGCTCTTCCACGGTGGGAATGCGGGTTTCGATGCGGCGCAGGACCATGCCGACCTGGTTGCGCTGGTAGAAGCAGCTCACGCGGAACCGGCCCACGCCGGACAGGCCGATGGCGAAGTTGCACTCGTGGGTTTTTTCGAACTCTTCGCGCTGCGCCGGCGTCATCACGTTCAGCACCAGGTCGCGGCTCTGCTGCGGCGTGAGCGGGGTCTGGGTGATGGGCGAGATCTTGCCGTTGACCTTGATCGCCGGCGGCATGCCCGCGGTGATGAAAAGGTCCGACGCCTTCTGGTGCGCCATCAGCTTGAGGAACGAGGTGAAGTCGATGGTGGTGCTGGTGGTATTCATGGCGATGTGCTCCGGAAACCTTGCCGAACGCCGGGCATGGCCCGGCGCTGCCGAATCTGTCGCGCCGGGAAGGCCCGGCGCCACCATCATTCGAAGATGCGCTTGTCCTTGGCGTATTCCTTGGCCTGGTTGCGCGTGATCAGGCTGCGCTTGACCAGGTCCTGCAGGTGCTGGTCGAGCGTCATCATGCCCATCTGCTGGCCGGTCTGGATCGCCGAGTACATCTGCGCCACCTTGTCTTCGCGGATCAGGTTGCGGATGGCCGGGGTGCCGACCATGATTTCCCACGCGGCGGTGCGCCCGCCACCCACCTTCTTCAGCAGCGCCTGCGAAATCACCGCGCGCAGCGATTCGGACAGCATCGAGCGCACCATCGGCTTTTCGCCGGCGGGGAACACGTCGATGATGCGGTCGATGGTCTTGGCCGCCGAGCTGGTGTGCAGCGTGCCGAACACCAGGTGGCCGGTTTCGGCGGCGGTCAGCGCCAGCCGGATGGTTTCCAGGTCGCGGAGTTCGCCGACCAGGATGATGTCCGGGTCTTCACGCAGTGCCGAACGCAGTGCTTCGTTGAAGCCGTGCGTATCGCGGTGCACTTCGCGCTGGTTGATCAGGCACTTCTGCGAGGTGTGCACGAATTCGATCGGATCCTCGACGGTGAGGATGTGGCCGTATTCGTTCTTGTTGATGTAGTCGATCATCGCCGCCAGCGTGGTCGACTTGCCCGAACCGGTCGGGCCGGTCACCAGGATCAGGCCCTGCGGCTGGTCGATCAGCTCGCGGAAGATCGGCGGCGTGTTCAGGTCTTCCAGGGTCAGCACTTCGGACGGAATGGTACGGAACACCGCACCGGCGCCACGGTTCTGGTTGAACGCGTTGACGCGGAAGCGCGCCAGGCTGGGAATCTCGAACGAGAAGTCGACTTCGAGGAATTCCTCGTAATCGCGGCGCTGCTTGTCCGACATGATGTCGTAAACGAGCGCGTGGACCTGCTTGTGGTCCAGGGCCGGAATGTTGATGCGACGGACATCGCCGTCCACGCGGATCATCGGCGGCAGGCCTGCCGACAGATGAAGGTCCGACGCTTTGTTCTTAACGGAAAACGCCAACAGCTCGGCGATATCCATACGCTGCTACTCCCCATAGACTGCTGCGACTGGAAGGATCTTTCCCCGGTCGGCAGTATAGCCTCCCTGATCCACCGCGAAATCTCTTTGTGTCCTGCCCCGTGAGCGCCCACCCGTGACCGCCCTGCCCCTGCCCACCCTGCTGCTGAACCTGCACAACGCGGCCACGGCCGCCGGGCGGCCATCGCCGCGCCTGCTGGCGGTGTCCAAGACCCAGCCGGCCGAGGCCGTGGCGGCGCTGGCGGCGCAGGGCCAGCGCGCGTTCGGCGAGAATTACGTGCAGGAAGCGGTGGCAAAGATCGATGCGCTGGCGGCCCTGGGGCTGGAGTGGCACCTGATCGGCCACCTGCAGTCCAACAAGGCCGACCTGGCCGCGCAGCGCTTCGACTGGGTGCAGAGCGTGGACCGGGCCAAGCTGGTTACCGCGCTGGCCGCGCACCGCCCGGCCGCGTTGCCGCCGTTGAATGTGCTGGTGCAGGTCAATATCGACGATGAAGACAGCAAGCACGGCTGCACGCCCGACGCCGTGCCGGCGCTGGCCGCCGCCATCGCCGCCGAACCACGCCTTTGCCTGCGCGGGCTGATGGCCATCCCTGCACCGTGGCCGGACCCGGCCCGCCGCGCCCTGGCCTTTGAACGCATGCACGCGCTGTTTGCCGATCTGGCCACCCGCTACCCGCAGGCCGATACCCTCTCGATGGGCATGAGCGGCGACTACCCCGACGCCATTGCCCATGGCGCGACCATGGTCCGCGTCGGCACCGCCTTGTTCGGCGCACGGCATTGAGGGGCCCACCCACCCGTAGCGCGGGGCCCTGCCCCGCTGCCCAGATCACGTACAAGGATGCCCAATGAGCACTTCGATCACCTTCATCGGCGGCGGCAACATGGCGCGCAGCCTGATCGCCGGCCTGGTCCGCCAGGGCACTGCCCCGGGCAACATCCATGTGGCCGAACCGGTGGCCGGGCTGCGCAGCCAGCTCACCACCGACTTCGGCGTGAAGACATACGCCAGCGCCAGCGAAGCGGCCGCGCAGGGCGCGGTATGGGTGCTGGCGGTGAAGCCGCAGGTGCTGCGCGATGTCTGTGCGTCGCTGGCGGAGATCGCCCAGGCCCAGGCCCCGCTGGTGGTATCCATCGCCGCCGGCATCACCAGTGCGCAGCTGCTGCGCTGGCTGGGCGGTACCGGCGCGGTTGTACGCGCCATGCCCAATACCCCGGCGCTGCTGGGTGCAGGCGTGACCGGTCTGTTTGCCACCGCCGGGGTCAGCGCCGAACAGCGTGGCCAGGCCGACACCGTGCTGGCCAGCGCCGGGCGCACGGTGTGGATCGAGGATGAAGCACGCATGGATGCGGTCACCGCCGTCTCCGGCAGTGGCCCGGCCTATGTGTTCCTGTTGGCCGAGGCGATGGAAGCAGCCGGCATCGCGCAGGGCCTGCCGGCCGACGCCGCGCGCACGCTGGTGGTGCAGACCCTGCTGGGCGCCAGCCGCATGCTGGACGAATCCGGCGAAGCCCCGGCAGAGCTGCGTCGGCGCGTCACCTCGCCGAACGGCACCACGCAGGCCGCGATCGAGAGCTTCCAGGGCGCCGACTTCGAGGCCATCGTGGCGCGCGCGATCGACGCGGCGACGCGACGGGGACAGGCGTTGTCGGCGGCCAACGACTGATCCGGGTCAGCCCCAGCGCTGCGCGCCATCCCCCTGCTCGCCCAACGCGTCCCCGGGATTGGCCAACCGGCAGCGCTTCAGTGAAAGACACCCACAGCCGATGCAGTCGGTGAGCTGGTCGCGCAGCAACAGCAGTTCCTCGATGCGTTGATCCAGCTCGCCGCGCCACAGCGCCGACATCTTCGCCCACTCGGCGCGGGTCGGCGTCTTGTTTTCCGGCAGCGCCGCAAACGCGTTGGCCACCGCTTCCAGCGGCATGCCCACCCGCTGTGCGACGCGGATCACCGCCAGCCGACGCAGTACGTCGCGGCTGAAGCGACGCTGGTTGCCGGCCGTGCGCAGGCTGCGGATCAGGCCCTTGCGCTCATAGAAGTGCAGCGCCGATACCGCCACGCCGCTGCGACGTGCCACGTCGCCTACACTCAGCTCCTGCGCGATCACTGCTTGACCTCAACCATGGTTAAGGTGTCATCGTGCGGCACCTCGCGGTGTGCCGCAAGCACCGCGCTTCTTTGTTCCTGGAATCCGCATGTCTTCCGATGTCGCTGTACTGCCCGCCGACGCGCCCACGTCGATCCTCTCGCTGCGCTACCGCGCCACCACCATCGGCATGGTCGCGCTGGTGTCGCTGCACGCGTTCGAAGCGCTGGCCGTGGCTGCGGCCATGCCGACCGTGGCGCTTGAGCTGGATGGCCTGCGCCTGTATGCGCTGGCGTTCGGCGGCACGCTGGCCACCAGCGTGATCGGCATGACCCTGGCGGGCCGCTGGAGCGACCGGCTCGGCCCGGCCCGGCCGTTGTGGCTGGGCCTGTGCTGCTTCATCGCCGGCCTGCTGGTGGCCGGGCTGGCCCAGCACATGCCGGTGCTGGTGATCGGCCGGCTGCTGCAGGGGCTGGGCGCCGGTGCCATTTCCGTGTCGCTGTACGTGCTGGTCGGGCGCACCTTCCCCGAATCGCTGCGGCCACGCGTCTTTGCCGCGTTCTCGGCAGGTTGGGTGGTGCCCTCGCTGATCGGCCCTGCCATCAGCGGGTTGATCGTGCAGCACGCCGGCTGGCGCTGGGTGTTCCTGGGCGTGCCGCTGCTGGCCATCCCGGCCGCGCTGCTTTTGCGGCCGGCGCTGCGCGCGGTGCCGCCGCTGGCGGCCGCGCCGCGTTCGGAGGGCAGCGTGGTGCGCTGGGCGATCGGTGCATCCGTGGGCGCGCTGCTGCTGTACGTGGGCGGCCAGCAGGTTGGCTGGCCGGCACTGGCCGTGCTGCTGCCGGCGGTGGCGCTGTTGGTGCTGTGCAGCTGGAAGCTGCTGCCGCGCGGCACCCTGCGCCTGCGCCGTGGCCTGCCCAGCGTGATCGCCCTGCGCGGTATCGCGGCGTCGGCGTTCTTTGGCTGCGAGGCGTTCCTGCCGCTGCTGCTGCAGCGAGAGCGTGGCCTGAGCCCGTTGTTGGCCGGGGTCGCGTTGAGCCTGGGCGCGCTGGGCTGGTTCAGCGGGTCGTGGTTCCAGGGCCATGGGGGCCAGGGGCTGTCGCGTCGCCAGCTGCTCACCGCCGGTGCGCTGCTGATGTGCACCGGCATCATCGGCACCGCGCTGGCGATCCAGCCCGGCGTACCGTTGGCCCTGGCGCTGGCCGGGTGGACCTTGACCGGACTCGGCATGGGGCTGATCTACCCGAGCCTGTCGGTGCTGACGTTGTCGTTGTCGCCGCCGGCGCAGCAGGGCGCGAACACCTCGGCGCTGCAGTTGAGCGAGGCGCTGGGCGTGGCCACCACGCTGGCCATTTCCGGCTCGCTGTTCGCGCTGATGCTGTCGGTGGATGTGACCCTGGGTTACCTGCAGACGTTCGCGATCATGTTGCTGCTGGCCGCTGCGAGCGTGGTGGTGGCGCGGCGGGTCTGACCGCTACGGCGCCACCTCTTCCAGGTCTTCGCGCAGGATCCGCCGGATCTCCAGCACCGCCTGCGGGGTTTCCTGCACGCTGTGGCCTGAGATGATCACCTTCTCCGACACCGCGCCGGGCAGGTGCGCGCTCCAGTAGGGCACCAGGCCGTCGTCGGACTGCTCCAGCGGCACCTCGGCTTTGCGCTGGGCGATGATCGAGTGGTACTTCAGGCCCGGCATGATCGGCAGGGCGGCGGCCGCCTTCACGAACGGATCGGTGGCCTTGAGATTGTCGATGCTGTTGGGGATCTGCAGCTTGGTGGCCTGCGCCGACTGCACTTCGGATTGCTGCAGGGCCTGGAACACATCCTCGAACTTGCCGAGGATGGTGATCGGCAGGCGCACCAGGCGCCCGATGAAGCGCCCGACCCGATTGCCGGCGATATCGGTGCCCTGATGCGGTGCGGCGATGAAGATGGCGCGCTCCACGTTCGGTTCGGCATCGAAGTGCAGCAGCGGGCCCAGTTTGGCCTGGACGCGCTTGAGCCGTTCACCCTTCAGGTCGTAGTTGGCCAGCAGCTGGTTCCACAACGTGTCGCCGGAACTGGTGACCAGCAACCGGGCCAGCACGCCCCCCATGCTGTGGCCGATGAACACCATGTCCTTCGACGCACGCGAGGTGCCCTTCGGGTCGAAATGCCGGAGCGTGTTGTCGAACGCCTGGTCGATCTCGAAACGGTTCAGTGCAATCGGCGCGTTGGTCGGGTAGTACACCTGCCACACCTGGAAGTGCCTGCGCAGCTCGGGATCGCCCAGGATCTCGTTGGCCACGTTCACCCAGGCCTCCGGGCTGCTGCCCAGCCCATGCAGCATGAAGATGATGCGGCGGTTGGGATCCCACGGCTGCATCAGGTACATGTGCGGTTCGGCAATGCCTTCGCTCAGGCCGAACAGCGTGCGCAGCGACTGCGTGGCAAAGCCGGACTGGGCAAGCCACATGCCGTAGGCGGCGGTGAAGTTGCCGGCCAGCGGCACCTTCTCGCCATGCAGGTCCACGCTTTCGGTGGATTCAGGCGAATACACGTCGAACAGCACCTGGGTGGTGTCCAGCACCTGCTGCAGCGTATCGCCCTTGAAGCGCAGCAACGCGGTGGCATTGATTGCCGACATCTCGCTGTACTGCGGAATCTCGGCCTTCTCACCGTCCACCGGCGCGATCAGCTTGGGCGGGTCCATCACCACCACCAGCTCGGCACCAAAGCCGTCGCGGCGATAGGTACTGCGCAGGCCGGCGAAACTCACCGAGGATGCCGACACCATCGTGGTGGGAATGCTGGCCAGGCGCAGCTCGTCGAAGTCCGAGGTCAGCGTCCAGCGCTCGCCCGCCACCGCGGCGTTGTAGTCCTCCCCTTCCAGCGCGCTTTCGCGGCTGCGCTTGAACACCACCGTGGCGGTCTGTTCCGCGGCGTAGTTGTAGTAGTCGCGCACCTGGGTCTGGCGGTCTTCGAACGCGCGGTCCGACGGCGTGCGCCCGCTGAAGAACAGGTAGGCATACGCGTACCGCGCTGCTTCCAGCCACGCATCCAGCGCCGCATCGGACATCGGGGTCTTGTCGCGGTCCTTCGGCTTGGGCGTGAGTGCCAGCGCGTTCTTCACCCACAGCTCGGACAGCGTTGAAAGCCGCTGTTCCTCGGGCAGGTCGCGGGTGTCCTTCAGGGTCTTTTCGCAGGCGGCAACATCTTTCTCGCACAGCGCCACGTCCAGGCCAATCACGCTCAGCGTTTCCTGCGAGGCCATGCTGAACTTGCCGGAGGTGAGCACATCGCCGCGCTTGTTGGCCAGGTAATCGGTGGGCGAGACCTGCTTCATGGTGACCATGGCGCAGCCGCTGGACAGCAGCAGCGACAGCAGCACCGCCAGCAGGGGCCCACCACGGCGAAGGAGCCGGCTCATGGCTGCACCTCCGGGTCGATGCCCGGCACACCGACGCGGATCAGCTGCGAGAAGCGCGGATCATCGCCAGCGGCACGCGCGCGATCGGTGATGCGCCCGCGCGCCTTCAGCGCGGCGAAGTCCACGCCGGGCGTGAGCACGCCCAGGTCACGCGCGTATTCGGCGAAATAGCCGGAGGCGAGCAGCCGGTAGTCCAGCGGCAACCCCGGCGCGATCTGCTTGGCCAGTTCGTACACGATGGTGGTGCAGTTGCTGGTCAGGGTGTTGTAGAACGCCGGTGCCGCATCCAGTTTGCGCGCCTCGCCCAGGTAGGACACGAAAAGGCCCTTGAGCTGGTCGCGGGTCATGCCCTTCAGGCGATACAGGTACACATCCTCGCCGCGCACGTTGCTGCGCACCCGCACGATGTCGGTTTCCTCGGCCGCCACCAGGGTCATCTCGAATTTGCGGAAGAACCCGCCCAGCGCCGAGAACGATTCGCCGCGCTCCTTGCGGATCTCCAGCGAGAACACCAGCTGGCGGCCATCGGCGAAGCCGAACGAGACCAGTGTGTGCGCGATCATCGGCCCCATCCAGTACGACAGCACCAGGTCGGCCGAACGCAGCTGGTCCAGGTCGTACTCGCGGCGCTCCCAGCGCACGTCGTGGTCGTCATCGGTGCGCCAGGTGAAGTTGCGTACGTTGTCGAGCACCACCCGGGAGCCGTCGAACTCCACCACCTTCAGCCGCTGGGCGACATCATCGGCCCAGACCCGGTCCTGGCGCGGGCTGAGCAGCAGCCACCACACGCCGCAGAGGACCAGCGCGGCCACGAACAGCGGGCCCGGCCAGCGCCCGGCACGGGCGCGGCCAACGGCCACGGCGGTGGCAAGCGCAAAGGCGCCCCACCCCGCCAACAGCACACCCTTCAGCCAACCCGGCCCGGAAAGCTGGTACGCCAGCAGCCCGGCTACCCACAGCGCTGCGACCAGCATCAATACGGCCAGCCCCCATCGTCCTGCTGTCTTCACACATCGTTCCGTCGGTTGGTCGGGGCGCTAGTTAGCCATAACCGCGGTGTGGGGGACATGCTCCCCTGTTCAGGTTCAGTCAGCGACGCGGGGCGCCCACCTTCTGCCACGGCGCCATGCCCTTGCGGGCGCGCGGCAGCGCGCGGCGCAGCGGCAGCCGGCGTGGCATCGGAATACCCACCCCGGGCGCGGCGGTATCGTCACGGCGCAGGTCCTCGGCGCGCTCGCCCACCAACAGGGCCGCCATCTCCTCCAGGCCGTTGCGCATCGCCCGGGCGGCCGTCTGCAGGGTATTCATGGCGTGTCTCCAATGACGAAGCGGGGACGGACTACGTTAAGACCGGCACCGCGTAGGGCTCGTGCAGGGGATGTGGCAGACGGATGAAAACCGCCCCCCATAGGCTTGTATCTGAGATTCATTTGCGTTCGCATCCTCACCTCCCGATAATCCGGGCCCTTGCTCCCTGGGATCCCCGTCATGCCTGCCCTGTCCCGCCGCTCGCCCTTGCTCCTGCTGGTTCCCACCCTGCTGGCGTCGGCGATGGCCCATGCCCAGGACAGCAGCGCCGCCCGTACCCTGGACGCGGTCAGCGTGGTCGCCGACCGCGCGAGTACTGCCACCAAGACCGATACCCCGCTCACCCAGACCCCGCAGGCGATCAGCGTGGTGACCCGCGAGCTGTTCACCGACCGCGGCGCCCGCAACCTGCAGGAAACCCTGCGCTACAGCGCGGGCGTGACCGCCGATGCCTACGGCCTGGATACCCGCAGCGACGGCAGCACCGTTCGCGGCCTGGACCCGGTGCAATACCTGGACGGCCTGCGCCGCAGCTACGGCTTCAATCCGCTGGCACGCACCGAGGTGTACGGCCTGGAGCGGGTGGAAGTGCTGCGCGGCCCCTCGTCGGTGCTGTACGGCGCCGGCGCCACCGGCGGCATCATCAATGCCATCACCAAGCGCCCGACCTTCGGCGACCTCGGCGGCGAAGTGGCCCTGCAGCTGGGCAACTTCGACCGCAGACAGTTCCAGGGCGACGTGGCCGGCACCCTGAACGACGCCGGCACCCTGGCCGGTCGCTTCGTCGGCCTGGTGCGCGAATCCGGCATGCAGACTGACACCATCGACGACGACCGTGTGTACCTCGCGCCGTCGATCAGCTGGCAGGGCGAGCGCAGCACCCTGACCGTGCTGGCCAGCTACCAGCACGACAAGACCGCCTCGAGCCAGCAGTTCCTGCCCGTGGTGGCGACCCTCAACGCACCGGCCGGTTCGCCGCGTCTGGATCCGTCAACGTTCCTGGGCGACCGCGATTTCGACAAACTCGATTCGCGCGTGTACAGCGTGACCGCCCTGTTCGACCACAGCTTCAGCGACAGCATCAGCCTGCGCTCGGCCGTGCGCTACCTGGACGGCAAGACCGAATTCCGCGAACTGTACCCGGACACCTACTCCAATCCGCTGGACCCGTTCATCGATGCCGACAAGCGCGTGCTCAACCGCAACGCCTACGGCGTGCGACCGGACGTACGTTCGCTGACCAGCGACAACGCGGTGCAGTTCGACTTCGCCACCGGCGCCTTCCAGCACCTGCTGCTGGCTGGCGTGGACTACAGCGATTACCGCGAGAAGTCCTGGAACCTGGATGCCACCCCGACCCCGATCGACATCTACAACCCGATCTCCACCGGCGTGACCATCAACGGCTGGGACCGCCTGCCCGACCAGCAGACCACCCAGCTGGGCGTTTACCTGCAGGACCAGATCCGCTGGGCCAACCGCGTCTCGCTGGTGCTGGGCGCACGCCGCGACCATGCGCGCAGCAAGACCGAAGGCCTGCCCAGCCAGACCGACAACGCCACCACCTACCGCGCCGGCCTGATCGGCGAGATCGGCGCGGGCGTCTCGCCGTACATCAGCTACAGCGAGTCGTTCCTGCCGGTAACCGGCCAGGATCTGTACGGCCGTGCGTTCAAGCCGATGCAGGGCGACCAGTGGGAAGGCGGCATCAAGTGGCAGCCGGCGTCGAACATGCTGGTCACCCTGGCCGCCTATCGCATCACCGAAACCAACCGCCAGACCAACGATCCGGACAACGTCTTGAACGTGATCCAGACCGGTGAGATCGAATCGAAGGGCGTGGAAGTCGAGGGCCAGTTCCAGTTCGCGCACGACATCACCCTCACCGCGGCGTACTCGCGCAACAAGGCCGAAGTGACCAAGAGCAACTTCGCCATGGAAGTGAACCAGCGCCTCAACGACACCCCGCAGGAGCTGGCTTCGGTATGGCTGGGCAAGGCCTTCACCCTGGTCGACGACGCGCGCCTGCGCCTGGGCATCGGTGGCCGCTACGTGGGCAACACCCAGTCGCTGGGCTACGGTGGTTTCATCCGCACGCCCAGCTACACGCTGGTGGACGCGCTGGCCGAAGTGCAGGTGACCGACTGGACGATGGCGCTGAACATCACCAACCTGGGCGACAAGAAGTACTTCGCCCCGTGCCGTAATTTCGGTGACTGCTTCACCGGCAACCCGCGCACGGTGACCGGAACGATTTCGTACCGGTTCTGACGGTGTGCCGGGCGTGGCCCGGCACTACCGTGTCCCTACCCTCTCCAGCCGCCGCCAGAGAATTCAATGCAACGTTCCACCATCAAAGCCTGGTTCCTGGTCCACAAGTGGACCAGCCTGGTCTGCACCTTGTTCCTGTTGCTGTTGTGCGTGACCGGCCTGCCGCTGGTGTTCGGCGAGGAAATCGCCCACCTCAGCGAACCGCACGTGGACAACCCGCAGCCGCAGGCCGCGCATCGCAACCTGGATGAACAGGTGCGCACCGCCGTGGCGCAGTACCCGGGCAACGTGCCGCTGTTCGTGGGTTGGGATTGGGACGGCCACACGGTGTACGTCAACACCGGCACCGAGCCGGCCACGCCGCCGCCGCAGATGAAGACCGCACTGCTCGATGCCAGCAGCGGTGAGGTGTTGCCCGCGCCGCAGTTCAACGAAGGGGTGATGTACTTCCTGTACCGGCTGCACACCGACCTGTTCCTCGGCCTGCCTGGGATGCTGTTCATGGGCGCGATGGGCCTGCTGTTCGCCGTGGCGATCATCTCCGGCCTGGTGCTGTACGGACCCTTCATGCGCCGCCAGCGTTTCGGCACCCTGCGCACCGGGCGCAGCCGCCGGCTGGCCTGGCTGGACCTGCACAACGTGATCGGCGTGGTCACCCTGGGCTGGGCGCTGGTGGTGGGAATTACCGGCGCCATCAACACGATTGCGAAGCCACTGGAAACCGCCTGGCAGAGCCAGCAGCTGGGGGAGTTCGCCGCGCGTTACGCCGGCCAGCCGCGCCCGACAACGCTGGCCTCGCTGCAGGCCGCGGTGGACACCGCACGCGCTGCCGAGCCCGGCATGCGCCCGGCGTTCGTCAGCTTCCCCGGCACCGGCTACAGCGGCGACCACCACTATGGCGTGTTCATGCAGGGCAATACCCCGCTCACCGAACGCCTGTACCGCCCGGTGCTGATCGATGCGGCCAGCGGCGAACTCACCGCCCAGCCGCAGCTGCCCACCTACATGAGCGTGCTGCTGCTCAGCCAGCCGCTGCACTTCGGCGACTACGGCAAGCTGCCGTTGAAGATCCTGTGGGCGCTGCTGGACCTGCTCACCATCGCGGTACTGGTCAGCGGCCTGTACCTGTGGTTCAAGCGCGGCAGCACCGAAGCGCGGGTAACCGAGATCGAGCGCGCTGAAAAAACCGGGGGTGCTGCATGAGCCGGACGCCTGCGCCCAATGGCAGCCCGTTCACGGCGCCCGCGTGGATCGCCGCGGCAAGCCTGCTGGGTCTGGTCAGCGCGCTGGTTGGCGATGGCGTGTTCGATGTGGTGTCATGGGTGGTCTTCGCCGCATTGATCGGCCTGGTAGTGCGCGCCTGGGTGAAACGCACCCGGTGACGGGGTGATCCGGGCTCGCGGTGCCGACCAACGGTCGGCACTACCGGTCGGCATTGCCCGGTCGGCCCCCGGCCCCATGGCGGGCGAAGTTGAGTGCCGCCGGCGATGCTTCATCTGCGCGCAGGCACAACTGCAGCTCGAACGTGGCCTCGCCCCCCGCCAACGGGTGATAGGCGACTTCCGCACTGCGGAACCCGGCCATGCTGGCGGGCACCACCGAGATGCCCGCCTCCACCGCCACCAGTGACAGCACCGCGTGCATGCCGTGCGCTTCCTGCACCACCCGCGGTGTGAATCCTGCGGCCGCGCACAGGCGCACGACCTGCGAATGGAAGCCCCTGCCCTCGCGCGCCGGCCACAGCACGAACGCTTCGTCGGCCAACATCGCCACCGTGAGATGCGCCTGCTCTGCGAGCGGGTGCGCGCGCGGCAGCGCGATGGCCAGGCGGTCGCTGTCGAATGCCTGCAGCCGCATGTCGTCGGCCTCGAACACCGGTGGAATCACCACGCCCACGTCGATCCGCTGTTCGCGCAGCATCTGGATCTGGCGTGCGGAGGTGGCTTCGATCAACTCCAGGCGAACGTCCGGGCTGCCCTGGCGGAAGCTGCGGATCACCCCGGGCAGGCGCCCGTACAGCGCGCTGCCCACATAGCCCAGCCGCACGGTACCGGTGCGCCCTGCAGCCGCATCGCGAGTGGCCACCAGCGCATGGTCGGCCTGCTGCAGCAGCAGGCGTGCCTCGGCCAGCAGCACTGCCCCGGCGGCGGTCAGCCCAAGGGTACGGTTGCCGCGCTGGATCAGCTCGCTGCCAATCTCGTCTTCCAGCTTGCGGATGGCCGCTGTCAGCGGTGGCTGCGACATGTGCAGGCGCGCGGCCGCGCGATGGAAGTGCAGCTCTTCAGCAACAGCAACGAACTGGCGAAGCAGGCGGAGATCAACCATGGGCATGCATGCGCTGGACGGAAACCCCGCCAGTATGCCGTGCCGTTGACTACCTGCGTGGTTCCACCGCGGGCTGCGCGATGCGCGACCATTGCGCGGCGATGTCTTCGATGCTGTCCGCAGACGTGGCGCGCAGGTCGCGCGGGTAGGCCACATCGTCGGCCTCCACGCTGCGGGTTGCGTGGAACTGGCCGTTGCTGGCACGCAGGATCCAGCCGCCATCGCGGCAGGCCGTTGATGCAAGGAAGGCAACGCCCGGCGCCACTGCGTCCGGGTGCAGCTCATCGGGCTCGCCCTCCACGCCCCACATGCGGGTCTTGGCCACCGGCGAGATGGCATTGACCACGATGCTGTGCGGTGCGCCTTCAGCGGCCAGCACGTTGACGATACCCACGGCTGCCATCTTCGCGGCCGCATACGCAGCCAGGCCCTTCTGCACGTACTGCGGATACAGCGCGCGATCGGAGGTGGTCAGCACGATGCGGCCATGGTGGCGTGCCTGCATCGACGGCCACGCCGCCTCGGCCAGCCACAGCGGCGCCTTGGCCGCGATGGTCATCATGTGGTCGAAGCGGTCTTCCTCCAGCGCATCGATCTGCTGGTACTCCACCCACCCCGCGTTGTGGATGATGAAATCGATCCGGCCATAACGGGCGACGATGTCG
Source organism: Stenotrophomonas sp. CFBP8994 (assembly GCF_034044835.1). Lineage (NCBI taxonomy): Bacteria > Pseudomonadati > Pseudomonadota > Gammaproteobacteria > Lysobacterales > Lysobacteraceae > Stenotrophomonas > Stenotrophomonas sp. CFBP8994. The sequence continues at coordinate 55,477 of NZ_JAXCWT010000005.1, read as the reverse complement.
GCGATCAGCGAGCGGCAGCCATCGCGCTGATCGATCGCCGCGTGCGCGGCATGCACGTCCAGCCCGGTACCGCGCAGCAGCGCCACCGTCGCATCGATCCGCCCCGGGTCCTGCCCGCTCCCATCCAGACCGGCGCCCACGTCATGCATGACAACCTGCGCTCCGCGCGTGGCCAGCAGCCGGCTGTAGGCCAGGCCCAGTCCACTGGCTGCACCGGTAACCAGCCCAACCTGCCCTTCAAATGAAACATCGTCGTGCGTCTGCATCCGCACAGGATCGTGCCGACAGCATGCTCAGCGCCAATGCCACCTGCAGCAGTCCACGATACAAACCGCGTATCGCCCTTGAACGAATCACCGCAACGGCTCCACCACCACCGCCGTGCCATAGCACAGCACCTCGGTCAGCCCGGTCATGATGTCGGTCGCGTCGTAGCGCATGCCGATGATCGCGTTGGCCCCCAGCATCCGTGCATGCTTGGCCATATCGCGATAGGTCTCCTCGCGCGCCTGCTCGCACAGCTCGGTATAGATGGTGATGTTGCCGCCGAACAGCGTCTGGATTCCGCCCAGGAAATTGCCGACGATGGAGCGCGAGCGCACGGTGATGCCGCGCACCACACCCAAGTTGCGCGTGATCCGGAACCCGGGCAACTCGAAGGCGGTGGTCACCATCGAATCGTCCAGTCGGGTCGCGGTCGACGGGTGTGCGGCGCTGTTGTAAGGATCTGCCATGGTTGCCTCGTTGCCCGGGGGATCTGCCCGGATGGTGGGAAGGTCAATGCGCCTGTGGTCGTCGCGGCCTGAGTATCCAGAGTAAGCATGTCTGAACCAATACCGCCAACCAAAGTGTGCAATACACCGCCACTGTTGCGCCCTTGGTGACGCGTTGGCTGTCAGTGGCGTACGGCCAGAGCCGCCACGTATCCATCTCGAATACCCACACGCCCGCCAGCAACAGGGCCAGCGCAAGCAGCGTCGCCAGCCACGTCAGCCATGTCCGCGTCTGCGTGCGCACGATCAGCAGGGTCAGCAGCAAGCCTGCTGCGACGAAAAGCAATGGAATGCCAATTGCGGTCGTCAGCACGCCTGTGTAATTGGTCGCCAACGCCGTAAGCGGCGCGCACGAAGCCGCCGCGATCAAGCACCTCGCAACTGTATGGCGCTGTGTGCTCACGCCCGCACCCTGTAACGACCCGTGGTCGCCGGCTTCTCCACCCGCGCGTCGGTGTCGAGTTCCTGGAAACCGGCTGCCAGCAGCCCTGGCATCATTTCCGCCAGCCAGTCGATGAACACCCGCAGGCGGTGGGTCACGTGCCGGTTATGCGGATACACCACGTGGAACGGATACAGCGCCGGTCGCCAGGCCCGCAGCACTTCCACCAGCGCACCGCTGGCCAGTGCAGGCGCGGCGGCATAGCTGAAGGTCTGGACCAGCCCCAAGCCCGCAATCGCCGCGGCCAGGTGGGCGTTGCTTTCATTGATGCCAAGACGGTGCCCGCCCTTGATCTCCACACTTCCCGCATCACCCCGGAAGCGGAACGGCACGGCGCGCCCGGTGGAGCTGAGCACGTAGCTCACCAGCCGGTGCCCGTTGCGAAGTTCTTCGGGGTAGGCGGGCACGCCATGCGCTTTCAGGTAGCCCGGGCTGGCGCAGGTGATCAAGGTGGCATCGCCAACATGGCGCGCAACCAGCGATGAATCGTCCAATGGCCCGCCGCGGATCACGCAGTCGGCGTTCTCACCAATCAGGTTCACCGGCCGGTCGGAGACGCCCAGCTCGATGCGGATATCCGGGTACCTCGCCATGAACGCCGGCAGCGCGGGCACCAGCACGTCGCGTGCGGTCGACCCGCCAACGTCCACGCGCAACAGTCCCCGCGGCGTGCCCCGCGCGGCACTGAACGACGCATCGATATCCTCCAGGTCACGCAGCAGACGACCGGCCTTCTCGTAGTAGTCCTGGCCCTCGGCCGTGACCGATACCCGCCGCGTGGTCCGCTGCAGCAGGCGTACGCCCAGATGCGCTTCCAGCTCGCGCACCAGCTTGCTGAGCGTAGCGGTGGGCATGTCAAGGGACTCGGCGGCGCGGATGAAGCTGCCCGCTTCGACGACCCGGGCAAAGGCACGGATGGCGGAAAGTTGGTTCATGCGCCCATTATGCACGTACATGCATAGTGATTCTCATTAATCCATCTTTATCCACCAATCGGCCAAGCCTATCGTTCTCCCAACAGCGGCGGGAATCCTCCCGCTCGTCCAACGGAGAACATCATGAGCACCCCCCTCCTTACCGGTAAGATCGCCCTCGTCACCGGCGGCACCTCGGGCATCGGCCTGGCCAGCGCCCGCCACCTCGCGTCGCTGGGCGCCACTGTCTTCATCACCGGCCGGCGCCAGGCCGAACTGGACGCGGCCGTCGCCGCGATCGGTCCGGCCGCCACCGGGATTCGCGCTGATGCGGCGCTTCCCACCGACCTGGACACGGTCTACGCCCGGATCGCCACGCAGGCTGGCAGACTGGATATCCTGCACGCCAACGCCGGTGGCGGCGACATGCTGCCGCTGGGCGCGATTACCGAAGAGCACTTCGACCGCATCTTCGCCACCAATGTCCGTGGCGTCCTGTTCACCGTGCAGAAGGCGCTGCCACTGCTGGTCGATGGGGCATCGATCATCCTCACCGGCTCTACCGTGTCCATCCAGGGCACGGCCAACTTCAGCGTGTACAGCGCCAGCAAGGCAGCAGTGCGCAACTTCGCCCGTTCCTGGGCGCTGGACCTGAAGGAGCGCGGCATCCGGGTCAACGTAGTCAGCCCCGGGCCAATCCGCACCCCCGGCCTCGGCGATCTGGTGCCCGACGACGCCCGTCAGGGTCTGTTCGACCACCTGGCAGCGCAGGTGCCCCTGGGACGACTGGGCGAACCGCAGGAAGTGGCCAACGCCGTGGCATTCCTGGCCTCTGACCAGGCGAGCTTCGTCAACGGCATCGAACTGTTCGTGGACGGCGGCATGGCGCAGGTCTGATCCTGTGCGGCTGCAAGCTCGGCATCGCGCGCGGTCGGGTCAGCGCTCGCGCAGCGATTCAGCGGTGTGCTGCTGCAACGGGCTGAGCAGGTAATCCCGGCACCCCGGGCACGGATTAGAAACGAAGCGGTTGGCCGCTGCCTATCGCCTCGGCCAGTGCGCGTTGACCAGCGCCTCGGTGGCTCTACTCCGGTGTCCCACGTTCGACCGCTTCCATTGCATCGGCGAATTTCGCCATCAGCCGCACCAGGTCCGACACCTCCTGCGGCTCCCATGATTCGAAGATGACCCTGCCCATCCGCTCGCGCGCGGCGTCCAAGCGGTCAGTCATCTCCTTGCCCTTGGGCGCAATGGTGGCCTCGCGGATCCGGCGGTCCTGCGGATTGCCCTGGCGGGTGATCAGTTCCATGGTTGCCAGCTTGGCCACCTGCCGGCTGATGGTCGTGTAGTCGCGACCCAACCGGTCAGCCAATTCGACCACCCCGATCGGCCCGACCCGCTCGATCACCACCAGCAGCCGGAACAGAGCCTGGTCCAGCTTTACCCCCGCCTCCTGCAGGAGGCGCTCGTCGTTGCGCGGGCGGTTCATCACGCTGACAAGGCTGACCATGGACAGGTGCAGCGACTTCAGCTCGGCCGAAATATGTGTATCTTGCACTCTCTTTTTCGCAGGCATAGCATCCCCTCCAGATACGTGCATATTACACATACCTGGAGAAAATGATGGGTAGCACCCCTGATGTTGTGATCTGTGGCGCCGGTGCCGCTGGTTTGACCCTGGCCATCGAACTGGCCCGGCGTGGCGTGTCCTTCAGGCTGCTGGAGCGGCGCGACCAGCCGTTCCATGGCTCGCGCGGCAAGGGAATCCAGCCCCGCAGCCAGGAGGTGTTCGAGGACATGGGGATCCTCAACCGGTTGTTCGCTACCGGCGGGCCGTACCCCCTTTCGCGTACCCACAATGCCGATGGCAGCAGCACCGACAGCGCGGTGCTGGAAGCTGCGCTGGCTACCCCCGCCGAGCCTTATCGCCAGCCGCTCATGGTGCCGCAGTTCCTCACCGAAGCCGTGATGCGTGAGCGGTTGGCCGAACTGGGCCATGCCGTGCAATTCAGCCACACGTTGCTCGGCTTCGATCAGGATGGCGAAGGTGTCCATGTCCGCATCGCCACGCCCAGCGGCGAGCAGACGATCAGAACCCGTTACCTGATCGGCACCGACGGCGGCCGCAGCTTCGTGCGCCAGTCTTTGGCGATTCCTTTCCCGGGCCAGACCCTGGGCGTTCGCGCCGTTGTCGCCGATATCGTGCTGCAGGGTCTGTCCCGCGATGCGTGGCACAACTTCAACGAGCACGACATGGCACGCCGCATCTCGCTGTGCCCGCTCATGGGCACGGACCTGTTCCAGTTGCAGGCACCGGTGCCGCTGGAGGGCGAGGTGGACCTGTCCGTCAAGGGCTTGGCCGCGATGGTGCGCGAGCGGACAGGGCGCGATGACATCACGGTCGAGAGCGTCTCGTGGGGCTCCGCGTACCAGATGAACGCACGCCTGGCAGATCGGTATCGCGTTGGCCGGGTGTTCCTGGTTGGCGATGCGGCGCATACCCATCCCCCTACCGGCGGCCAGGGACTGAACACCAGCGCACAGGATGCATACAATCTGGGCTGGAAGCTGGCGTCCGTATTGGAAGGCGCGCCAGAGGCACTGCTCGATACCTACGAAGAAGAACGCAGGCCCGTTGCGGCGGCGATGCTCGGTCTTGCTACCAGGCTTCTCGAGCACGCCCAGCGCGGCGACAACCGGCGTGGTCGTGAGGTGCAGCAGCTCGACCTGGGGTATCGGGCGTCTTCGCTTACGCTGCCGGCGGAATCGCGCGAGGGGCGCATCGAGCCCGGCGACCGCGCGCCGGATGCACCGCTGCAGGGCGCGGGCGGGCAACCCAGCCGATTGTTCGAGGTACTCCGCGGCACCCATTGGACGCTGCTGGGCCATGCGGCCGACCGAACCGCTGCGCCGCTGCGCGCCGGCCTGCACGTACACCTCATTGGGCCGCAGGGCGACCTGCGCGACGGCGATGGGCATTTCCAGCGCGCGTACGGACTGGGGCCGGGCGAGTGGGTGCTGGTGCGCCCCGACGGCTATGTTGCCGCTGTTGCGGACGGCGGGCGACTCGCCGATCTGGTTTCACATCACGCGGCGTGTTCGCCCTGATTACTTCGCCGCCGGTGCCGTGGAGGCCGCTCTGGGCTTGGAGTACCAGAGCGCATTGACGATGATCCAGCGCTCTCCGAAACGGCCCATGTGGAAGTAGTCCACGAACCACGGCGTCTCCAGCCGCACCGAGGCCGCGTTGCCGGTAACGTCCAGCACGCGGCAGGTACGGTCCCACTCCGCCTTGGGCGTCTTCAGCGTGCCCTGGCGGGTCAGGCCCACCAGCTCTTCCTTGCTCATGCGGCGCAGGCCAAGCCGCTCGTCCGGCGTTTCGCCCAGCACCATCCGCTTGGCCAGGTCTGGATGCAATGACCGCGCTACCCGCTGGGGATCGGCTTCCAGCTGGCCATCCACATAGTCAAAGCAGGTCGCCTCGATAGCGGCTACGGTGGCGGCATCAGGTTCCGCCGGGGTATTTGCGGTGGCGGCAGCGGCAAACAGCAGGGCAAGTGCGGGCATGAACTACCTCAGGAAGGTATGTAATCGTGCTTCAGCGGATCGCGTTCTCTCCTCCGGAACGCTTCCACCGTGACAAGGGGCAAGAGCCAGCTTGCCCACAGCAGGCACGAGATGAGCGCTCCGCTTGGCGCCAGTCCTGAAGCAATGGCTACCGGCAACATCAAACGGAACAGGACGGGCGCCAGGGTCACCGCATAGTTGCGGATCATCCACGTCCTGTGCCGCTCCACTCGGCCACGGTGGATCGCGATCATGGCCAACAGCGCCGTGGTCAACCACGCCAGGGCGGTACCGGCAAAACCAATCTTGATGGAAAGCGGTGCCGGGGTGGTGGCGATCAATCCGGCCGCCGCCGCGCTGGCCGTGAGAACTCCACCGAAGTAGAGATACCCAACCCGCCGATGCAGCGCAGGACGTTCCCACCACCAGCGTGCCAACAGCTGGACCGGCCCGGCCACGATGGCCACCACGCCGCCAGCCAGGTGCAGCCACAGCCAGCCATGGCGATCCACGAAGCGCCCGTACGCGGGGCTGTCCAGAAGCCCGTACTTTGCATACGCCGCCATCAGGAATTCGGCCGATACCACCACGATGATCAGCCAGGTGACGAACACGAATGCGGCTCTCAACACTGTGTCCCGGCGCGATGGCATCAGCGTCTCTTCCGGTTGAGCTACTGTCGAGCCGCCAATCTAGCCAACTCCGACAACCCGTTCAATCCATGCAAGGCGATGGGCATCGGCGGTGTCCCTTCGCACCGCTGCCAGCCCGTCGGCCCGGCCAAAGGCATGCAGCAGCAGCGGTCCAAGGTCGACCAGGGGCGATTTAGCTTGCCCCATCTCGTGCAGCAGGGCGAACGAACGCCCCTCGAACTCGCCGAGCAGCTCGGAGCCGTAGCGCGCCGCGTGGCTGATACCCGACAGGTACAGGGCCTTGAACACTTCCTGCTCCGGCCACTGCAGTGCCATCCGAAGCGGCCATTCGATCAGGTTACGCTCGCCCCACAGATCCTGCTTCCGCGTGACCTCGTTGGCGACCAGGGACAGCGTCAGTGACTGCGCCAGCGCGCCCAGATACGGCTGCATCTGTTCCGCCGTGGGCCGCGTGTAGATCGCATCGTGCGGCGCGCTCTGTACGCCGCCCAGGCGTGCAAGCACCCTGCCTTCCAGCTCCAGTATCGCGGCCTCCAACCCTGCCCTGTCCGACGACACCGCTTCGCGCCCGATCAATGCCACGCGGGCGGTATCCCAGATGCCAAGATCTACCGTCCAGAGGTTCCCTGCCTCACCAATGGAACCGAGTACCAGCAGATCCGTACTGGACGCGAACCCCGCCGCGGTTTCGCGTTCGCCGGCCTCGTCCTGCGCACCGAACAGCACCGGCCCGCCACCCCTGACCACTGCGGCCAGTGAGTGGGCGTGCAGGGATGTCCACTCGTAGGCGCTTTCCGCCAGGTACAGCGGAATGGAGCGACTCAGGCGCCCAAGTTCATCTTCCCGTTGTTGTTCCGCGCGCTCTTCGCCGCTCACGACCTTGCCCAGCATCAAGAACGTCACCTTGCGCGCACTGTCGGGCTTGTTCGCAAACAGCCACTGCGGCTCGCGCAGGCCGTAACGCCAGATCGGAAGTTCGAACGGCATGGTCGCGATCTGCAGTTCTTCAGTGTCGATCGGCCGCGATGATGCACCCGCTTCCCGGCGCGCCTCGTACTGGCTGGCCATTGCATCCAGATGCTGCTTGAACGGCGGAATGTTGAGCGCGTACAGGCGATGCAGTAGCGCCTCGCCCTCGTCCAGGCGATCAAGATGGAGATAGGCCTGGACCAGGTTCATCCCGACCTGCGGCCCATGCGTTTCCGGGTCGTAGGACGGACCGATCAGGTCCACCAGTTCGACGATCCTGCCGGCATTGCCGAGGTCGCCTGAAATGACCAACAACACATCGGTGCTGTGCGCTGCCTGGGCGAGAACGCTGCGGAACTGGTCCAGCGCTGCCGGGACATCCTTCTTCGCAAGGCTTTCCCGCCCCAGATAGAGGCTGGCGCGCCAGCTGCCCGGCAGGGCCGCTGCCTGTTCCAGTGCTGCCCGGTAGGCGGGCTCACCGCCGCGCTCGCGCTGCCGTGCAAGCCACCAGCCCAGGCCGTTGTCCTGGTTGGGGTCCAGTTGCAGCGCCTTCCACAACGTTGCATCGGCCTGGTGCTCTTCGCCACGGCCTGCCTGCACCTTCGCGAGATTGGTAAGGAGCGTTGCGGTCTCGCCGATCCTGCCGATTGCATCGTGCAGCACCTGCCCGGCCTGATCGAAGCGTTCCTGCTGCATCAGCACGATCGCGCGGATGACGTGCGCCCGTTCCACGATGGGGTCGATCTCCAGCATCCGCTGGGATGCAGGATCAACCTCGGCGGCGAACCCGTCGTCCAGCGCATTGAGGATGAGTTGGTAAAGCTCGTTGGGCTGGTCCCACATCGCCTTGATCTGGGGCAACAGCATGTTGTCGCGCCAGTCGGCCCGGGTGACCTGCAGTTCCCGGCCGTGGGCGTCGTACACGGTGATGATCTGGGCTTGCGCTGCCTCCGCCGGAGGCGCTGCAGGCTGGGACACGGCTAGCGGTGGTTTGGCGCTGGCGGGCTTGCCGGTCAGGCTCTGCATCAAACGCTTGAACATCGTTCCTCCATGGGCTGGGCGCAGGCCATTCTGCACCAATCCTACGGCGACTGAACCGTTAAGCATCTCCCCTGATCGCGCGGTGTGCGGCTTTGGATGGATCCCAACAAGGCACGATTCGTGTGACCATTACTGGCCTGAAGACCTGCTTGAACCCCATGCGCCAACTGTCCGATCCCGCCCTGCTCCGCGATATCGCCGAGATCGGCCGCATTGCGGCCGTGCCGCGCATCCTCGAGACGGTGGCCCACATCACCGGCTGCCGGTTCACGGCCATTGCCCGGGTGACCGATACCACCTGGACGGCGTGCGCCACCCACGACACCCTGGGCTTCGGCCTGGTGGCGGGCGGCCAGCTGGTGCTGGAGACCACCATCTGCGATGAGATCCGGCAGTCGCCCAAGCCGGTGGTGTTCGCCCATGCGAGCCTGCACCCGGTCTACTCCACCCACCATACCCCGCGCATCTATGGGCTGGAGAGCTACGCCTCGGTACCGATCCACCGTCCGGATGGCAGCTTCTTCGGCACCCTGTGTGCGATCGATTCGGCGCCTGCCACGTTCGATGAGCTGCATATCCAGCGCTCGATGGAACTGCTGGCCGAGCTGGTCGGCAATTACCTCGATACCGAAGAACGCCTTGAACAGGCGGCAGTGGCGCTGTCCGATGCGCAGCAGGTGGCTGAGCTGCGCGACCAGTTCATCGCAGTACTGGGCCACGATCTTCGCAATCCGCTGCAGTCGATCAGCATCGTGACCGAAGCACTCGAAGCTGCGCCGCATACGGATTACCAGCAGCGCATGTTCGACCACATCACCTCCAGCGTGAATCGCATGGAGGGGTTGGTGAGCGATGTGCTCGACTTCGCGCGTGGTCGCCTGGGCGGCGGCATTCCCGTGGCATTGCGCAGCGCCGACGGCTTGGCGGCCGATCTGCAGCACGTGGTGGACGAGGTGGCGAACGCTACCGGGCGTTCGGATATCGCGGTGCGGATGGAGATCAATGGAGCGGTGGTGTGCGATTCCAACCGCCTGGGGCAATTGCTGGCCAACCTGCTGACCAATGCCGTGCAGCATGGCGATGCCGCTGCGCCGATCGCGCTGGAGGTACAGGCCGCTTCAAGCGGACTGGTATTGACCGTGCGCAACGGCGGGCATATTCCCGCCGAGCGACTGGCGACCATTTTCAGGCCGTTCTCGCGCGAGCAGGCGGAGCTGCCGCGGCCTGGCCTGGGGCTGGGGCTCTACATCGCCGCGGAGATTGCGCGGTCCCATGGGGGCACCCTGGTGGTGGCCTCGGATGAGGCCACCGGTACAGCGTTTACGTTCCGGATGCCGGGTGGCAGCGCCTGATCAGGATTTGATGAAGGCCAGCAGGTCCGGATTGATCACGTCGGCGTGCGTGGTCAGCATGCCGTGCGGGTAGCCCTTGTAGACCTTCAGGGTGCCGTTCTTCACCAGCTTCACCGACAGCAGCGCTGCGTCCGCGATCGGCACCACCTGGTCGTCATCGCCGTGCATGACCAGCGTCGGCACGGTGATCGCCTTCAGGTCGTCGGTCTGGTCGGTTTCGGAGAAGGCCTTGATGCCTTCGTAGTGGGCCTTGGCGCTGCCCATCATGCCCTGGCGCCACCAGTTCTGGATCACGCCCTGCGAGATGGTCGCGCCGGGGCGGTTGAAGCCATAGAACGGGCCGGTCGGGAAGTCCACGAACAGCTGCGCACGGTTGGCCGCAACACCGGCACGGATGCCGTCGAACACTTCGATCGGCAGGCCACCGGGGTTGGCCGCCGTCTTCAGCATCAGCGGCGGCACGGCGCTGACCAGCACCGCCTTGGCAACGCGCCCCTGTGGCTGGCCATGCCTGGCCACGTAGCGCGCCACTTCGCCACCCCCGGTGGAATGGCCGATATGCACGGCATTGCGCAGGTCCAGGTGCTCGAATACGGCGGAGGCATCGGCTGCGTAGTGGTCCATGTCATGCCCGTCGCTGACCTGTGCCGAGCGGCCGTGGCCACGGCGGTCATGGGCGATCACGCGGTAGCCCTTCTGCAGGAAATACAGCATCTGGGTGTCCCAGTCGTCCGACGACAGCGGCCAACCGTGGTGGAAGACGATGGGCTGCGCATCGCGCGGGCCCCAGTCCTTGTAGAAGATGCGGACGCCGTCTTTGGTGGTGACGAAATTCTCGGACATGAAAGTGTTCTCCGGAGCGGGGGAAGGGGTGCGCGCCATCGCAAAACCCGGCAGCGCCATGACGGCCAGCGCCGAGGCACCGGCCTGGAGCGCCTGGCGGCGGGTGAGCATCAGCGTTTCCAACACGTTGGGGGGCATCGGTGAATCCTGCGCAGGGGCGGCACCTCACATGGAGCCAGATACCGGCAGGTTCACGCTTGTACGCCGTTGCTCTTCATGCCGATGCCGGGACTACCGGCGCCGGGGCTCCCACGCGAAGGACGCCGGTATCTGCAGATCGATCTCCGTTCCGCGCCCGGAGCGTCCGCTCAGGATCGTCAAGGTGCCACCGGCGCGCGCAGCGCGCTCGCGCATGCCTTCCAGGCCCCAGTGCCCTGTCATGGCCTCTGCCCCCTGGGGTAACCCGATCCCGTCGTCGCTGATGCGCAGGTGGAAACCCTGACGCCCATAGCTGACCAGGATCTGCACCTGCGCGGCGCGCGAATGACGGAATGCATTGAGCAGGGCTTCGCGGCCGATCATGTACGCCTCTTCGGCCGCGCAGGTCTGCATGGCGCGCGGCGTGCCTTCCACCACCAGGCGAACGGCCGGGGTCTCAAGGCCATGCGCCTCCTCCGCCACGCCCATCAGCGCAGCGCCAAGATCGCGCGCACGTTCCACATCGCCACGCAGGCCGCGCACGCGCTCACGGCCATCGGCCGCCACCTGCTCGGCCATGGTCATCGCCGCTTCCAGCTCGGCGCGGACTGGATCGGTGGGCGGCAGCTTGCGGCTGGACGCATGCAACCGAAGGATCAGCCCCTGCGTGCTCTGCAGCAGGGTGTCGTGCAGCTCGCGCGCGATCCGCTCGCGCTCGCGGTGACGCTCATCCAGGCGTGTACGGATGCGTGCCGCCAGCTGCCGCAGCCGGCCCAGGTACAGCAGCCACAGCAGGGCCGCACCCGCGATCACGCACAGCACGCGGAACCAGGCGGTTTCCCAGTAATGCGGTGCAACGTTGACCACCAGGCGGGCGCCCTGCTCGTTCCAGACCCCATCGTTGTTGCTGGCCGCTACCCGGAACACGTACTGCCCCGAGGCAGGCGCGTTGTAGAACGCCGAGCGCGCGGTCGAGGCCTCGAACCATTGCGGATCGAAGCCCTCCAGCTGATAACGGAAGCGGACCCGCTCGGGAATTGAAAGACTCAGTGCGGTGAAGCGGATGCGCAGGTTCTTCGTTCCTGCCGGCAGCTCGACGGCGCCTGCATTGATCGGCACGTCGGCCCCATCCACCGCCACCGACAGGATCTCCACTGGCGGTGCCACGGGGTTGCGCACGATCTGCGCCGGATCCATCGACACCAGGCCACTGGTCGTGGAAAACCACAGCCGCCCATCCTGGGTCCGCGCAGCGGTGGGCAGTGGCCGGAACTGGGCGGCGATGCCGGGCAACGCATCCAGCGCATCGAAGCGCTCGTAACGCGGGGTGCCCTGCGCGTTGAACAGCCCGGCAATGTCGCCGGCGCGCACATGCACCACGCCACGTGCACCGTTGAACCACAGGCCGCCTGCAGCATCGGCCACGATGCCGCTGATGCCACGCAGGTCTTCGCGCACCGCCGGCAGCACATTGTGCAACCGACCTTCGGCCACCCGCGCCAAACCGCGCTCGCCGCCCATCCACATGCCCTGCGCGTCCTCGAACAACGCCGTGACGTTGCCCACGTCCAGCGGTTCGCCCGTCCATGGCGTGGAGAAAACTCCGTGGTCGAGCACTGCCACCGCGTTACGGGCAAAGCCCAGCCACAGCCGCCCGCTGGCATCGGTCTGCATCACCAGCGGCGAACCACCCGTGGGCAATCCAGGCCTGTCCTGGAAGTGTGCCCACTGCCCGTCTTTGAACCGGTACACACCCGGCGTGTTCAAGGACACCCACAGCGCGCCGTCCGGGGTGGTCGCGATGGCCTGCACACCCGAGCGCGCCGCCACCGGCAGCCCGGATACCTTCGAGAACCGCTCGCCGTCACGGCGCCACACCCCGTCTGGCCCGGCCAACCACGTGGTGCCGGCAGCATCGCGGTGCATGGCGGTGATTCCCGCCGGCAGCGCCAGCGTCTGGCGTGCGGCCATGTCCACGCGCTGCAACGGGTGGTTGCGGGTGCCCACCAGCAGCGCGTTGCCGTCCGCGGACATGGCGAACTCCTGCGCACCTTCCGGCATCGGCACCTGCACCAGGTTGGCATGGCGGAAGCGATCCAGCCCGCGACTGCCGCCCACCCACACATTGCCCTCGCGATCCTCCAGCAACGGCTGCGCGTAATCGGAGCTGAGCCCGTCCACCCGGCGGAAGCGTTCCACCTCCGCCTGGTTGCGTTGCGGTGAGCGGCGAACCAGCCCGGTCCCCAGCGTAGTCGCCCACAGCACGCCGTCGCGGTCGAACAGCAGCCCTGCCGATTCCACCGCATCGCCCTGGCCGGACAGCGGGCGCACACCGCCGTCCGCTTCGGCCACCCAGATGGCTCCGTCCGGCGCCTGGGCGATCTGGCTTACCCGGCCCACGCGCGCCGGCACCCCTTCGAATGCGCTTGCCCCGCGCCGCAACACCACCATGCCGGCCTCGGTGGCGATCCACAGCGTGCCCTCGCGATCGGTGAACAACGTCCGCGCCTGTCGTCCCGGGTAGCCCATCGCCTGCGTGGGCCGCACCCAGCGCTGGCCCTGCAGGAAGAGCGGGCCGGTAAAGGTGGCGGCCCATAAGCGGCCCTCGCCGTCTTCGGCGAAACGGAACACGGTGCTGGTCGGCAGCCCCGCCGCTGAACCGTAGTGGCGCACGCCCGTGCGCTCGACCCGGCTCACCCCGCCATAGCGGAAGCCCACCCACAACCCGCCATCATGGGCGGCGTACAGGGTCGACACACTGGTCGCGGGAAACCCGTCATCGCCGGGCGGCACGAAGCGCGTGAAACGCACGCCATCGAAGCGGTACAGGCCTATCTCCGTACCCAGCCAGAGATAGCCATCCGCCGTCTGCGCCAGCGCGGTCACCTGCCCCGGTGCGCCCTGGTTGACCGTCCACGCGGTGTGGTGGAACTGCCCCACCGCCCGCGCCGGGTCCAACGCCGCAGCATGGCCGCCCAGCAGCAGCAGGCACGCGCAGGCGATGGCCCGGAATGTGATCGTCATGGTCAGCCCCTGCGCGTCGGGGCCATCATACAAAAACAACTACCGGCAAGGCGCACCGTCGCACGGCTGGCACCCCGACGGGACGGCAGCGCGCACGTAGGCCGTGGGCGTGCAGCCCAGGCTGCGGCGGAACCAGCGCACGAAGTGGCTCTGGTCGTAGAAACCCAGCGCACTGGCAACCTGGCAGACGCGCTGCCCCTCGGTGCGCAGCAGGTGCCGGGCGCGCTCGATGCGCCGCATGCGCAGGTATTCCATCGGGCTCAGCCCAGTCTGCTCGCGGAACGTACGGGCAAAGTGGAAACGGCTCATGCACGCCGCCCCGGCAATGGCGCTGAGCTGCAGGGGTTCGGACAGGTTGGCCTCGATGTAGTCGACCGCCCGCCCCACCGCGCGCGAAGGTGCGCCCGGCACGGGTTCCACGGCAGATGCCGGATGGTTGGCATGCATTGGCTCGGACCTCGCGAAATCCACCCGTGCATGCTGTGCCTCCAGCGCGCCCCGCCCAAGCCCCGATTGGCTGGGCGCACGACTACTCTTTCGGGTGAGTGCCCGTGTGGTCGTCGCTGCCGCGCCGCGACGCCGGCCGCTCCAGCACCCGGCGACCGAACAGCACCGCATCCACCGAATACGCGCCCGGACCCAGCAACAGCAGCGCCAGCAGCAGTCCGGCCAACGGCCAGCCGTCCAGCGCGGCATCCACCCCGGCCAGGACCAGCGCGACTCCTATCCCTAGCGGAAGCAGTCCGCCGAACGCGATCAGGGCGGCGGCGAGCCACGCCCACGCGATCAGGTCGGGAGGTGGCAGCGCCCCGCGCAGGCCCCACGGGCCTACCAGCATCAACGACAGCACCAGGCGAAACAACAGCAGGCCCACGCCGGGCGTGCGGTCGGGAAAGGTTGCGTACAACAGCTGCACCGGGGCGCCTCCAGCGTCGATCTGGCTGCCCCCATTGGGGACCCATCGGCGCCGGCGCGCATGCCTCGAAAGAGTAATACGCCCCTCCCCCGCGGGTGGCCCCGGATCACGCTCAGCGCGCGTAGGTCCGCCAGTAGAGAACGCGGTCGCCGTCCTTGTTGGTGGCAATGAATACCGCCTTGTCGTATTCGGTATCGCATTGCAGGAACCGGTAAGAGCGTGCGAGCACGCGATCGCCGGGCCACCACAAGCGGTTGAAGGCGGCGGGCGCCGTCTGCGCATGGGCCACCGGTCGGCAATCCGGCGGGAGATTCAACCCGGTGCCCGGCGGCATGAAGAACGAAAGCTGGCTCGTATTCGAATCGAGGTCGTGCACCTCACGTAGATTCGTCGCATCGCGGGGAACCCATGCGGGAACCCATCCCTTCCCGATCATCCCGGCCTTATCCGCCTCTTCCAGGGTGTCGTACGCACTATCGATCACCAGGCTGCAGCCCGCCACCATCAAACAGAGCATCAGCAGCGTGACAAGTCTCACGATATTCCTTCCTTGAATGGATGGCGGGGCGCCGAAGCGGGTTGATCACACCGGCATTTGTTATCTTGCCCGCCGACAACCCTCCTTTCTGGAATCATATGCCCCGCAAGCCATCCGCATCCCTCTCCCCGCAGGCCCTGCTGCGGGCAGCTACCAAGGAGGCGTATGAGCGCGTCACCCTGCTGCTGACCACCAGCTTCGACGATTTCAGCCCGGAACAGCAGCGCCGGCTGCGCGCCCTGCTGGGCAGCGAGGGCGCGGCCAGCCCGGCCAAGCGGGCCAAACCCGCCAAGGCAGAACGCAAGGAACTGCCGCCGCGTTACTGGCTGCCGCATACCCAGGAAACCTGGTCCGGTCGCGGGCGCGTGCCGAACACCTTCCTCGCCTGGGAGGGCACCGTGGCCCATACCGAGTGGAAGAAGCACCACCCCGATGAGCGCTTCCCGGCCTATCCGGGCTGAACGCGAAGATGAGCGGTGACATGAAGATGCGCAGGGCCGTGGGAACGCACGGCACCCTGCATCGCATCGAGGGCCTGCAGAAGCGCCACGATACGCAGCAGTCCCTGCCCACCCTGCTTTGCGACAGCGAAGGGTGCGGCGCCCCGGTCAGGTTCGTGGCTGGGGACCCTTCCCATATCGCCCTGGCCAAGGGCGCCGAGCACCAGCCGGGCTGCCGGTACATCGCCCCCGGCCGCTTGCAGGCCATTGTGGCCGCCGGTTCGGATCCTGAGTTCCTGCCTGCGCTGGACGATGGCCGGCACGAGCTGCGCCTGCTGTTGCTGCAGCAGGCGCTGAAACGTGGCGGGATCGAGCAGCAGACCCTATATGGCTACCTAGGCACCCTCGCCGACCTGCTGGTGCTGCGCGCGATGTGTGAGAGCGATGACCTCGTGGCCTCGCAGATCACCCTGCGCCTGGGCAAGAAACGCGTGGACTGGGAAAATTTCTTCTACGACCAGGAACGCTACGACCAGGCCTGGGAGCGTATTGGCACCGGGACTACCGACCTGCCGATGGCGCTGGTCGGCACGGTCAGGTCGCACCGCTCGCCGCAGCCGGATTCGCTGTTCCTCAACTGCGCGCCGAAGTACCAGCACACCGGCGTGGCCGATCGCCGTGATTTCTACGAAGTCAGCGTCGGGCATGCCGACGCCGCTTGGCTGAAATCCTTCCCGGTGGGCGCGGAGATCGTGATGTTCGGGCTGTGGCGCCAGGGCCGAAGCAGCACGTCGTCCCGGCCACACCCCACCGACCCGCGCCGGACCATCACCAACGTCACCCACAAGCTTGCACTATGGCCAGGCTTCAAGCGGCAACTGGCCCTGGTTGAATGAACTGGAGAACGAACAGCATGCGCCGACCCACCCCGTCATTCCTGCTGTTCACGGCCTTGTCCTGCGCCTCGATCACCGCCTGTGCGGCGCCACCGCCGCCGGCCACCACGCTGTTCACCGACGTCACCGCTACCCACGTTCCTGCGGATGCCGAGCTGCACGCCTTGGATGCGGCGCTGCTGGATGCCGACGGTGACGGCGACCTGGATGTCGCGGTGGCGGTGGAGAACGGCGCCAACCGGCTGTACCTCAATGATGGCACCGGCAAGCTCAGCCGTACGCCCGGTGCGTTCGGTTCCATCGCGGGTGACAATGAGCATGTGCGCGTGGCCGACTTCAATGGCGACGGCCACCTGGATGTGGTGTTCGTGGCCGAAGATACCGAGCAGCACAACCTGTTCCTGGGCGACGGCAAGGGTGGCTTTACCCGGGCGAGCGAGCGCCTGCCCGCCACCAGCCAGGCCAACGCGGTGGCGGTCGGCGATGTGAACGGCGACGGCCTGCCCGACATCGTGGTGGGCAACACCACCGAGGGAAAGGAGGGCGTGGCGCGGCCCTTCCTGTGGCTCAATGACCGTGCACGTCCCGGGTGGTTCATCGATGCCAGCACCTCCCACCTGCCGGCCATCGACGTGCAGGCGCAGGGCATCGTGCTGGCCGATCTGGATGGCGATGGCGACCTGGACATGGCCATTGCCAGCCAGGAACCGATCAACCGGCTGCTGTTGAACGATGGCGGCGGACGCTTCACCGATGCCACCGAGCGGCTGGGCGAGCAGATACCTACGGAGACCCGCGAAGTACATGCCCTGGATGCCAACGGCGATGGCCGGCTGGACCTGGTGTTCTTCAACCTCACCAGCAACAACCGGGACTGGGACAAGGACCCGCAGACGCGGTTGCTGATCAACCAGGGCAACGCACGGTTCAAGGATGAGACCCGTACCCGCCTGCCCACCCACCGCTTCTCAAGCTGGGGCGGTAGCGTGGTGGACTTCAACGAGGATGGTCATCCTGATCTGGTGGTCAGCGCCATCGACGTGCCCGGCTTCGTGCCCCTCCAGGTGCGCGCTTGGCAGAACGATGGGAAGGGCAACTTCAGCGACGTCACCGCTTCGGTGATTCCAGCCGCCACCGTGGGCCGCAGCTGGAGCATGGCCCGTGGCGACCTGGATGGCGATGGCAAGCAGGACCTGTTCATCGGTGGCTGGCAGTCGCAGGCGCGGCTGCTGCTCAGCCGCCCATAAGCCCCCGACATTCCCACGGCTTTCTTCACAGAACCTGCTCTATATTCCGGACCACGCCGCCGCTCGCTGCGGCTGGAATGGGAGCTTGATATGAAAGCCGCACGTCTGATTGGCATTGCCGCACTTACCGTTGCCGCCTTGGCCGCAGCGCCTGCCTGGGCCGATCCGCCCCACCATGCACGCGGCAACGGCCCGCCCCCGCATGCCGGCGGCCCGGACAAGCGCCACGCACCGCCGCCGGGATGGCAGAAGAAGGCCTGGCACCGCGGCGACCGGCTCAGCTGGTCGGAGGTGGACCGTCGTTACTGGGTTGACGACTACTCGCGTTACGATCTGCGCGAACCGGGCCGCGGCCATCGCTGGGTGCGGCAGTCCGACACCGAGTACCTGCTCGTTGAGATCGCCACCGGCGTGATTATCGACGCCCTGCGCCGCTGACGCGGCGCCCTCTAGAGAAGGCCTGCGGCCGGTGCCCTTCCGGCCGCGTGGCAAGGACCGTTAGCGTTCCGAGTCACCTTCCTGCGCCGGCAACCACTCAAGCACCTCTTGGTGCAGTGCCTCGCTCGCCTGCGGGGTCGCCGCTCCCCACAGGCTGTGCCGCATGCCCGGAATTTCCCGGTAACGGAACACCACGCCCGAGCCCTGCATGAGTTCGGCCAGCTTCCGTGCGGACGCCACCGGCACCGACCCGTCGCGTTCGCCGTGCACGACCAATAGCGGCGCCTTGAGGTCCCGCAACACATTGGCCTCCACCGCATCCAGGCGGCTGGCCCATGTCGCGTAGGTGTTGGATTCCCCCATCCAGTCGCGCGTGGGCACCGGCGCGGCGCGGATCTCGTCCATTTCCTTGCGCAGCGATTCGCGGCAAGCAGCAGTATCCGCAGGCGCGGAGCACACCATGGCCTCCATGGAATCCGCCATCCGCATTCCGCCGCCAACGCCCACCAGCGCCAAGGCTTTGGTCTGCGGGTAGTACGCCGCCAGCTGCGCTCCAATGCGCGCCCCATCGGAGAAGCCCCACACCAGCAGCTCCCCGTTCCACCAGCTCGCATGCCGGTTCAGGTGCTGCAACGCGCGCAGATGGTCAATCACGCGTTGGTCGATGGAGTAGCGCTGCCGAAACTCCGCGCTGCATTGGAAATCTGGTCCGATCTCGATATTTCCCTCGGCGTTGAGCGCCGGGATGGTTGGGCCCGGCTTCTCGATCACGGCCAGCGCGAAGGGATGGGCACCGTCACTCTTCTCCAGCAGCCAGGCAACGCTTTCGTTGTAGGTGGAGGGGATGCACAGCGAGCCGTCGATATAGACCAGCAGCGGCACCTTGCCCGTCGTAGAGGGGCGCTGCACGTGCACGACCAATAGGCTGCCGTCCACGCGCGGCACCGTCAGGAGATCTTGAAACACTGCATTCGCGGCTGCAGCCGGCAGGCCAACAAATAGCGAAAGAAGCAATGCACCCATTCGACCCAGGAAGGCCGGCATTCCAGTATTCGGTTTCACGCTGCGGCTCACTCCGTGGGTCGATCAATGCGGAATATCAATCAGATCTCTCGGCGGGGACCTACCCAACAGAATCTTGATCTCAATGCCGGCCACTGCTTCAAGTTCAGCTTTCGCGGTCAGGTAGCGCTGCTCGTCTGTCCCACTCACCATGACTTCGATCAAGCCAAGTTCCGGACGACCACTCAGGCCGGTCACATCCGGAAAAAACTCCAGAGCCCTGGCGCTTGCCCTGCTCATGATGTCGCTGAATTCCTGCGCCGTGTAGGGGTAGCCTTGCTCGAACTCAACCCTCACATCGGTCCCGCGTACTCTGATGAGCTGGACAGGCTCCGTTGCAGGCCCCTTCAAACCTATCACCAGGTGCTGGTAAGGCATTGACTCGATCGAAATGAAGGCCATCCTCTCTCGATATCGCTGCCGTAGGTCCTGGACATGTGGCATAAGCTCTGACTCGATCAGCAGCCGCTCCCGGGCAACTTCAAGGGAAACGCCGTTGGCCTCCATGTAAGCGCTTGCCTCAACGTCGGGCACATCGTTACCCAGCACCGGAGCACTGCGCGGCATCCCACCCGGCGCTCTGGAGGGTTCAGCGCTGCTTCGTGCATTGGCCGCTGGGGCCGGATTGCCCTCTTCAACCCGATGGTCCTGCTTTCCACCACAGGCCGAACCCAGCGCAATCGCCGCGAGAACGAATGCCCGCCGCACGTTCGGTCCGATGCCGTGCCACGCCATCATTCCCCTCCGTCAAGCGCATCCAGTGGGCGCTTGTGCGGCTCTTCGATGATCCGCTTGTTGAGAATGCGCACCGTGCCGACCATCAGCAGCCGCATGTCGCGAACGATGTAATCAGCAAGCGCGTCATCACTGATGTCGTCGCCTTCGATATCCAGCCGGAACTCCTGGCCCTGGATACCACCACCGTTGCTGAACTCGATTTCGAAATCAAAGCAGACACGCTTTTCCATTCAAGCCTTCCGATCCATGCGGCCGAGGTCTGCCGGATTCTCGCACGACACCCCGGCCAGGGCGACCGTCGAATTGCCCACCGCTACGTACTTCTACTGGTCCCGCCCGCACTCGCGCGCAGGTCACTTCGACTTCACCACTGCGCAACGATCCCGGCGGTAGGTTTCCTGCGCCTACACCGCCTCTGGCAGGGCGCAAAACACTTCAGGAATCAACCATGCGTACATGCATCGTTCTGGGTCTGTCGCTGTTGGTCGCCGCCCCTGCATGGGCCGCCGACGTCACCTGTGAATCCAAGGGCCGTGGTCGAACCGAGTGCCCCATGGACACCCAGGGGGATGTGCAGGTCAAGCGGCAGTTGAGCAAATCGCCCTGCACCGAAGGGGTGACCTGGGGCTTGAGCAAGCATGCCGTGTGGGTCGAACAGGGCTGCCGTGCCGTCTTCTCGAATGCATCGGATAACGCGGCTGCTGCTCCCGCCGCCAGTGGGGGGCTGCCGTTGTTCAACGCCACCTGCCCCGGCGGCCTGGATGTCCATGGCGACCAGGGTGGCCCGGTGTACGTCAACGGCAAGGAGGCCACGCTGAACAAGTCCAACGACAACTACTACGAAGCCAAGGACGCCGCCACGGATACGGTCATCTCGCTGAGCAAAAACCCGGACGGATCGCTGTCGGTGTCCTACACCGGCCGCAAGGGCGCCAACGGCATCTGCCAGCTTCGGTGACCCGCGAACCTCACGCTTTGCGGGCGGACAGCAGGATGACCACGAACACCGGCAGTGGCGAGAGCATCATGATGATGCCCAGCCCGATGTTGGCGCCGCCGCCGGTGTTCATCCATCCATCGGCGTAGTACCAGCCCCACAGCGCAAGCGAAACCAGCAGCCCGGCGATGAAGCCTCGGCGCACGCGAGGTGGACGGCGGATACCTACCCACAGCGAGAACAGAGCGAACGGTGCCAGGGCCAGTGCCGTGCGCACCCAGCGTGGCTGCAGCTCTGGCCCCATGCCAAACGTGCGTGAGCGCAGTGAATCGAGCACCCACTCAACGCCCCACACAATGGTGAGCGCGTAGACCACGGAAACCAGCAGCAGCGCTGCGCCGGAAATCCTTCTGGTATCAGACGGCATGGATGTCTCTCTGGATACATGCGGCAACATGCGATTCCAATGAAAGCACAGGCCGAAGTCTGCTCGCCACCCGCGATGCAACTGCCCCTCGTTCAGCCATCGGTGGAGCGGGTAACGCTCTCCCAGCGCACGAGGTCATCCAAGGCAGTCATGTGCTTCTCGCGAACCAAGGCCAGGGCATCGCTGCCAAGCAGCAGGTGCGCGGGGGGCGCTTCGCTGTCCATCAGGGCCAACATGGCCTGCGCGGCCTTCCGTGGGTCGCCGAGCTGCTTTCCACTGACCTCCTGCCGACGCTGGCGGATCGGGTCGAACACCGCGTCATAGTCGTTCAGGGTTCGCGGTGAGCGCACCATCGAGCGTCCTGCCCAGTCGGTCCGGAACGAGCCCGGCGCCACCGCCGTCACATGGATTCCCAGGTCACGGACTTCCTTGCCCACCGCTTCGCTGATGCCCTCCAGCGCGAACTTGCTTCCACAGTAATAGGCAATGCCCGGCATGGTGATGATGCCACCCATCGAGGTGATGTTGAGGATCCGCCCCGCGCGGCGGGCACGCATTCCGGGCAGGACGGCCCGCATCATCGCCACGGTGCCAAACACGTTGACGTCGAACTGCCGGCGCATCTCCGCCAGCGGAGACTCCTCCATTACGCCCTCATGACCATAGCCAGCGTTGTTGACCAGCACATCGATCGGCCCCAGCTCCGCCTCCACCGCGCCGACGACCGTGCCGATGGCCGCCTCATCGGTGACATCCAGCAGCCGTGCATGAGCGCGCCCGGGCGCCAGCGCCTCGAACGCCGCGATGCCGTCGGCCTGGCGCAGCGTGCCAACCACCTCATGGCCAGCGGCCAGGGCCTCGCGGGCGAGCGCAAGGCCGAAGCCGCTGCTCACACCGGTAATCAGAATTCGCTTGGGGTGCGTCATGGGGTGCTCCATCAGGGGATGGGGTGCACAATAGTTCCACCACCCGGTCCCGCTAAGGCGCAATTCGCTCAACTTATTGCCTACTCCTATGACTCCCACCACCGCCACCGCCCGCTCCAGACCGGCCAGCCCCCTGCCGCTGGCACCGCTCGTGCGCGCGCTGGCACCGGTGGAGGGCTACAACCTGACCGCCCTGCCCAGCGTGCGGGTGCTCCGCTCCGAGCGCCCACTTTCGCGAACCCCGGTGCTGTACGACCCGGGCATCGTGATCGTCTGCCAAGGCTGCAAGCGCGGCTACTTCGGCCAACGCACGTACGTGTACGACGCCAACCAGTACCTGGCCGTGTCCGTGCCGGTGCCGTTCACCATGGAAACGGATGCGTCGGCGGAATCCCCGCTGCTGGCGCTGTACCTGCACCTGGATTTTCCGCTTGCGGCCGAGTTGATGCTGGAGATTGACCGCCACGGCATCAGCTCAGACGTGGCACAACCGCAGAGCATGATGTCCAGCCCATTGGATGACGTCATGCAGCTCACCCTGGAGCGCCTGCTCCGCGCGCTTGCCGATCCTGTGGAATCGATCCTGTTCGGCCCCCAGCTGCTCCGTGAGCTGTACTACCGCGTCCTCACCGGCCCGCAGGGTGCGGTCCTGCGCGCGGCACTCTCCCAGCAGGGAAGGTTCGGAAAGATTGCCAAGGCGCTTGAACGCATCCACTCGAACTACGCCCAAGCGCTGGATGTCGCACGGTTGGCCCAGAGCGCCGGAATGAGCACGCCCTCGTTCCACAGCCACTTCAAGGCGGTGACCTGCACCTCGCCCATGCAGTACCTGAAATCAACGCGCCTGCATCAGGCACGCCTGCTCATGGTGCGCGAGGGCATGACGGCTGCTGCGGCCTGCCATGCGGTAGGGTTTGAAAGCACCTCGCAGTTCAGCCGCGAGTTCAAGCGGCTGTTCGGGCTGACACCTGCAAAGGAAGCACAGCGCATGCGCGAGAGCTTCGCCATTCCGCAGGCATGGCCCGGCGCAAGCTATGTTTCATCCCACTGAGCAGATGCGCTATCGCGCAGCGCCATCCACATACGGCCGCGACTGCAGCATCACGATCTCATCGCCCACCACTGCCCACTCGATATCCTGGTCCACCCCGCCCAATGCCTGCTTGGTGGCCTTGCCCACCTTGGCCAGGCGCGCGATCAGCGCATCGGTAAGCACCTGGCGTGAGCCGGTGATGGGCACTTCGCGCACGCCGCCACCGGCCTTGGCCACCAGCTGGGTATCCTCGGCCGACCGGCTCAGCACCTGCACCGCCTTGGACCAGTCCGAATACATCACCTGTTCGGCCTGGCGCTTGCCCTCCACCACGCGGATGCCCAGCCCGCGCTTGGCCGAAATGTAGGTCGTGTGCTGGTGGGCGCGATCAAACGGATCGCGGGTGATCATCACCCCGGAACTGTCCGAGGGCGCCGCCAGCTGCACCAGCACCGCCATGGCCACCGCATCCTGCTGCAGGCCGGCGGCGGTGCGCGCTTCGTAGGCCTCGAAGTTGTAGACCGAGGCCCACACCGTCTGTACGGCCTTGGCCACAGCATCGGCGCGGGTCACGTTGGGCACCGTGGTGTACAGCCCTGCCCCACTGAAGCCCGGCAGATCCTCCGAGTTGGACGAGCTGCGTACGAACACCCCGCCGGCCTTCAACTGGCCCTGCCACTGTGCATCCAGAGCACGAATGAAGGCTGGGTCGGGCGCGGCATTGGCGATCTCCGCACGGAGCGCGGCCAGCGCCTCGCGGCGGACGTTCGGGTCGGTGTTGAATCCGGGGCGGCGCTGCAGTGCCTGCAGGTGCTGGTGAATGTCCAGCCGCTGCATGGTCGCCTGGTAATGCGCGAAGGGAATGCAGAAGCCATCGGGCACGCGCGCCAGCGGTGGCAGCGCCGCCTTCAGCGTGCCCAGGTTGGCTGCCTTCACCCCGCAGTGGCTGCTGTCGCGTGCACGCAGCGCGGCCAAGGGCTTAAGCGCGACTACCGCCAGATCCGGACGCGGCAGGTTGCGCACCGTGGCGCGTGCAGGCGCTGCTGACGGTGTGCGTGCCGGGCGTACCAGCGGCGTGACCCGGTAGTCATTGTTGCTGACCTCCAGCGCCACCCAGCGTCCGTCGTACTGGCCCAGCGCATTCTGGGCGTCACGCACGTACACGTTGGGAATGCCCCACCCCTTCGCCAGCAGGTTCACATGCGACAACAGCGTGGACGGCCGCTGCGTAACCAGCCCGGCCACCGGGGCCAGCGCGATCGGCACCTCGTCCAGCACCGGAATATCGCGCGGCGACAGCGTGCGCAGCTGCGCCTCGGTACGTACGATGCGCAGCCGCCCTTCGGCCTTGCCCGAGTTCAGCGGCAGGAAACGCTGCTCACGCAACAAGGCCTCCTGGCTGACAAACGGCAGCTTCATGCCGCTGGCCAGCTGCTCATGCTGGGTGGAGTTGGTCTTGAAGCGAATGGGATCACGGAACGATGACCGCACGACCTGATCAGTCTGCCGCAGCAATGCAGCGGTGAGCTTGTCGCCCTCCCAGAACTCGTACGTGTACCCCGGCAGGTCCTTCTGCCAGCTTATGGTGCCGAACAGGAAGCGCCGCTGCGGATCGCGGTACTGCGCATTGAGCGTGGCCTTGTCCAGCGAGCGGACCAGCCCCTGGCGGCGCACGAAGTTCTCGTGCAGCTCAAAGCGCGGCGTATTGATGTAGTACACGCGCGCCGCATTCTGCCGGTCAACCAGGAAGATCAGGTGCGGCATCTCCAGCGCAGTGCCCGCGTTGTAGACACGGGAAAGCTGCATGAACTGCTCGCGGCCATCGATCCGCGACAGGTAGTCCGGCCCCACCGCTGGCTGCGCAGCAGCGTCATCACCCGGGCGGTACTCGTAGGGGGAAGGCTTGCGAGCTGTCTGCGCCAGCACAGGCTCGACAGCACCCAGCACCAAGGCGAGCAGGACGAAGCACCCCATGCACAGCCTGCCGCGCACCGTACCCCTGAGCTTCATGCCGTGATCCTTCACCGTTGGAATCCGGATTCTACGGCTTTCAGCCCTCCGCCTCAGCAACCACCCGCCGCACCACAGAATGGCACCCTCGTTCCGTCATGGCCCGTGCCCGAGCGGCTATCTCCCTGCCATCCGGCACCGCCTTGGCCAGCTCTTCTTCCGACCAGTACCTGCGCCCTTCCCAAGCACCCAGGCGGTCGAACTCTTCTGACATCTCAGCGAACACGGCGAAGTCCCTGTCCCATTCGTCAACGCCTGCCGCGCGCCGCAGCAACGTGAGCCGGTGGCAGCCTTCCACCACATCCACCAACCTGACCAGCATGCCGGCGCAGATGCGCAGTGCCTCCCTTCGCGCCGGCGATACGTACCGTTTCTGACGCTCGTGCTCAGCCATGGGTGTTTCCTCCCGACACGCCACCAAAGACGCTGTCTTTCCATTGGCACTGCCGCTGGAACAGCGCTTCGACATCCCGCTCGTCGCGCTGCATGTGCAGCGGCCGCGTCAGCCTCGCCACCGCCTCGGCAGCAACCGGCACGGCGTTGCCAGGCCGCCTTGCCACGGAATCGGCAGGCGCGCCCTGCACCGCCACGTACGCCTGCATCAGTTGCCGCAGCACCGTGGCTGCAGGCAGGAAATTGCGCGCCGCTGCAGCCTGGAAGTTGGCGCGCAAGGTGTCTTCCATCTTCGCCCGCATGAGTACGCGCCTGCTCATGACAACCTCCCTGCGTGGGCCAGCTCCCGCTGCACTTGGCAGGGAACCTTCGGAGCCACCGGCGGCGGCGTTTCGATCACCGTGAGGATGATGGAGCCCTCCTTCACCTCAACGGCCACCCTGGCACCGATCTCGAAGCCGACATCCCGCAACCAGCGGCCAGTCAGCTTGAGACAAGGAACGCGTTCGTAGCGCCCGATCCCGCCAGGCAGTTCGTACAAATGCCCACACATCCTGTAAGCGCTTGGCGGGCGGGAAAAGGCTTTGCGCTTGGGGCGCAGTTCGTCTTCGTAGGGCGTAACAGCCCGCGATCTAAACATGTTGGACCTCCGGCACGTGTGGCTCTCGTCGGAGTGACAAGAGCGTCGGGAGGCTAGAAACCGTGAAGCTACAGGAACCGGCGGGCGTATTTCCACGAGGGTGTTGTATTAGCCACCCTCCCGACAACGGGACGTCCAACATTCTGTACCTTCAAGAGTTTCTAGGCTCTGTACAACACCATGCAGGATGATGCGGATGCTGGGAAATCGTTTGTATCACTTGATCTGCCGATCTTGGTAGACGGAACCTAAGTGATGACGCAAGCGACCTCGACTATGCATTGATCCGTTGATGAAGCTCACACTTCATCACTTGAGCGGCTCGCCAAACACGCATGAAAACATCGAGCACCCCGCCTGGAGCATGTCGGAATCTACCGTTTCGCACTTGGAACCATGGCAAGCTCCGCTGGAATCATGGCTGCGACGTTGCATCTGAGTTTTTTGGAGACTCACAGCGCTGCAGATGGCCCCAGCCGCCACCTGTCGTGCTTGTGCAAGATCCGACATCCGATTCCGAAGGAATTCGCTCGTCGGGGAGCTGTTGATTTGATCTGCAAGTGCGCTGTGGCGGCAGGCGGGCGACCTGACTGGTTGACCGCGAGACCGCTGAACTGTTTGCCTGCGGTCCACTGCTGGAAACGAGAGCTACAATGGGGACGTCACGGAGACCAGCTCATGAAAAGCCTGAGCGCAGAAGCCACATTCAGCGCTGCCGCCAAGGAAGCGTTCGCGGACAGGAGGACCGCGCGCATCTTGGCTACCAA
Organism: Stenotrophomonas sp. CFBP8994; assembly: GCF_034044835.1. Taxonomy (NCBI): domain Bacteria; kingdom Pseudomonadati; phylum Pseudomonadota; class Gammaproteobacteria; order Lysobacterales; family Lysobacteraceae; genus Stenotrophomonas; species Stenotrophomonas sp. CFBP8994. Next base: position 28,356 of record NZ_JAXCWT010000005.1, on the reverse strand, counting down.
TGTCCTTGCCACTCGCTCCGCATCCGGTGCCGATACCTTTGTTGTCAGCGGTCGCTCGTACACGACAACAAAGGGCGCTAAAACAGCTGGCAGCGCCCTTTCCCGGGTCAAAGCACCCGGCGCCCTGCGCCGCCCGTAAGCGCCACTCCTTTCCGGCAAAGCCCCCCTTGCCTGTCGCTGGAACTCAAACTTTCAATGATGGGGAAGCGGTAGCTTCCGCGGATGACCTAGCGGTCAAGCGGCACGAGGGCGGATATGTTCGATCGTTTCAGCTAGCTCGCGGCTGGCGATTTCCAGATCGTAGTTCGTCTGCAGATTCAGCCACACCTGCGCGCTTGTGCCAAAGTAGCGTCCAAGCCGCAAGGCCGTGTCGGCGGTGATACCACGGCGACCGGCGATGATGTCCGAGATGCGTGCCGGGGTTACGTCAATTGCCGCAGCCAAAGCACGCGCAGACATGCCAAGGGGAGAAAGAAATTCCTCCGCCAGAATTTCACCCGGGTGGACCGGCGGAAGCACGTTGGTAGTGTTCTTCGCGTTTGCGCTTTTCATATCTATGGGTACCGCTGGGGGTTTTTACCCCAAGCGCCTCCTTTCAAGGTCCGGATTGATCGGCCGAGGGGTACGGACGTCGACCTTCAGTGGTAATCGACAACTTCCACATCGTAAGCATCATTACCTTGCCATCTGAAACAGATTCGGTACTGATCATTTATCCGGATGCTGTACTGCCCGAGCCGATCACCCTTCAATGCTTCCAGCATGTTTCCGGGCGGAGACCCTAAATCCCTCAGCTCAGCAGCCGCCTTCAGGTACTGAAGCTTCCGTTGAATCTGCCTTTCAATGTTGACCCAAGCCCTTACCCGCTTCCCGTGGGCAATTTTTTCCGTGTCCTTGTCTGCGAACGATCTGATCATCGGCATCTCCTTTGCCTGTGCAAATGTATCGTATACCGATACGCGATACAACGCAACCTGTCCGGTGGTCGCGTCGATACGCGGCTTCGCTCCGCCTCTTGGTCGGCCTTCTAACCGATGCAGTGCAAGCAAGCTACATGTCCCGCAAAGGATCTTGGCCAGACGTCTGGTCGAGGTGCCGCCCTACTCCGAGCAGCCAGAAGCACTGGTGCGCCCAGTGCGTCATGGCAATCCGCGCGCCGCCCGACGTCCCCTCCACCTTGGTTCCATGCCCTATCAGACGCTTGAGGCGCTGGAGGCTGGAAGGTAGAGAACCTCGCTTGTTCCACCAGGCCAAAACGCTGTGGTGCTAGTTGGGTGACGTGCTTTCTTGGATCGCGGAGGGAAGAGAGCCTCAAACAGCATGGAGGCGCCCCTACTAACGAGCGCTCCACGCCGCGTTGTTAGGTCGACGCAAGATGCCAGCCAACTACCGGCCGGTAGTTGGCCACGTACCCGCCCAGCGGCACGTACCGGAACCAAGGCACGCTTAACGCTTAAGCTAGGTCCTCGCCGCCACCTAACCAGATCCTTCAGCTGGTTCGGAACAGGTGCCAGCATCCGCCGAAGCCGCCTCATCGCCAGGATGGTTATCCCACTGGCATGCCCCACAGCTAGAGAAATACTGCCCGTCTGGCGGGATATCGATATCAAAATGCGTTCGCATGTTCTGTGAAGAACACACCGGACACCGCTCGATCTGACCCGATTCAGCGCTTCGGGTCACCTGAATGAAGTTGCCAACGACAGTCCCGCAGGACTCAAACGCGATGGAAGCAGGAAGCGAAGAGGCATTGCGATGGTGAGTGAGCCAGCTGACCAACTGCCAAGCCTCCTTCGCACCGGCTTTCAGGTGCTGCCGCAACTCGCGATTGCTACCGCCCGGGCACAGCAGTTGGGACAAGAGCTCGGACCAGGCAATGAAGTTGGCCGCCTGAGGAGCAGTGGTGCCCTCAGGCACTGTCACCCGACGCCGCACTGCATTCGTCAGTGAAATGAGCGCTTCGCGCAGCTGCATGCCCACAGCTTGGTAATCCTCCGCCTCCACAGCGTGACCGAGCCGAGCTTGCGCCTGATCCATTCTACGAACGACCTCGTCAAAGGGCGACGGGTCATCAGCGTCCACGCGGCCGGATCGATCACTCATCCGCGCCATCAGCCCGATGTGGAACGAAAGGGTGTAATCAAGACTCGGAAAGTGCTTCTGTGAGTAGAGGTTGGTGAGATTGGTGACAACCCACCACCGATCAGTTTCGGACGTGACGTCCCATATCTCGTACAGCTGACCCAGCACGACTTCTTGCTTTACACGCTCAACATGATGCACAGCCTCGCGTGCCTGGCCCTCAACGTAGTTCCTAATGTCCTGCTCAGCGTGAGGATCGCCATACACGCTATAGCGGCTCAACTCCCCTGCCGGTACGGGATGTGTATGCACCGTGCAATCGGCGTCGTCCTGCTCTACCTGTGGCTTGTCGTCAGAATCTTGTTCCATTAGACCTCCTCCTTAGCCCTCCCACGAGCACATCTTCCGTCGCGCCCGAACAGGCCGCCCCGAGACGGCGCTAAGAAATACTACAGCGGAATTCCAAACAGCAATATGAGCTCATCCGCCCGTCACCAAACGGCGCCGCTCTCCCCCGCGGCCATTGCGTTGCTGAGCAGGGCAGGACTCGAGTGATAGGGACGCGCACCTGAATGGGCGGGGTCCCTGGAGGTTATGCACAGCCACCGGGGGGGGGAATTCGGACCCCGGTCCGCGACAGTTTTTCGGCCCATAGGGATGCTCCACCACAGGTCCCCCGAAACTCGCGATTTCCCCGGCGGAAAGTGCGGGTTTAGAGCTGTGCGACCTGTGCATTTCAGCCAGGCAGCTGGATCCCACGGGATCCCGGCCAGGAAGTCCACGTTCCTGCGCACTGACGCTCGGTCAATCCTGCCCGGCCAGGTTCAAATGGATCCGTCCACTCGGACTGATGCCATGCCCCGAATTGAGCTTGACCTTCCCCAGGTTGTCAGCGATGCGCTTTGCGATGCCGCGGCAGCAGCTGGCGTGCCGCCAGCAGAGCTCCTCTCGGAGGCACTGCGATGCCTACCCGCGTTCCAGCGGGCGCTCGCGGCCAGGCCCGAGCGGCTTTCCGCCTTTACCGATTCGCCCAGGAGCCGACAGTGATCGACAATTCCGCCGACGTACCCCAGACGCTTATCAAGCTCGAACAGTTGCGAATCCGCAGCGAACTTCACTTCGCCGCCCGCCGAGCGCTGAGTGACAGACGACGCCAACTCCGCGATCAGCGAAAGGAGATCGAACAGCAGATCCATACGGAGGCGGAGAGCTTCAGTGGACGGCAAGTAACCCTCGGACAAGACCGATCAGCACCTGGCAAAGGCTTGGACGTCCACCGGGAGAAACGACTCGCAGAGCTGTGCCGGCACCTTGCAGCGATCGACGCGGTAGATGCCGTGGTGTCGGACGCCCAGGAGGAGACCGAGCGGACAACCGGCGACGTTGCCGCGTTCAAGGCGGCAGAAGCACACCTGCAGCAAACTCTGGCCGATTGGGGCCTGAGCAGCTAACCCGAGATGACGATGAAAGATGCCCACCCTACTTTGACTCGCATTCGTGCGCAGATCTACGCGCTGGCAGAGCAGATCGGCATCCTACGGCAGGGCGCTCTACCGAAGGTCGGCGCCCTCGCCGCTGTAGACCGTCATATCCAATCGATGGCGGCATCCGTGCGCGTGAAGCCATCTGCGTTCGCGCAAGGCGGCGGTGAGCCTGTGTCGATGTATCCAGAGGACAGCCACCGCTACGCCTGCAAGTTCTTCCCCGAAGTCATCCGGGCTCACCTCTACGCAGAGGTCAAGGCGCTCTATGAAAGAGGTCTGACAGTCGCCGATGACGCTACGAGGGAGAAGCTCGAAGCGCAGCAGTTGCAGCTCGAACACGAAGAAGAGGCATACATCCGGCAAGCCGCTGCTGAGGGGAAGAGCATTCCTCGCCGCGGCGAAGCGAATCCAGCAGTGCTGCTGGCCGACTGGCCAGAAGGAAGGGACCAGCAGGCGGTGTCCCGAAGAGCACCTGGAGTCCGGGCCAGCGTACTTCGGATCCGCGACCTCGCGCTGGTAACCGGCGATCAGGTCCAAGCGCCGTATTGACTTTGCCCAAGTCCATACGGCGCTTCAAGCCTGTTGAGCACGCTGGCAACTCAGCCCAGTGTCCGCCTGTAGCACGCGACGACGCGTCCCCTACAGCGCTCCAAGTTGCCTCTGAGGATGGCGGTACAAATTTGCCGCTGGGGTGACGGAAGTGAACGAACAGCGCCTCTAAGTTCGCGACGGAAGGAAACTAACCACGGCCACTCGTCTTTCAGCCACCCGTCTAAATCGGAGTCATAGCGCGAGAAGATAGCGGCGACCAGATCTCGAACTATTGCCCCATCATTGACTACCTTGGAGACGAGCCACTCGGGATCCAAATGCTGAAGCCATGGAACAGGCTTGGGCACTAGGTTACCAAGGCGAAACGCATATATGGACGAGTAGTCGCCAGCTCCGATCTGCTTCATGTATTCCGGAAGCATGACCTTCGCATTCGCGATTGCTGCATGCGCAGCCGCCGCAACCACCATACCCATTGCAACCTTGAAATCCTCTGCGTCTCGTTCGTGAAATCCTAGGTTTCCGTACCCTTCACTTGCGCCATAGCGCGCTTCTGCACCTATGAGCTTTGAGCCCACATCTTCACGCGATATGTACTCAGAAAGCCACTCTAGGGTAGCCTTTCCTTCCATTAAGTAGACGCCCCACCGCTCAAGAAGTAGAGAGACCCCGACAACATGAAGTAGTTCGCCAAACTTAAGTATTTGCGCATCTGAGATCTGACCTTCTAACTCAACTTTGGCATTCTCGTATTCCGCACGAGACATGCCAAATAGTTCCCACATTCTTCGCCACGCCGGCGCCGCGGCCTGACCGACAACGGCGGGATCAATTGCGATAGCCTCGTTAATCGCAGCCACTTGCAACGCTCCGGACGACCAAAGCGGCGCTAGCAACCTGGGGGGCACTACAGACTCAAAGGCTCCAATCGCTCTAACGCGCGCCTCCAGTCCGTCGAGGTAGACATCCCTGGCGTTCCATTCTTCTCTCGCCTTGATGTGCCTACGAGAGGTTCCTTTCAAGCCAGCAATCTCTTCGGCGGCCAAACGTCCCGCACGAAACTCTGAACCTATGGCAATCGAAAATAGAATTACGGATTCAAGACCATGCGCACTTTCGGCAAGACGCTGATCCACGCGATCCACCAGCCTGTGCGCATCACCCATAAGCATTCTGAAGCTTCGATAGTTGATGCTGCCATTGGCCTCCAACACTTCCGCCACACGACTTGGATTGCGCGTGAGATATCCCTTCACCGCACCGTGCGGCAAAGCGTGCGCTACCGCCTCGATAACACTTTCCGGCTCAGCTCTAACGTTGAGCGTCTTTCCTACCACTTTTTCTTTCCACTTGCTGTACGTATCGCAGGCAATTTCCGATTCGTTTGCAATAACGATCACCCGGAGACCATCGGTCTCGACGTATCCATTGATCAGCGATAGCGCCCTGTCAACGCCAAACGTAGCCCGCTCCAAGTCGTCAAAGACCACGATGCGCTTCTTCGGATGAGCAGCCCATTCGCGAACAGCCGATATGTCCGATTGCTCAAGTGCAGAGGCGCCTGTTTGAGCGGAGATTAGTGTGTTGCCCAACCTAAATGCGGCAGTCCCTAGAACTTTGCCGTATGTCGAATTCAGAGCTGGATAGAGCTGAGAAAGGAACTGGTCAGATATGGCAGCCTCATCTTTTGCCCCGAAGAAACTCGCTGTCAGAGGCGCCGGCTGAGAAGATTTCTTCCATGCTGGGCGCTGAAAAAACCGCTTGATGAACTCTGTTTTTCCGCTTCCCCAGCCGCCGGCTATCAACACTGCGGAGCCTTGATCGATCTTGGCGGCCAAATATGCGTTCAAGTAGTCCTCTACCTCTTTGTGCGGTACGAGATCTGACGCGACTTCATTGTGCATGGCCGGCTTCCTGAGTTGGGTATGCTTCCATGCTGCATTCTCTATCGAAAGTACGAAAAAAGCCCCCGAATGTTCGGAGGCTTCATGGAGGGCGAAATTATGGATCAGGCCGCGCAGAAGTGCTCGACTTAGTCTGGGGCGGCCGAGGAGAACCAAGACGTTCCCCTCAGCGACGTAGCCGTCTTCTTCAAGGTCGCCCTGAAAGACAACGGGAAGCGGGGCAGAGAATTAACCCTCGACGGCAAAGAAACTCGCGAGGTCGAGCGCTCGTGACTTACATGAGCTTGAAGTACGAACTTCATCGCCCCCTTTACGCTTCCGAAATTCCCTTTCGGCAAATCCACACCATCGGAACGGATAGACCTGTGGGAAGGGTCCCTACACCGACCTAGATCGGCACGTTGCACTCAGACTGCATTTACGAAAAAGCCGGCGCTAGGCCGGCTTGATCGTAAACCCCGATTTATCAGGGCCTTATATGGTGGGCGGTGCAGGGTTCGAACCTGCGACCCTTGCCGTGTGAAGGCAATGCTCTACCGCTGAGCTAACCGCCCGATGCTGCTGAGCCGCTCATTATAGGGCGGCAAAATTTTGCGTCAACGGGTTTGCGTAAATTTCTTCACATCGTGTGCGTGGGCTTGTCCGAGTTCAGGGTGCCGGCCAGCGCGGTCTCGATCTTGTTGCGCACGTTCTCGCCTTCCTGGCCATCGGCCAGCTGCACGCCAATGCCCGCCGCGCGGTTGCCCTGGGCACCGGCCGGGGTCACCCAGACGACCTTGCCGGCCACCGGCAGGCGCTCGCTGGAGTCGGGCAGGGTCAGCAGCAGGAACACCTCATCGCCCAGGAAGTAGCGCTTGGGCGTGGGTACGAAGATGCCGCCGTTCTTCACGAACGGCATGTACGCGCTGTACAGCGACGCTTTGTCCTTGACGGCCAGCGACAGGATGCCCTGGCGGGCGTTGGTGGCGCTCATGCTCTATTCCCCTTTGCGTGCCGCTCGTTGACCTTGTTCCAGGCCAACAACAATTCCACCACCGCCAGGTCGGCGCGCACGGTGGTGCGCAACAGATCGCGGGTACGGTTGGCGGCGTCGAACCAGGCGCCCAGCTTGTGCAATCGCTCGGGATCGGTCAAGCCGCCCCCGGTGGCCTGGGCCAACGCCAGATCGGCGGCGTGGCGCAGGCGCAGCGCGGCGTGGTCATCGGCAGTCCAGCGCTGGGCCAGTTCCACCGCGCCCGCGCGCCCGGCCACCAGTGCCTCAAGATCGCTGGCGACCTGCCGGCGCAGGGCCAGGCCGTCGTTGCGCAGCCAGTCGTCGGCCAGCCCGGGGTGGCCCCGGGCCGCATCCAGCGCTTCGCGGGCGCTGGCTTCGCTGTGGCCCTGGGCCTGCAGCCAGGCCAGGCTTTCCTCACGCGGCGGCAGTTTGAATTCCAGGCGCTGGCAGCGGCTGCGCACGGTGGCCGGCAGGCGCGCCGGGTCGCTGCTGATCAGCCACAGGTAGCGGCCGGGCTGCGGCTCTTCCAGGGTCTTGAGCAGGGCATTGCAGGCGGCGCGGTTGATGGCGTCGGCCGGGTCCACCACCACCACCTGGGCGATGCCGTACTGCGGGGTGAGCGAGAGCTTCTGGGAGATCTCGCGCACCTGTTCGATCACGATCTCGGTGCGCAGCTTGTCGCCGGATTTGTTCGGAATGAACGACACCAGCTGCAGGTCCGGGTGGGTGCCGGCGGCGATCAGCTGGGCGGCGCGCTGGGCGGCGGCCGGCTCGCCCCGGGTCAGCACGTGGGTGGCCATGCGCAGCGCCACCTCGCGCTTGCCCAGCCCGGCCGGGCCGCAGATCAGCAGGCCATGGCCCAGCCGGCCAGCGTCGAGCGCGGCGATGGTCTGGTCATAGGCGCGTTGCTGCCAGGGGGAAAACTCAGCCATTGCCGCCCTCCTTGGTGAGGTATGCGTTGATGGCATCCACGACCTGGGCAGCCACGCCGGCCTGGTCCTGGCTGGCGTCGATCAGGCGGAACCGCGTGGGGTCTTGGGTGGCGCGCTCGCGGAACACAGCGCGCACGCGCTGGAAGAAATCGTCCTGCTCGCTTTCGATGCGGTCCGGCCACAGGTCGCGGCCGTTGGCGCGCGCGCGGCCCACGGCCACGTCCACGTCCAGCAGCAGGGTCAGGCCGGGCAGCAGGCCCACCGCGCGGCGTTCGAGCTCGGCGATCCATGCCGGCTCCAGGCCACGGCCGCCGCCCTGGTAGGCGTAGCTGGAATCGGTGAAGCGGTCGCTGAGCACGTAGCAGCCCCGGCGCAGGGCCGGTTCGATCACCTGGCGCACGTGCTGGGCACGGGCGGCGAACACCAGCAGCAGCTCGGCTTCGGCGCTGAGCGGCTCTGCGGCGATTTCCGGATCCGGAGTCAGCACCAGTGCGCGGATGCGCTCGGCCAGCGGGGTGCCGCCGGGTTCGCGGGTGAGCACCACCTCACAGCCCTGCGCCTGCAGGGCAGCGCGGATCGCGTTGAGCGCGGTGGTCTTGCCGGCGCCCTCGCCGCCTTCCAGGCTGATGAACCGCGGGTGGCGGCGCAGTGCGGGGCTCATTGCGGTGCCGCCTGCGGCTGGGCGCGCTGCTGGCGCAGCTGCTGCAGGTAACGCGCCACGGCGGCGTTGTGGTCGGTGTAGTTGGCCGAGAACACGTGCGCGCCGCTGCCATCGCCGACAGCCACGAAGTACAGCGCATCGCCCGGGGCCGGGCGTGCGGCGGCCTGCAGGGCGTCGCGGCCCGGCATGGCGATCGGCGTGGGGGTAAGCCCGGCGCGGGTGTAGGTGTTGTACGGCGTATCGGTGGTGAGGTCGCGCTTGCGGATGTTGCCGTCGTAGCTGCTGCCGATGCCGTAGATCACGGTGGGGTCGGTCTGCAGGCGCATGCCCATCTTCAGGCGGCGCACGAACACGCCGGCAATCTGCGGGCGCTCGCTGGGCAGCGCGGTTTCTTTTTCGATGATGGACGCCAGAATCAGCAGCTCATACGGGGAATCCAGCGGCAGGTCGTCGGCGCGGCTTTCCCAGGCGGCGGCCAGTTCCTTTTCCATGGCGGCGTGGGCGCGCTTGAGCACGTCCAGGTCGGTATCGCCGCGCTGATAGACGTAGGTCTCGGGCAGGAAACGGCCTTCCGGGTGCTGGCCGGGGAAGCCGAGCGCCTTCATCAGCGCGGCATCGTCCAGTTCGTCGGTTTTGTGGATGAGCGGATCGGCGCGCTTGAGCGCGGCGCGCAGCTGGCGGATGTTCCAGCCTTCCACGATGGTGACGCGGTGCTGCAGGGTGCGGCCCTGGCGCATGCGGGTGAGCAGTTCGCGCGGGGTGAGCCTGGCGTCCAGTGCGTACTCGCCGACCTTGAGCTTGCCGGCCGCGTCCAGCTGGCGCGCGAGCAGCTGCCACTGGGTGTCGTTGCCTTCATCCACGCCGGCATCGCGCAGCTTGCGCACGACGGTCTGCAGGCCATCGCCCGGGGCGATGACGACGCTGGGCTGGTCGGGGCTGATGGCGGTGTCGGCGAAGCCGCTCTGGCTGTGCCAGAACCATGCGCCGGCGGCGGCCAGCAGCAGTGCGCCGAGCAGCAGTACCGCCAGGACGGTGAGACAACCTCGTTTTACGCCTGCCATGCATTCCTCGGTGGGTGGTGCAGCCACGCAGGGCGTGGCTCTACGGGTTTATCGTTTCAGCGCGGACACGCATGGCGTGTCCCTACGCGTTCGCCCTACAGCATACCTTGGCTCATTCCTGGCGGCCGAGCGCGCGCATCAGGCCGCGGGCCTTGGCGCGGGTTTCGTCCAGCTCCCTGGACGGATCCGAATCGACCACGATGCCGGCGCCGGTGCGGAAGGCGGCGTGGGTGCCGGCGACTTCGGCAGTGCGGATGAGGATGTTCAGGTCCAGGTCGCCATCGCGGTTCAGCCAGCCGAACGCACCGGTGTAGGCGCCACGCGCGGTCTGTTCCAGCTCGGCGATGATCTGCATGCAGCGCACCTTGGGGCAGCCGGTGATGGTGCCGCCGGGGAAGGTGGCGGCAATCACCTGGCCGGGGCTCACGCCCGGGCGCAGGCGGCCGCGCACGTTGCTCACGATGTGGTGCACGTGGGCGTAGCTTTCCACGCTCATCAGCTCATCCACTTCCACGCTGCCGGCGGTGCAGATGCGGCCCAGGTCGTTACGCTCCAGATCGATCAGCATCACGTGTTCGGCGCGTTCCTTGGGGTGGCCGACCAGTTCGCGGATGCGTTCGGCATCGTCGTCGCCGGCGAAGCGCGGGCGCGTGCCGGCAATCGGGCGGGTCTGCACGTCATCGCCATGCACCGAGACCAGGCGCTCCGGCGAGGAGCTCACCACTGCCCTGCCCTGCGCGATGAACAGGCCGGCGAACGGCGCCGGGTTGGCCACGCGCAGCTGCGCGTACAGCGCCTGCGGTGACAGCGTGTCATCGAAATGCGCGACCCAGCGCCGCGACAGGTTCACCTGGAACACATCACCGGCGCGCAGGTAGTCGATGACCTTGCCCACGCCGTCGGTGAAGCGCGTGGGCGCGTCCTCTTCCATCTGCGCCGGTGGCTGCCACTGCGGCAGCGGCGGCAGCGTGGCGGTGGCCGCCAGGTCCTGCAGCAGGGTGTCGAGCTGGGCGGCGTGGTCGGTTTCGCACACGGCGTGGAACTGGCCCAGCACGCGGTCGTGCAGCACGGCGGCCGGACAGCGCAGGGCCAGTGCACTGGGCAGGCCGTCGGCGCGCGCCGGCAGGTGGAGCACGGTTTCGATCTGGCCGGCCAGTTCGTAGTCGAGCATGAGTGCCCAGCCGCCCCGGAACGGCAGGCCGGTTTCTTCGCGCGGCAGACGCAGGGACTGCCAGTGCGCATCGAGCACGTCGAGGAAGCTGCCGGCGTGCGCGGCACCGACGTGGTCGCGCACCACGCCATCGGCGTGCAACGCCAGCGATTCACCGTTGCCCATCAGCAGCAGGTCCCAGCGGCCCTGCGCGGTGCCCGAGGCGGTGGATTCCATCAGCAGCGGGTAACGCTCCGGCGCCAGTCGCTGCAGCGCAAGCAGGTCGGTGGTGTCGGGCAGCAGGCGGGTCTGGAACATGGCAGGGCAACCAAGGTAAGTGCGGGGGCCAGATACACCAAGGCCGCCAAGATGGCGGCCCGGTGCGGTGACGTTGGGTGGCGCGCTCAGACGCGCTTGAACACCAGCGTGCCGTTGGTGCCGCCGAAGCCGAAGCCGTTGGACATCACCACATCCACCTTGGCCTCGCGTGCGGTGTTGGGCACGTAATCCAGGTCGCAGCCCTCGCCCGCTTCGTGCAGGTTGATGGTGGGAGGAATGATGTTGTCGCGCAGCGCCAGCACCGAGAAGATGGCTTCCACGCCGCCGGCGGCGCCGAGCAGGTGGCCGGTCATCGACTTGGTGGAGCTGACCATCATCTTGTAGGCGTGGTCGCCGAAGGCGGTCTTCATGGCCATGGTTTCGCCCAGGTCGCCCAGCGGCGTGGAGGTGCCGTGCGCGTTGAGGTACCCCACTTGGTCCGGGGTAACGCCGGCATCCTTGAGGGCCATGGTCATGCAGCGGGCGGCACCTTCGCCGTTCTCGCTCGGGGCGGTCATGTGGTACGCATCGGAGCTGGCGCCGAAACCGGCCAGCTCGGCGTAGATGCGTGCGCCACGCGCCTTGGCGTGTTCGTACTCTTCCAGGATCAGGATGCCGGCGCCGTCGCCGAGCACGAAGCCGTCGCGTTCCTTGTCCCACGGGCGCGATGCTTCGGCCGGGGCGTCGTTGCGGGTACTCATCGCCTTCATGGCGCAGAAGCCGCCCAGCGCAGTCGGCGAGGAGCCGCGCTCGGCGCCGCCCACCACCATCACGTCCGCATCGCCGTACTGGATCATGCGCATGGCGGTGCCGATGGAATGATTCGAGGTGGCGCAGGCCGACACCGCCGAGAACGACGGACCCTTCAACCCGGTGATGATGCTCAGCTGACCGGGGAGCATGTTGATGATGGTCTTGGGCACGTAGAAGGGCGAGATCTTTTTGCCCTCGTGGAACTCGATGGTCTGTTCCTCGATGCCCAGCAGGCCGCCGATGCCCGCGCCGACGATGGCGCCGATGCGTTCGGCATTGCCGTCGGTGATCTCCAGGCCCGAATCGTTCAAGGCCATGAAGGCGGCGCCAAGGCCGTAATGGATGAACGGGTCCATCTTCTTGGCATCCTTGCCACTGACCCGGAACTTGCCGAACTGTTCGTTGTCGGCGGTGATGTCGAAGTCCCTGACCTCACCTGCAATCTTGGTGGTGAAACGGTCCAGGTAAGCCTGCGAAACGTTGGTCAGCGGGCCGATGCCGGAACGGCCTTCGGTGATGCCCTTCCAACTGGTGGCCAGATCATTGCCCAACGGCGAGACCATGCCCATGCCGGTAACGACGACGCGACGCTTCATTGCAGATTCTCCTGACCCGGGTAGTGCGGGGTTGACGCGGTGTAACGCTCAAAAGCACAGGGCCGCAAGCGCGGCCCCATGGGTTTGCTGCACGCGGTGGCGGTAAGCACCACTACCGCGCGCAAGCCGCCCGACATCACGCCTTGACGTGAGCCTTGACGTATTCGATCGCAGCCTGGACGGTGCTGATCTTCTCGGCTTCTTCGTCCGGGATCTCGCACTCGAATTCTTCTTCCAGCGCCATCACCAGTTCAACGGTGTCCAGGGAGTCGGCGCCCAGGTCATCGACGAACGATGCGCTGGTGGTGACTTCTTCTTCCTTGACGCCAAGCTGTTCGACGACGATTTTCTTGACGCGTTCTTCGATGGTGCTCATTGGATATCGCTCCAGATGGAGTAGTGGTTCAAAAAGTGACGCCATCAAGTGGCGATGGCCGTGGGATAGTGTAGTGGAAACCGAAGGCGCCTTGCATCGCTGCAAAATTCCATTCAGATCAACCACTTGCGGTGCATTCCCTGCACCACATGCTTACGGCATGTACATGCCGCCGTTCACATGAAGGGTTTCGCCGGTGATGTAGCTGGCCGAGGGACCGGCCAGGAACGCCACCGCATTGGCGATGTCGGACGGCTCGCCCAAGCGTTCCAGGGCGATCGACTTGACCAGGCCGGTGCGCTGTTCTTCCGGCAACGCCTTGGTCATGTCGGTATCGATGAAGCCCGGCGCCACCACGTTGACGGTGATGCCGCGCGAGCCGATTTCCTTGGCCAGCGACTTGGAGAAGGCGATGATGCCGGCCTTGGCCGCGGCGTAATTGGCCTGGCCGGCATTGCCGGTCACGCCGATCACCGAGGCGATGTTGATGATGCGGCCCTTGCGCGCCTTCATCATGCCGCGGATGACGGCCTTGGAGGTGCGGAAGACGCTGGTCAGGTTGGTGTCGAGGATGGCCTGCCAGTCCTCGTCCTTCATGCGCAGCAGCAGGTTGTCGCGGGTGATGCCGGCATTGTTGACCAGGATGGTGATGGCACCGAATTCCTTGGCGATGCCGTCCAGCACGGCCTCGAGCGCGGCCGGGTCGGTCACGTTCAGCGCGCGGCCGTGGCCGCCTGCGGCAGCCAGGCGCTCGCCGATGGCGGCAGCACCGGATTCGGTGGTGGCGGTACCGATCACGGTCGCGCCCTGCGCGGCCAGTGCATCGGCGATCGCCGCGCCGATGCCACGGCTGGCGCCGGTCACCAGTGCGATTTCACCCTGAAGGGGCTTGCTCATGCTCAGTTTCCTCGAACGGGACCGGTCCGCAGCGCCGGCCCGGGGGCTGGCACGTGGCGAACGCGGTCGAAAGTCATCAGGCGGCCCAGGTCTCGCGGGCCGTCTCGAAGTCGGCGGGCGTGGACAGTGTGCGCGCATCCAGGCCCTTGTCGATGCGCTTGATCAAGCCGCTGAGCACCTTGCCGGGGCCGCATTCGGCCACACGGGTCACGCCGCGCGCGGCCAGGGCTTCGACGCAGCCGGTCCACTGCACCGGCAAGTACAACTGCTGGACCAGGGCGGTGCGGATGGCATCGATGCCGTCGTGCACGCGGGCATCCACGTTCTGTACCACCGGCAAGGCCGGCACGCGCCAGTCCAGGCCAGCCATGGTTTCCTGCAGGCGGTTGGCGGCTTCACGCATGAGCGGGGTGTGCGAGGGCACGCTGACGGCCAGCTTCACGGCCTTGCGCACGCCCTTTTCGGCCAGCAGCGCCAAGGCGCGGTCGACGGCAGCGGCATCGCCGCCGATGACGATCTGGCCGGGCGAGTTGTAGTTGGCCGGCACCACCACCTGGCTGCCGGACGCCTGTTCACAGACTTCCTTGACGAGGGCGTCTTCGGCGCCGAGCACGGCGGCCATGGCGCCCACGCCGGTCGGGGCGGCGTCCTGCATCAGCTGGCCGCGCAGGCGCACCAGGTGCGCGCCGTCACGCAGCGACAGTGCGCCGGCGGCCACCAGGGCGGTGTACTCGCCCAGGCTGTGCCCGGCCAGTACGGTCGGCTGGGCACCGCCCACGGCCTGCCATGCACGCCACACGCCGATACTGGCGGCCAGCAGGGCCGGCTGGGTGTACTCGGTGCGGTTGAGCATCTCTTCCGGGCCGCCCTGCGACAGCGCCCACAGGTCCACGCCGGCGCCATCGGAGGCTTCGGTGAACGCTTCACGCACCTGCGGGTGCAGTTCAGCCAGTTCAGCCAGCATGCCCAGCGACTGCGAGCCCTGGCCGGGGAACACGAAAGCGAGATTGGAATCGGTCACGCGGAGTTCCGCCTGCAAAAATCGAACGGCGAATGATAAGGGGGAATACCGCGCTTCGTCTGTACTGGCGCGTATTGACCAGCCCCCGGCAGGTGCCGACCGTTGGTCGGCACGCCCTCAAACAAACAGCTGCAGAATGTCCAGGTCGCCATCGCTGAAGAAATCAAAGCAGATCGCCACCAACATCAACATGCCCAGCGTCGTCGCCCCGTGCACGATCAAGATGGCGTGCGCCAGCGCGCGCGCCGAGCGCCCCATCTTCATGCTGTAGCGGGCCAGGCGCTGCAGCCGGCCGGAAACCTCGTGCGCATGCGCCAGCACCGGGGCGTCTTCGCCATCCATGGCCGCGGCCATCAGCGCCTGCAGCTGCTCGGGGCGGTGTTCGTAGTACTTGGCCACGCCATAGCCGAACATCAGCCAGTCGCGGGCCTGGGCCTGGGCCAGGTCCATCACTTCCAGCGGATCTTCCTCGAAATCGATGAAGCCGATGGCCCGGCCATCCCAGGTCAGGTTGCGCGGCAGTGGCTGGCCGAAATAGGCGCCCTTGGCATGGGCGGCCACGATGGCCTCCATCGCCGCCGACACCAGTGCGTCGCGGCCGGCATCGTCGGCCTGGCGCAGGCAGGTGTTGAAGGAGCTGCCGTTGTCGCCCAGCACCAGCGAGGCATGGCCGCTGCCGATCACGTGCGGCACGTTCACCCCCTGCGCCTGCAGTTCGGCCAGGCGCCGCGCTTCGGTTTCCCGGGCGGCGTCACCGCCGCGGTGCGGCGGTGGGCGCAGCGCGTCCAGCTGGAAGCGGTTGGCCACGAAATTGAGCAGGCCCAGCGCGACCGCGCGGCTGCTTTCACCGTACTGCTTCAGCCAGGCGCGCTGGCCGTCGATGACAATGGGTTCGACCATGACACACCTCCAGAAATGCAAAACGGCCCCATCGGGGCCGTTTCGTGTGAACCGATTAACGTATTAATAACGCAGCAGCGCCGAACCCCAGGTGAAGCCGCCGCCGAAGGCCTCCAGCAGCAGCAGCTGGCCGCGCTGCACCTTGCCCGAGCGCACCGCCACGTCCAGCGCCATCGGCACCGAAGCGGAGGAGGTGTTGCCGTGCCTGTCCACGGTGACCACGACCTGGTCCATCGACATGTCCAGCCGCTTGGCGGTGGCTTCGATGATGCGCAGGTTGGCCTGGTGCGGAATCAGCCAGTCCAGGTCGGCCTTGGTCATGCCATTGGCGTCGAGGGTTTCATCCACGACCGAGTCCAGCGCCTTGACGGCGTACTTGAACACGTCGTTGCCCTTCATCAGGATCGCGCCGCGGGCCTGCTCGCCTTCGCCGAAGCCGGCCGAGACGCCCACCGGGTTCCACAGCAGCTCTTTCTTGCTGCCATCCGAATGCAGGTGGGTGCTCAGGATGCCGGTGTCTTCGTCGGCCTTGAGCACCACGGCGCCCGCGCCATCACCGAACAGCACGCAGGTGGTGCGGTCGTTCCAGTCGACGATACGGGTCAGGGTTTCCGCACCGATGACCAGCACATGGCGTGCATCACCGGAACGAATGAATTTGTCGGCCACGCCCAGCGCGAACACGAAGCCCGAACAGGCGGCGTTGACGTCGAAGGCAGGGCAGCCGCTCGCACCGAGCTTGGCCTGGATCAGGCACGCGGTGGACGGGAAGATCAGATCGGGGGTGGTGGTTCCCACCACGATCATGTCCAGCTGGGAAGCGTCGATACCGGCTGCTTCCAACGCACGTACCGCGGCGTGGTAGCCGAGGTCGCTGGTGGTTTCCGTGTCGGCGGCGATGTGCCGCTCACGGATACCGGTGCGCGTCTGGATCCACTCATCGCTGGTGTCGACCATTTTCTCCAGATCCTGGTTGGTCAACACTTTTTCGGGCAAGTAACTACCAGTGCCCGCGATCCTCGAGTAGATCCGCTTGCTCATTGCATTTCCTGTAACGGAAGAAAGGGTAAAGGCCGCTGCCCGACCGGGCAGCGGCCCTCACACAGATCAATCTTCTTCGACGGCCGAGTTCGACTTGGTCGTGATCACCTTCTTGCCGCGGTAGAAACCGTCAGCAGTGATGTGGTGACGCAGATGCACTTCGCCGGTGGTCGGGTCGGTGGACAGCTGCTTGGCGCTCAGGGCGTCATGCGAACGGCGCTGGCCGCGGCGGGACGGGGTAACACGGGATTTCTGCACAGCCATGGGATTGCTCCAAACTCGGTTCGTTTTTGCTTCGTCGTATCGTCGCGCAGGACGCCAGCGCCCAGCACAGTCTTCGCTTTCGCCGCAGCCGCCGACGACAATCCGGCTGCTATTGTTTCTTCAGCGCCGCCAATGCCGCGAACGGATTGGCCTTGCTCTGTTCTTCTTCGGTCGGTGCCCAGTCCCGGTCCACCGCTTCACCCTCGGGCGACAGCGGCACCACCGGCACGGCCAGGACCAGTTCGTCCTCGACCAGATCCAGCGGACGCAGGCTGCCGTCTTCGGGCACCAGCATCGCCTCGTACTCTTCCGGCAGCGACGACTCTTCGTCTTCGCTGCGGATCAGGCCGAGCCGCTGCTTGACCGACACCGGCAGCAGGAAGCGCTGCAGGCTGCGCTGACAGATCAGCGGCAGCGCGGTATCGATGGTCAGGTCCACATAGGATACCCGCAGGATGTCGTCGTGGCCGAATTCAAGCGCAAACGTGCACTTGCCCTCGGTATCGGCAACAAGGCCTTGCAGGCGGGTCATTTCTGCCAGTTCTACCTGACCGTCGAAGCACCTTCGTGCTGCGACCATCCGCCAGGCATCCAGCAATTCGGGCACGTTCGCGGACATAAGCCGCTGAATGTTAAGGATGCCGCCGGCGGTTGTCAATTACCCGCGACACGGGAGCCTGCGGTAGAGTGCCGCCCACCCCTGTCACCCCGGTATTGTCGCATGCTTCCCCTGCTGCTGGCCTCCACCTCCCGTTACCGCCGTGAACTGCTGGAGCGGCTGGGCCTGCCGCTGGAGACGGCGCGGCCGACGGTGGACGAGTCCCCGGCGCCGGGCGAAGCGCCGCGTGCGCTGGCCGTCCGGCTGGCGCGGGCCAAGGCCGCCGAGGTGGCCGCCCGCCACCCGGGGCGGTGGGTGATCGGCTCGGACCAGGTCGCGGACCTGAACGGGGCCCCGCTGGGCAAGCCCGGCGATGTGCCCGGGGCGCACGCGCAGCTGGCGGCGATGTCCGGGCAGACGGTGGCCTTCCATACCGCGATCTGCCTGGTCCGCGATGACCAGATGCTGGAGGCCTGCGACCTGACCGAGGTCCGCTTCCGGGCACTGGGCGCGGACGAGATTGCCCGCTACGTGGCGGCCGAGCAGCCGCTGGACTGCGCCGGCAGCTTCAAGTGCGAGGGGCTGGGCATCACGTTGTTCGAGGCGATCGACAACCGCGACCCGACCGCGTTGATCGGCCTGCCGCTGATCGCCCTCGGCGGGCTGCTGCGCCAGGCCGGCTACACCCTGCCCTGACAGGCCCTCAGCGCAGCTGAAGGGCGACCAGGCAGTCCGTTTCAAGCGGTCCGGTGGCCCAGCCCATCCAGCGCCCACCGGCCCGTAGAGCGAGCCCCACCGGGCGCTCACCACACTGCAGGACCAGCCGCTTGGCGCTGCTGTCGGCATCGAAGTCGATGCGCCAGGCCGGGCCGCCCAGCGCATTTTCGACCGGGACCAGGGCGGCACCGCCAATGGCCACGCCCGTGCCGGCCAGGCCGGCCCGCTCGCCCTGCAGGTAGCGGGTTTCCGGCCAAGCGAACATCGAGATGCGCTGCGCCCGCACTACCGGCAGCGCGGACCGCAGTTCGCTCAGCACGGTTTCGCCATGGAGCTGGGCCGGATCAACGACGCCGGCCGCCACGGCGGTAGCGGTGGCGGACGCCACGCGCTGCATGCCCAGCCCCAGCATGCCCATCCAGACCGTACTGGGCAGCAGCGCGAGGGTCATCAGCAGGGCCAGGCCGGCGGTGCGGCGTGGGCGGCGCGGCCCGATGCGGACCACCGCCCACAGCACCAGCCCGCACCAGAACAGCCACGACCAGAGCACGTAGCGCGGCGCGGAAAGCTGGTCGGGGTAGTCGAAGAAGTAGCCCATCCGCCCCAGCGCGATCAGCCCGCCCACGGCCAGCCCGAACCACGCCAGGGCCAACGCCACCACTTCACCGGCACTGGCGGTACGGCCGCGCCGCCAGCTTTGCCAGCTCATGGCCAGCAGGGTTGACACCCCGGCGAGCCCCAGCAGCAGGTGCGGCCAGCGCGCGCCCATCACCGGGCCGAACACCGATTGATAACCACTGGCCACACCCACGGCAGTGGCGCGGAGCGGTGCGACCGGCAACTGCTGCGCAATGGCCGGGTCCAGCAGCGGCCACGCCGCGTAGATGAAGGGCGACGCCAGCCAACGCAGCAGCAGGTCCAGCTGGCGCAGCGGCGCAAGTACGATATCGCTGCGCATGCCGGTGTTGCCCATGCCCAGGTGCACGCCCACTGCCAACGCGGCGCCGGCGGCCAGCACCAGCCAGTGCTGCCACGGCGCGCGGCGCACGACCAGCACCGCCGCAAAGCCGACGAATACCGCCACGCCACTGCCGAATGAGAACGTGGCGGCGATCCCGCACAGCGCCGCCATCGCGACACCCCGCCAACCACCCCGCAGCAGCGCCGCAACGCCGGCAACCAGCAGCGCGGTGATCAGGTAGGCATGCACGGTTTCATTGGCGTGGGTGAGCACGCGCTGGCTGCCCACCCAGAACAGCGACAACGCCGCTGTCAGCACGCCCGCAGCACGCACCACCGGCGCCGCCGCATCGCGACGCAGGATGCAGGCCATGCCCGCCAGTGACAGCACGGCCAACAGCATGCCGGTGATGATCTGCAGCCACTGGTTGCCTTGCAGCCAGACCAGTTCGGCGTAGCGCACCAGGTTGGGCAGGATCTCGCGGTGGCCATTGTCCGAGGCGAGCACGTTGCGTGGCCACGGCAGCTCCAGCAGGCTCTGGGTAAAGCGCCACGGGTCGGCATACAGCACGCGCGGCGCCAGCCATGCCATGGCCGCCAGGCCCACGACGGTGACCGCGAGCGCGCTGCACCACAGCAGGCGGGTCAACCGTGCGAGAACGCGCGATTCAGTGGTGGCAGGTACGGCAACAGCGGGAAAGGCAGCAGCAGGCAACGCGTCGCGCATGGATCTCTTCTTCCGTGAAAAATGCCGGCCCGGTCAGCGCGCGGGGACGATGAAGGATTGTTCCTGCCACTGCTCCACGCTGCCATCGTTGCCATACAGCGTCATGCCCAGCCAGTGCTTGCCCGGCGCGAGCTGGCGGGTGTCGAGCGTGGCATCGAAGGCCACGCGCGGGTGCTGGGGATCGGTGGAGATTTTCCACGCGGCGGTGATGTCATACGCGCGGCCGTACACCGCATCGCCCACCGGCTGGCCATCGATCAACAGCTCCACGCGCGACAGCCCTACGCCGTCCTTGAACGCCCACCCGCGCACTTCCATGCGCTCGGCCACCTTCTCATCCTGCAGGGGCGCATCCACCCAGGCCATGGCCGGGGTCACGCAGGGACCCTCGATGCGCTGCGCGGGCAGCTTGAACAGCAGGAAGCGCTGGTAGCCATGGTCCTGGCTGACCACGCGCGGCGGCGGCAACGGGCCCACCTGCGCGCAGATGTCGTGGTAGCGCTCAAGCAGGTCGCGGTAGCGCTGGTCACTGGGCGAAAGCACCAGCAGCATCGGCCCATCGCGCTGGCCATCGTGCAGCAGGCCCCACAGGCCGAGCTGCGCGGTGCGGCCGTGCTTGTCGTTGAGCGGGTGGCGCAGCACTTCGATGCGCGGATCGCGCAGCTGGAAGCCCAGCTCGGCCCCTACCTTGAAGTTGCCGGCCAGTACGCGCGTGCCCGGCGGCATGCCCGCCAGCTCCTGGCGCACCTCATCGGCCAACGGCGCCCAGCCGGCGAAATTGCGCGGGTAATACTTGTCGCCGGCCAGCTGCTCGCGAAGGCCCGGACTGGAGGCCACCAGGTAATACGAGAACGCCAGTGCCAGCCCTGCGCCGGCCAGCCACCAGCCGGTGCGGCGCAACCAGCGCGGCCAGCCATTGAGCACCACCGGCACTGCCACCAGCAGCGCCAGGTAGCCAGGCAGCGGCCAATGGAAGCTGATGCGCTCCACGTCGGTGAAGAAGCCCAGTGCGAAGATCGCCAGCGTGGACACCGCACCCACCAGGCCGAAGTAGCGCCACTGCGCGCGCGCGCCACCGCCGGAACGGGTGCCGGCCAGCGCCACCTTCCACATCGCGATGCACAGGATCGGCGTGACCAGCATCGGCTGGATCACCAGGAACCACAGGCCACTCCACTGGAATGCCCACGGGTGGCGTTCGACCACCTGGAACTTCAGGCCGGCATCCTGGTTGTCGGCATTCCACGCCAGCAGCGGCAGCCAGGCCATCACGCCCACCGCCAGCGCGACCCACACGCGCGGATCACGCAGCGTGCGCCGCCCTTGCGGCAACAGCAGCAGGGCAATGAAACCGACCACGATCACGCCGATGAAGCGGTAATGGCTCAGCGCGCCGATCACCAGCCCCAACGACAGCTTCACCGCCGCCGCCGCATCGACGCTGCGCAGCAGGCGCGCGCCGGCATCCAGGCACAGCACCGCCGCCAGCGCCATCGGCACATCGGGCACGGCCAGCATGCCCAGCGTGGCCGACAGGGGCATCAACACGGTCAGGCTGCCTGCCTGCCAGCCCGCCACCGCGCCAAACCAGCGGGTAGCGATGCGTGAGACCAGCCACGGCAGCATCGCGCCGATCGCCAGGAACGGCAGGCGCAGTGCCAGCACGTGGTTGCCGCCCAGCTCCACGCCCAGGCGTGCCAGCCACGCGGTCAGCCCGGGCAGATCGGAATAGGCGGCGGCCAGGTGCTGGCCTTCCTGCCAATAGAACGCTTCGTCCACGAACAGGGGCAGACGCGCGGCCACCACGAGCTTGACGGCCGTGATGAGCGTCCACAACACCAAAAAAATTGTGCGTGCGCGTTGTTCGCCCTGCATTGCTCTATAGAATCGAAGGAATCATCGACACGAGACGAACATGGATACTTCGCCCCGCGTGCCCGCCATGCTACCCGAAGAACTGCGACAGTCCCTGCGCAACGCACAGGACCAGGTCAATGGGCTGGTGCTGGGCAAGGCCCATGAAGTCCGCCTGGCATTTGTCGCGCTGCTCTCCGGTGGGCACCTGCTGATCGAGGACCTGCCCGGCCTGGGCAAGACCACGCTGGCCCACGCGCTGGCGTCCAGCCTGGGATTGGGTTTCCAGCGCGTGCAGTTCACCTCGGACCTGCTTCCCGCCGATGTGCTCGGCGTCTCGGTTTATGAGGCGGCCAGTCGCCAGTTCCAGTTCCATCCCGGCCCGGTCTTCACGCATGTGCTGCTGGCCGATGAAATCAACCGCGCGCCGCCACGTACGCAGAGCGCGCTGCTCGAAGCGATGGCCGAGCAGCAGGTCACCCTTGATGGCGTGACCCATCCACTGCCCGATCCCTTCTTCGTGATCGCCACCCAGAACCCGGTGGATCTTTCGGGCACGTTCCCGCTGCCCGATTCGCAGCTGGACCGCTTCCTGCTGCGGCTTGCATTGGGCTATCCCAACCCCGAATCCGAACGGGAGCTGCTGCGCGGCACCGACCGCCGCCACCTGATCGCACAGGCCACCGCCTGCCTGGATGACAACCAGGTACGTGCCCTGCGCGAGGCGGTCAGCCAGGTGCACGCCAGCGAAGCGCTGATCCAATACGTACAGGCATTGCTGGCGCGCAGCCGCCAGCACGCCGGTGTGCGGGTCGGCCTGTCGCCGCGCGCGGGGCTGGCGCTGCTGCGTGCGGCCAAGGCGCATGCCCTGCTGCTGGGCCGCACCCACGTGGTGCCCGAAGACGTGCAGACGCTGTTCATCGCGGTGGCCGGACATCGGCTGGTGCCCGAAGCCGAGGCCAGCACCGGACCGGCGCTGGCCCGCGCCATCCTCCAGACCGTTCCGGTGGACTGAGTGCGCAGCGGCTGGGGAGACCGCTGGCGCAGGCTGGTACTGATGGCCCGGCCACGGCAGCCGGAGAGCCTGCCGCGCCGCATGGACCGCCGCCGCATCTACGTGCTGCCGACCCGCTTCGGCCTGTTCGTGGCCCTGTTGCTGGGGACGATGCTGATGGGCGCGCTGAACTACAACAACAACCCGGCGTTGCTGCTGGCGCTGCTGCTGGCCACGGTGGCCGTTGCCAGCGCGCTCAGCGCGCACCTGCAGTTGTCGGGCCTGCAGATCGATGCGGTGTCGGCCGAACCGGTGGTGGCCGGCGCCACGCTGCGCCTGCGCATCAACCTGTCGCGTGCCGATACCCGCGTGCGCCGCGGCCTGGTGCTGGCGCTGGGCGACAGCCAGGGTTACGGCCACCTGGTGGATACCGACCAGATCGAAGTGGACCTGTTGCTGCCCACCACGCGTCGCGGCTGGCTGGACGTGGACCGCATCCGCATTTCCACCACCCAGCCACTGGGGCTGGTGCGGGCATGGTCATGGGTGTGGCCCGACACGCCGTTGCTGGTCTACGCCGCGCCCGAGCAGCAGCCACCGCCGCTGCCCGAGGGCGATGGCGACCCGCTGCACACCCGCGTGCATGCCAGTGGCGATGAACTGCACCAGCTGCGCCCCTACCGGCCGGGCGACCCGCAGCGAAGCATTTCCTGGAAGCACTCCGCACGCCGCGACACGCTGCTGGTACGCGAGTACGAGAGGCCGCTGGGCGTAGACGTGCTGCTGGACTGGCGGCAGATGGGTCCACTGCCGCTCGAAATGAAGATCTCGCGGCTGGCACGCTGGGTCGACCTGGCCGAACGCGAAGGCCGCCGTTACACGCTGCAGCTCCCCGGCCAACCGGCGCTGGGTCCCGGCCAGGGCAGCAGCCACCACCACCTCTGCCAACGCGCACTGGCGCTGATGCCGCATGGCTGACCCTTCCGCCCCGCTGCTGTCACCCGCCGCCCGCCGCTGGACCCTGGCCAGCGCGGCGCTGGCCCTGGTGCCACTGCTGCTGCAGCTGCCGCCGCTGCTGGCCAGCGTGTTCGCCGTGGCGGCGGTGCTCACCGCACTGGCGTCCGGGCAACGCGTGCTGCCCGGTCCGGTCCGCGTGCTGCTGGTGCTGGGCATGCTGGCCGCGATCTACTGGCAGATGGGCGCCCGCCCGGGCCGCGATACCGGCTGTGCGCTGCTCGCGGCGATGCTGGCACTGAAATCCAGCGAGCTGCGCAGCCTGCGCGATGCGCGCAGCCTGCTGGGCTTTGCGCTGTTCGCCCCGTTCGCTGCGTTCCTGCTCGACCAGGGCCCGCTGACCATGGGCCTGGCGGTACTGGCGGCGCTGGCCACGCTGCTCACCCTGCAGCGCCTGGCGCGCGCGGAAGGGCATGCGCCCGGCGCCGCGTTGGCCGAACAGCTGCGCGGGGTGGGCAAGCTGGTGGCGCTGGGCCTGCCGCTGGCGCTGGCCGCGTTCTGGCTGTTCCCGCGACTGAGCGAGCCGCTGTGGGGGCTGCCGGACCGCGCGGTGGGCAAGCCCGGCCTGTCCGACCACATGGAACCCTCCGAGTGGCTGGACCTGATGGCCGATGATGCCACCGCGCTGCGGGTGAGCTTCATCGGTGCCGCGCCCCCGCCTGAGCAGCGCTACTGGCGCGGGCCGGTGATGACCCGCTTCGACGGTCGGCGCTGGGACCGCGATCCCTACAGCGAGCGACGCCCGCCACCGCCGGTGACCCGCAGCGCGGCGCGCTGGGACTACCAGATCGACTACGAGCCCACCGACCGCCGCCAGCTGGTGGCGCTGGACCTGCCCCTGCAGGCACCGGCCGGCACCACGCTGGATGGCACCTACAGCCTGCGCAGCGATCGCAACCTGTCGGCACTCACCCGGTGGCGCCTGCAGTCGGCACCGGCGTCGGCATACACCGAGCCGCTCAGCGCGTTCCAGCGGCAGTTGGCACTCCAACTGCCGCCCGACCTCAACCCGCGCACGGCAGCATTGGGGCGGCAGTGGCGGCAGGAGGCGGGCAGCAACGATGCGGCCATCGTGGCGCGGGCGCTGGACTGGATCCGCTCGCGCTTCGCGTACACGCTTTCAACGCCGGCACCGGGCCGGCACAGCGTGGACGAGTTCCTGTTCGACCAGCAGGCCGGCTTCTGCCAGCACTTCAGTTCTTCGTTCGTGGTGCTGATGCGCAACGCCGGCATCCCCGCACGGGTGGTGACCGGCTTTGCCGGCGGCCAGCGCAATCCCTACGGCAACTACTACGTGGTGCGGCGCATGGATGCGCACGCCTGGGCCGAAGTGTGGCTGCCGCAGCGCGGCTGGGTGCGGGTGGACCCGACCGCGGCGGTCGCCCCCGAGCGCATCTATGACACGCTGGAAGACCGCCTGGGCGACGGCGCCGGCACCACCCTGGAAGGCCGCTGGCTGCAGCTGGGCCAGGTGGGCGACTTCCTGCGCCGCAGCTGGAACGACCTGGTGCTGTCCTTCGACGCCAACCGCCAGCAGCAGCTGCTGCGTCCCCTTGGCATCGACAAGCTGGAGCCGGCGCAGCTGGTTGGCATTTTCATTGCCTTCGCAGGCGGCGCGCTAGGCTGGATGGCATGGCTGCTGGCCCGAGGGGAGCGCGAGCGCGATCCCCTGCTGCGGGCCTGGCACCGGCTGGGGCGGCGTTACGCGCGGCATGGCCTGGCCCGGGAACCTGCGGAAACCGCCACGGAGTGGGCGCAGCGCGTCCACCGGCAACGTCCCGACCCGGCGTTGATTCCGCTCAGCCAGCGTTTCGTTCACGCGCGCTACGCTGGCGCTGAGCTCGACCCTTCACTCGTGCGTGACCTGCACAGGCATCGCCCGTCCACCGGAGCAACCTCATGAACGTCAAGATCCTGCTTCCCCTTGCCGCGTCGCTGGCGCTGGCCGCCTGTGCCACGGCCCCCAAACCGCTGCAGGGGCAGTTCAGCGTGGTCAGCCCACGCGATTCGGTCGCCACCCAGCAGGTGGGCACGCCGGTCCGCTGGGGCGGCCGCATCATCGAAACCACCCCGGGCCAGGGTCAGACCTGCTTCCAGCTGCTGTCGCGCCCGCTCAATGGCAGCGGCCGCCCGAACACCAGTTCCAACGACGCCAGCGATGGCCGCTTCGTGGCCTGCCGTGCCGGCTTCTACGATCCGGCTGTGTTCGAGGAAGGCCGCGACGTGACCTTCATCGGCAAGATCGCCGGCTACGAAAACACCCGCATCGGCGATTACGAGTACCGCCTGCCCAAGCTGGAGGCCGACGTGATCTACCTGTGGCCGGAACAGCGCCAGGTGGATGTGGTGCCGGTCTATCCGTATGGCCCGTGGGGCCCGGGTTGGGGTCCCGGCTGGGGCTACCGCGGTTGGGGTTGGTGGTAAAAAAAATCGCCCTTCGGGGCGATTTTTTTTCATGCACCCGGCGTACCGAAGTGCCCCAACGGGGCGCCGGCCAACAGGTGCAGATGGATATGGAACACCGTCTGCCCTGCGTGCTCGCGGCAGTTCATGACGATGCGGTAGCCATCCTGCGCGAAGCCCTCGCGGCGTGCGTACGCTGCCGCCGCCAGCGCCAGCTTGCCGATCAGGTGCGCCTGCGAGGGCTGCACGTCGTCCAGCGTGGGAATGGCTTCGTTCTTGGGAATGAACAGCACGTGCACCGGCGCCTGCGGCGCGATGTCCTTGAACGCCAGCACCTCGTCATCTTCGTAGACGATGGTGGCCGGAATTTCGCGGCGGATGATCTTTCCGAACAGGGTGTCTTCAGACATGGGGTCACCTTGAGGGTTGCCGGCAACGCCGGTGGTCAGGTTGCTTCGGTACGGGTGCCGAACGCGTGCGACAGCGTGCCGCGGTCCACGTATTCCAGCTCGCCACCCAGCGGCAGGCCCTGCGCCAGCCGGCTGGGCCGCACCTTGTGGGCGCGCGCCAGCTGCGCCAGGTAATGCGCGGTGGCCTCGCCTTCGACGGTGGCGCTGGTGGCGATGATCAGCTCCTGCACCTCGCCCTGCCCCAGCCGTGCTTCCAGCTGGTCCAGGCCGAGTTCGCGCGGGCCGACGCCGTCCAGCGGCGACAGCCGCCCCTGCAGCACGAAGTACACGCCGCGGAACCCGGTGGCGGTTTCAATGGCCAGCCGGTCGGCCGGCGATTCCACCGCGCACAGCTGCTGGCGTTCGCGGCTGCCATTGGCGCACACCGCGCAGATTTCGGTTTCGCTGAAATCGCGGCACTGCGCGCAATGGCCGATGCGCTCGATCGCCTTGGCCAGGACCTCGGCCAGCTTTTTGCCGCCCTCGCGCTCGCGCTCCAGCACGTGGTAGGCCATGCGCTGGGCGGTCTTCTGACCCACCCCGGGCAGTACCCGGAAGGCCTCGATCAGCTGTTCGAGCAGGGGCAGGCTCACGCTTAGAACGGCAGCTTCATGCCGGGCGGCAGCTGCATGCCGGCCGTGGCCGAGCCCATGCGGTTCTTGGATTCGGCATCGATCTTGTTCGAGGCGTCGTTGAAGGCGGCTGCGACCAGGTCTTCGGTCATTTCCGCATCGGACAGGATCGACGGATCGATGCGCACCTTGCGGCACTCCTTGGCGCCGGTCAGGGTCACGCTGACCATGCCGCCGCCGGCAGTGCCGGTGACTTCCAGCTTGGCGAGTTCTTCCTGGGCCTTCTGCAGGTTTTCCTGCATCTTCTGGGCCTGCTGCATCAGTTGGGCGATGTTGCCGCGCATGTCGTGTTACTCATCAAAAGGACGGATGGAATCGGTCACGACCCGGGCGCCATGCTGCTGGATCAGCAGCTGCACCGACGGGTCGGCCATGAAGGCGGTTTCGGCCGCCTGCTGTCGTTCGCCACGCTGGCGGTCGGAACGCTGGTGCAGCGTTTCGGCCTCGGCGTTGCCATGTTCGATCACGATCTTCGGGGTCATCCCGAGCGGGCCCGACAGGGCCTCGGTCAGGGCCGCCAGCGAACGGTCCGAACACAGGTACTCAAATCCGGGCGATACGGCCAGTTTCAAGACGCCGTGCTGGAACCCGATGAAGGCCGCATGCGCGGCCAGCTGCCGCGACGGACCATTCAGCTGGCTCTGGGCGACCAGTTCCAGCCAGGTTTCAGCCGAGGCCAGCGCGACCGGCCCGGCATTGCCGGCCGCGGGCGACGGGCTGATGGCGATGCCCTGCGGGCGCGGCGCGGGTGCCACCGCCTGGACGGGCGCGGGCGCGCGTGCCGGCGGGGCTTCCCACGGCGCGGCCATGGCGGCGTCGGGGCTGGCCAGTTCCACCGCCAACGCTTCATCACGCTCGTCGCTGCCGGCCTGGTGCCACGGCGGCAGATCGTCTTCGGCGACGGGTTCCGCTACCGGTGCAGGTGTCGGTTTCGGCGCGGCCGGGGCGACCACGGGCGCCGCCGGTGCCGAAGCGGCCACAGGCGCGGCGACGGCGGCGGCGGCGGCGGCGGGCGCGGCGGG